>JAUIBT010000009.1 GCA_030428255.1 Alphaproteobacteria bacterium | reverse complement strand
GCTTTTCAAATGATCGGACATACCGAATAGCGATGGCTCTTGCTTGATCACGGGCATAGGTTTCTCCTTTACCCAAGTGAATCATCATAACCTCAAACCCGCAAGGTTAATGCGGGTGTCTAGCTCGTCGCTAAGCTGGGTCTGCAAAGCATCGCCGCCGCGTCGAGGCATCCGCGCTGAAAAGAGCGCCAACGTCAAATGGAAGTG
Source organism: Alphaproteobacteria bacterium (assembly GCA_030428255.1). GTDB lineage: Bacteria > Pseudomonadota > Alphaproteobacteria > UBA7985 > JAUIBT01 > JAUIBT01. The sequence goes on along the minus strand of JAUIBT010000009.1, from coordinate 121,222 downwards.
GGTAAAGGTGTGGTGCACAAAAACCTGGCCCTGGTGATCCAACAGCCACAGCGCTATGCCCTGCCGTTTGGGATTGATTGAGGTTCGTTGCATTTTGATGTTTGGCATGGCCCATGCACCAAACGTCGGATCAACCGGCAATGAGATTGATTTTCAAACCTCATAATTTGATAAAAATTTTGCTTGGTCTTTTTGATTGTAGTGAATAGAACATATACAGAACACTTGCTTGGGCTTTCCCAAGCTATTCGAAGGAGATTATTTTGTATGATGATCCATCCCATCAGAACACCGCAAAGAATAGCCGATGGCCTGCCATTTGCTAGCACAAGACAGAACCGGCACAGACCGTTTCAACCTCGAAGCCCCAGGGGTGGGGCAGTTTCGAATTTCCTTTTTGGCGACGGGACACCAAAAATTAAGCCCCATTCTTGGCGAGCTTCTGCATATGAGCAGCAGGTCGCAAGTCCCAAGCCTGCATATACACCAGCCCCTCCCAGGTTTGTGGACCCAGACAAAGCTTGGCATAGAACGAGTCGGGGGTATCGCAGCTATAGGAAGGCGCTCAGTGCCGAATCCCAACTTGGAATAGCCTCTCGCGCAGCTTGTATAGGTGCTGCAACCGACTTGGGTACGGCGCGTGGCTTACGTTATGGTGGTGCTGGTGGAATTGCCGGCGGCGCGCTGGGAGCTTTCATTGGCAGTTTGGGGTGCAATGCAGCAGGCGATCTTATGGTTCCCTACATTGATCCCGGCCTCCCCAATATTTCCCCCAGGGTTGACTACATGGGGAACACAATTAATCCACATCAATGATCCTACATATATCGCAGAAGCGCAGCGGCGCTTCTGCTTCGAGCCTTAGGAAAAACGAGATAGAATGTCGACTTGGAAACAAATTGCAGTGTCGGTGGCCATCACGCTGCTTATTCTTGAGATCTTGTCTCATTTCTACGAGCTGGACGAGCTGCATCGACTCTTAATTATTATGTTAACCACAATTTCAGTCATTTTCGTAATTCAAGACTTTCGAAACAAACCAAAGTAGCGCGTCTCAGGTGTGAGTCTCAGGAGTAGGTCTCAGGCCTTCGTTCGCCCCACCCAACTTCGCACCATCTAAATTCGACCAGGCCAGGCCCTTCACCGGCCACTCAAATCAAAACCAGGCAGGTGAAGGCGCCCAGCTAGATCAGGGCCTAGCGCTCGTCCTTTCGCGCCAACTCGGCAGCGATGGCGATCTTGCGCATCAAGGTCGGCAGGCCCAGCTCGGCCAACAGGTCCGGTCTGACCCAACGCGCGTCCAGCTCGCCGCTGAGCCGGGTCTGCAAAGTATCGCCGCCGCGTCGAGGCAGCCGCGCTGAAAAGAGCGTTAGCGTCAAATGGAAGTGGGTAAAGGTGTGGCGCACCTCGCCCGGCCAACGCTGCCAGTTCAGGCCGAGCCAGTCTGGGGCCGAGATAGCCTGACTGCTCCATTCGGTCGAAGGGATCTCAAGCATACTGGCCAACAGCCCGGTCTCAGGCCGTCGGCGCACAAAAACCCGGCCCTGGTGATCCAGCAACCACAGCGCCGCGCCCTGACGCGTCGGTTTGGCGGCTTTGGCCTGTTTGCGCGGATAGCTGCCAGCCAGCTCAGGACCGCCATCGCGCAGTGCTAGACACTCGAAAGCCAATGGACAGGCGGCACAACGTGGCGACTTGGGCAGGCAGACCGTCGCGCCCAGGTCCATCAGCGCCTGCGCATAGTCGCCACAGCGCGATGCTGGCGCACGCTGCGCAGCTTCGGCCTTGATCGCGGGCTTGGCTTTGGGCAGAGGTGCCTCGATGCGCGCCAAGCGGCTCATAATGCGCTCGATATTGCCGTCCACCACCACCGCGGGCTGGTCGAAGGCAATGGCCCGGATGGCCGCCGCCGTGTAGTCACCTATGCCCGGCAGAGCCCGAAGTGCCGCCAGGTCTGAGGGGAAGCGCCCACCATGGTCCAAGTTGATCGCCCGGGCGCAGGCGTGCAGATTGCGCGCGCGGGCGTAGTAGCCCAGCCCCGCCCAGGCTTCCAGAACCGCCTCCAGCGGCGCGGCAGCCAGCGCCTCGACCGTCGGCCAGCGCTGCACAAAGCCCAAAAAGTAGGGGACGACCGCGGCAACCGTGGTCTGTTGCAGCATGATCTCAGACAGCCACACGCGGTAGGGATCGGCGGGCCGACCCGGCGCATAGCGCCACGGCAGGCTGCGGCGATGCGCGTCGTACCAGTCCAACAGGGCCTTGTGATGGGGGCTGAGGTCGCTCACCTGGGCCGGCAGTTCGCCTAAAGACCCAGATAGTCCATGGCGTTCTTAACCATGGCGTGAACGTGCTTCTTTTCTGATTGCTCCAGCGCCGCCAGGTCGTCACGGGTCAGCCATTGCCAGCCCTGGATCTCGTCGCTTTGCTTTGTGGGGGCGCTGTCTTCTTCGACTGTGACCAGAAAGTCGTACTCATCTACCCAGTGTGAGCGCCACTGGCCGGCTTCAGGCTCGCCATCGTTCCACACGCGATGGCCCAGCAACGCCTTGACATCCTTCAGGGTCCAGCCGGTCTCGCCTTGGATTTGGCGCGCCAGCGTTTCGGGCACAGATTCGTGCTTGGCCATGGTGGTTGTAGGCATGTCCCAGCTCTCTTGGCAATAGCCCCGGTTCTGGCGCTGTCGCTGCAAATAGAGCCCACGTCCTGGGCGATAGATGAGCGCACCAACGGCCGTGCTGCGCTCTTGCAACTGGTCTGGGGTGAGAGCCATCATGGTCATGCCTTTGCGTGATCGAGAGTGACGAGATTAGGCGTTAAAAGCGAGCGGTCCGTTCAGAACGACGCACCGACGAAACCCTGGCCTCTTCCGAAATCCTGGGGTTTTCGCTGCTTAAGGGGTCGTCCGCAAACCGGGCGGGAACATGGCAAAGCTAGGGTCAAAATCGGCCATCTCACGGTTTTTATCAGTCGTGTTGCATTTTGTGAGCGTTGGCATTTCGCGATGCCCCACGGTTGATGGCGGGCTTTGCAGATTGGCTGCGAGCTGCTAATCTGCATCACCACAAAAGGCTGCGCGGCGCGCGCAATCTGCAACCTTTCCGCGAAGATTTGGGGACAACTTGCTGTGAAACGCCTGTCCAGAGTGCTGCCCAAGCTGACTCAACGCGCCTTGCGGGGGCGGTCCAGCTATGAGTTGGCCTTGCGTCGCGACTGGCCTCAAGTGGTAGGCGAAGAGCTGGACGCCTGGCTGCGACCCGCACGGCTGCACGCCCCCGGCGCGGCAGCGACATCGAGCAAAGGCACAGAAAAACGCGGCCAAGGCGCGGTGCTTGAGGTCTATGTACAGCGGGTTTTTTTGCTGGAAGTTCAGCAAACTAGCCCGCAAATCTTGCAAGCCGTCAATCGCTATTTCGGCTTTGATCTGGTGCAAAGCTTGCGGCTCAAGCAGGTGAGCCAGCCCTTTGCGCCGCGCCCGGCCGTCCCTGCAAAAACACAAAATCGTGACCAAGACGAGGCCCTGGCTGCCGTGGATTTGTCGTCTTTGCCCGATACCAGCATCAACGACCCAGAGCTGGCGGCGCGGCTTGCACGCCTGCAAGCGATAATCAAGCAGAAATCAACAAGCTCCTAGGGAGCGATTTCGCGACTTGGCATGGCGGTTTTGGGCCCTTAAGACTTCAGACTGGTTCGGCCCAAAGCGCCCGGTGCGCCTGGCTTGAGCCGGTCTTTCCATCGCTCATGTCAAGCACAAGGAACTTAGACGATGAAAAAGATGACGGTGTCTCTCGCAGCCGCAGCGCTGCTGGTGGTTGTAAGCGCTGGCGCAGCCTCGGCCTTCTTCCACAAGAGCCTGTTCGGCGGCAGCCAAGACGAAACCAACGAAGCGCCCACCTCGACAACTGCTATTGCGGATCTGCCCGTTACCAGTGCCTCTGCCGCTGGCCTCGTCGGGCCGGGCAACGACGGCAACCTGGGCACCGGCCTGTATGATTTTGATGTCATTTTGGGCAACATGGACGCGCCGGTGACAATCACCGAGTACGCCTCTTTCACCTGCGGCCACTGCCAAAACTTCCACACCACGCAGTTCCAAGACATCGTTGATCGCCTGATTGCCACCGGCAAGGTCAAGTTCATCTATCGCGACTTTCCGCTGGACCGCTTTGCCTTCCAGATTTCGATCATGAACCGCTGCCTGCCCGCCGAGAAGCAGGCTTTGTTCACCAAGGCCATCTATGAAAAGCAGCCCGAGTGGATCAATGACGCCAACAAAGACTATCTGAAGATTCCGCGCGAGATTGCCCTGACCATGGCCACAAGCCAGGCAGAGTTCGACGCCTGTTTCCAAAACAAAGAGCTGCAAGACAAGCTGTTGCGCGCGCGTCAGGAGGCGGAAGGGCTGGGCGTCAACTCCACGCCAACCCTGTTCATCAACAACCGGCACTACCGCGGTGATCGCTCGATTGGTGACATCACCCGCTTGGTCAATCAGTCCAACTAGGCCCCGATTGCCTTCGGTCAGCACAGAGCCGCCTTGTGATCAATTTCACCAAACTGCGCATTCAGGGCTTTAAGTCCTTCGTCGAGGCCACAGACCTGCCGATCCGGCCCGGTCTGACCGGCATCGTCGGCCCAAATGGCTGCGGAAAGTCCAATCTGGTCGAAGCCTTGCGCTGGGCCATGGGCGAGACCTCAGCCAAGCGGTTGCGCGGTGGTGAAATGGCGGACGTGATCTTTGCTGGCACCGAAAAGCGCCCGGCGCGCAATCTGGCCGAAGTGGTGATCTCGCTGGACAATCAACAGCGCTCGGTGACTTCAGCTTTCAATCACTTCGATGATCTGGAAATCAGCCGCAAAATCGACCGCGACCGGGGCTCGACTTATCGCGTCAACGGTCAAGAGGTGCGCGCGCGCGACGTGCAGCTCTTGTTCACGGACAGCGCGTCGGGCGCCAGCTCGACCTCGCTGGTGGGCCAGGGCAAGATCAACGCCATCATTACCGCCAAACCCTCTGAGCGCCGCATGTTGCTGGAGGAGGCCGCTGGCATCGGCGGCCTGCGCACGCGTCGCCACGAGGCCAACCTGCGCCTGAAAAGCGCCGAAACCAATCTGCAGCGCTTGGACGAAGTGCTGTCGGACATGGGCGCACGCAGGCGCGAGCTGATGCGCCAGTCGCGCCAGGCCGAGAAGTACCGCAACCTGTCCGAAGAAATCCGCCTGTTGGATCTGCAAATCGCCGCTTTGGACTGGCTGCACCAAGCCCAGGTGGTGGAGGCCGCCGCGCAGGAGCTGACGCGGTGTCAGCACGCTGCCGCTGAGGCCGAAGCCGCCCTAGCCAAACAAAACACCCTGTTTAGCGAGCACGAGGGCCAACTTGCCCCCTTACGCGGACAAGAACAAGCCGCGGCCACCGCCCTGCAAGCCCTGCGCCTGACCCGCGACCAGAGCCGCGCCGAGCTGGCCCGCGCGCAAGCCCAAGCCGAGAGCGCCCGCGCCAGCCTGGAGCAACTCCACCAAGACCTGGCGCGCGAGACCGCAATTTTAGAACAAGCCGGGCAGACCGAGACCAAACTCGCCGCCGAGCAAGCCAGCCTGACCGAAGACCAAGCCCGCCAGCGTGAGTCCCTTGCCCGCTATGAGGCCAGCGTGCGCAGCTTGAGCGAGGGGCTGCGCAGCTTGGACGAGGCCTTGCAAGCCAAACGCCAAGACCAAGCCGCGCTCTCCAGCCAAGCCGCCGCGCTGGAAAGCCAGCGCCAGCGCGCGCGCCGCGACCTGGAGGCGCGTCACGCTCAGGTCCAACAGCTAGAGACCAAGCGCCAGGCATTAGAAGCAGCGCTGGCCGGTGACGACGAGCTGGTGGCCGCCCAGAACGCCGTGAGCGATGGCCAGGCCCACTTGGCCGCGCTGACCGAGCGCCTTTCAAGCCTGGAAGACCGGCTGGAGAGCGAGCAAAGCCAAGAACAAAGCGCGCGCGAAACCGAAGCCAGCGCCAAGCAAGCCTTTGCCAGCCTTGAGGGCGAAATCGCCAGCCTGCGGCGTCTTCTGGGCCTGGCCGCAGATGGCAGCGCCAAGCCTGCGAGCCAAAGCGCGGGCCAGCCTTTGGCCAGCAGCATGCGCGCACCCGCAGAGTTGGCCGCTGCGGTCGCAGCGGTCTTGGGCGCGCAAGCCCGCCTGGCCGCCTCCGGCGACCTCAACAGCGGGGGATGGCAGGCGCTGGATCTTCTGGACGATCTGACCCCGCCGCCGGGCAGCACGCCTCTGGCCGCGCACCTGAGCCTGCCGCCTGCCCTGGCGCGCCGCTTCCAAGGCGTTGGCCTGGTGGAGAGCCTGGCGGACGCACGCCAACAGCAATCCGCGTTGAAGGCCGGCCAAATGCTGGTGACACGCGAGGGCTGGTTGCTGGCGTGGGATGGCGTGATCGCTGACCCGAAGGCAGGCGACACCAGCTTGGCCGAGCGTTTGCGCCACCAGGAACGTTTGGAGGCCCTGGACCCGCAACTGCCCAGCCTGCGCCAAGACTGGCAGAGCGCGCAAGCGGCCAGCCAGTCCGCACAGACCGCGCGCCAAGCCAGCCAAGCCGCCCTGCGTGATCTGCGCGCCCAGCGCCAGAGCCAGCAAACCGCTCTGACCCAGGCCGAGCAGGCGCTCGCCCGCCAGCAACAGGCGCTCGACGGTCAACGCAAGCAGCTCACCAGCCTAGAGGCCCAGGCCCAGCAAGCCGCGAACGAGCGGGAGCGCACCCAAGCGCTGCTGCAAGAGCTGGACGAGAAGTGGCAAGCCCTGCCCGACACCTCGCAATTGGCGCAGCAGATCAGCGCCGACTCGCTGGCCCTGCAAGACCAACGCCGCCTCCTGGGCCAGGAGCGCAGCGCCCTGGATGGCGTCAAGCAGGCCAGCTTACGCGCCCAAGAGCGCCTGAGCGCCATTGCCCGTGAACGCACGATTTGGGCCGAACGCGCCGAAGCCGCCAAGGCGCAGCAGGCCTCATTCGATCAACGCTGCCAGGCCCTAACCGACGAAATCGCGGCGCTGGAGCTGCGCCAAGCAGAGCTGAGCCAAACGGTTGAAAGCCACAACGGGCAGGAACAGACCCTAGCGGCGCAACACAACCTGGCCGCCAAGGCCCTGCGCGACGCCGAGGCCGAGATCGACAGCCACAAACGGGCGCTCAAAGCCGCCGAGCAGAGCGCTCAAGCCGCACAAGGTGCGTTGATTCGTGCCGAGACCCTGGCCGAGGGCGCGCGAGACCAGACCCTGGCCCTGCGCGCGCGCCTGTCAGAGACCCACGGCATGACCCCCGACGGCATCTGTGCCAAATGCCAGCTCGACCTGAATGACGCCGACGCGCGACCCGCGCGTGAGGTTCTGGCGCAACGCTTGGAGACCGCCAAGGGCCAACGCGCCGCTCTGGGGGCCGTCAACCTGCGCGCCGCCCAAGAGGCCGAAGAGATCCAAAGCTCGGCCCAGGACTTTGAGAGCGAAAAGGCCGAACTGGAAGAGGCCATCGCCAAGCTGCGCCGCACCATCTCGACCCTCAACAAAGAGGCCCGCCAGCGCGTGTTGGAGGCCTACGAGGCCATCAACACCCGCTTTAAGGACCTGTTCACCGAGCTGTTTGGCGGCGGTCGCGCCAGCCTGGAGCTGATCGAGAGCGACGACCCATTGGAGGCGGGGCTTGAGGTCTATGCTCAGCCGCCTGGCAAGAAGTTGCAATCCATGTCGTTGTTGTCCGGTGGCGAGCAGACCATGAGCGCCATCTCGCTGCTGTTCGCGGTCTTCCTGGTCAACCCAGCGCCGATTTGCGTGCTGGACGAAGTGGACGCGCCGCTGGACGAGGCCAACGTGGACCGCTTTTGCGTCATCGTGCGCCGCTTGGGCGAGACCACCGGCACGCGCTTCTTGGTCGTCACCCACCACCCGGTGTCCATGGCCCGAATGGACCGCTTATTCGGCGTGACCATGCAAGAACAAGGCGTCTCGACCTTGGTCAGCCTGGACTTGAACGAAGCCGAGCGCCTGGTCGCCTAGGCGCGCGACCTAACGTGCAGCGTGATGCCACCAGCATATCGGCTCAAACCAGCTCTGGCACCAGCAAACCGATGTGCGAGTCAAGGGCGTCGATATCGTCTTGGCTCAGCAACTTACCTTCGCTGTCATCCCAAACCTGGTACCAGTCGCCGACCCCATGCGTTCCCTTGAGATCCGCCCCGAAATGCGGTGCGGTCGTCGCTTGACTCGCCAAGACGTTGGCACCGCCCCGCGCGCCTGGCGATGCGGCGAGCATAACCAGGGGCTTGCCCTGCCATACCTTTTTGTCGATGCGGCTCATCCAGTCGAAGATGTTCTTCCAAGCCGCCGTGGTGCTGCCATTGTGCTCAGCGAAGGACACCAACACCGCATCTGCCGCGCCGATGATGTCATAGAAATCACGCGCAGGCGCCGGGATTCCAGCCTCCGCCTCACGGTCTGCGGAATAAATCGGCATCTCGTAGTCGTTAATATCAAGTGTTTTGACCCTGAGGCCAGGGAACATGAGGCGCAAGCGCTCGGTGGCATAGCCTACAAGCTTGCGGTTGATTGAATTGCGGCTGTTGGAGGCGGCAAAGGCGAGAATCTTCATCATAAGTCCTATTGAAACGGTCAAACGCCAAGGAGGGCGTCCCATGCAAGGAAACTTGATGTGCGCGATGCGATACGTAAAGATACCTTGGCGCGCATGTTCTGCGCGTTGATGCGACATGTCATAACGAGGTCGGCTGATGGATCACTGGAATGAACTGCGTACCGCCCTGATGCTGGCCCGCCATGGGACCGTGAGTGCAGCCGCAAAGGCGCTGGGCGTCCACCGCGCCACCGTCAACCGCCATATCGACTTGCTGGAGCAAAGCTTTGGTACCCCCTTGTTCCAACGCCACGCCCGCGGCTATACCCTGACCGAGACCGGCCAGCAGATGCTTGAGGTCACCGACCGGGCCGACGACATGTTCCGCGACCTGATCGGCAGAAGCCAGGCGCGCGCCGGTCGCTTGTCGGGCAGGCTGATCGTCACGGCCCTGTCGCGCTTTGCGCCCATGCTCATGCCAGCGATCGCCGAGTTCCAGCGCCGCCAACCGGATATTGCGCTGGAGTTCATCGCTGGCACTCAACTCAGCCGCCTGGAATTGGGCGAAGCGCACGTGGCTTTTCGTGCAGGCCCAAAACCGGAGACGCTCGATTATGTCGTGCAGCTCTATGGGCACTTTCCCTTCGGTCTGTATGTCAGTAAGGCCTACGTTGCGCGTCATGGCATGCCAGATCCGCAGGCTCTCAGCGCCCATCGCTTTGTCGGCAGTATCAACCCTTCCAGCCCCTTGCCCTATGCCAGTTGGATGGCCGAGACGGTCAGCCAAGCCCAACTGGCCCTCTGCACCCAGAGCCAGACCGTGCAGCACGCTGCCGTCCTTGAGGGGCTCGGCCTAGGATTTCTTCCCGAATTTGAGGCACGCGGCGATGATCGCCTGCTGCCCGTTATGCCCTCGCGCTCAGACTGGGGTGCCCCGATTTGGATCGTTACCCATGTCGATTTGCACAGGACCGAGAAGGTTCAGGAGTTCTTGAAAACCGTCCGTCACATGCCCGCTTTGCAAGCCGGCTGACGCCACCGGCCGAAGGACCCGCTCCTTCCCGCGGACCCGAGACAGGCGCACAAGCAGTTCATACCAGCGCCGCGCCGCAGTGACTGCTTTGCTCTATGCTAAGGTATTGCAATACAGGACGAATCACTGCGTAGCAGGGCATGGAGCGACCCGACTTTGGCAGCTTTGGCATTAACCCAACAGCATGCCCGGCCAGACCCAAACCAGCGCCAGTACCAGGGTTTGCAGCCCGACATAGGGCCAGACGCCGCGATAGAGCGCCAGGGTCGTCACCTGCGGCGGGGCCACCGCACGCAGATAGAACAAGGCCACACCAAAGGGCGGGGTTAGAAACGAGGTCTGCAGCACCAAGGCCATCAGCACCGCCACCCAGACCGGGTTGACATCGCTTGCGAACAGCACCGGGCAGACGGTCGGCACCAGGATCAAAACGATCTCTAGGAATTCAAAAAAGAAGCCCAACAGGAACATGAGGCCCAGCAAGGCCGCCAACAGCAGGCGCGGGTCGCGCGCCAACAAAGGGTCAAGCAGCGCGCGAATCACCCGATCGCCGCCAATGATCTTGAGGCTAATGGTATAGACCGCCGCGCCCAGCAGAATGAAAAAGATCACCCCTGTGAGGTGAATGGCGCGATCCAAAACCGGGCCAGCCAGGCCAAGCCGCGCCAATTGCAGCCACGCCAACGCCGCCAGCGCCAGGCCCACTGGTACGCGCGCTGCGGGCAAGGACCAGACCAGAGCGCTGATCGCCAGCGCTGCCCAGAGCCACCAGCGCTGCCGCGGCGAACTGCGCCTGAGCGCAGCCAGCATGCTGGCCATGGCAACGCCCACCACCGCAGCCTGCGACGGCGGATACCAGCCCAACAAGATGCCGCCCAGCACGGTCCCGGCCAACAGTAGCAGGGCCGCCAGGGCCAGCAGGGCTTGCCGACCCACCGGGCCCAAGCACCACCAGTTTGGCCGGCTGCGCGATGGCGGCGTGCCGTCAGAAGCACCCGTCAGGCCCAGCGCATAAAGGCCATAGAGCAGCACCAACACCAAGGCGGGCAGCAAAGCGGCGTTGAACACCTGGCCCGCGCTAACCACGTCGGGGGCGAAATTGCCCGCCTTGTACTGGGCAGCGGTATAGGTCTGGCTCACCTGGTCGGCCAGAACCAGCAGCACGATTGAGGGCGGCACCACCTGCCCCAAGGCCCCGGCCGCAGCCACCAAGCCCGACGCCGCGCTGGCCGACAGGCCGCGTTTGAGCAGGGCCGGCAGGGTCATGAGGCCCAGGGCCGTAACGCTGGCACCAACGACGCCCGAACTGGCGCCCAAGATACCGCCTACCGCCACCACTGAGGGCGGCAGAGCACGGCTCTGACGGCCCAAGGGGCGTAGAACATCTTCGATCAAGCGAGAGGATTGCAGCAGGCTGCCCATCAGCAAGAACAAGGGAATGGCCAACAGCGTTTGATTGAAAGCGATGCCGTCGAGCAAGCGGTCGGGCAGCACCTGGTAGGCCTCAAGCGCGGACCAAGACAGTTGGCCCGTCATCGCCGCGCTGACTGCCGCGCTCAACCCAACAACTGCAAGGCCCGCCGCAGCAAGGGCGAGCCCCACCGGCAGGCCCGACAGCAGGACCGCAACGGTCAACAGGCCCAGGCTTATCAATGCGAGCGTGGGGCTCATACGCCGCTCGGATCTGGCTGATCCGCAACCGCAGCAGTGCGGGCGAACATGGCGCGTAGCGTCACCAAGAGGCCATGCACGCTGGCCAGCACCAGCAGGCTCTTGACCAGATAGAGCGGGCCCAAGCCCGCCGGGTTGACTGAGGCCTCAAGGCGGCTCCAGGCGCGCCAGGCCCAGGGCAGCGCCGTGGTCAACAACAGCAGCATGAGCGGCAAGCTGGCCAACCAAGCAAAAGCACGCTCGGCTTTGGCCTGGGTCTTCGGCGACCAGCGGGCATAGAGCAGATCGATCCGCAAGTGCCCTGCGCGCGCCAGAACCTGGCTGGCGGCAAAGAACAGCAGGCTGGCATGGCAGGCGGCGGTTAGGTCTTGCCACCAGGTCAGGCTATGGCCCAGCCAGCGGCTCTGCCCTGCGCCGTAGCTGGCCAGGACCGAGACCAGGGCCGCCACCAGCATGAGGCCAAAGCTCGCCCGCAGCCAGGCGGTCAAAGCGGCAGGAACATGAGGCGCGGCGCGGTCAAGAAAAGACAAAAAAGGGCGGAGCATACAGTGGGCCAGACTGAGGGTTGGCCCTTAGCTCTATGGGATCGGGCTCTTGACCACAAGCCCTTGCTTCGCCCGGCCCAAAAACGCAGGAACCCGGACCACCTTGCGATGACCCGGGTTCTGATGCTTAGCGTTATAGATCGCCGTCAGCCGCCTTCTGGCAACAGGTTCGGCAAGAAGGTCGAGATGGGCTCAATGAACCAAAGGATGGCCAAGGCCAGCACCTGGATCAACACGAAGGGTGCCACGCCGCGATAGATATGCATGGTGGTTACGCTCTTGGGCGCAACGCCACGCAGATAGAACAGCGCGAAGCCGAACGGCGGGGTCAAGAATGAGGTCTGCAAGTTGACCGCAATCAGGATGGTCACCCACTTGGGGTCCATGTCACCACCATAGATCACCGGGCCAACGATGGGGATCACGATGTAGATGATCTCCAAGAAGTCCAGCATGAAGCCCATGATGAAGATCACCACCAGCACCAGCAACAGCACCGAGCGTTCGTTTTCAAAGCTGCGCAGCACCTCTTGGATATAGTGGTCGCCGCCAAAGGACTTGAGCACCAGGTTCAACATGATCGAGCCGATCAAGATCACGAAGACCATGGAGGTGATCTTCATAGTCTCGACCGAGATTTCGAACACCACCGGCTTGCCGCGCCGCGTATGCGCCACCCATAAGATGTAAATGCAGTAAAGAATCCCTGCAAAAGCCAGATGGTAAAGCAGGAAAGCCAAACCATAGGCCAGGGTGTTTTCGGTCGTCATGGCCTCCAGCAAGCGGATGTCAAAGTTGTTCGAGATCAGCAGCAAGACCACGATGGCATAGGCAGAATACAGGATCGGCCAAGACGCTTGGCCTGGCTTGAGCTGGCGCGCTGCGGCTAGCATGATGGCTCCGCCAGCACCCAAACCCGCCGCGGCAGTCGGGTTGGTGACGCCCCCCAGGATCGAGCCCAGAACCGCTACGATCAGAACGATGGGTGGGAATGCGACGCGGATCACATCGTTGTGCTGCAGGTGCTTGGCCGCATGCGCCAAGCCGCGAATGATAAGATAGCCTGGTACCGCGAACCAAAGGGTAGTGGCCGACGGCGATAGTTCGGGTTGGACGACAAAGATCGACACCAGGGCCAGCAAGACCAAGCCCAGGACGCCCATCAACAAGGGCCGCAAGGGCGCAGAGGGGAACAGGACGTAGCGCAGCCAGAAAATCACCGAGAGCAGCACCAGCAAAGCCATGACTGAGGGTGAAATCGGCGGTACAACAAAGTTGACAACTTCAACGCCCGGGCGAGGGTGCTGCGGGCCGGTCAGCCCCACCATGCCCAGAATCACCCACATGAAGGCAATACCAATGAGCGGCACAAACAGCATGAACAGGAAATTCTTGGTGCCACCAAAGTGGGCAACCGCGGGATCCGGCTCAGCGTTCTCGTCGTGCACCGCTGGCGCTTTATCGGGTTGGGTCAGCGCGACCCACATGATATAGGCAATATAGAGGCCCACCAGCATCATGCCGGGCAGAATCGCCGCCTTAAACAGCGTGCCGACCGATACCACGGTTCCAGGGTGCGCCTCGGCGTAGTATTCACCGACCTGCTGGCCCAACAACACCAACACAATCGACGGCGGAATGATCTGGCCCAGGGTACCCGACGCACAGATGGTGCCCGTCGCAAGCGAGGGCGAATAGCCCTTGTTGAGCATGGTCGGCAGGGACAAAAGGCCCATGGTCACCACGGTCGCGCCAACGATGCCTGTTGAAGCCGCCAGCAGCGCCCCCACCAGCACCACCGACACAGCCAAACCGCCGGGCAAGGGGCCAAAGACCTTGGCCATGGTGGTCAGCAGGTCGTCAGCGATGTGCGAGCGCTCCAGGGTGATGCCCATGAAAACGAACAGCGGCACAGCCAACAGAACGTCCACATTTCCCCCGCCAAAAATGCGCGAGAACATATTGGACACCGCCGAACCTGGATAGACCGTAAAGGCCTTCCATTCTCGACCTTGGTCAAGGATGGGGCTTCCAGCCTCCGTCAGCAGCAAACCATTCTGATTCAAAATGACAATGATACCGAAAGAAATCAGCGCTGAGCCGCCCAGCGCATAGGCCACCGGGAAGCCCGACATGATGCCCGCAATGAGGCAGAGGAATACGATTAGGATGGCGAGTTCAACGCCGCTAAGTCCAAAGAGCATAGATGCCTCGCCTTATTAGTGCTGGATAGCCTGGGGGTCGCCGCCCTCAGGTTCGCCTTCTTTGAGTTCTTGGATACAGCGCAGGGCCATAGAAAGGGCCTGGGCTAGCATGAGGACCGCAAAGACAAAGATCAGAATTTTGTAAAGATAGACTTCGTTGAAGCCGGAGGGATTGGTCGAGGCCTCAAGCTGCCAGCCGCGCCACTTGTAGGTATCGCGGTAGGGGTTGACGCTGGCACTGGCAATCGAGCGCCACATTAAGCCCCAGGAGAAGAAGTAGATGGTCATCATCAAAGGGGTCATGAAGAACAGCGAACCAAACAGGTCGATCATGCGCTTGACGCGGAACGACACGCCGCCATAGATCAAATCCACTCGCACGTGGCCGCCTTCAAGGAAGGTGAAGGCGGAGCCCATGGCGATCAGGATGGCGTTGTAGAGCCGCAACTCCTCGCCAAACCATTGCGGGGTCGCATTGAGGCCAACGCCAAAGGGCGCCACGCTCATAATCGGGGTCTTAAAGATGGCCTGCATAAAGACCACCAGAATTTGCTGCACCACCATAAGAAGCGCGAACCAGCAGACCCAGCGACCCAATTTGGAACTTATGCCGTCGATAAAGCCGCGCACATTCTCGCCAATCCGGCTTGAAACCACCGTGGCGACCAGCAAAGCAATAACCAACCCTATATAGCCGTAGAGCATGGTCCAGGAGACACCTGCGCGCATAACGCCGCTCCAAAACCCCTTGTTGCTCCACAGCGAACCGTCGAATAGAGCCGCGAAAAACCAGCTCAACGAGGCCAGCAAACTTGCATCTTCCATAGTGCAGCCTGTTTCCTATGTATCGCCGGGACTTCGCAGCAGCGCACACCACTTGCGACTCTACTCCGTCCCCCAAAAAAATATCCCGAGTATTTAAGCAGGACCTCGCCGCGTCCGACCGAAACACCAAGGCTTGCCGATCCCATTCAAGGGGCTGCAGACATACTGCCACAGACTCATGCCTAGGTCAGCAAATGCAAAAAAAAGGGCGGCGACGCCTCCTGCAGTAAGCAAGCGTACCACCCTTTTGCTCTTGCAAAGCGCTGCGAAGGGCGAGCCTAAGGCACCGCCCTTCGTGCCACATTTGCGGTTTCGCATTGGCGCGAAACAAAGCCTCAGGCTTAGCCCACCAGGCCAGCCGCTTGGACGCGGTTACGCTGTGCGATGTACTGGCCTTCTGACAGTGACAGCCAGCCAGACAGAGTTGACATAGACTCGAAGTAGTGATCGTGGATCTTGTCAAACAAGCCGCCGTCGCGAGTCTCAGAATACAGGTTCGCAGCTGCTGTCGCCATGCCGTCCCAAACGTCGTTGTTGAACTCCTTCGGAGTAACGCCCGCTGCGATCAAACGCTTGAGTGCTGCACCGTTGTTGGACTGGAACTGGCCCAGGCTCCAACGGTCACACTCGGCCGCCGCCGCAGTGGCAACCGCACGCTGAGCATCGCTCATGTCTTCCCAAACATCCAAAGAGAATACGGTCATCAGCGACGCGCCTGGCTCGTGCATACCAGCGGTGTAGTAGATCTTGGTGATCTCTTGGAAGCCAACTTTCTCGTCCGCCCAAGGACCAATCCACTCGGTACCGTCGATCGCACCGGTAGACAGCGCCTGATAGATTTCCGCGCCAGGGATGTTCTGAACAGAGGCACCCATCTTAGAAATCACCTTACCGCCCAGGCCTGGCATACGGAATTTCAAGCCTTGGAAGTCGTTCGGAGAGTTGATTTCGCTTCGGAACCAGCCGCCGCCCTGCAGACCAGTGTTACCAGCGGGCAGACCGATTTGACCGAACTCGCCGAACAGCTCAGCAGCCAGCTCTTTGCCGCCCATGTGGTCAAACCAAATGTTGTACTCGACCGCGGTCATGCCGAAAGGCACAGAAGTATAGAAGCCAAAGGCCGGGTGCTTACCAACGAAGTAGTAAGGTGCGCCGTGCCAAATGTCGGCCTGGCCAGATTCGACGGCGTCGAACACGTCGAATGCACCGACCAGCTCACCGGCAGCTTTCAGTTCGATGTTCAAGCCTGCGTCTGCGTTGTTGACGTTATCAACGAAGCGCTGAGCCGCATCGTGTACGCCAGCCAGACCGCGGCCCCAGGTGGTGACCATGGTCAGGGTCTTGGCGTGGCTGGCTGCCAGAGCTGGTGCCGCCAGGGTTGATGCGCCAGCGACACCCGCTGCTGCGCCCAAAGTTGCCTTTTTCAGGAAATCACGACGTTGCATGATTGCTTCTCCTAAGAGTGTTATGCCTTTGATGCCACCGCGCGAGGCATGCGTCGAACGCATCACTTCTATGCTTGAATGACATGCTTAATCGCCTACCAGTCTATTGCCGCCCTTGCAACAGCCTTAGACCGTATCGAGACGACCTGGGACACAAAATGCCGGGATTCTCTAGCGATTCAAGCGAAAACTGTAGCCGATGACCCCACTGTGGTCAGGATAATTTACCATCAAAATTCAACTCCCGATGCGAAAAACAAGATAGGAAACTGCGTGCGTTTAGCATACTATAGTATTGATTTTCGTTATTTTTATTGGTCATACAATCGAGACATGTGGCGGGGAACCAGCGTACCGCCCACCACCGTCAGCGCCATGACCTAAGCCACTAAGCAGGCAAATTGACGCATACTTGGTAAAATAACTTTACCAACAGGCGAATGAGACTCGAAAGACCCGGCGCGCCGCGGTCCAAGGGCGCTATTTGGCCGCTAAATCGCTGGAGCCGCGTTTTAAGCAGGGCAGACCTGCTGACATATCTCTTGAGGCGCGGGGCACCGCTTGCCATGCTCAAAGCTTGACAAATCACCAATGGACCCCAACTTCGCCGCGCTTTACCTATGACCCATCACAGTCGACATCTGCACTTCGCACAGCCTTGTTTGCGCTTGACCTGCGCACCCAGCCGGCCCGCGACCTGCCAGGCCGCCAAACCCTTGGTTCAGCAGCTCGCAGGCCTAGGAGTCGAGGTTTGGCTCGACCCTGACACGCGATCAGCAGGCGACCAGCAGACTCACAAAGCTCATGACGTCAAGTCGCCAGGCGATTTTCAACCCCTGGCCTTAGAAGGCTTGTTTTGGCCGCCCCACAGCGCAGAACCCGCCGACGCGGTGCTGGAGCAACTGCAAGCCCGTCACGGCATTGAAACCAGCAAGCCCTTGATCCTGTTTTCCGACCAAAGCCAAGCGCTGGAGCTGGGCGCACAGGGATTGGCCCTGGTGGAAGCCTGGCTGCCGCTGACCCCCAAACGCAGCGATGTCTTGCGCACTTTGCAGGTCCTGCAACTTGGCGGCTGCTATTATCCCAAGGCCTTGCGGCGCGCTCTGCAAGGAGGGTCTTCCGGCCAGCCAAACCAAGACAAAGTCCCAGCGCTCGCAAATTTGCATGCCGACTTGACCCCAAGGGAACTGGAGATCTGGGCCCTGGTTCAGCAGGGCTGCACATCGCGCGAAATCGCCGAGCACCTGGACATTTCAACCCGCACCGTCGATGCCCACCGGCGGAGCTTGAAGCAAAAACAAGCCAGTCTGGCAACGCGCTTGGCCGCCTAAGGCCAAGTCTGCACAGCTTGGTTTCATTGCCGCGATTGCAGGTCTGTTTGCACGAAAAACCCCTGACTGCTCAGCGCCATCGCGCCAGCGGCCAGGGGGTTTTTTTGCGCACAACGGCGCTGGTCTTCGGCAGACTCAGCCTGCGGGGTTTGCGGGTTTCTTTACCGCAAATCCACCTGCTGGGTTTGCGGGCTAGAACCGGAAGTGGAAGTAGAGGCCCGGCTTGCCATAGTACTTGCGCGGGTACCAACCATAAGCGCCACCATGTGAGTGCGGAACTGAACCGCGATAGTGGCTGTGACCATAGCGGCCGTGCTTGTGGTAGTTGCTGGCTTTCTTCTTCTTCTTCTTGTAGATCGGCTTCGTGCTGCTGATATAGCGCGATGATACATAGCCGGTGTCGCCTTTGGCCGCGACCTTACACCAGCCAGAATCGCACCACAGCACATCGACCCACGAGCCGCGCGACAACACGCGGATCACAGAATAGGCGGTGCTGGGCCCGCTGCGCATATTAACATGCGCGGTGGTATAGGAGGCACTGGCCGCAGTGGCACTGGCCACCAGGGCGACCAAGCCGACCAAGAGGGAGGTGAGAGTCTTTTTCATGTGACGATGCTCCGTTGACAAGTGGACGTGGATTGACACGCCCTAGACTAAGGGGTTCGCAGCAAAGTCACCGAGGGCTTGTTGCGAGTGGCCCGCCGTAGCGCTTGACGCTTAGCCACGTAAGGGAAGCAGGGCGAAGCACCAAAACCATGAATCGATTATGGAACACTTAGATGAATAATATCTGAACGCGGGCGTTCATCTGGCCAAATCTATTGATTTTATTATCTATTTTTCAGCGAGCATCCTTAGAACGACCCCAAATAGCCGTGTCATTGCCGACCAACCGCAACGGGACTCCAGCGCCTCGCTGCCCTGCCCAGCCTTTGCGACAGAACCATCAGTGGCGCACAAATGTCTGATTGCCTCCG
This sequence comes from Alphaproteobacteria bacterium, assembly GCA_030428255.1. Taxonomy (GTDB): domain Bacteria; phylum Pseudomonadota; class Alphaproteobacteria; order UBA7985; family JAUIBT01; genus JAUIBT01. Next base: position 102,586 of record JAUIBT010000009.1, on the reverse strand, counting down.
CATTACCTCCCTAAAACCTGCCCAGTTTGGCGCTATTACCACCCTTGCCCGCCTCAGCCATTTCGAGGGTAGCGGCTCACTGCTTTGATCATTTCAGAAGGCCACCGCCATGTGGCGTCACTACGCACGCGACCTTGCAATTCTTCAAATTCTTGTGGCTGTTTTGCTGCTCATCACGCTGATACCGCGCCAGGCGGCGGCCCAGCTCTCGCCCGTGCCGCTGCGCTCGGCCTTCATCAGCGCCGGACTGCAATTCCCGTTTCGCGCCATCAAGCACGACAACGCCCACACGCAGGTCTCGCATCTGGACGGCTTCACCAACGGCGACTATTCCTGGGATGGCTCCATCGGTCACTACCTGGAAGCCGGGCGGTTTTTCACCGGCATCGACGGGCGTTCGCCGCTGCGCTGTGGGCTCAAGGGCCGGGCCGACTTTGACTTCCGGTCCGACCACGATATCGAGTTTGAAGCCAAACACGAGCTTGAGGTTGATGTATCCATCGCCAGCTTTGTCGCCATGGGCGAGTGCGAGCGCGACTTATCGCCAGACTGGGCGACGTTCCTTGAAGCGGGTGCGGGCTTTAGCATGCACGTCAATGGCATCAAATATAAGCGCGAGGCGGGATCGCGCACCACCGACCTGCCAAGCTACATCGTTGATTCCTTTGCACCGGCCGGTGCCCAGACCATAACGGCGGTCAAAATCGATCTGGAGCCGGCGGTCATTTTGGGCACCGGTCTTGCCTATGACCTGACCGACGAATCCAGCCTGCGCTTTGGCCTCCAGTACCGCTATATGGGTGAGAACATGGTCTATACCCAGCCGATCCACGAGGCCTCGCTCAGTTTCGGCATTCGTGCCCAGTATTAAGGCCGCAGGCTGAGAGCCACCGGGCCTTGCTTGGGCTTGATGGTCGGCAAAGGGGCACCAAGCACACACTCAGAAGTCCGAGGCAATCCCGCCCACTTCCCAATCGCCATAGCGCGTTGGCTCCGGACCCGACGGGCCGCCAATTTCTCGCACACGCTGCAGGCCATCGCTGCCGTCTTGAGTTTCAGACGCTGCACCCTCGGCGCGCGCACGGGTCAAAGCGGCGTCCAGCTCTTGTTCAGAGATGGCGCGGCTGCCCTTGCGCTTTAAGGGGCTCATTTTGGGGCCGGGCTGGGCGACGGCATGGGACTTGAAGGCTGCAAAAGGATCGCTCATGCCTGCTATTTAGGCCGCAAGCGATCCAAGCGCAAGCCAGCGTTCGCGCGGCAAAGGGGTTCGAGCATCTTGAGCGCCGCCCACCGCCTTCCTATCTTCTTGGCACACCTCCATTTCTGCGAGCCGCTTTGCATGAACTTCTTTCGCACCAGTCTGCTGCTGGCCAGTATGACCGCCTTGTTTATGGGCCTGGGCTACCTTTTGGGCGGCGTCGGCGGCCTGGTCATTGCTCTGATTTTTGCTGCGGGCACCAATGCATTTGCCTATTGGCAATCCGACAAGCTGGTGCTGCGCATGCATCAGGCTCGGCTGGTCAACCAGCGCTCGCATCCGGGCCTTTTCGCCATGACCGCTGAGCTGGCGCGCAACGCCGATCTACCCATGCCAGCGCTTTATGTCATAGACCAGCCCCAGCCCAACGCCTTTGCCACCGGCCGCGACCCCAACAACGCCGCCGTTGCAGTGACGACTGGCATCATGCAGGCCTTAAGCGAGCAGGAGCTTGCCGGGGTCATCGCGCACGAGCTGGCGCACATCAAGAACCGCGATACCCTGACCATGACGGTGGCCGCCACCTTGGCGGGCGCGCTGGCCATGCTGGCCCAGTTCGCGCAATTCGGCCTCATGTTTCGCGGCGGCAATGACCGTGGCCGTTCTGGCCTGGGCATCATCGCGGTGATCGCTGCGATGATCTTGGCCCCCTTGGCGGCCAGCCTGGTGCAAATGGCCATCAGCCGCACGCGCGAATACAGCGCCGACGCCTTGGGCGCTCAGATCTGCCGCAACCCTTTGTGGCTGGCCAGCGCCTTGCGCAAGATCGAGGCTGCCGCGCGCGGCTATCGCAACGAAGCCGCAGAGCGCAACCCCGCCTCTGCGCATATGTTCATCATCAATCCGCTGACGGCCGGCGGGATCGACAACCTGTTTGCCACCCACCCCAAGACCGCCAATCGCATCGCCGCGCTTGAGCGCTTGGCCAAGGCGGATCTGCCGCCGATCCGCCAGGGCCGGAGCGATGGGAACACCACGGGCGACTGGAACGGCCAGGACGGCGCGTCGCAAGGCCGAAGCAGACGCTCGCGCTTTCCTTCTGCAGGTGGCTCGTATAAAGACTAGAGGGTCTTGGCGCAGCCTACGAGCGCGCGCCTCCCTTTGTTTTAGAAAGCTTCGCCTTGCGCCCGTCTGGACCTCCTTCTGATCGCCCTCGTTCTTCGAGGACTGGCTCTTCTGGATCGGAGCGCGGCGAGCGTCCCCAGAACCGCGACCGTGGCGACCGGCCCGACCGGGGCGAGCGTCCTCCCTATCGCGGCGGCCGCCCAGAGCGCCGCGAGCGGCCCCAGAACCGCGACGGTGGCGACCGACCCGACCGGGGTGAGCGTCCGCCCTATCGCGATGATCGTCCAGATCGCGGCGAGCGTCCCCAGAACCGCGACCGTGGCGACCGGCCCGACCGGGGCGAGCGTCCGCCCTATCGCGGTGATCGTCCAAATCGCGGCGAGCGCCCCCAGAACCGTGACAGTGGCGACCGACCCGACCGGGGCGAGCGTCCTCCTTATCGCGGTGATCGGCCAAAGCGTGGAGATCGTCCTCCTTATCGAGGCGACCGACCCGACCGGGGTGAGCGTCCGCCCTATCGCGATGATCGTCCAGATCGCGGCGAGCGCCCCCAGAACCGTGACCGAGGCGACCGACCCGACCCGGGCGAGCGTCCTCCCTATCGCGGTGATCGTCCAAATCGCGGCGAGCGCCCCCAGAACCGTGACCGTGGCGACCGACCCGACCGGGGCGAGCGTCCGCCCTATCGCGGTGATCGGCCAAAGCGTGGAGATCGTCCTCCTTATCGAGGCGACCGACCCGACCGGGGTGAGCGCCCGCAACGCGACGGAGGCCGTCCCCGCTCGGGCGCGCGCTATGTCAGCCACGCGCTGCTGTTCCACGTTATTAAGGAAAAGGTCACGCTGGACGAAGCCATTGACCGCAGCCGCGCCTTTGCCCAGCTCGAGGATCGCGACCGCCGCTTTGTCCGCCAGCTCGTGACCACCTGCCTGCGCCGCTTGGGCCAATTGCAATTGGTGCTGCGCGACTACTTGGAAGAGCCGCTGCCGCCCAAGAACTTGAACGTCAAGGTGCTGTTGATGATGGGCATCGCCGAGCACCACTTCATGCGCAGCCCCAGCCATGCGCTGGTCAGCGAAGCCGTATCGTTGGCACGCTCGGATGAGGTGATGCGCAACTATCAGGGCCTGGTCAACGCCGTGCTGCGCAAGGTCTGTGATCGCGACAAGGACGACCTGCCCCATCTGCGCCACAACATCCCGCGTTGGCTGGCCAAGCGCTGGTATGCGGTTTATGGCGACGCCTGGCTGGAAGATCTGAGCCAGGCCATTACCCAGGCTCCACCGACCGATTTGGGGGTCAAGCCTGGCGCGGATTTGCCAATCATAAGCCTCGAAGAGGCCCAGGTGCTGGCTGATGCTGAAGAGGAGCGCTTTCAAGCCTCCCGACGTGCGGACCCAAAAGACGATGAGATCGCAGCAGAGGTCATCGTCGATCCCAAGGCTCAGGATGCGACAGACACCGCTTTGGCCGAGGGCGAGAACGCAACCGACGCGGCTTCAAAAGCGCCCTCAGAGGTGGACGAGACGCCAGAAAAAGCGGCTGCCGAAACGCCAACCGACAGACCTGGCGAGCGCGAAAGTCAGCGGCCCAGTACGAAGCACAGTACGGAGCACGCCCAGCGCTTGCGCGCCGAGTCGAGCCAGAGCCAGCGCCCACGCGCGGAGCATATCGTTGCCACGCGCCTGCCCAACGCCGCCCTACGCCTCGCGCCCAGTCAGGGCAGTATCGCCCAACTTCCTGGCTATGAGGAAGGCGATTGGTGGGTGCAAGACGCCGCCGCTCAAGTCCCCGTTATGATGCTGGGCGACGTGGCGGGCAAGCGGGTGCTGGACCTCTGCGCCGCGCCCGGCGGCAAGACCTTGCAACTGGCCGCGCAAGGCGCGGACGTTACCGCCGTCGATATCTCAGAAAACCGCCTGCAACGCCTGCACGAGAACCTGGAACGCTGCAAGCTGACGGCCACCGTCGTCGCCCAAGACGCGCTGACCTTCGAGGACGAGCAAGGCTTTGATGCCATCTTGCTGGACGCGCCCTGTTCGGCCACCGGCACCTTGCGGCGCCACCCCGAACTGCTGTGGCAGCGCCGCGAAGACAGCCTTTTGACCCAGCGCCGCTTGCAAGCCAAGCTGCTGGGTCGCGCCGTGCGCTTGCTCAAGCCCGATGGCGTGCTTGTCTATGCGGTCTGCTCGCTGGAGCCCGAAGAAGGCATTGAGCAGGTCAAAGCGGCTTTGACCGCTCTGCCGTTGGCGATCAGCGCCATGCCTTCAACGCCTGATTGGCTAACACCGCTGCTAACAACCGAAGGTTTCTTTCGATCGGCCCCCCAAACTTGGGCCCAATACGGGGGAATGGACGGATTTTTCGCGGCACGCTTGCAACGCCGCACGGTGGAGAAACTTAAGGCTGCAAGCCCAAGCCAACCCAGTGCAGGACGCTTGCGCTTGGCTCAGAACTGACCCAGCATCAGGCTGTTCGTTTGATCCCGAACATATTGGACTCAAAGGGGCTGCTGACGGCAGCCCCTCCTTTTTCTTTGCAGCTTCGGCTTTTCCTCGGGTCTTTTGGGACCAAGGCAAACCATTGAAGCGCCGAGCATTTGTAACACCGCGCCCACAACGATCGTGTCGAGTCACTTGATTTTTCAGCGCGCCAGCGCGCCCGAATTTGACGCAGGGCGAGAGCTGCCTGAAGCCCAGGTCTTGGCTCAGGCTCCTGCAGGCTCACGGGCCCAAGCTGAAACGCATCGCGCTGAAGCCCAACGATCGTCCTCAAGCAATCCGACAGCCCGTAGCGACCAGGGCTTTCGATCGCGCCACAAGCCCTCCGCAGAGCCCGCAAGCACCCCCGCCTTAGAGGAAGGTTTGCCCCAGGACCCGAGCCGTCGCCCCTTCGGTCTGGTGCAGCGCTCCTGGCGCCGCCTCTATCGCAACACGCCCTGGTATCGCTGGCATTTGTCGAGCTCGAAACCACTGAGCTTGCGCCGCAACGGCATGATTTTTGTGCCCGGCCACAAGACAAAAGGCGAGATGATCATGGACGGCCGCTTCTTGCTGGCCGGCGAGCGGGTCGATCTGGTCGAAGAAAACTGGTTTCCCCACGACGCGCCCCAGGTCTGGCTGCGCGCCATGCACGGCTTCGATTGGCTGGGCGACCTGCGCGCCACCGAACACCCCGAAAGTGCCAAGGCCGCCCGGCACATGGTCTCAAGCTGGCTCAATCTCAACAAGCGCTGGCACCCGCTATCCTGGGATGGCGAGATCACGGCCCATCGCCTGCTGGCCTGGCTTGGCCATTTCGACTTTATCACCCATGGGGCCAATGCGGCGTTCGTGCGTCGCTTAACGCAAGAAATCGCCATCCAGGCCAACCACCTGCTGCTGTCCTATCAGGACTATGAACTGAGCTATGCCCGCACGACCATTGAAAAGGCCCTGATCTTCTGCGGTCAGTGCCTGCCCGACGGGACAACGCTGGCCTCTGATATGCTGGGCAAGCTGGAAGAGAGCCTGGATCGCCTGATCCGCCCCGATGGCGGCACCCAATACCGCTCACCAGCCCTGCAAGCCGCGCTGCTGACCGACCTGCACGATTTGCTGGATTTTCACCGCGCCATGCGCCTGCAAGCGCCCAGCTACCTGGCCACCACCGCCCAACGCATGGCCCCGCTGATGCGCATGCTGATCCACAACGACGGCTCGGTGGCGCACCACAACCAAAGCTTTGCCCTGCCGCCTGAGGCCATGGCCAGCTTTATGGAGCGCTGTTTGCACAAGGTTGCGCCGCTGAAGGCGGCCTTTGCCTCGGGGCTGTATCGCTTGACCGCCAGGCGCGCAACGCTGTTGATCGACGGCGGTGCCCAGCCGCATGTCGGCTTTGACCAACAAGCCTTCGCCGGCACCTTGTCGTTTGAGATGACGGTGGGGACGCAAAAGCTGATCACCAACATGGGTAGCCATGACCGCAAGGCCCTGTGGGGCGATGTCCAGCGCACCACGGCGGCGCATTCGACCTTAGTGCTGAACGACACCAACTCCTCAGAGCTGGTGAGCGGCGCGGGTCTGGGGCGCAAGCCGCAGCAGGTGTATTGCAAGCCCTATGAGACCGACGACTACTTGGCGATTGACTTGCACCACGACGGCTATCGACCGCTGGGCGGGGCCAAGCACTACCGCAGCCTCAAATTGGCGCGCGACGGCGACTATCTGCAGGGCGAGGATCTGGTGACCGGTCCGACGGTGTTGCCCGCCGTTTTGCGCTTTCACCTGCATCCGCAAGTCAACGTGGCGCTGCAAGGCAACCGCCAGCAAGTGGTGCTGTATCTGCCCAAAGGGCGGCCTTGGCGCTTTGATATCGAGGGCGCGCACCTGGAGCTGGAAGACAGCGTCTACCTGGAAGGTGAGACCAGCGCGCGCAGCCGTCAGATCGTTGCTCGCCTGCCCGAATTTCGGGCGCGGCGCGGCCAGGCTGCCGAGCGGCGGGCGCTCTGGTCGCTGCAGCAATTGGACGCCGCGCCCAAGGCCTGAGGCGGCTGGATATACCAAAGCCGCGTCGCTCCAAGCCGTGCTAGGCATTAATTCGACTTGTAGCGCAACACCTTGGCAAAGAGCAAAGCAGTCACTGCGGCACGGCGCTCGTACTAGGGATACAGCAGCGTCTTGGTCCAGCCTGACTGATCCGGCAGCGCGTCATAGCGCCAACGCTCGTGCAGGCGGAAGGGCATATCTTTCCAGAATTCGATGGTGCGCGGGCGCACCCGATAGCCCGACCAGTGCGGAGGACGCGGAACGGCGCTGCCCTCTGGATATTGCTGCTGGGTCTGCTGAACGCGTTGTTCCAAGATCGCGCGGTCTTCAAGCGGCTGCGACTGCTTTGAGGCCCAAGCGCCGATGCGGCTGCCATAGGGTCGCTGACCGTAGTATTCATCAGCCTCGGCTGCGCTCACCGGCTCGGCGCGGCCTTCAATGCGCACCTGGCGCCGCAAGCTTTTCCAATGAAAACAGAGGCCAACCCGCGCTTCATGGGCAATCGCCAGGCCCTTGCGGCTCTGGGTGTTGGTATAGAACACGAAGCCGTCGCGGTCGAAGTCCTTCATCAAGACGATGCGCACCGACGGCCAGCCGTCCGGGTCCAAACTCGCCAAAGACATGGCGTTGGGATCGTTAGGCTCACTGGCCTGGGCATCGGCGAACCAGTCGGAAAAGCGGTGAAAGGCCTCGTTCCAGTCGGTCATGCAAATCTCCTGTTTTGTAAGCAAAGGCTGCCACTTTGGCCCCATCCTCTGATGGGCTAGAGGCCTTGCAGCTTTGCGAAGCGTCTGTTGCTCCCGCCTGCCCGATGTTGGCCGCTGATTGCGAGCAACACGGCACCAACACGGGGCGGTTCTTAGAGGGATGAGCCTAGCGCACTGGATCGCGGTCACTTTAAGCCACATCAGTTTGGGCCAAAGAAACCTGCCCGGTCCAACGGGGGCGATGCGCCTTTGCTGGCTCTAACCCTTGTCCATCAGGTCTTGGATTTCGCGGCGGATAGCATCCAAGGTCACTGCGTCGTCGTTGGGCTCGGGTGCGTCGACCCAAACCGCCTCTCCGGTCGCCAGCGCCTGATAGTCTTGAGCACCGATGATCGCTGGGGCTGCGGGGGATTGAGGCGCGGCCTGCGCTTGGACCCCAGAGGGGGATCCAGCAGAAGATCCAGAGGAAGTCTGCGCAAGCGGGCGGTCTGGCTCACCGTCACTATGACGCCCCAAGGCCAGGTGAAGCGCGCGCGTTTGCGGCGTAGCATGTTGGGGTGCAGACTGCTCTGGCGAGCGCACCAAACGCTGTCCGGCGGTCATGTGTTGCGACACCTGAGCTGTGGTATTCGGTGCCGAATGATCCACATGATGGTGCGACGGTTCCGGCTCGGCAGTGGGTCCAGCAGCGGGTTCAGCAGTGGGCTCAGCAGTTGGCTCAGCAACTTTTTGAAGCGCGCTTTGCGCTGCGGGCTCCGCCTTGTGAGCCGCTGGTTTGCGGACCTCCGGCTTGGCTTGAGCAACCGCGGGTGCGGCGATCACGTCGGCCAAGCAAACACCCTGCCAACCCAAGTCTTGCGCCTTTTGCACCAGCGGCGTTGTGCGACCATTGCGCGGCGTCGTCGACAGGCGCAAGGCGCTGGCAACACTGGTGATCTGGATGCGCTCGGCAGGCCAAACCCCGGCCCAGCGCCCCTGATTGAAGCGCGCCAGTGACGCCTCTTTGAGGCGTTGCAAGATCTCCTCGGCAGCCTCAAGCGGCACCTGGGACACCTCGGCCAAGCGGTCACTGGCCAGCTTGTCTTTCGAAGTGGCCAAGCCCGCCAGCACCATCAGCGCGTACTCCATCGTCTGCGCAGCGCCCAAATCGTCCAAGCTCGCCAGGCTTGCGGTCGCCCGCTGCAAGGCGAGGATCAAGCACAGGCTAAGCAACACGCCAACCAGCACCAGCATGACCAAGGGACCCAGAGCGGGCAGGCTGAGCAACTTGGCCAGCCACATCATGGCGGCGTAGACCAGGCCCCAGGTTAGGGCTTGACCCAAAACCACGCCCAGGCCAATGCGCCGCGGCAACAACAAGAGCCCCGCCAAAAAGATCAGCGCCGACGCAGCCGCCAGGTCAATCGCCACGCCCACAATCCCTGCGTCGCCAACCGCTTGACCGTCGGGCACAAGCTGGAGGTAGAGCAAAGGCAACAGGATCAGGGCCGCCGGCAGGACGAACAGGGCTCCCAACCAGGCCAGGCTATCCCGGCCTAGGCGGTCGTGGCAGGCTTGGCGCAGGACAAAAACCAAGGCATAGCCCCAGGCCAACCAACACACCAGAGTTATGATGACCGTACCAGCCATAGCCAAACTGCTGGGCAGCAAGGCGGTCAAGCCACGGTCAAATGAGGCCACCAAGATGTGCCAGCCGATTTGGCTCACCAAAAGATGCTCGTCATTGGGCCACCAGGCTTGCAGGTTCAACAGGCCCAGCCGCTGCGCACCAACGGCCTCATATCCCAACAATAGCAGGCTGACAGCAGTGAGCGCGGCGGCGGCCAGCAGGCTCGAAGGCAGGCGCGACAGCAAAGAGCGCGGCGCAGGGTTTGTGGTCATGGCTCGTGTCTCCCATCCGTACCATTCCGATCACCGGCACCGCTAAGACGGCGCGCGACCAGAACGCTTATCACCTCAGCCCTGCGTGATGGGTAAGACCGGCCCTTGGCTCGCGGTCCTAACCCTGCATCAGGGCAAATGGCACTTGATCTGATTGACTTGCTTAGCAGGCCAGAAGCCGAGAGCAATGCAGTAATTTGCCATCCCAGCGCTCATCAACAGGTTGAGTTACGCTTTGTCAGGGCGCAAGCGCCGCTAAACAATTGTTTTACCCTAGCAGATCGTCTAAAAAATGTGCGCAAGAGCGATTGGAGCAAGAATCTTGCGCCCTTTGCCGATCCCAACGGCATGATAGCTTGCCAAAATCCAGATTTGGCGACACTAAGAGAGACATGTAGACAGTCCGGAGATTGAGATGACGCAAGAGGCACACCCCAGCGCAGGTTTGATGGCAGGTAAACGCGGCCTGATCATGGGCTTGGCCAACGACAAATCGATCGCCTGGGGCATCACCAAGGCCTTGGCCGACCAAGGTGCTGAAATTGCTTTGTCTTATCAGGGCGAGGCCTTGCTGAAACGCGTCAAACCACTGGCCGAAAAGCTGGGCATAGACAAGTACATCGAGTGCGACGTGAGCAGCGATGACAGCATTGACGCTATGTTCACGGCGTTAAAGCAAGACTGGGACTCGATTGATTTCATTGTTCACGCCATCGGCTACTCCAACAAGGACGAGTTGAAGGGCGCCTACCTCAACACCAGCCGCGAAAACTTCCTGCTGTCGATGGATATCTCCGTATATTCGCTGACCGCTGTGGTGAAGCAAGCCGAAGATTTCTTGGCCGACGGCGGCTCGATCCTGACCCTGACCTACCACGGCTCGACCCAGGTCATGCCACACTACAACGTCATGGGCGTCGCCAAAGCCGCGCTTGAGGCCTCCGTGCGCTATCTGGCGGCCGATTTGGGCCCGCGCGGCATCCGCGTCAACGCCATCTCGGCTGGCCCGATCAAGACACTAGCCGCCTCGGGCATCGGTGATTTCCGCGCGATTTTGCGCTGGAACGAGCTGAATGCGCCGCTGCGCCGCAATGTCAGCATCGACCAGGTGGGCGGCTCATCGCTCTATCTGCTGTCTGACCTTTCGACCGGCGTCACCGGTGAAGTCCACTACGTCGATGCGGGTTATAATGGGGTTGGCATGATTGCCGTCGATTCCGCGCCGCAAATCGCGGAGCTTTTGGCCTCTATGGGTCCCAAGACATGACGCCCAAAATCGAGGCAGCCGCTTAGCCGTCTGCAGCCAACCCCGCTTTGCAGACCGGCGACCGGCTGTTGCAAGCGGGGTTTTCTATCTCTTCCAGCCTTCAATTTAGCGCGAAACACCTCACCGATCATGGCAAGCAACTCCTTCGGCCGTCACCTGCGTTTCACCACCTTTGGCGAAAGCCACGGACCGGCCATCGGTTGCGTGGTCGATGGAGTTCCGGCAGGCGTTCCCTTGTGCGAGGCCGACATTCAGCCTTACCTGGATCGCCGCCGCCCGGGTCAATCCAAGCACACCACCCAGCGCCAAGAGGCCGACCAGGTGCGCATTGTCTCGGGTGTGTTTGAGGGCGTCACCACCGGCACACCGGTCGGACTGTTGATCGACAACACCGACCAGCGCTCCAAGGATTACGGTGAGATTGCCCGTCAGTTCCGCCCCGGCCACGCCGATTTCACCTATCAAGCCAAGTACGGCCTGCGCGACTATCGCGGCGGCGGACGCTCCAGCGCGAGAGAGACCGCTATGCGGGTGGCCGCTGGTGGCGTCGCGCGGCAAATCCTGAAGACCGCGCTGGGCGATCAGATGTGGATTCGCGGTGCGCTGGTGCAGATGGGCGCGCGTAAGATCAACCGCGCTGCTTGGGACTGGGACCAGGTGGAGCGCAATCCCTTCTTTTGTCCTGATGCCGAGACTGCTGCGCTCTATGACGCGGAGCTGAGCGCGATCCGCAAAGAAGGCTCGTCGATTGGCGCAGTGATCGAGGTGGTGGCCCACGGTATGCCCGCAGGACTGGGCGATCCCATCTATAACAAACTGGATTCCGATCTGGCCGCCGCCATGATGAGCATCAACGCGGTCAAAGGCGTCGAGATCGGCGACGGCTTCGAGGCCGCCTGCCTGCGCGGTGAGGACAACGCCGATGAAATCCAGCCCGGCAACGACGGTGCGCCCCTGTTCCTATCCAACCACGCAGGCGGTATTCTGGGCGGAATTTCCACCGGGCAGGACATTGTGGTCCGCTTTGCGGTCAAGCCCACCTCCTCGCTGTTGATCGAGACCAACTCGATCAACGTCGCGGGCGAGGCGGTCAAGGTGCGTACTAAGGGTCGCCATGATCCCTGCGTTGGCATTCGCGCCGTGCCGGTCGGCGAGGCCATGATGGCGCTTGTGTTGGCCGATCTGCTGCTGGCTGGCCGCGCAAGCAAGATCTAAAGCGCGCTTATCTTAGCCCGCCTTGTCCTGACAGATGGCCACAAAGCGGCGCACGGCTTCGGCCATGCCCAGCTCCAGCGCGGCCGCTGTCAGACCGTGGCCGATCGAGACCTCGGCGACCTGCGGGCAAAGCTCCAGCAGATAGCCCAAATTATCGAGTGTCAGATCGTGCCCCGCATTGACCCCCATGCCATGCTGAGCCGCTAGCGCCGCTGTGCGGCAGAGCTGCTCGCGCCGTTCGTCCTGCATGGCGGGGTCGTCATAGCAGGCGCCATAGGGACCGGTATAAAGTTCAACGCGATCCACGCCCAAGGCAGCCGCCGTTTCAATTTGATCGATCTTGGCGTTGGGCTCGCAGAAGGCCGAAACCCGCAGCCCCGCCGCCTTCAACCGGGCGACAATGGGCTCCAACAGGGCGCGCTCGGCGACAAAATCCCAACCGTGGTCAGAGGTGGCTTGCTCGGGCGAGTCGGGCACTAAGGTCACTTGGTCGGGGGCCTGGGCTTCCACCAGGCGCAAGAAATCCTCGCTGGGATAGCCCTCAATATTGAATTCCTTGCCAGGGTAGCGATCCAGCAGGGCGCGCAGCACCGGCAGGTCGGAAAAGCGGATGTGGCGCTGATCGGGACGCGGATGCACTGTCAGACCCGCCGCACCGGCCTCAAGCGCCAGCGCGCCAATCCCCGCCAGGCTCGGCCAAGGCAGGTCGCGACGGTTGCGCAGCATGGCAACCGCATTGAGATTGACCGACAAACAACAGGGCATAGCTCCGCCTTTTTGCGCGCGTGGAAACCAAGACGCTGATTCTAGTGCAGCGCTCCAGTGGGGGCAAGGCAGCAGAGCTGCCAGTTTGTGATTTGCTGGCCAAAACCAAGCTGGCGCTCGGCTGCCACCAGCGCATCCGAAAAAAGAATCGAAAGGGCCCCTTGCGTGCCGCGCGTTGCTCTGTATATACAAACAATCGAATATACGAAGATTCCCTGATGTCTGGCGCCATCACGCCAAGGGCGCCACGGGTCTTCGCCCGCAAAAGGACGCGCTCATGAAAGCCAAACAACTCAGCCCCACGGTTAGCGTCTCTTCGCAGCTTACCCTTGAGGATGTTGCGCAGGCCGCCGAAGCGGGTTTTAAGACCCTGATCTGCAACCGCCCGGATGGAGAAGGCCCCGATCAAGCCACCTTTATCGAAATCCAGCGCGCGGCCGAGGCCTTGGGCATGACCGCGCACTATCTGCCAGTGATTCCCGGCCAGTTGGAAGATGCGCAAGCCGCCGACTTCGCCCGCATCTTGGCCGACAGCCCTGGCCCGACGCTGGCCTATTGCCGGACCGGCACGCGCTCAACCAATCTTTGGGCCTTGAGCCAAGCCTCCACAACGCCCGCCGACGCCTTGCTGATCGCCGCCCGAGACGCGGGCTACAACATCACCTCCCTGCGCGGACGCTTGTTGGCCGCCAATCCTGATCAGCAGACCAGTGCTGCCCCTTCAGCAGACCCGGCCAGCACGTCGAACGTGCCGAGCACTGTCTATGACGTGCTGATCATCGGCGGCGGCGCGGGCGGCATCGCGGCGGCCTCCAGTCTGTTGGCGCGCGATTGCTCGCTCAACCTGGCCATTGTGGATCCGTCAGAACACCACTACTACCAGCCGGGATGGACCATGGTCGGCGGCGGCATTTTCAAGCCGGAAGTCACCCAGAGGCGCATGCCCGATGTGTTGCCCAAGCGCTGTAAGCTGATCGCCGAGGGCGTCGAGAGCTTCCAACCGGATCAGAACCGCATCACGCTCTGCAACGGCCAGAGCCTGCAATACAAGACCCTGGTCGTCAGTCCCGGTCTGAAGCTGGATTGGGGCGCGGTCGAGGGGCTGGCCGAGGCGCTGGGCCGCAACGGTGTGACCTCGAACTATCGCTATGACCTGGCGCCTTACACTTGGCAGTTGGTGCAGGCGCTGCAAGGCGGCACCGCGCTGTTCACCCAGCCACCCATGCCGATTAAGTGCGCAGGAGCACCGCAAAAAGCCATGTATCTGTCGGCCAACGCCTGGGAGCGCAGCGGCCACCTGAAGGACGTGAAGATCCAGTTCAATACCGCTGGCGCTGAGCTGTTTGGCGTCCAAGACTATGTGCCGGCCCTCATGGCCTACGTGGAACGCTATGGCATCGATCTGGCCTTCAAATCCAACCTGGTCCTGGTCGATGGCCCCAACAAGATCGCGACCTTTGAGGTCACTTCCGCTGACGGCTCTGTCAGTCGCATGGAGAAACCCTTTGACATGCTGCACGTCTGCCCGCCGCAGACCGCACCCGACTTCATTCGCCTCAGCCCGCTGTCCGACGCCGCTGGCTGGGTGGACGTGGATCATTACACCCTGCGCAGCAAGCGCTACGAAAACATCTGGGGTTTGGGCGATGTCACCAACGCGCCCAACGCCAAGACCGCTGCCGCCGTGCGCAAGCAAGCGCCAGTGGTGGCCGAAAACCTGCTGCGCGCGCTCAGGGGACGCAAGAACCAGCGCGAAGCCCTGTACCGCGGCTACGGCTCTTGCCCGCTGACCGTCGAGCGCGGCAAAATCGTGCTGGCCGAGTTCGGCTATGGTGGTGTGCTGGAGCCCAGCTTTCCGCGCTTTATTTTGGATGGCACCAAGCCATCGCGCGTTTCCTGGTGGCTAAAGGAGCGTATCTTGCCGCCGGTCTATTGGAACGCCATGCTCAAAGGCCGCGAGTGGCTGGCCAAGCCAATTTATCAGGACGAGCCAGTTTAAGTTGGTCTGGCCAGTTTATCGGGTCTGGCCATTCAGGCAGAACGAGCCGGGGCCGGGCACTCCTGCCGCTCTGTAGCACTACGAATCCGCGTGGGACGCGCGGTTATCCCGTCCTCTGTTCTCTTTGCTCCTGCCCCTTAGGCCTTCGGGTCTCTGGGGGCCTCCTCCCAAGGCTCGAAGTTGCCCCCACCGCGGGACGGCTTCGGGCCTTCTTTTTGTTCCTAATTTGCACCCGATTTCTGCCTTGGCTTGGCGGTAAACCCAAGGCCAGGTTCAAGCCAAGGTGGCAAAGGTTTGCCATGGCCATCCTGGGCCTGTTACATAGGCCCCCAACTTAGATCCCGTCCTGATCCAGCGCTTAGCGGCTGTGCCAAGCGGCACTGGATGGACCGTCACGTAACCGCGTTGCCCAGCGCGCCAAGGCCCCCAATGCCGCTCTTGCTGTCGATCCACCGCTATATTCTTTGGTTGCTGACGCCCTTTTGGCTCGGGCTAATCGCAGGCCTGGTCTTCTTGGCGGCGATGGTCAACTCGCTGAACTTCTTGGCAAAGGTCATCAACGACAACATGTCGATTTGGTTGCTGCTCAAGTTCGTGTCATTCGGCATGCCGGTTGCGGTCTGGCTGGTGACGCCCATAACGCTGTATCTGGCCATCATGGTGGTCTATTCGCGCCTGCGCAATGACACCGAAACCGTGGTCATGCAGTCCTGTGGCATCAGCCAATTTTCGCTTGGACGGCCTGCGATCTTGCTCGGCATCGTGGGCAGCTTGGTCATGGCCTATCTGGTGGCCAGTGTCATCCCCGGGGTCAACCGTGCCTTTCGCGATGCCAAGAACGAGCTGGTTTTCGCCCTCACCCCCTCTGCGATCCGCGAGGGCGTTTTCTTCAGCCCCATCCAGGGCATTACGCTCTACATTCGTGAGAAAGCGCAAGGCTCGGTCTACCGCGGCTTCATCATGCACGACCAGCGGGACCCCAAGCAGCCTATGACCGTGACCGCCGACGAGGCGCGGCTTGAGGAACTCGACGGCGATTTCGCCATTGTCCTAACCGGCGCCACCCGCTTTGAGCAGCGTCAGGACGATGCGCCCTCCAGCCTGCTGAACTTTGATCGCCACGTCTACAGCTACACGCCTGATCGCTCCTACACCAACCGGCCCTACATCAAGCCGCGTGAACTGTATGTCGGCGAGCTGGTGGCCGCCGTGCGCAACAAGACCACCCCCAAATACACCAACGGCTATATTGCCGAGCTGATCGACCGCCTCACCTCGCCGCTCTTGCCCCTGGGTTATGCGCTGCTGGCACTGTCGATCATCAACCAGGGCCAACAAGGGCGACGCGGCACCTCGACCCAAACCCTGGTCGCGGTGGCCAGCTTGGTCGGTGTCGAAGTCCTACGGTTCAGCGCCAAGTCGCTGGCCTCAGAGAGCGCCGCCGCCGCGCCGGTCTTGGTGCTGGCCGAGCTGATGCCGTTTGTCTTAGCGCTGGTATTCTGGCAGGCCATGAACCTGCAGAGCTGGCTGCAAGCCATGTGGGCCAGCCGCCATGCTTAGTCTCAAATCTCTCATGACGTTCGGTTCTGCGGGCAAGACCGCGCCCTCCCACCCCTCGACAGAGCCCGGGTCCGATGTGGTGGCCAGCGCCCCAGTGACGCTGGCGGGTTTGCTGCCAGGACGGCGCAAATCTGGCTCTCCGCGCGCGCTCTACGGCTATCTGCGCGGCCAACTTGCTGTGTGGTTCGCTGGCCTGTTGGCCGGTTTTGCGGGCTTTGTCTTTGTCATCGACTACATGGCGGGCCTGGATCGCTTCTCCTACGCCGAGCTGAAACAAAGCGATGTCTTGCTCATGTCGCTCATGCGCCTGCCGTTTTTGGCGCGCGAAGTGCTGCCCTTTGCTCTCTTCTTGGCCTGCATGGTGGTGCTGTCACGCAACACCCGCAGCCTTGAGCTGGTGGTGATGCGCTCGGCTGGTGTGTCGGCCTGGCGCTTTTTGCGGCCTTTCGTGGTCATGAGCTTCCTGACTGGCCTGATCATGATGTTGGTCTGGGACCCGTTGGCCAAGCAGCTCAATCAAGCGCTGGCGGAGACTATGTTTGAACGCTACCAACTGCGCATTAGTACAGAGATTGGCAGCGCCTCTGACGCTAAGGGCTGGTACGCGCAAAAGCTGCCCAGTGGATTCTTGGCGATTAAAGTCGGCAAGCCGACGCGCAGCGCCACTCGCTTTCAGAACACGGCCATCATGCGCTTTGACGAGCAGAACCACTTCGAAGTGCGCTATGAAGCCAAGGCCATGTCGATTCATGCGGTGCAAGTGGTGCTGGATGAAGTCTGGGAGATGCGCCCCGATCGACCCCTGCTGTTCCATGAGCAGCTCAGCTTGGACTTGTCGGTCGATCTGGACCGCTTCATCCCCTCGTTTGCGCCCCCCGACGCGCTCAGCTTGTTTGTGCTGCCCGGCTACACGCGCGAGGCCAGCCGCATGGGCTTCCGCACGCGAGGCTATGACACCCAGTGGCACCGCCTGTTGTCCTTGCCGTTCTACTATGTTGCCCTGGCCTTGCTGGCCGCCTGCTTCTCGCTGCGGCTCCAGCGCAAGGGCGGGGCTGCCTTGGTGATGGCCGCAGGGGTCATCGCTGGCTTGGTGACCTATTTCGCGCGCTCAGTCACCGTGGCCTTGGGCTCAACCGGGCTGTTACCGCCGTCGGTGGCGATTTGGGCGCCTTTGTCCTTGCTGCTGTTTGGCTGTTTGCTGATCTTGCTGCGCTCCGAGGACGGTTAAGCAGCCGACCCCCAAATTTGCCCCCATCCAGGCCTAGGAGTTACACAATTGCGCCTCGCTTGTGTGTCACCTCAAAGCTGAGTAGCTGTCTGACCTTGGTTCAATCGGCTGCGTCTGGGATTTTAAAGTACAAAATTTTAACCGCTCATGGGTTTTCAATTTCACCACGCTGGGGCCTGCTGTTTGCAGTTAGGGACCGCCACACCGCTTCGCCACAGTCGGACCGGGCGCGGGCTGCTGCACAGCTTGGTGATCCTGGTCTACGTTGGGCTGCTCACGACCATGTTGGGATTTGCACTGGGCTTGCCTGCCTGGGGTCAATCGTCAGCCAAACCAAGCCTTGATCGCGATATCACTCGAAGCTTTGAATTCAACGGACAGCAGATATTCATCGCCGCTGACGAGATCGTCTATGACGACGGCAACAACATCATTCGCGCCACCGGCAACGTCGAGATCTTCTCAGGCAAGCAGCACCTGCGCGCTGAAGAAATCCTCTATTACCAAGATACCGAGACCATTATCGCCAATGGCGGCGTTTATGCGGTCACGAACGAGGGCGAGGAGATCATCGCCGAATCGGTCAACCTGACCAACCGCTTTACTGCGGGCGAGGTGAAAGATTTCTATCTCCAGCTCACCAACCAAGGCCGCTTGGCCGCCAATCGCGTCGCGCGCGAGGGCAAGACCTACAGTCTGCATCGCGGCGTTTATTCGGCCTGCCCTGCCTGCGAGGAAGACCCCAGCAAGCCCTTGCTGTGGCAGCTTCGCGCCAATCAGGTCATGCTGGACGAAGAGGAGCAGCAAATCTATTACCGCGATGTCTTCTTTGACGTTTACGGTATGCCGCTGCTCTATCTGCCCTACTTCCGCCAGGCGGACCCGCGGGTCAAACGCATGTCAGGTTGGATCGGCTCGGGCATCGACGGCAACAACCTGTTGGGCCTGTCGCCTGAAACCAGCTATTTCTGGGCCATGGATGAGCGCAAAGACCTGACCTTCACACCCAAGCTGCACCCCTTGGCTGGCCTCAGTTTGGCCCTGGACTACAACCAAGCCTTGGCAATCGGCACTATTGGCCTAGAGGCCCAAGGCTCCCTGCTGCCAGGTTTTATGCCCATGAATGACGAGCTTCTGTCCGGTCAATCCGACCTGTTCGAGGGCACCGTCGGCGGCGATCTTTCCTTGGACCTGTCGCGCGAGTGGCGTTTGACCGCTGCCGGACAGATCTATTCTAGCCCCGATTATTTGCATGAATTTGGTTTGGATTCCTCCAGCATTCAGACCTCGCAGGTGCATCTTGAGGGCTTCCATGACCGCTCCTATAGCCAGGTTTTGGCCAAAAAGGTTCAGCCTGGACGCTCCAGCATCGACGATGCGACCTTGCCCGCGATGAGCCTGCTGCACTCCTCCTATGATTCCGGCCCCATCTTGGGCCAGACCTATCTGGAGATCGAAACCGATTTGCGCGGTATCTTCCGTCCTGACAATCGCGACAGCCTGCGCGCCTCTTTGCGCCCGGCGCTGATCATGCCCATTCAGTCAGAATTGGGCATCGATTGGCAGGCCGAGATCGCGGGCCAGATCGAATATTACGCGACCGAGAACGCCACCGCCGCCTTGCCGGGCGAAAGCGGTTATCGCATTGTGCCCTATGCTGAGTTGTCCGCCGCCTATCCCATGGTGCGCAGCGGGCCGAAGTACAGCCAGTACCTCACCCCCAAGGCCTCTTTGACCACCAGCTTGTTCGAAGATGGTTTTGCTGCCACCCCCAACGAAGACAGCATCGGCGTCAGTATTGATGTCACCAACTATGACCAAGCCAACCGGTCGGCGGGCAGCGATGTCATTGATACCGGCTTGCGGTTCAACTATGGCCTGGAATGGGCGCTGTTCAACGGCGAACGCCAGCTGGCCCAGGTCGAGGTCGGCCAGTCCCAGCACTTGATCGGCGATGATATGGTTCAGGCCCGCATGGGGCGCAGCAATTCCTATCGCAACGTCGTGGGCAAGGTCAGCTTGACCCCGCGCGATTCCACCAACATCTCCTATATGTTCAGCATGGACCCCAACACCGCTAGCTTTGATCTGCATGACCTCAGTTTTGATTGGCAGTGGGGCAACACCGGCGTGTCAGGTTCATACCTCTATTTCAAGCCGGACACCGCTGAGGGCAGCCCTGCCAATCAATTGCGCGCCAATTTCTCACAAGGGCTGTTTGATAACTGGACGCTGACGCAAAGAAACTTGTATGACTTCGACGATGCACGCATGGAGCAATTGGGTGTGGGACTCTCGTATCGCCATCCTTGTGCTGCCATCGGCATTTCGTATGATCGCTTTGACGATGCGTCCAGCATTGATCATCGCATAACCTTTTCTTTGTCTTTGGACACGCTTGGCGGCTCGTCGCTCTCGCGCACCTTTTAGGACCTTGGCCCATGATTGATCGCCGCACGTGGCGCTCAAGTCTTTGTCTCTCGTTGCTGTTCGCGCTCGCGCTGGTGGGGTTCGGCTGCGGCCCCTTGCCCGCTGTCTGGGCGCAACAAGGCCCGCTGCCGCAAACCAGCGGCGTCAGCTACACCATCAAGACCATCGTGGTGGTCAATGATGAGGCCATCACCAACGTCGATCTGGACGCCCGTATTCGCTTTATGGCCCTGACCAGCAATCGCCCCTATACCGAGGCGCTGCGCCAAGAGCTCTATCAGAGCGCCCTGGATGCGCTGATCGACGAATCCCTGCAATTGCAGGAAGCCAAGAAGGGCAGCGTTGAAATCGCAGATGCGGACGTGATGAAGTTTGTCGCGGGCATGGCCGAGCAAAACAATCAGAACGCCGATCAATTCCTGGCCGGTCTGCGTACGAACGGCGTGGATCCCTCCACCTTTTTGCGCCAAATCCGCGCCCGTTCGGCTTGGCAACGCCTGATCGTTAAGCGTTTGCCAGGCAGTCAGATCATTGACCGCGATGACCTTGCCGCCGAAATCGAAACCGAAAAGGCCCGCGCGGGCCAAATTGAGCGCGATGTCTACCAGATCTTCTTGCCATACGCTGGCCAAGACCCCGCTCAGGTCATGGCCCAGGCCCAAGCCCTGCTGCAAGCGCTGGGAGCGCGGCAACTGCGCTTTACCGATGCGGCCAAGCAGTATTCCAAAGGCCCCGCCGCGCAGCAAGGCGGTTCGCTTGGCTGGCTGACCGATGCCGATCTGCCTGCGGCGATCGCCGCCGATGTGCGTGCGCTGGGCGAAGGCGGTATCACCAAGCCCATTGCCGCTGCGGACGGCGTCTATTTGGTGGCCGTGCGCGGCGAACGCACCATTGGCCAAAAACAAGGCCGCAGCGTCTTCGATCTCAAGCAACTCTTCTTGCGCATACCTGCCAACCAAAACTCTTTGGAAGCACAGCAAAAGCTCGCCCTAGCCCAGCGGGTCATTCAGAGCGTGCAAGGCTGTGCCGCCTTCAACGAGGCCATGATCTCGGCAGGCGATCAAGGGTCTGGCGACCTCGACGGGATCGACATCGCCACGCTGCCAGAGCAGGTCGCTGCTGTCCTAGTTCAATTGCCGATTGGCCGTCCGTCGCCGGTCCTGCCCGTGCCCAACGGCGCTTCGATCTTTATGGTTTGCAACAAGCGCAACCAGGTGCAGACCGTGGAGGAGGATGAAATCCGCACCCGCCTCATCGCCGCCAAGGCCGAGCGCTATGCCGAGCGGCTGTTGCGCGAACTGCGCCGCCAGGCCTTTATCGAATTCAAGGGTTAAGCGGTGAGGCGCCCGCTGGCTCTGACCTTGGGCGATCCGGCTGGGATCGGTCCCGAGCTAACGCTTCGCGCTTGGCAGGCTCTACACGATGAGCCCCAGGCCCCCGCCTTTTGCTTTTTGGGCGACGCCGACCTGCTGGCCGAGCGCGCCGCGCTGTTGGGACTGACCGTGCCGCTGCGCCGGCTCGCCAACCCCGCTGCGCTTGACCAAGCCTCTCAGGACTTTGCTGCGATCTTTGCCCAGGCTCTGCCTGTGCTGCACAGCCCTTTGCCCGCGCCCAGCTTGCCCGGCCAACTCGAGCCCGCCAATGCGCCCGCCGTGCTGGCCTCCATCGAACACGCCGTGGCGCTGACCCAGGCTGGCACCTGCCGCGCGCTGGTCACCAATCCCATCAACAAGGCCGCTTTGTACGCGGCGGGCTTCCGCTTTCCCGGTCACACCGAGTACCTGGGCCATCTGGCAGGGCTCGACCACCCCACCGTTATGATGCTGGCCTGTGAAGCGCTGCGTGTCGTACCGGTGACGCTGCACGTCTCTTTGAGCGATGCTATCAAGCAGCTCGACGCGGCCACTCTGGCCCACGCCTGCCGCACCACCCACGCCTATTTGCGCGATCACATGGGCATTGCCCAACCGCGCCTGGCGGTCTCGGGCCTCAACCCGCACGCCGGTGAGCAGGGCGCAATGGGCCGCGAGGAGCTGGACCTCATCGCACCGACGCTGGACGCCCTGCGCGCCGAGGGCCTCGACTTGCGCGGCCCCTTGCCCGCTGACACCATGTTCCACGAGCGCGCGCGCCAGAGCTATGACGCCGCGCTGTGTATGACCCACGATCAAGCGCTGATCCCCATCAAGACTCTGGCTTTTGATGAAGGCGTCAATCTGACTATGGGCCTGCCCTTTGTGCGCACCTCGCCCGACCACGGCACCGCTCTGGACATCGCCGGTCACGGCCTCGCGCGCGCCGACAGCCTGATTTCAGCTCTGCGTTTTGCCGATCGCCTGGCCACGCCCACATCTGGGTACAAGTCCCCGTCCGATCACCCGAACCAGGAAGCCATGCCATGAGCCGCCCCCCCTTTGCGGCACCCGAGCCGACCCGTTTGGCCTTCGACGGCCTGCCCGCGCTGGCGCAAGTGGTGCGCCGTCACGAGCTGATGGCCAAGAAGAGCCTGGGGCAGAACTTCTTGTTCGACTTCAATCTGACCGCCAAAATCGCCCGCCATGTGCCCATCATCGCACCCAAAGACGCCGGGTGTCTGATCGAGATCGGTCCAGGGCCCGGCGGCCTGACCCGCGCCCTGCTGCACGAGACCGCCTTGCCGGTCATCGCAATTGAAAAAGACAGCCGTTGCCTGGCCGCTTTGGCGGAGATCGCCGCGCACTACCCAGGCCGCTTGACGGTGCTGGAGGACGACGCCACCCGCGTGGACCTGACCAGCCTGGGGCCAGCGCCGCGCCACCTGGCCGCCAACCTGCCCTATAATATCGGCACTGCCCTGTTGACCGGCTGGCTGACCCGCGAGGCCGAAGCGCCCGGCAGTTTTGCCAGCATGACGCTCATGTTTCAGCGTGAGGTGGCGCTGCGCATCACCGCCGAGCAGGGCGATAAACACTATGGCCGCCTCGCCGTGCTGGCCTCTTGGCTCTGCCATTGCGAGCGCCTGTTCGACATCCCGCCCGAAGCCTTTACGCCCGCGCCCAAAGTGACCTCCAGCGTGGTGCAGCTCACCCCGCGCAAGCAGCCCTTGCTGCCGCTGAAGCTCTCGACCCTCGAGACCGTGACCCAGGCCGCCTTTGGCCAACGCCGTAAGATGCTGCGCCAATCGCTCAAGGGCCTGGCGTTGGCCCCCGAGGCGCTGTGCGAAGCCGCGGGCTGCGCGCCCACCGACCGCGCCGAAGATGTGCCGGTGCTGGGTTTTTGCCGCATGGCGGCCGCCCTATCCAAGCCAGCCTAAGACAGAGCCAGCCTAAGACGGAGCCAGCCTAAGGCCAAAAATCGCGTCGCTCTACGCTGCCCGCACATTGCGATATCTCAGGGACAAACCCTGGGGCGCTGGTCTAGACTAGGACCATGCAAGTCTCTCGCCTCCTTCCCTTCTTGCGTTCCAAGCCCACAGACGGGTCTGACCCCGATGGCAGTCCGACCGCGCACCCAAGCGCCAGGCCGCTGGCCTACCGCACCCAGGGCCTGACCAAGACCTATGGCGAGGGCCGCTCGGCAGTGCATGCCCTGCGTTCGGTGGACCTGGAGGTGACCCAAGGCGAGCTGCTGGTGCTGCTGGGGCCATCGGGCAGTGGCAAGTCTACGCTGCTCAACATTCTGGGCGGGCTGGATCGCGGCACCTCAGGCCATGTCTGGTTTCAGGGCCAGGACCTGAGCCTGTTGGATGATCGACGCCTAACGCTCTACCGCCGCCAGCACGTCGGCTTTGTCTTCCAGTTCTACAACCTCATGCCCAGCTTGACCGCGCGCGAAAACGTCGAGCTGGTGACCGAGATCGCCCGCGACCCCCTACCCGCCGACGAGGCCCTGTCGCTGGTCGGACTGGGCGCGCGTCTGGACCACTTCCCCTCGCAATTATCGGGCGGCGAGCAACAAAGGGTGGCCATTGCCCGCGCCGTGGCCAAGCGCCCAACCGTGCTGTTCTGCGACGAGCCGACCGGCGCGCTGGACAGCACCACTGGCCGCGCGGTCTTGCGGGTGCTGGCCGATGTCAATCGCAAGCTTGGCACAACGGTGATGATTGTCACCCACGCCGCCGCCACCGCCGCCATGGCCAACAGCGTGCTGCATTTCGCCGATGGTCAAATTCGCGCGGTGGAGCACAACGCCACGCCCGCGGCTCCAGAGGAGATCCACTGGTGAGCCCGCGCCGCGCCCCAAACCCGCTGATGGCCAAGCTGGGCCGCGACCTGTGGCGCATCAAGGGCCAAGCCGCCGCCATCGCGGTCGTCATCGCTATTGGCGTCATGATGCAGGTCATGATGGCGGGCTTGGTGGCCTCCTTGAGCGAGACCCGCGACGCCTACTATCAGCGCTATCGCCTGGCTCAGGTCTTTGCGCCCGTCGCCCGCGCGCCTGAAGCCCTGCGGAGCGAGCTGGCGCGTATAGAGGGCGTGGCGCAAGCCGAGACCCGGGTGATTGGCGCGGGCCGGGTGGAGCTTGCCGGTCAACCCTTGCCCATCGCGGCGCGCCTCATCTCCCTGCCGGACCTGGGGGCTCCGCGCCTGAACGCGATCTACCCGATTGCGGGCCGCGCCCTGGACCCCAACGCCGCCGACGAAGTCCTGTTACTCGACAGTTTTGCCGCCGCCCACGGCTTGCAGGTCGGCCATGCCCTGAGCGTCACGCTCAACGGTCATCGCCGCGATCTGCGCATCGCAGGCTTGGTCAAATCGCCCGAGTTTCTCTATATCAGCGCGCCCGGTGAGCTGATACCTGACGATGCCCGTTTTGCCGTTTTGTGGATGAGCCGCTCTGCGCTGGCTGCCAATTTCGACCTGAAAGGCGCTTTCAACGAGGCGCTGTTATCGCTGACCCGCGAGGCCAAGCTGCCCGCCGTTATCGCTGCGGCCGACCGCCTGCTGGAGCCCTATGGCGCGCAAGGTTCCTATGGTCTGGAGGACCAGTTTTCCAACCGCTTCGTTAGCGAGGAGATCAAGGGGCTGGAGGTCTCAGCCCTGGTGGTGCCGCCGATCTTTTTAATCATCGCCGCCTTCTTGCTCTACATCGTGATCAGCCGCATGGTGCAGGCCGAGCGGCAAGAAATTGGCCTGATGAAAGCTTTTGGTTACAGTAACTTAGAGGTTGGCTGGCACTATGTGCAACTGGTGCTGCTGATCGCCTTGGCGGGCGCGCTGCTGGGCTGCGGGCTTGGCGTTTGGGCCGGCCAGTCGCTGATCGGCCTTTATACGCAGTACTACAAGTTTCCATTCCTGGTCTTCCAGTTGCAGCCCAGCGCCTTTGTCGTTGGTATTGCGGCGGCCCTGGGCTCGGCAGCAGCGGGCAGCCTGTTCGTGCTGCGCCGCCTGGTGCGTCTGGTGCCTGCCGAGGCCATGCGCCCGCCCGCGCCCGCCGATTTCAGTGGTACTGGCCGCTGGACCAAGGGCCTGGTGCAAGCCATGGACCAGCTTTCGCGTATGGTGCTGCGCCGCGTGTTGCGCCAGCCTTGGCGCATGGC
Source organism: Alphaproteobacteria bacterium (assembly GCA_030428255.1). Classification (GTDB taxonomy): domain Bacteria; phylum Pseudomonadota; class Alphaproteobacteria; order UBA7985; family JAUIBT01; genus JAUIBT01. The sequence continues at coordinate 77,167 of JAUIBT010000009.1, read as the reverse complement.
AGGCGCGGTGCTGGGCATCGCCGCTGGCATGGGGCTGACCCTGGCCATGCTGACCATCTATGCAGGCTTTGAACGCGCCCTGGATCTGAGCTTCAGTGTGCTGGATCGCAGTGATGCCAGCGTCGCTTTCTTAGGCCCTCAGTCGCCCGCCTCTCTCACCGCCTTGGCCCGCCTGCCCGGGGTTTGGCAGGTCGAACCGCAACGCCACGTGCCGGTGGTGCTGCGCAAGGGCCGCCGCAGCCACAAATCCAGCCTGACCGGCTTGGTTCCGCAGGCGCGCTTGTTGCGAGTGGTGGATGACAAGGGTCGCCAACAAGCGCTGCCCGGCGCGGGCCTGGTGATCGCCAAACCACTGGCCAAGATCCTGGACGTGGCACCGGGCGACAGCCTGCGGGTTGAAGTGCGCGAGGGCGCGCGGCCCGTGCTGACCATCCCCGTTGTGGGGCTGGCCGAATCGCTGCTGGGCGCGCCGGTCTATATCAACCTGGAGGCTCTGGGACGGTTGATGGGCCAGCCGGGTCAGATCAACGCCGCCGCGCTGGAGATTGCGCCGGGCCAAGAAAGCCAGGTCTACCAGAGCCTGAAGGACATGCCGCGCGTCGCTGGGGTCAGCCTGCAATCCGATACCCGCAAGGCCTTTGAGACCTTGATGAACCAAGGCGCGGGGGCCATGCGCTTTGTCATGGGCTTCATGGCCTTCATCATCACCTTTGGCATCGTCTATAACGCCGCCCGTGTCGCTCAAGCCGAGCGCGCCCGCGACTTAGCCAGCCTGCAAATCCTGGGCTACACCCATGGCGAGGTGGCCTATGTGCTGCTGGGTGAGCTGGCGGTGATCACCCTGTTGGCGATCCCTTTGGGTTCGTTGATCGGCCACCTGCTGTCTTTCGCCATCGCAGAGGGCTTTTCTACCGAGCTGTATCAAGTGCCCGCGCGCTTCATTCCAGAGACCCACGGCACCGCAGCGCTGACCGTGCTGGCGGCCTCGGCCGTCTCGGGCTGGTTGGTGCAGCGCGGCCTGGCCAAGCGCGACCTGACCGCCGCGCTGAAGTCGCGGGAGTGACCCTGATGGACGCACGCCCCGCTTCCCTTCCGCTTTCCCCGAACCATGAGTCTCAGCAGCCATGACCGCCGCCACTAAACGCCCCAAACTCTCGCGTCTTGTCTTCATAGCCGCAGCCCTGTTGCTGGTGGTGGCGGGCAGCCTGGCTGCCTTCTGGCCCCGCCCGACGCTGGTGGACCTGGCATCAGTGACGCGCGGCGCCTTGCAGGTCTCCATCGACGAGGAAGCCCGTGCGCTGGTGCGTCAGCCCTACCTGGTGGCCGCGCCCAGCGCTGGACGCTTAGAGCGGGTGCAGTTGGAGGTGGGCGACCGGGTTGAAGCGGGTAAAACCGTTCTGGCACGCCTCCGGCCGAGCCTGCCCACCGCGCTTGATGAGCGGGCGCGCGAACAAGCCCAGGCGGTGATCCAAGCCAGCGCGGCGGTGCTTGAGGTGGCCAAGGTTGAGCAGGGCTCTGCCCAGACGCAACTGGCCCAGGCTGAGGCGGATCTGGCCCGCATGTCCTCTTTGTTTGACCGTGGCCTGCTCAGCCTGTCCGAGTTTGAGCGCTTTCAGCAAGCCCAGCGCGCGGCCCAATCTCGGCTCGACGCCAGCCTTGCGGCTATCGCGTTGCGCGAAGCCCAGCTTGCCCAGGCCAAGGCCAGCGCTATGCAGACCCACAGCCCCCAAAAGGAAGGCCCCCAAAAGGAAGCCCCCCAGACGGAAGGCCCCGAAGTTGGGGCAAACGAGACAGCCTTGACCCTCTTGGCGCCGATTGACGGCCAAGTCCTGCGGGTCTTGCACCGCAGCGAAACCCCAATCCAGGCGGGCGCGGCCATCATGGAGCTGGGCGATATCGCGCGCGACTTGATGGTTGAGGCCGAACTGGTGTCCAGCGATGCGGTGCGCATTCGGGTCGGCAACCCCGTAGCCCTAGAGGCCTGGGGCGGTAAAGCCACGCTGAGCGGAGAGGTGACGCGCATTGCACCAATTGCAGTGACCAAGGTCTCGGCCCTGGGAGTCGAAGAGCAGCGGGTGCGGGTTGAGATCGCCCTGACGAGCCCGCCCGAGGCCCGCGCCGGGCTGGGTCACGGCTATCGCCTGAAGGCGCGCATCATCACCTGGCAGACCGATGAGGCTCTGGTGGTGCCCGCCGCCGCCTTGTTCCGCGATGGCGAGGCCTGGAGCGTCTTTGCGGTGGAGACCACCCAGGCGCGCGGTTGGCAGGCCCATCTCTTGCCCCAACAGCGCTTGGTCAAGCGGCGCGTGGTTGTCGAGGCCAACAACGGCCTGCAAGCCGCTGTCGCCTCAGGGCTTCAGACCGGTGAGCAAGTGGTGCTCTACCCCGATAAGGGCCTGCAAGAAGGCCAGGCCGTCGCCGACCGTTTGGCCGGGCTGTAAGCAGGCCCAGTCATCTCAGGTCTAATCATCTCAGGTCCAGTCACCACAGGTCCAGTCACCACAGGCCCAGCACGGCAGGCAGCTTGGTGAAATCGTCGAAGCTCCAGCGGTGGGGCAAGTCAGCCACCGACTGATCGCGATAGCCACGCGTGAAAAGCGCAAAGTCGATGCCGGCGCGCGCGGCGGTCTCGGCGTCAACGCCGCTGTCCCCGATGTAGATCATAGGGCCGCTTGCTCCCGCCTCAGCCAAGCCCGCGAAGGCGGCCAACAGCGGGCTGGGGTCCGGCTTGCGCTGAGCCAGGCTGTCTCCGGCAATTACCACCGCAAAGCTGCCTTGAAGCTCAAAATCGCGCAGCACCTCGGTCGTGGCCGCGCCCGGCTTGTTGGTGCAAAGCCCCAAGTGGTGGCCCTCAGCGCGCAGCGCCTGCAAGCTCACCGCCACGCCGTCATACAGCCGCGTCAAACGAGAGTTCTGGTCCTGGTAGTGGCGGATAAAGTCCCGCAGGCAGTCCGCGTGCTGCGCTAAGTCTAGGTCGCGGGCGCGCATGACCCGTTCGACCAATTTGGGCACGCCGTTGCCAATGAAGCGGGTGAGCTGGGCCAGCGCCAATGGGGGCCGCTCGCGATCGGCCAGCAAGCGGTTGGCCGCCGCCAAAAGGTCGGGCGCGCTGTCGATCAGCGTGCCGTCCAGGTCAAAAACCAACGAAGCCATAAAACAGCGCGCCTTGGATCAGCCCAACACCGCTTCAGCTGCAGCGCGAATGGCACGAATGTTGCTGCCATAGACCTTGGGCTTGGCCACCGAACCGCCCTTAAAGACGCCCGAGCCCGCCACCAGCACATCGGCGCCCGCCGCCGCCATCAGGGGCGCGGTTTCGGGCGTGATGCCGCCGTCGATCTCGATGTGGATCGGCCGGTCGCCGACCAGCGCGCGCAGTTTGCGCACCTTATCGATTTGGCTGTGAATGAACTTCTGGCCGCCAAAGCCGGGGTTGACCGTCATGACGCAAATCAGGTCGATCATATCCAACAGATACTCCAGATCCTCGATGCCGGTCGAAGGATTGAGCGCCACGCCCGCCTTACAGCCCGCCGCGCGGATGGCCTGCAGAGTACGGTGGATGTGGGGGCCTGCCTCCAGGTGGGCGGTCAGCACGTCAGCGCCCGCATCGGCGAAAGCCTGGATATAGGGGTCCACTGGCTGGATCATCAAATGCACGTCCATCACTGTCTTGATGTGCGGGCGAATGGCAGCGCAAAGCTGGGGACCAAAGGTGATATTGGGCACAAAGTGGCCGTCCATGACATCCACATGCACCCAGTCGCAGCCCTGGGCCTCGATGGCTTGGATCTCTTGGCCGAAGTTGGCGAAGTCAGCGGACAAGATCGACGGCGCGATCTTAATGGAACGATTAAAGGTCATGGCATGATCCTTAGAGCAAAGCCCGAGCAATCGCCCTCGATTGTGCCAAGAGCTACCCGTAGTGCATTTGTGTTAAAATTAAAGAGTTAGAGCGTGTTGGGTGAAGGCAAGACAACGAAACATGCTTTAAAGGACGCGCGCGACTGAGCCACCCAGCCAGCACAGCCGCACGATCACCATCGACGCGACGGCGTTAGATGATGTTTTCTTGCAGATTGCGCAAAATGAGCTGCTCTTTATAGCCATAGGGCGCGGGCGCCTCCTCGCCCAAGACATCAACGCGGAACAAGGTCTCGGGCTCGTTGTAACCGCACATGGCGCGCAGCGATGAGGTGCCCGAAAAGCGCGGGTTGATCTCAAACAACCGCACCTTGCCATCCACTAAGCGGCACTGAATGTTGATGGGGCCGTCGGGCTCCAGGGCTTGCGCCATGGCCTCGCACTGATCGGCGATTGCCTGGAAGCGCCCGACCTGGCCTTGCGACACGCCTGAGGAAATGACCAGCGTATCGCCCAGCTCTGGTTTACCTGCACGGTTGGGCACCTTGATGCGGGTGGTCAGCGCGTTGTTGATGGTGCGGTGTACGACGATGGAGTCCAGCAGGCGGCGCTGGCGGTTGAACAGCACGCCGACCGTGTATTCTTGGGCGGGCGTGCCCACGTACTCTTGCAACACCACCGAGGGCGCGACACTCAAACAATAGCCGCCGAAGATGCGCAGCTCCTCGCGGCTTTGGGCGATGAAGGTGTTGGCTGATCCACCGCCGCCGACGCTGGGCTTGATCACCACCGGAAAGATGTCCCAGGCGGCCAGATCGGCTTCGCTCGACAGGCGCGCAAAGGCGGGCATGACAAAGCCCAACTTGGCCAGCTTTTCGAAGGTGGCGGCCTTGTCCATGCACAGCGTCAGCACCTCGGGCCGATTGACGGGCAGATAGACGCCGGTGGCCTCGATCTGGTCGCGGTTCTCGCTCATTAGGCGCATTTCTGGCTCAGAGCCGTGGATTAGCATGCGAATGCCGTGCTTAGCGATCAAACCCTTGAGCGCGGATAGGTAGCCCGGATCGCGCGCGCCTGGCAGGGTGACAAAATCCTGAACCGCGTGGCGGTTGGCGCAGTTTTCGGACATGTCCGCGCCGAAGATGCGGAAGGGTAGCTTGGCCAATTTCAGGGCCTTGAGCACCTGCTCGCCGTGACCACCGCCTCCGATGCCGGTTACCAGAACTGGATATTCCTTGCTCATGCTTGCCTCTTTCTGCTCGCGGCGATTGGCGCGCGACTCCGGCCACGCCACGGCGGTCTACGGGGAGTCTTAGGGGGCTGCCTGGCGCGCCCCGCAGCGTTGTATAGGCCCCGAAGGTCCGAACGACAAGCGCCTCGCGATGCAAGCTGCTGCTGGACCGTCGCGAACGGCGGTTTCCGGGCCTTTTGGGTTACTCAGAATGGGGATTTGTCCTTATACCTGCGTATATGGTGCAGAATAGTCATCGCGCTGGCTTGCGCCAAGCCCTTCGATAGGCCCATAGTGCAAGCAACACTCCGCCCCAAAAGGCAACCGCATGCAAAAATCTGTCCTCGCCTTGGCATGGCCCTACGTGCTGTTGGCGATTTTGACCTCGCTTTTCGTCAACGTGCTGTTCTTGACCTCGCCGATCTATTTGACCCAGATCTATCAGAGGGTCTTGGCCAGTCAGTCCCAGAACACCTTGATCGCGCTGTCCGCCATCATGGTGCTGGCCTTCGCGAGCCTGGGGGTGTTTGAGCGGCTGCGCTCTTGGGTCTTTGGTCGTTTGGCGACACGCTTGGATCTGAAGATCGCCCCGCGCTTGCTCCGTCAGCAGCTCGACAACACCCAAGCCGCCAGCGGTGCCGCGAGCGGCGATCTGCGTCAGATGACCAGCGACTTGGATCAAATCCGCCGCTTCTTATCCGGTCCCGGTCCAGCGGCGATCATCGACTTGCCCATGCTGACGCTCTACGTCGCGGTTCTATTTGCCATGCACCCTTGGCTGGGGATCTACGCCCTAGGCAGCGCTTGCCTAGTGCTCTTGCTGGCCATCATCGGCTTTTGGCGACAGTCGGGCCGATCGCAGCACCACTCGACGGCCAAGTTGGTGTCCTACAAAGCCATCGATAAGGCCGATCAGGGCCGCGACCTGTTGCGCGCCCACGGCCTTGCGCCCGCCCTGGCGGGGCTCTTGAGCCATCGCCGCATGGCGCTGAGCCGCGCAGAAGCCGCCAGCACCGCGGCCACCCAAAGCTGGTCGTCGGTGTCCAAGACGCTGCGTATGGTGCTGCAATCTGGCGTCTTGGGCCTGGCTGCCTACCTGGTGTTGAACAGCCTCATGCCCCCGGCCTTGATCTTTGCTTCAATGATCCTGTTGGGCCGGGTTATGGCTCCCATCGACGTGCTGTCCAACGCTTGGTCCTCCATGCTGGCCAGCCAAACCGCGTGGCAACGCCTGGGTAAAGTCGACCTGGAGCCAGCCAGCGGCGCAGCCCAACGCGGCCTCAGCTTAGAACAGCCGCAGGGCCAAATCAGCCTGCAAGATGTCAGCCTGTCCACCAAGCCCTTGCAGGGCGAGCCGGTTCCCATCCTTGACACGTTGACCGTTGACTTGCCCGCAGGCGCGGTAATCGCGCTGATCGGTCCCAGCGGTGCGGGCAAGACCAGCCTGCTGCGCCTGATCGCGGGCCTGGGTGCGCCCACCACCGGCCAAGTGCTGTACGATGGCATCGAAGTCACGGGCCTTGCCCCCTCTCAACGCCGTCAGCTTGTGTCCTGGGGGCCTCAGCAGGCCCAATTCCTGCCCGGCACCATCGCTGAGAATCTCAGCGGCTTTCAGCCCGACGTTCCCGGCGAAGCCTTGATCCAGGCCGCCAGTATGGCACAGATCCATGAGCGAATTACGCGCCTGCCGTTGGGCTATGAAACGCCGATCGAGCTGGCCGAAGCTATCATGTCTGGCGGTGAGAAGGCGCGCTTGTCGCTGGCACGCGCGCTGTTCGGCCCGCCCAAGCTGATCTTGCTCGACGAACCTACCGCCGCGCTGGAGGTCAATTTGCGCCAACAATTGGCGGCGCGCTTCCAGGCGCTGGCGCAACAAGGGCAGAGCCTCATCATCGCCACCCACGACCCAGTACTGATCCACAACGCGACCCACGTCATGCGGCTAGACGGCGGGCGGTTGGCCGCTTTCGGTCCGCGCGAGCAGGTATTGGCGCAGACCAAGATGGCTCCGCCGGCCCGCGGCCCTCAGCCGGGCAGCTCCCCACTCACCGCGTCCCGTCTTGGCAGTTCCCCACGCAACGCTTCCCCCCTCAACGCTTCTCCATTGGGCAGCTCTCCGGCCGACCCCATGCCCCCCTTGCCGCAGAGCCCCTTGCCGCAGAGCCCCTTGCCGCAAACCCTGGGCTCTCAAAGGGGCGCGCCTGCGAGCGGCGGCGCGGCCGGTCTTCGTGCCGGGCTCAAGGTGGTCCGGCCTGAGGATGCTTTCGACCCACCGCCCATTCCTGATCCCTCAATCAAGAAACAGGGCTCATAAACCTCCATGGCTGGCACCCCCCAAGACGACCAGGCCCTGGAGCGCGACCTTGATCGCCAGTCCAACCTGCGACGACCATTCTTGATCATCCTCATCGTCATCGCGCTGCTGGTGGCAGTGGTGGTGGCCGCAAGCCTGTTGGTCAAGATCGCGGGCGCGGTGGTGGCCTCAGGCGAGCTGCGGGTCACGACCCAAAAGACCCTCATTCAGCATCCATCGGGCGGTCGCATCGCCGCTCTGGCCATCCGCAACGGCCAGTGGGTCGAGGCCGGTCAGGTCGTCCTGAGCCTGGATGCGGAGAAAACCCAGCTCGCTCGGGAAAAACTCCTGACCCAGATTGATAGCCTAGAGCGGCAAAGTGGCCGCCTTCGCGCCGTGCTGGAGGTCGATCTCAGCTTGGCCAGCGGTGAAGCCAGCAACCAGCTCAGCGCCGCCGATCTCGACAGCCGCGAGGGCAGCAGCATCCGCGCCACGGTCTCGCGCATTCGCACCTTCAACCAAGCCGATCAGGCCGATATTGCAGCCATGCAGCGGGTTCTGGAGCTGCAAAACAGCCAGATTGCTCTGCTTGAGCGCCAACTTGAGGAGTTGCAAGACACCCTGACCAAGACCCAATCCTTGGTCACACAGGGCTTGGAGACGCAAATCAAGCTCAAAGAACAGCGCAACGCCCTGCGCGCACAGCAGGTGAGCCTGGTCGATGCGCGCAAAGGAGCGGCGCAAACGCGGCGCGAAATCTCCAGCCTGGAGGCGGCGATTTCCAAGCGCATCTTTGAGTTCCAGCAGACCTCGTTGGACGCTTTGATCAAAAGCGAAGACGAGCTGGAGCGCCTGACCGCCGAGCTGAACCAGGTTGACCAAGAGCTGGCGCGCCTGGACCTGCGCGCGGGCCTGGCTGGGCGTATCACCAATCTGGCCGAGCTAAACGTTGGCGCAGTGCTGCGAGCGGGCGACGTGGTGGCCGAGATCATTCCCGAAGATCAAGACGTGCTGGCCGAAGTGCTGGTGCCGCCGAGCCAAATCGACCTGATCGCTCCACAAGCTGAAGCGCAGCTGGAGCTGGCAACGCTCAAGAACGCCTCAGAGCAGCGCCTGAGTGCGCGGGTTGAGACCGTCGCCGCAGATCTGAAAGCTTTGGAGAATGGCCAATCGGTCTTTCCGGTGATTTTGCGCCTGCTCGACCGCAGCGAACTGCCCAACGAGCTGGCGCGCAATGGTCTGCCCATCACCGCCTATATCCCGACCGAAGAACGCAGCTTGGCGGCCTATTTGATTGCGCCGGTGATACTTTGGTCGCGCAAGACCTTCACGGAGTACTAGAGCGGGTTTCGCTGCCTTTCATGCACTCAACGCGCTTCTGCGAGCGCCGCCAGCGCTGCCGAGTAGTCGTCCGCCAAACGACGGGCAATCTTAGCCGGATCGTGCCACGCTTCGGCATAGGCTCGCGCTGCTGCTGCTGCTGCCGCGAAATCAAAGGCTTGTGGCGCAGACGCGGGCGCTGCCATGGCCGACAAAGTTGCGCGCAGCTTGTCTTTAATCGTCGCGATATCGGCATTGATGAAGGGCAGTGGGCGGGCCAAATCCTGACGCATGGCCTCAGGCAGGACGCCAAAATCAGCCTCTTTGAGATAGCAGACCACCGGTTTGCCCATGGCCATGACCTCGACCGCAAAAGCCCCGTACCAGCCGATGCGCAGTTGGTCCACCACCAGATCGGCTTGCTGGTAAGCGCGAAGGGCCTCAGCGTGGGGCATGTTTTCGACCAAGATCAGCTCAAAGTCTAAGCCCTCTGCTTCCAGGTCACTCAAGGCTTGCAGCAGGTAGTCGCTGCCCTTGACCAAGCGATTGCTGGGCGCATGAACGATGCGCGGCTTGTGGCCCCCGCTGGCGCGCTCAGGCTGGCAGAGTTGGAACACCTTGGGGTCAACGCTGGCGTAGGGCAAGAACTCGGCGCGTTGGGGCAGGTTGTGGCACAGGTCAGGGTTCAGCGAATAGATTTTATCGGCGAAGCGATCAAACAGCGCAATTTGCTGCTGGCGAAAACGCCAGAGCGCGGCGCTGTGGGCCTTTTGCGCGGCGTCCGCCTGGCCGCCAAACCACTCCAGATATTGGGTGCCCGGACGGGCCTCATCGCCTTGATAAGTCACGAAAATCGGCTTGCCCAAGCGCTTGAGCTGCGCCAGCTCCCAACGCTGAAGCCGCGCGGCGTAGAGGTTATAGGCCGCCACAGCCCAGCGCTTGGTCGCCGTCAGCGGCAGGTCGCTGCGCGGGGGCAAGACCTGGGCCATGCTGCGCCCGCCGTTATAGTGCACCAGGTCGAAATCACGACCCGCGCGCGCGATGAGCCGCCATTGTCGGCGCAATTGTTCCAGCGGGCCGATGCCCTGCGGCCACAGGACCTCGTCGGTTTGCATGGCAAAACTGTTGAGGCGAAAGCAGACCGCGTGGCTTTCCAGCCCTAAAGCGCGCTCAGCCACCGCCAGCGCTTGCGGGTTGGCACCAATGTTGGTGGGCGCGTGAAGAATGCGCATCACTCGGCCTCGCCTTGTTTGAGGCTGGGCTGTAAGCCCATGGCGCGGTTGGCCTGCGCAAACACCCGCCCAATGGCCTGTAAGCTGTGGTGCTTTTCGACGTAGGCCCGCGCTTTGTCCGCTTGCTCGGCCAGGTCGATGTCACCAGCCAAGACCGCGCGCAACACGGCCTCGATCGTTTGTGGTTGGATGTCGATAAAGGGCAGCTCCTGGCGCTCGACCAGGCCGACATTAATGTAGAGATCCAGCAAGTCGGGCCGCAGATAGCACCCCACCGCCCGCCCAAGCGCCATGGCTTCCAGCGCGAACATGGCGTACCAGCCGATGATCATTTGATCCAAGACCAGATCCGCGCGCGCGATGCCCGCCAACACCTCAGCATTGGGGCGGCGCTCGATCAGATCCAGCTCCAGCTCCAGCCCCTCACTGCGTAGCTTTTCGACCGCAGCGATGATCTGCTCCGAGCCTTTCAGGCCACGATGGTTGGGTGCGTGCAGCAAGCGCAAAGGCCGCCCGCATCCAGGGCGATAGAGCTGATCGCGAGGCGCGGGTTGCAGCGCCTGCGTGTCGATGGAAAAGTGCGCCAGCATCAAATGGTGCCAGTGGTACATGTAGTCCACCCACTCGACCCCCGACAGCACCACGTCGCTGGCTTGGGTCCAGCGATGGATCTGGGCATGAATGGCGCGCCGCCCCCGGTAGTGCAAAGGGTAGGCCTGGGTCATGGCGTGCTTGAAGGTCAGATTGGGGCTCGCGCTCATGTCCTGAACGTCACTGCCGTAGGGCATGACCAACAGCTTGACCCCCGCAAGTTTGAGCAAAGGCGCATCGAACCAGGCGTAGACGCGGCCCGGAAATCGGCTCAGCACCCCGCCGTTGAAGTAGAGATACAAAGCGCGATAGCGCGTGAGGCACAAAACTTCGCACCAAATCAAAGCCGCCAAAGTGGCCAGGCGTCGAGGCAAGACGCGTTGCAAGCGTTCGACCAGCAGCAAGTCAAAGTTGCTGGTGATGAAGTAGCTGCGCAGGGCGAAGGTCTGTGCGCTGTAGCCTTGCAGGCGCAAGGCGCGCTTGTGATAGACGTTGTTGATCAGCGGTTCGGGTCCCAAGCCAACGTCATAGGCCTTGGGCAAGAGGCGGCCCAGCAGCGCAACCAGAAAGAAGACGGCCAACAGGAGCGGGCTGGCCAGTAGGAACAGCAGTTTGAACAGCCTGGCTTTCATTGAGCATTCACACTTCGGCGAACATGCGCGCCAGCCCTTGGTCCAGCGGCGTCAGGCCCCCGAGATCAAAGCGGCTGGCCAACAGGCTCACATCCGGCACGACCGAGCGCGGCTCTTGATCCAAGACCTCAAAACGGGGCGGCAGCTTTAACACCTGGCCAATGGCCTCAGCGTAGTCTTTGAGGCCGATAACCTGCGGATTGGCCAGGTTCATGACCCCGGTCCAGCCATCGCTGAGGCTCGCGGCCAGCATGCCTGCAAGATCGTCGCTAAAGGTCGGCGTAATCGCGATGCCGCTGGGCCCTGCAAGCGTAATCGCCTGCCCGTTGCGGATGCGCTGGGCCAGGGCGTTGGTCAGCATGGAAGTCTGGCGCGGCCCGAAGGCATAGAACAAGCGCGGCAAGAAAACCGGCAGATGGCCCCCGTCCAGATAGGGCAGCGCCAGAAGCTCGGCGGCGCGTTTGCTGGCCGCATAGTAGCTGAGCGCGGCCAACGGTGCCGCTTCGCTCACCGCAGTGCGGCTTGGCTGGTAGACCGATCCCGTCGAGGTATAGCAGAAATGGCGCGCGCCGGCAGCCACGGCATAGTCGAGCAGAGCTTGCGTTGCGCAAACATTGATCGCCAATGTGGTCGCGGCTTTGGCCGGAAACTGTTTGAAATCGCGCGATTGAGCCAAATGGAAAACGGCGTCTATCTGTCCGGGAAGCTTGGATGGCGTCAGCACCTGGCTGAGGTCGGCCTCAATATGCTCGCTCTGTGCCAGTGGCCCAGGGCTACGACCCAGGCCGATAACCTGGTGGCCTTGGTCGGCGAGCCGCTGAGCCAAGGCCGAGCCGACACAGCCGGATGCGCCTGTGAGCAATACCTTCATAACACCTTCCTTGCGCCCGCCTCCGCCCGCCAACCCGAGTGGCGCGCGGTTCAAACGGGCTGTGCGCTGGCCTGGTCTTCCAAAATACGCTTGTAGACCCTCAAGTGGTCGCGCAGGGCCGTATCGGGCGCGTGGTAGCGGTCGCACCATCGTTTGGCGCGCTCTTGATAGTCCTTCAACCAAGCCGGATCAACACATTGCAGGATCTTTTCAGCAATTTCCTCTGGGGTGGTGGCGCTGACGATGGGGGCAGGCTCTGGGATAAGCCAGGCGGTTTCCTTTGGATCGTAAGAACTGATTATGGGGCGCCCAGCAGCAATGGCCTGCGGCGCGGTGGAGCCAAACACTGGCAAGACAAACTGATCCAGCACCACATCGGCCGCTTGCAAATATCGGATCATGCGCAGGCGGCACATAGAGGGCTGCCAGCTCACCTGGTCCTCCAGGCCAAAGTCGCGGATCATGGCCCGACTCTTTTCGACATCATTTCCCCAGGCCGCCAGCACCAACACCAGGCGCTTATCCGTGCGATCTTTCAGCAGTTTAAAGGCTTGAATGGCCCGATCGGTCCCCTTGATTTCAAAGTCGTGCCGCGCGGGGCAAAAGATCAGAATATCGCCACCAAGGTCACGACGGATCTGGGCTACATCTTGCGAGAAATCCTGGCGGTGTTGCGCGACATTGATCGGGTGGATCATGGGCGAGTAGCTTTTTAGGCCCAGAGCCTTGGCATAGGCCAAACAGTCACCATTGGTAATAAAGGCATGCTGGGAATGGCGATAGCTGAGCGCGGTTATCCGGTGTAGCGGCAGGTCCTGCATCGTAAAGTCGCGCAAGGTCCCGTGTTCAAATGTCGTATAGGGCTTGGTGCCCGCGATCAGCGGAATATAACCCATGGTCGCGTAGGCCTGAACGATATCGTAGGGCTCCAAAAGCTCGCAATAGCTGCGTTGAAAACCCACGAATGACGCGATATCTCGCGTTTTGAGTTGATCGACGCGATCTGGAAAATAGTGCCTGAACAAGTCTTTCATATCGTCCAGCACGCGCAGACGATCATGCAAGATTTTGTGTCTATTTCCCAAGGCCAGTAACCACCTGATCACCCATCTCAGCGGACGACCAACCGGCAAAAGCACGGGCCTGTAAGGTCGCAAGGCGGGTCGAACCGCGCTCCACCCCTTCACGGCTATCTTTCTGACTTCCGTGGCTGTTTTGTGCGCCTCGCGCAACAGCTTGATCCGAAGCCGAACTACAAACACACGCAATGGCGCCAACAAGCGCTCCGACAAGCTGCGCAATTCATAGCGACTGCGCACGGTCTCAACGCAATGGTAGAAATTGCCAGAAATGAACCAATCGGGTCGCTGGAACTCGCTCAGGTCGTTTGGATGAAACTTGGGATTAAAGTCATCGCCGTGCGCATGTTTCAGATCGGCGTCCTCCCATTCGGGAAACGCCATTACGTGGCGATAGTCGATGTTGAGAACGTCAGCGTCAATTCCAATGGTGCGCTGAAACTTCGCGTTCAGATAGCCATTGGCGGCAATATTGCCGATGTGCAGCACACGCAAGGGTCGGCCGTGCTTTGCTTGGAACGCCTCCAACCATTGCTTGTCAACACCGTCGATCATTGCATCCGCCTTTTCTTGTTTTGCGTCCCGAAAAGGCCTGTTTGCCCGCGTCTCGGTACCCGCCTTTGGCGAGGCAGCCAGGTGCGGATTTTACACACCTGCTTGTAATCGTCACTTAGACTCCTCGCAACTTGATTGCCATCGGTGTGAGTAACTCCCAATGCCAAATGAGGGTAGGTTTGCTGCGCCCAAACCGGCTTGAGATCCATCGGTGATCACGTCGCCAACTTTAGCGTGAAAGCAAAGGCAATTACTCATTTCTTGCGAATGCAACCGCATTAGTTTTGGCCGTAGCGCCTGCGCGCCTGAAGCGCCAACGTCAGCGTGCCGTCGTCCAAATAGTCCAATTCTCCACCAACAGGCAGGCCTTGGGCCAAAACGCTAACCTCGCAATCAAAGCTCACAAGGCGGTCTTGCAGATAGTGCAAGGTTGTCTGGCCCTCGACCGTCGCGCCCAGGGCCAAAATGACCTCACGGACCGGGCGCGCGCGCTCGACTGCCTCGTGAAGGCGGCGCAGCAATGAATCGATATTAAGCTGCTCTGGGCCGCGGCCCTCCATGGCAGACAAGGTGCCGCCTAGAACGTGGTATTGTCCGCGAAAGGCCCGCGCGCGCTCCAAGGCCCAGAGGTCGGCGACATCGGCCACAACACACAGCGCGTCTTGCGGACGGCGCGGGTCTTGGCAGATGCCGCAGGGGCTATGGGTATCGATGTTGTGGCAAACGGCACAGGTCTTGATGCTGTCGGCCACCTCCAACAGCGCGCGCGCCAAGGGGCGCATGTTGGCTTCTGGCCGCTTGATCATGTCCAGCACAGCGCGCCTGGCCGAGCGCGGCCCCAGGCCTGGCAACTTGGCCAGCAATTGAATGAGGCGTTCAACATCTGTAATCATGCAGCTTGGCGCCTCCTAGCTACGCGGCCCAGCCTTAGAAGGGCAGCTTCATGCCGGCGGGCAAATTCATGCCGCCGGTAACGTCTTTCATCTTGTCTTGCATCAGCGCGTCGGCCTTGGCTTTGGCGTCGTTGAAAGCGGCAACCGCCAGATCCTCAAGCATCTCGTGATCGCCCTCGGCGACCAGCGAGGGATCAATCGACAAGGAAACCGCGTTGCCCTTGCCCGTCATCACAGCCTTGACCAGTCCGCCGCCAGCTTGGCCTTCGACCTCCATGGCCTCAATCTCGGCCTGCATGTCTTGCATCTTTTGCTGCATTTGCTGGGCCTGCTTCATCAGGCCGGCGATATTTTTCATGGCATCTTCCTAGGTGTCGGGATGAAGAGCGGGGCTCAGTTGCTTTAGGAGTATAGCTGCAACGGGCTGCTCGAAACTCTTGCTCTACTTAGGCAAAGGCGGCGCCAGGAGCAAGCCTGATGCGCGCGGCGACCAGGACATCAATGGAGGCTGCGCACCTCAGTCAGTTTGGCTTGCGGAAATGCAGTTAGGACCTTTTGAACCTCGGGATGCGCCAAGGCGGCTTGTCGATCTTTGGCCTCCTGTTCGGCCTGCTGCTCGGCAACGGTCTGCGGCGCGGGGCTGCTGGGTGCGGCTTGGACCAGCTCGACCTGCCAAGTCTGGCCGGTCCAGTCCTGCAAGCTGCTTGCGATTTCGGTGACAAAGGCACGGCTCACGGCCTCACGCGGCACCAGGCGCAAGTGACCGGTGGCAAAGCTGTCCAGCGCCACTTTGCGTTTCAGGTCAGCGGCCTCACGCGGTTTGCGCTTGCCCTCGAACAGAGCGATGACCGCGTCGAAAGACTGCGGGTTTGCCAAAGGCTCCGGTTCCGGTTCGGGTTCTGGTTCTGCTTCGGGTTTTGGGGTCGCTGGTGTTGGCGCGGCTTGCGCGTCCTTGCGCTCCTTTGCGGTCTGCGTTGAAGCTCGCGGCGTGACGGTGGCGTCCAGTTCGATCTCGGCTGGCTGTGGTGGAGCCGCATAGGCGTCGGGGCTGGGTGGCGGCGGAGCGTCTTGGCCTTCGGGCTGCTGGTTCTGCCGGGCTTCTTGGGCAGCGCGCGCAGGCGAGGCGCTCGCCCCAGGACCAGCCGCAGCACCGGCAGTATCTACAGACGGCCCAGATGAAACACCAGATGAGACCTCAGGCGCAGCCGCCTGACCAGTGCCCTGGCCAGAGCCCTGACCAGTGGCCTCGCCGTTGGTGCTGTCCGCGACCAGCGCATCGACCAAGGCCTTGGGGTCTGGCAAGTCAGCGGCATAACCCAGCTTTATCAGCACCATATCCGCCAGTTGCTTGGCCTCATTGCGGCCGCCAAAGGCCTCCAGCCCCTGGCTAACGATCTGCCAGGCGCGCATCAGCGCGGGCAGACTGAGGCGCTTGGCCAAGGTCGCCAGTTGGCTCTGGGCCTCACTGCTGAGAGCGCCGTCGCCGCCCATCTCAGGCGCGACCTTCAAGCGGGTGGCCAGATGCAGCCGGTCGGCCAAATCGCGCAGCACCAGCTTAGGCTGCGCGCCCTTGGCATACATGTCGTCAAAGCGGGTCAGCGCCATGGCCACCTGACCGCTCAAGCAAAGCTCCAGCAGGTCCAACACCGCCGAGCCGTCAGCGCTGCCCAGCATCAGCGTCACCGCCTGGACCTGCAAGCGCGGGTCGGCGTCGGGCGCGCTTTGGGCGATGGCCTGATCGAGCAAGGACAGACCGTCGCGCACCGATCCATCGGCGGCACGGGCCAAGAGCGCCAGGGCTTCCTCGTCGTAGCTCAGTGCTTCGGTTTGGCAAATTTTTGCAAAGTGCTGACTCAGCAGAGCGGCCGGGACGCGGCGCAGGTCAAAGCGCTGACAGCGCGACAGCACCGTAATCGGCACTTTGTTGATTTCGGTGGTGGCAAAGATGAATTTGACGTGCTCGGGCGGCTCTTCCAGCGTCTTCAACAGGGCGTTGAAAGCGCTCTTGGAGAGCATGTGCACTTCGTCGATGATGTAGACCTTATAGCGCGCCTGGACGGGCCGATAGGGCACGGAATCGATCACTTCGCGCATGTCATCGACGCCGGTGCGCGAGGCCGCGTCGATCTCCAGCACATCGACGTGCGAGGAGCTGGCGATCGCTTGGCAATTGGCGCAGCGCCCGCAAGGATTGAGCTGTGGGCCGTCGCCGTCCAGGCAATTGAGAGCGCGGGCGATGATCCTCGCGGTGGTGGTTTTTCCTGTTCCGCGCTCGCCGGTCATGATGAAGGCGTGGGCAATGCGGCCCGAGCGGATGGCGTTCTGCAGGGTGCGCACCAGCACATCCTGCCCGATCATCTCGTCAAAGCCTTGCGGGCGGTATTTGCGCGCCGAGACCTGGAAGCCGCCACCAAGGGCCGCGCTTGCGGCGCCGTTGTCGCTGTCGCCAAACAGGCCTGCATCGGCAGCAGGGGCGGAAGAATCGGTAGGGAGGTCGTCGGACATGGCACTTGTCTACTGCCCAGCGCTGCCGGGAGCAAGCCTGTTCGCGGGCAAGTCACTACGCGTTCAGCGTGCGCTTTTTGGGTGCTGTGCTAGCCTAAAGTTGCTCGGCTGGCGTTGGGGGCACGAAAAAACCCGCGCCGGATGCAAACGCAGGCTGCGGGTTTGGCGGGCGAATATGGTGGAAGACTGGCTCGACCCGGATCGAACTCGTTACGGCTGCTTCCTTTCGGACCTGACCGGGTTGGCGAGGGAGCCGTCCGCTCCAGCCTTCCGCCTGCCTATATCGCGTCGCCTGCGGCTGATTGCAAGCCCCAATCCTGTCTGATCGGTTTTCGACCGCCGATCGCAGGTCGCTCGGGCCCGTTGTCAGGGCCCAAACGAGGAAAGGTGTGTGAGCCCTTGCGACGACCCACACTTAGCAGCCCTCTAGCAACCCTTGTGCTCGGTCGAGCGCGCGCCGGCGATGCGAAAGGGGTCCGCCAGATATGTGCCCAAGAAGGTCACGCTGGAAAAATAACCCAGCTCCATCAACGCATGGCGCATTGAGCTGTCCTCCAAGTGGCCCTCAACGTCGATGTAGAATTGCGCCTGGGTAAAGCGCTCGTCCAAAATGTAGGACTCCAGCTTGGTGATGTTGATGCCGTTGGTGGCAAAGCCCCCCAGCGCCTTATAGAGCGAGGCTGGCGTCGAATGCGTGCGGAACACGAAAGAGCTCATGGTCGCGCGGCCATCACGCTCGGGGATGTAGTGCTCGCGACTCAAAACGATAAAGCGCGTGGTGTTGCCACGCCGATCAAAGACATCGGGCTCTATAACCTGCAGGTCATAGAGCTCGGCAGCCAGCGTGGGCGCAACGGCGGCATAGCGTTTGTCACCGCGCCGCGCCACTTCTTCGGCGGCGGCCGCGGTGTCGGAGAAGGTCTGGGTCTCCAGGCCCAAGCGACGCATGGTCTGCTTGCACTGCGACAAAGCTTGCTCGTGGCTCAAAACAAGCTCCACGTCTTTTACGCTGCTGCCCTTAAGGCCCAACAGTTGGTGTTCGATGGGCAAGAAATACTCGCCAACGATCTGCAGGCCCGATTCGGGTAACAAAGAGTGGATGCCGGCCACACGTCCGGCGGTGGAATTGTCGATGGGAATCATCGCCAAATCGCAAGTTCCGGACTTCAAGGCTTCAAAAACGTCCTCAAAATAGCGGCAAGGCACGGGCTCCCAATCGGGCAAGAATCGGCGACAAGCCATGTCAGAGTTGGCTCCAGGGCGGCCTTGGAAGGCGATTTTTCCATGCGGGCGGGCAAAGGGGTTCATTTCGAGGGGTGACTCCTGCGGCAAATTCTTCAGCCAAGGGCTTGGCGGCATTCAAGGCTTGTAAAGCCACAAGTCCTGAACTTATTACAAGTCCTACGTCCCAAACGAACAACGTTTGTGTTGCTTCGCTGTCTTCGCGCGGCAACCGGAACAAAGAGAGAGATGTACGATGGCTTCCTTAGAAGGCAATAAGATTCTGGCCGCGGTGCTGTTGGGCACTACCGTATTTGTGACCGCTAACATTGTCACCAGTGACTTCCTGTTCGGTGAGCACGGTCATTTTGAAGCGTCCGCGCACTACCCCGTCGCTGAAGGCGCTGCGGAAGAAGGCACCCAAGTTGCCGCCGTGGACACCGGCCCCGCACCGATTTCTCCCTTGCTGGCATCGGCTGACGTTGCTGCGGGCGAAGCGTATTTCAACAAGCGCTGCACCGCCTGTCACGTCAACGAGGCAGGCGCCAAGCTGAAGTCTGCACCAAACTTGTGGGGCGTGGTTGGCCGCAATCTGGCCTCTACCGACTTTGGCAAATACTCGGGCGCCTTCAAAGAGCGCGCTGACGTAGCTTGGACCTATGAGGAGCTGAACCAGTTTTTGAACAAGCCCAAGGGCTACATCAGCGGCACCTCGATGGCGTTTGCGGGCGTTAAGGACAAAGACCGCGCCAACGTCATTGCTTACCTGCGCACCTTGTCAGACAATCCGCTGCCCTTGCCTGCTGCCCAAGAAGAAACCGCGACTGCTGGCGAAGAGCCGGTTATGGAGACCCCAGTGGTCGAGGCCCCTGCTGCCAGCGAGGGCGAAGCGGCGTCGAACTAGGGCTTGAAAGCGGCCTGACGCAACATTCTGTTGCTCGCGCTGGCTCACAATTAAGGGCGTTGCTCCAGGCGGGGCGGCGCCTTTTTCATTTTTGCCACGATTGTCGTGTTGTCATCCATGCTTATCCCTCAATATAGTTGGTCAAAGACCCACACGTTTTGAAAGAAGAGGAGTTTGCGATGCCGAGTATCGAGCCTAGAGCGAGCCACGAGCCGCGACGAACAGGCCGCCCAGCGCTTGCGAGCCTTCTGGTTCCCCTAGCCCTTGGTGTCACCCTGAGCTTCGGGCTGACCGCGGCTCAAGCCCAAGACAGCGACCAGGTGATCCATAAGAGCCACGCCTTCACCCTGTTCGAAGACCCCAAGTATCCCGCTGGCTTTCAGCACTTTGATTGGGTCAATCCCGATGCGCCCAAAGGCGGAACCATCCGCATCTCTCGCCTGGGCGGTTTCGACAACCTCAACCCTTGGACCGATAAGGGCGACACGGCTGCGGGCATGTCGAGCATCACCGAGACCTTGATGGCCGGATCAGCTGACGAAAAGGGCACCTACTACGGCCTGATCGCCCACACCATGGAGTGGCCTGAAGATCGGTCTTGGATCACCTTCTATATGCGTCCAGAGGCCAAGTTCTCAGACGGCACACCCATCACCGCCGACGATGTGATCTTCAGCTATAAAGCCATGACCAGTATGGCCGCGCCGATTTATGCCACCTCCTATGAGCAGGTGGGATCGGTTGAAAAGATCGACGATCACACCGTGACCTTCCGCATCAAAGACGGCGAAACCAACCGCGAATTCCCGCTGGTGGCCGCCAGTTTGCCGATTCTGCCCGAACATTGGTGGGAGGGCCGCGATATGCTGGCGACCTCATTGGATGTGCCTTTGGGCTCGGGGCCCTACCTGGTCACAGACTTTGAAGCCAACCGCTATGTTGAGTGGAAGCGCGACCCCAACTATTGGGGCAAGGATCTTCCGGTCAACGTCGGCCAGAACAATTTTGACGTCCAGCGCGACGAGTACTACAGCGACGCCACCGTCATGCGCATCGCCTTTAAAGCGGGCGAATTCGACTATTGGGTGGAGAACCGCTCGAAGGCCTGGGCGACTGAATACGAGCCCGGCCAGCTCAAGCCGCTGGATGAAGGCTATATGATCAAAGAGCCTTCGCCTGATCTGGAGCCGCAGACCTTCCAAACCATGGTCTTTAACTACAACCGGCCGCAGCTTCGCGACTGGCGCGTGCGCCGTGCGGTCAACCGCTTGTTTAACTTTGAATGGACCAATAAGACCCTGTTCTTCGACGCCTACCAGCGCGCCGAGTCCATCTTCACCAACAACGACGATTTGCGCGCCGATGGCCTACCCAGCGGCCGCACGCTGGAAATCTTGGAGCAGTACAAGGACCAGGTAAACCCGCTGATCTTTAGTGAGGTCTGGGAGCTGCCCAAGACCGACGGCAGTCAAAACAACTCGGCCAGCCTCAAGTTGGCACTGGAGGATTTCCAGGCTGCGGGCTATGAAATCGCCCGATCCGGCGATAAGCGCGGTCAGTTGATCCACAAAGAAACCGGCGAACGCCTGGCCATGGAGTTTTTGTTCTATTCGGACAACTTCGATTCCATTTTGGGCCCGCTGGTGCAAGACCTGCAACGCCTGGGCGTGGACGCCAGTTTGAAGCGCATCGACACCCAGTCTTGGATTTCCCGCCTGCGCGATCGCAATTTCGATATCACCTCGATCTCCTATTCCAACTCCTTCTACCCCGGTGAAGAGCAGCGCCGCCGCTGGGGCGCAGACTTTGCCGATGTGCCCTTGTCTTGGAACCTGACCGCCATGCAAAACCCGGTGGTCGATGGCATTATCGACGGCCTGCTGGCCTCGGTGACCTACGAGGAGCTGGCCGCCCACGCCCGCGCTTTGGACTATGTGCTGAAGTGGGACTATCCGGGCCTGTTCGAGTGGTACATCGACATCAACCGCTTTTTGTACTGGGATCGCTTCGGCAAACCAGACACCGCACCTGCTTATGGTTTGGGCCTGTCGTCTTGGTGGCTGGACCCAGCCAAGGACGCACGGGTCCGCGACGCGGGCTATTACAAATAGCCCCTGTCGGGCTTGTTTGGCGGGCAGCGTCAGATGGCGCGCCCGTCACAAGCCGAAGCCGCTCGGGCCACGGCAAGACCGACCCCACATGTGAGGCCCGAACCCAAGCCCTCAAGGCGAGCCTCGAGGACACGCCCCGAATCCTGGCCCCTTAAATCGTCACCGAAAGAACGCTAGCATGCTGACCTATCTGATCCGCCGCCTGCTGTTGGTGGTGCCGACCTTGATCGGCGTCATGCTAATCAACTTTCTGATCATCGAGTCTGCGCCCGGCGGTCCAATTGACCAGATCTTGAGCCAGACCTTTGGCGCGCAGAACGCAGCCCTAACGCGGCTGCAAAGCGGCGGCGAGGACGCGGGCAGCCAAGTGGGCAGCTCGACACCCAGCAATGGCTCGGGCAATGGCTCCAGCGCCAGCGAGACCGCCACACGCCTGGGCCTCAGCGAATACCAGGTGCAGATCATCCGCGAGCGCTTTGGCTTCGATAAGCCTTGGTACGAGCGGCTGGGCTCCATGTTGGTCCGTTATGCCACCTTCGATTTTGGCGAGGCCACTTTCCGCGACGAGCTGGTGCTCAATATCATCATGGAAAAGATGCCGGTCTCTATATCGCTGGGGATATGGACCACGCTGCTGACCTATCTCATCTCGATCCCGCTGGGCATTCGCAAGGCGCTGTATGACGGCACGACCTTCGATTTGGCCACCAGCTTTGTGATCATTGTCGGCTATGCCCTGCCCAGTTTCTTGGTGGCGATCTTGATGCTGACCCTGTTCGCGGGCGGCCAATTCTGGAACATCTTTCCCAATCGCGGGCTGGTGTCGATCAACTTTGACGAGCTGGGCACCCTTCAAAAAGTGGCGGATTATTTCTGGCACTTAACCTTGCCCTTGATCGCCATGATGCTGGGCGCGTTTGCCACCTTGACCATGCTGACCAAGAACTCCTTTTTGGATCAGATCCGCCAGCAATACGTTTTGACCGCCCGCGCCAAGGGCTTGTCCAACAGCCGCATTCTGTATGGTCACGTTTTCCGCAACGCCATGATCTTGATCATCTCGGGCTTTCCGGCAGCGCTGATCGGCATCCTCTTCTCCTCCTCCTTGTTGATCGAGGTGATTTTCGGCCTCGATGGTCTGGGCAAGTTGGGCTATGAGGCGGTGATCAAGCGCGACTATGGCATCATCTTCTCGACGCTCTACTTCTTCACGCTGTTTGGCCTGCTGATGGGTATCTTCTCTGACTTCATGTTGACCGTGGTGGACCCGCGAATCGACTTTGAAAGCCGGGAGGTTTAAGCCGTGATCGAGCCCATCAACCTGGCCCTGCCGTCTTACAAGATTTTTGGCTTCTTGCGCGTGTCGCCCATGAACTGGCGGCGCTGGCAGATCTTCAAGCAGAACCGGCTGGCGCTGGGGTCGGCGATTATCTTGCTGTTGATCGCCATGCTGGCCTTGCCTGCCGAGATACTGGCCAACACCAAGCCGATCTTTATTTGGTACGACGGCCAGCCCTTCTTTCCGCTGTTTCAGACCTACCTTGAGATTGATTTTGGCGGCTTCTTGCCAATCCAGGCCGACTATCGCTCTGAGGAGCTACGCGCGCTGATCACGGACAAGGGCTGGATCTTGGACCCACTTCTGATCCCCTATTCCTACGATACGCCGCTGGACGCCGCCGACGGCGTGCCCTTTGCGCCCTATCCGCCTTCTTGGGAGCACCCCTTTGGCGTCGATGCCAAGGCGCGCGATGTGATGGCGCGGGTGATTTATGGCCTGCGAGTCAGCCTGGCCTTTGGCTTCATCTTGACCATTGTCACCACCTTTACCTCCATCATAGCCGGAGCGATTTCGGGCTATTACGGCGGCTGGACAGATCTGATCTTTCAGCGAGTGCTTGAGATCTACAGCTCGATCCCAACGCTTTACGTGCTGATCATTCTGGCCTCGATCCGCACGCCGGGCTTCTGGATGCTGCTGTTGCTGTTCATCGTCTTTAGCTGGTACGGCGGCATGGGCGTGGTGCGCATCGAGTTCTTCCGCGCCCGCAATTTGGACTATGTGCGGGCTGCGCGCGCGCTGGGCCTGCGCGAGCCAACCATCATCTTTAAGCACGTGCTGCCCAACGCCTTGGTGGCCACCATGACCTTCTTGCCCTTCAGCCTGGCGGGCTCGGTTACAGCCCTGTCATCGCTGGATTATTTGGGCTTCGGCCTGCCGCCCACCTCGGCCTCGCTGGGCGAGCTGTCCTTGCAGGCGCGGCAGAATCTGGATGCCTATTGGCTGGCCTTCACCTCCTTTGGTGTGCTGGGCGGCCTCTTGTTGCTGCTCATTTTTGTCGGCGAGGGCATCCGCGATGCCTTTGATCCGCGCAAACAGTTGCGTTAGGAGGCCGACATGACTAACCCCGCTTCAAACGGCAACACGCCTGAGACCATCGTCTCGGTCCAAGACCTGTCGATCGAGTTCAACACGCCGCGCGGCTGGCAACGCGCCGTCGATACCATCAGCTTTGACATCAAGCGCGGGGAGACCGTGGCGCTGGTGGGCGAATCGGGCTCGGGCAAATCGGTCTCCGCGCTGAGTACGCTCAAGCTCTTGCCTGAGATCGGCACCCGCTACCCCACGGGCAAGGTGGAGTTGTTCGGCCAAGACGTGCTCAAGCTCAGCGACCGCAAGCTGCGCCAGTTGCGCGGCAACCGCGTGTCGATGATTTTTCAAGAACCCATGACCTCGCTCAACCCCTTGCACCGGGTCTCCAAACAGATCACCGAAGTGCTGAAGGTCCACCAGGGCCTGGGCCAGATCAAAGCCCGCGCCCGTGCGCTGGAGCTGCTGGAACAAGTCGGCATTCGCGACGCACGCGCCAAACTGGACGTGTTCCCGCACGAGCTGTCGGGCGGCCAGCGTCAGCGGGTTATGATCGCCATGGCGCTGGCCAATCGGCCGGACTTATTGATCGCCGACGAGCCCACAACCGCGCTGGACGTGACCATTCAGGCCCAGATTCTCGAGCTGTTGCTAGAGCTTCAAAAAGAGATCGGCATGTCGATCTTGTTCATAAGCCACGATCTGGGCGTGGTGCGTAAGATGGCCGAGCGGGTCAACGTCATGACCGAGGGCAAGATTGTCGAAGCTGGCGCCACCGCCCAGGTGTTTGACACGCCCCAGCACGCCTATACCCGCATGTTGCTGGACGCCGAACCGCAAGGCGCGCCGCGGCCTTTGCCCGCCGATGCGCCCGAAATTCTGCGCGCTGACGATTTCAAGGTTTACTTCCCAATCAAAAAGGGCCTGCTGAAACGCGTGGTCGGCCACGTGAAAGCCGTCGATGGCGTCGACGTCCTGCTGCGCCAAGGCGAGACGCTGGGCGTTGTCGGCGAGTCGGGCTCGGGCAAGACCACCCTGGCGCTGGGGCTGTTGCGCTTGATCGAATCGCGCGGGCCCATCGTCTTTATGGGCCAGGACATGCAAGGCCAGGTGCAAAAGGCCCTGAAGCCGCTGCGCGCACGCATGCAGATTGTCTTTCAAGATCCCTATGGTTCGCTGTCGCCGCGCTTGTCGGTCTCTGAGATCATTGGCGAAGGCCTGGGCGCCCACCAACCCGACCTTGGCCCCGAGGAGCGCGAGCAGCGCATCATCGATATGCTCAAGCTGGTGCAGCTCGACCCAGCGGACCGCTACCGCTATCCGCACGAGTTCTCAGGCGGCCAGCGTCAGCGCATCGCCATCGCCCGCGCCTTGATCCTCAATCCCAAGCTCCTGGTGCTGGACGAGCCGACCTCGGCGCTGGATGTCTCGGTGCAGGCGCAGATCGTCGAGCTGTTGCGCGACCTGCAGGCCAAGCTTAACCTGTCCTACTTGTTCGTGTCGCACGATTTGCGGGTGGTCAAAGCCCTGTCGCACCGCGTCATGGTCATGCAGAACGCCAAAATCGTCGAGGTCGGCGATGCTGAGAGCTTGTTCAGCCAGCCCAAGACCGATTATACCAAGGCTCTGTTGGACGCGGCTTTTGCTTTGAACGCGCGCGACCACGAAACGCTGAGCCAATAGGGCCGATGCTGATCGACCCTGGCCCTTTGCCTTGATTGCTGCCAAGAGGACCGCTGCCGTGCCGGCTCCCAAAATCCTGCTGATCGACTCCGGTGTCGGAGGTCTGACCATTTGCGCCTCGATTTCGCGCCGTCTGCCGGATGCGGACCTGATCATGGTGGCCGACAGCGCCTTCTTTCCCTATGGCAACAAGACCGCCGAGCAAATTTGCGAGCGCGTGACCCATCTGGCCACCACCCTGGTGGCCGAGCACAAGCCCGACGTATTGGTGCTGGCCTGCAACACGGCCACGGTCTATGCGCTGCAAGCGGTGCGACAAGCGCTGGAGCTGCCGGTCATCGGCACCATTCCCTCGGTCAAGCCCGCAGCACGCGCCAGCCTAACCGGTGTGGTGGGCGTGCTTGCGACCCCAGCGACCGTGCAAGGCGCCTTCTTCCACGACTACATGAAGGAGCACGCGGGCGATGTTGAGGTGCTGTTGCACGGCACCGTGGGCCTGGTTGCGCTGGCGGAACAAAAGCTGCGCGGCAATCCACCCAGCCCCGAAGACCTGCTGGCCACCGTCCAACCGCTGTTCGACCGCCCCAACGGTAACAAAATGGATGTGGCGGTGCTGGGCTGCACCCACTTCCCCATCGTGCGCGCCGAGCTGATCGCGCTGGCACCGACGCTGCACTGGATCGATTCGGGCGAGGCAATTGCCCGCCGCGCCGCCCAGCTGTTGGGGCGCAATACCACCGCCATCCGCCGGGTGGAGCGCGGCCAGCACTGGATGCTGTTCACCGATCCCGCCCGCACCCAGCCCATCGCGCCGACCGCGCTGGTCGAGCTGGGGCTGCCCTATATGGCCATTCAGCAGACCATGAGCTAGCCCGCCATGACGCGCCGCGCGCACCGCGCCAAAGCACTCATGTTTCAGGGCACCGGCTCGGATGTCGGCAAGTCCTTGCTGGTGGCGGGTCTGGCGCGGGCCTACACCCGGCGCGGACTCAAGGTGGCCCCCTTCAAGCCGCAGAACATGTCGAACAACGCAGCGGTCACCGCTGACGGTGGCGAGATTGGCCGCGCGCAAGCCCTGCAAGCCCGCGCGGCAGGCCTGGAGCCCCACAGCGATATGAACCCCGTATTGCTCAAGCCGCAGTCGCTGGTCGGCTCGCAAATCGTGGTGCAAGGCCAGGTCTGGAAGACGGCGGCGGCCCGCGATTATCAGGGGCTCAAGCCCCAGCTCATGCCGCGCGTTCTGGAGAGCTTTGAGCGGCTGAAGGCCCAAGCCGACCTGGTGCTGGTCGAAGGAGCGGGCTCGGCGGCCGAGGTCAATCTGCGCGCAGGCGACATCGCCAACATGGGATTTGCCGTGGCCAGTCAAACACCGGTGGTTCTGATCGGCGATATCGATCGCGGCGGGGTGATTGCCTCGCTGGTCGGCACCCATGCGCTGCTGCCCGCCGAAGAGCGGGCACTGCTGGCGGGCTATATCATCAACAAGTTTCGCGGCGATGCGCGCCTGTTCGATTCGGGCCTTCAGATCATCACCCAGGCCACGGGCCTGCAGTCTTGGGGTTTGGTGCCCTTCTTCGGTGGGGCGGCGGCCCTGCCCGCCGAAGACGCTGTTGCGCTGGACAAGGCTCAAGCTGCCACCGGCGATGCGCCGCTGATCGCGGTCGCCAAGCTGCCCCACATCGCCAACTTTGACGACTTCGACCCCTTGGCCCAAGACCCCAGTATTCGGCTGCGCTTTGTGCCTTTGAGCGAGCCCTTGCCGCTGGAGGCCGCTTTGGTCATCCTGCCCGGCAGCAAGACCACCATCGCTGACCTGGAGGCCTTGCGGGCCGCCGGTTGGGAAGCCGATCTGCGCGCCTATCTGAGGCGCGGCGGGCGGGTGCTGGGCATTTGTGGCGGTTATCAGATGCTGGGGCGCAGGTTGCACGACGCTCAAGGCCTGGAGGGGCAGGCAGGCTCGGTTGACGGTCTGGGCCTGCTGGACCTGGAGACCGAGCTAACGCCGCAAAAACGCTTGGTACGCACGTCGGGCCGCCACCTGGCCAGTGGCGCAGCGGTGGCAGGCTATGAGATCCACATTGGGCGCTCAGCAGGACCCGATTGCGCACGGCCCTTCCTTGAGTTGCAGGCGGGCGCCGACGGCGCCATTGATGCCAGCGGCCAGGTCATGGGCAGCTACCTGCACGGTCTGTTCGGCGCGGACGGCTTCCGGGCGGCCTTCTTGCAGAGCTTGGGCTTGCAGGCAGCGGCTTTCGACTACGACAGCGCGGTGGAGGCGGGCCTGGACGCGCTGGCCGACCACCTGGAGGCGCACTTAGACCTGGACGGCCTGCTGGCGGCGGCGCGCTGAGCAGGCGGCTCACGAGAGGCCACCAGCGCGCGATGCTTGGAAATCGAGCGCAAAGCGGCTAAGACCAGCGCCTGACCTTCCCCACCTGCCAGGCTGCGCTTTGACCATGACCGCTGCACCGACCTCCGCCGTCGCTGACCCCAAGCCGCAAGACGCGGTGGCCGACCCAACCTCGGCC
The DNA here is from genome assembly GCA_030428255.1 of Alphaproteobacteria bacterium. Taxonomy (GTDB): domain Bacteria; phylum Pseudomonadota; class Alphaproteobacteria; order UBA7985; family JAUIBT01; genus JAUIBT01. Next base: position 49,283 of record JAUIBT010000009.1, on the reverse strand, counting down.
AATACCAACAAGCTACGCAAGCGCCTGACCCGCAACGTGGCGCAAGCCAACATCGACTTCAACATGATCGAAGACGGTGACAAAGTGCTGGTCTGCTGCTCGGGCGGTAAGGATTCCTATACGCTGCTGACCATCTTGGCCGACCTGGCTGCGCGCGCGCCGATCACCTTTGAGATCGTGGCGATGAACCTGGACCAAAAGCAGCCGGGCTTCCCAGACGAAGTGCTGCCCGCCTATTTCGATCAGACCGGGCTGAATTACCGCATCGTCACCGAGGACACTTACGCCATCGTCAAGGACAAGATCCAAGCGGGCAAGACCACCTGCTCTTTGTGTTCGCGCCTGCGCCGTGGCATCATTTATCGCACCGCGCGTGAGCTGGGCTGCAACAAGATCGCCCTAGGCCATCACCGCGACGATATCTTGGAGACCTTCTTTCTCAACCTGTTCTTTGCCGGACGCCTCAAAGCCATGCCGCCCAAGCTGAAGACCGACACCGGGGATTTGGTGCTGGTGCGCCCGCTGGCCTATTGCGCTGAGAAGGACATTGCGCGCTTTGCCCGCGCCATGGCCTATCCCATCATCCCCTGCAATTTGTGCGGCAGTCAGGAGAACCTGCAACGCCAAACCATCAAGGCCATGTTGCAGGATTGGGAGAAGGCCTATCCGGGCCGCGCAGACATTATGTTTCGCGCGCTCCAGTCCCTGGTGCCCTCGCACCTGATGGACCATCGCCACTTCGAGTTTGCGAGCCTGCGTGCTGACCAGGAAGGCGGCTGGGACTTTGGGGCGGAGTCGAGCGACGGTGCAGCGCCGCAAGCCGGCACGGCGGCCTTTTTGCAGCAATGGTTGCCCCAAGACCCCAAGCTCGACTGATTCTCAGCGCCACAACGCCAGATTGCATCGCATATTGCGAGCATTTCCAGGGCCTTGGTCAGGAATGCCGCGTCCTTGGGTCCAGACCTTGAAGTTGGGCCGGTCTTATCCTTAGGTATAAGCAAGGCCAGGTGTCGGCTTGCTCCGCCCTGCGTAGGGTGGGGCTGCTGCCTCGGCTTTGCTGGATTTTGACCAAGGAGTCGGCCATGACGACACGTTATCCCAACACCCGCTTTGCGGCTCAACGCCTTGGCGAAAAGCGGCTGGCATCCTTGCGTGCAAAACCTCGGGTAGTGGCGCGTAGCCGTCGCATTGATCGCGCGGCGGTGCTGGCGCTTGCCGGCTTGGGCGCTGCGGCTGCCTTGGCGCTGGTCTTGGTGCCCTCAGCGGGCGAGGCCAAGTTTGCCGGTTGGACCTGCTATCACCTGGAAGAAAAACCTCAGGCCTTGGCGGGGACTCCAGGCGCTCAGCCTGTCCTTCCAACCCACTCAGCCCCCCAAGCACCCTACCCGCACAGCTTGGAAGCGCTACCCCAAGGCCATCAGGTCGGGCAGGCTTACAGCCGCGCCCAACCGCCACAGCCTACGCAGGGCTATATCCACAGCGGCACCACGGGTTTGGGCGTGGTGATCAACGGCGTTTGGTATCCTGAGCCGGATGTGTCGCGCTATTTCTACTACGTCGAGATCCCTGGTGAAGGGCCGATCTACTGCAAGCCAACGGCGGCGGTCCAGGTTCAGGGCGATGACGGACAGACCTATGGCTCCCACGCCACCCCCGGCGCCAAGGGCAGCGTTCCTGTGGTTCATCAAGACCCCATGGGTCTACAGGCGCCACAGGATGCCGGTGTGATGCCAGGCGTGCCCTTTGGCTATGCCGGTGCGCCGGGTACCATCTTTCAGCCCCTTGCGGGCAATCCCTAGGCCTAAGCCGATTTGGGCCAAGCGCAAGCCGCGAGAACGCTGCAACACGTTCATGCATGGATTTGCGTTAAAAAACAAAGAGCGAGAGCGACGGTCTTGGCGCAATGCCTGGACCCAACGCTCTGGCTTCTGATGCGAGAGGAGGCCGGATGTCAGTTGCAAGGATAAGCCAACCGCTGGGCCTGGTCGCAGCTCTGTCGATGTCGCTGCTCGCCTTTCAAACCCAGGCCCAAACCCAGGCTCCAGGCCCGATTCAGTCACCCTATCGTTCGCCTTACACTTCGCCCTATCAGGCCATGCCCGCAGTCGGCTCCGGGATAACCAGCCCGCCCCAAGCAGCCGCGCCCACAGCCGCTTTTCCCGTGCAGACCTACACGATTTGGTATCCTCGCCAGGTCCAGCTTCACTTCCAGCCCCAGATGGTGACGATACCACGCTGGCAGCTCCAACCCGCAGAAATCAAGCAGCCCTACAGCTATGTTGCGCCCCACTATCGGCAGATGACCCTGGTGGGCTATCGCCCGCGGGTGGTTCTGGATCCGGTTGAAATTAAGACGTGGCAGGTCGAATGGCAGCGCCGCGAGGCCGAACGCAGACTCCAGGTTTGGCAGCCGCAACTGGTCCAGCAACCGGTGCAGGTGTACCATCCTCAGTGGCGGGTGGTACCCATCCCGGGCCAATGAGCGAGCAACCAGAGACCTGGAAACCCACGATGAGCGCGCAAATCGTCCGAAATCAGCACCCAGGCCAGATAATCCTTGACCTTGAGGGTGCTTCTTGCCTATCACACGCCTCCGATTTTCGCCAAAGCGACTCCCAGGTTGCTGTCCTGTCCCTTCGGTCAGGCTTCCAGGAGACGCCTCGGTTCTTGGCCCTGAAACCCCAAGGCTAGGGCCGGTACTTGGCGCTGACACTTTGAACTGAAGAGAAACCCATGGCTCGTCGTTGCGACTTTCTGAAAAAGGGCGTGCAGTCCGGTAACAACGTTTCCCACGCGCACAACACCACCCGCCGCCGCTATCTGCCCAACATCCAGACCAAGTCTTTGTTGTCAGAAGCACTGGACGAGATGGTAAAGGTCAAGATCTCTATGCACGGCCTGCGTTCGGTTGAGCACAAGGGCGGCTTGGACACCTTTTTGCTGAATACCGACGACGCAAAGCTGGGCCCGGATGCGCTGAAGATTAAGCGCCGCATCGTCCAGAAGATGCGCAAGGACGAGCGTCGCGCAGCCGCCTAAGGCTCTGAGCGCCGACACGAATCGGAAAAGGCCGAGTGCGACAAGCGCCCGGCCTTTTTTTCGTGGCGCGGTCTGATCTTGAAGCCGGTTAGCCGCAACCGCGCTCAGCTCTGATCCAGCCAGGCGCGATGAAACAACAGCAAGTTCAGTAGCGCGGTTTGGCTGGGCGCATCCAAAATGCTGTCGCTTTGCAACATCGACTCCACGTCGGCCAGGCTCAGCCAGTGCAAGCTGGCGATCTCGCTTTCCTGACGCTTGAGCGCGCTGGGGTCGTGTACGCGGGCAGCAAAGCAGTGGATAGTGTGGTTGGTCACAGCCGCGCTGGGCACCAGGCGGGTTAGCGGCAACAAGGGCCCCGCCACCTCGAGCCCGGTTTCTTCAACCAGCTCACGCTTCACCGTTAGCTGCGGATCATCGCCCGGCTCTGAGCGCCCGCCGGGCAGGCCCCAAACGATGCGCCCCAGCGGCAGGCGGTACTCGCGCACCAGCAAGATGCGTTGCTGATGGCAGGCGGCGACCATAGCTCCGTGACCAGGCACCTCCAGGCTATAGTAAATGCCCCGCGCGCCATCGGGGCGCTCAAAGGGTGTCTCGCAAATGCCCAGGAAAGGGCTGTGGTAGGCCAGGCGGCTCTGACCAGCCTGCCAAGCCAAATCCTCATCCTTTGCCTCCAGCGCCCTCAGGCGGTCCCCTACGGTCCCCTTGCCGTCTCGCGGTTGATCGCTCACGGTGTGTGACTAGCGCAGGGCCGTGCAGGCGGCCTCGATGCGGTCCATGGCTTTGACCAGATTATCCATGCCGGTGGCATAGGAAATGCGGAAATAGGGCGCCAAGCCAAAGGCCGTACCCTGAACGCAAGCCACCAGAGCATCTTCCAACAAGTAGGCGACGAAATCGTTGTCGCTCTCCAGCAGTTTGCCGCTGGGGGTCGTGCGGCCCATCACGCCCTGACACGAGGGGTAAACATAAAACGCACCATCGGGCATGCGGCAGGTCAGGCCCTGACAGCCGTTCAGGCGCTCGACCACATAGCGGCGGCGCTCGTCGAAGGCGGCGCGGAAGGTGTCCAAAAAGCTGTGATCGCCGTTCAAGGCGGTAACCGCTGCGGCCTGAGAAATCGAGCAGGGGTTAGAGGTGGACTGCGACTGGATCTTGCTCATGGCTTTGATCAGCTCTACCGGGCCGCCAGCATAGCCAATCCGCCAGCCGGTCATGGAGTAGGCCTTGGACACGCCGTTGCAGGTCAAAACGCGGTCCATCAGATCGGGGGCAACCTGGCCGATGGTAACGAACTCGAAATCTCCATAGACCAGATGCTCGTACATGTCGTCGGTCATGACCCAGACTTGAGGGTGACGACGCAGCACCTCTGCCAGGGCGCTCAGATCGTCGGCGGTATAGCCCGAGCCGGTGGGATTAGAAGGCGAGTTCAAAATCAGCCACTTGGTCTTGGGCGTAATTGCGGCTTCCAGTGCGGCGGGGCTCAACTTGAAGCCGTCTTCCTCGCGGGTATCGACGGTGACGGGATCGCCACCGGCCAGCAAGGTCATGTCGGGGTAGGAGACCCAATAGGGCGAGGGGATCAGCACTTGATCGCCGGGGTTCAAGGTGGCGACCAGCGCGTTGTACAGCACCTGCTTGCCGCCGGTGCCCACAGTGATGTTGGCGGCCGTATACTCCAAGCCGTTATCGCGCTTGAACTTGTCCACGATGGCTTGCTTCAGCTCAGGTGTGCCATCGACGGCGGTGTACTTGGTCTGACCCGCTTTGATGGCTTCAATGCCTGCCGCTTTGATGTGATCGGGGGTGTCGAAATCGGGTTCGCCGGCACCCAGGCCAATCACGTCTTTGCCGGCGGCGCGCAGCTCGCGCGCTTTGTTGGTAACGGCGATGGTGGGCGAAGGCTGAATACGCGAAAGGCTGTCGGCTAGTATGCTCATGCGGGTCTCGTCATGCTATGAGGGCCTGGGTTTGGTGAGAGTCTGGATATGGCGCGGTCTGGGGCTGTTGCGGGCCACACCGACTACCAACTCTCCCAGGTCCCCTTTGGGAAAAAGGCGGGCTCACCCTAGCCGAAAACAGCGGCGCGGCAAGCGACAATCTTGCCTGTCGCCTACACGAGAATCGCAAATACAAGCGCGCTGGCAGCGGGCCTAGCGTCCGTCTTCCAACAGCGCTACCCGGCCCGCCAAGCGTTGCTCCAGCGCGGGTCGTTCGTCGCGTTCGCTGGCCTCGCTGCCCCAGCTCAGGGTATCGAAGGACTCGCAGCTCGGGCAGACGGCGGACCAAGCTTGGTGCTCGTCTTGGCAAGCACTGCAACTCCAAGCGTCGTGGCGCGCATAGAGCGAGGCCTTGGCTTGAAGACCGGTGACGGTCTCCAGTGAGCCGCCATCGGCTTCGGTCAGGTTGGCCAGCGCGCGGTACAGCCGGTGGCTGGGCGCGCGGGCCTCTAGCGGCTCCAGGCTGGCGCGGGCAGCGACCAGCTCGCCCGCTGCCAGTTGCGCGCGGCCCAGCTCCAGGATGGACAGGGCGTGCTCGGGGCGCAGGGCGTGCAGCGCGGTCATAGCGTCCAAGATGGCGCGCGGTCCTTCAGCCCCCAAAGCGCGCAAATAAGCCAAGCTGTAGAGCGGGTGGGGTTCGCGCTTCCAGGCGCGTTGCAGGGCGCGGGCGGCGGCCTCTGGCCCGTCGCTTTGCCGCAAGATGTCCGACAGCACCAACTGGCCGGGTGCAAATTCCGGGGCAAGCTGGACCGCGCGTTGGGCGGCGGTGCGGGCAGCCTTGATCTCTCCGGCAGCCAACAGATCCTCGGCTTGCTGGGCTTGCACCACCGCCAAAGCGCGCTGACCTTGGGCTTTGCTGAGAACGCGATTGCTGCGCCCTTGTTCCAATATGCTCAGCGTTTCAGGCCAGCGGCGTTGAGCGGCTTCCAAGCGAAACAAGGTGTCCACTACCCAAAAGGTTTTAGGTCGCAGCTTGAGCGCTTCATAAAGCAAGGCCACGGTCTCAGCGCGATCACCGCGCTTCATGGCCTGGGTTATGAGCCCGCGCAGACCCATAAAGGCCGCCTGCGGGTCGTCCAGCATGGCGATGAAGTTTTGATCGGCCTGATCGCTGTTGCCCTCCAGCAGCGCGGTTTGAGCGCTGATCAGGTGGGTGAGCGGCGACTTGGCCAGATACTTTTGCGCCACCTTGCTCTGCTTGCTGGCTTCTTTGGCATCGCCAGCGGCCAGCGCCGACAGGCCCTTAGAGATGGCGTCTAGGCCGCGTCGATGCTTGTTTTCCTCGCGCTGCTTGCGCTGGGTGGCGGGCAGATCGATGAAGGCTTTCACCAAGCGGAAGACCTGAAACAAGATCCAAACCACGATCAACAGCATGAGCGCGGCCAGGCCGGCGTTCATGGTGATGCGCGTGCCCATGACCACCAAGGACATGTCTTGCGTGTTGGCGGTCAGCCAGAGAGCAGCGGCAATGACCAGCGCCAATTGAACCAAAAACAGCATCAAGCGAAGCATGAACGAGGGCTCCTGTAGGCGAGCAAGCCCGCGACGGACGCGGGGAAAATCCAAGACGGCGGGCGCTGTAGGCAGCGCTGGGGTGGGCGGGCGCGGTCCATGCTTAAGGCTGGCCCAGCTTTTCGCTTAGCGCCCAGGCCTCCAGATCCCACGCCGCTTGATCGCGCGCGCGGCGCTGGCTCAGCTTAGCGAACCAGTCTTGATACAACTGCGAGCGCTGGGTCAGGTCGCTTGGAATACGGCCCAGCTTGTCCCAGGCCAGCGCATAGTCGGGGCGTCCACCAGGCGCAACGGTCAGCGCCGCCTTGGCATCGGCCAGCCAGCCTGCCAGGGTCTCCTGACCTTGGGCGTCGACCGGTTCGATGGTGACTAGGCCTGAGACCTTGCCGAGCATAGAGCCCAAAACGCCCTGATTGGCGGCGGCATCGCTGCGCGCCAAGCTCGACAGATCGCGCCACAGGGCGTCGGTCTGAGCGGTGAGGCTGTCGAGTGCCGGTGCGGACTGGGCCGCCTGAGCGTTGAGGGGTGCCAGCAGCGCAGTCAGCTTGGGCTTACCCGCTGCCAAGCCTTGCAGAGCCGCCAGCTCGGCATCGAAACCGCCGGTTTGGGCCAGAGCGCCGCGCAGCCGTGACAGGGCCAACAAGCGCAGCCCGTCATCACGATTTTCGCGATAGGCCGGGTCGATTTGGGCCGACAGGTCCGCCAGTTGGCCTTGCAGCTCTTGGCGCAGGCTTTGCGCGCGTTCGGCGGTCTGGTCTTGGGCGGCGGCGAGATCACTGAGTTGCTGCTCCAGGTCTTGCAAGCTGGCGATTTGCGCTTCCATCTGACCGGCAAGCTGATCTTGGCGCTGGGTCAGGCGCTCGCTGTCCAGGCTGGCTTCTGCAGCGGCGGCGGCGGCCTGCGCCTGCTCGGCCTGCGCGGCGACTTGATCCAGGCGGCCTTCAAGGCGGCTCAAGGTTTCTTTGATTTGGCCGGACAGAGCTTGATCAGGATCGATCAAGCTGGCCAGCTCTTGGGTCTGGTCGCTGGCCTCTTGCGCCAGCGTCAGGGCGCGTTCGGCCTGGCTCTGGCTCTGGGCCAATTTCGGCTGCACGGCTTCCAGGCTCAAATCGAGTGCCTGTTCTTGCATGCCAAGCTGCTGATCGAGGCGCGCCAAATCGCTCTTCAGCGCGTCGAGCTGGCTGGTCAGCGCCTTGAGGTCCGCCGCTTGCAGCGCGCTTTGGTTGCTCTGGTCGGCGGTGTCGCGCTCGGCGGCGGCTTGCAGGGCGGCAAGCTGCGCGCGCGCTTCATCAAGCTGGGCTGCCAAAGAAGCGGGCGCCTCTTGGCCTTGGCTCATGGCACGCAGCCCAGCCAGGCCGCCGACTTCGTACAGGCTCAAGGCCGTCACGGCTGACACCAAAGCCACCAAAGCAGCGATGATCAGGCCCAACACGGCGCGGCCAAGCGCGCTGCCGCGGCGGCGGGTCGCTGGGGCAGGTGCAGCCTGGGGTGATGTGGGCGCTGTAGTGGTGGCCAGATCGGGTTGCTCGGACATGCAATTCTCGCTCAAAGGCTTTCGGGGTGCCCACTTGAGCCTAGCGGGCGGCGTGTGCCGAGCGCAGGTTCAATCCGGGCAGACGGGCATTCAGCAAAGCTGCCAGCCCCTCTTCGTTGGGTGTCTGGGCCACGCTTATGCTGCGGAAGTCCCAGGTCTCTAGCTCTACTGCAATTGCTTGCGAGAGGCAAAGCACAGGCAAGCGATGGCGCCAATCTGGCGCGATTTTGTGGCTCTCAAGCGCGGAGGCAAGCTGACCCAATCGCCGGGCTAGGGCGCGGGAGTAGACCAGCACCAGCGCCCTTTCGGGCCGCTCGGCCAGCGCTTGCAAGCCAGCCTCTAAGGTCGGCTCATGGTCGGGGACGGGGCGGGCGGCATACAGCCGGTGCCAGGCCAGGGCTGGCGCTCCGGCGCGCTGCAAACAAGCCGCGAGGTCGCGGAAGTCGTGACTCACCTCTGTGGCACAAAAGTAGTGCAATTGGGGCGGGCCATCAGCCTGAGTACCGCTACCAAAGGTGGTTGTGTGCGCCTCGATGATCGCCTGCTCCAGGGCGGCTGCAGTGGGCGCCGTGAGGCTTGGGCCTTGGAAGCCTGAAGCGCGCAAGGCCGACAGTGCGCGCGTGCCGACGCAAAACACGGGGGCGTGCCGGGCCAGGGCATCAAGGCGATCCAGATCGTCCAGGGCCTCCACCGCGCGCAGGCTCGAGAAGAGATAAGCCTGCGGACCAGGCCGGGCCAATGCGGCGTCCAACGGTGCCACTGCGCACGGATCGCTTTCAATCCTCAACAGCGGCAAACTGACGGTTAAAAGGGGCAGATCACTGCGCTTGGCCGCCGCCTCCAGCGCCGCGCGCAGGCCGCTGGGCGCTGCGGTTTGCCAGCTCGCGTCAGCGCGCGCGAAATAGACAGTGAGAGGCCAAGCGGTCGGTGGCTGATCGGTCTGGGCCATGGCCTGCGCTGCTATGATCGCCAGGTGCCGGGATGGTCGGCCAGGGCGTCAAAAAAGGCCTGCCCCGCCTTGACCCGCAACTGAAGACCAACCGCACGGCCCAGAGCCTCGGGAGCATCGGGGCGGTCCATGGGTGCATCTTGCTCAGCCCAGAAGGATTGGTGGCCCTCGGGATCGCCAGCAAAGGCGGTCAGCTTGAGCCAGCCCGGCCGCCCGACGGAGCGTGCCCAGCCCGCCAGCGGTGTACGACAGGAGCCGTCCAGCTCAGCCAAACAGGCACGCTCGGCGCGCACGGCTTGTGCGGTGGCCTGATCGTTCAGCGCCTCGGCCAGCGCGCGGCTGGCGGCATCCTCGCTGCGTACCTGCAAGGCGATCGCGCCCTGTGCCATAGCGGGCAAGAAGCTGTGCGGCTCCATCAGACAATGGGGGACTTTCTGCTCCAGGCCCAGGCGCTTGAGACCGGCCAAGGCGAGCAAGGTCGCATCAGCCTGGCCCTCGGCCAACTTGGCAAGGCGGGTCTGAACCGAGCCGCGGAACAGCTTGACCTGAAGATCAGGGCGCAAGGCCTTGACCAGAGCCTGTCGGCGCAAGCTGGCGGTACCAAGAACCGCGCCTTGTGGCAGGCTGTCCAGGCCACCACCGTCGCGGGTCAACAGCACGTCGCGCACATCTTCGCGCGGCAGGTAAGAGGCTAACTCCAGCCCCTCGGGCATGACCACGCCCACGTCTTTGAGCGAATGCACCGCAATATCAGCGCGGTCCTCCAGCAAGGCCACCTCTAGTTCTTTGGTAAACAAGCCCTTGCCGCCGATCTCGTTCAGCGGGCGATCTTGTACCTGGTCGCCAGTGGTGGAGAAAACCACGATCTCAACGTGTCCGCTGTGGGCCAGGTCCGGAAAGGCTTCGATCAAGCGTGCTTTGGTCTCCTGCGCCTGGGCCAGCGCCAAGGGCGAGCCACGGGTGCCCAGCTTGAGCGGACGGTCGGCAGAAAAGGCAGAGGCAGGCATGGGCTCTCTCGTTGTTTGGTTGGTGGACGGCGGGATCAAAGGGCTTGGTGGTCGAAGGGCTTGGCCTTTGTTGTAGTCGGCACCAGGCTCTAAGAAAAGGGATGCAATTGCCGCAAAATGCGAATAGCCATTAGCAGGCCGCTTGGACTGCGTCTTTGATGTCGCTCTATATCGGCGCGACCGCCCGAATGATCGCGCGCCAAAAGGAAGGACACGCCTCTATGTCTCTACGCTCGCTTGCTTTTTGTCTGTTTCGCTCTGCTGGCTGTTGCCGAGCCCAGCGCCCTGTGTTGCCCTTGGTACCGGCGGCGCTGCTGGCGGCGCTGCTGGCGAGCGGTCCCAGCTTAGCCCAAGATCAAGCGACCAGCTCAGATGCTCTTGCTGCGACCTCTGAAGCGACCCAACAAGCCAGTACAGATCTGGTGCAGATCGAAGCGCCTGAGCGCGACTTGCTGCTGGTCTCCTGGGGTGGGCGCTATGCTGCGGCACAAGAGGCCGCGCTGATCGCGCCTTTCGCCCGCGAGCAGGACACAGTCAAGCTCGTTCCCTACAAAGGCACACTGGAGAGCCTGGAGCGGGTCAAGGGTGATTGGGACCTGGTCGACGTCGAGCTTGAAGAACTGGAAGAGGCCTGCGCGCTGGGTCTGGTGGCCCCGCTGGACCCCAAGCAGGTCGGCTTGCAAGCTGGTGAGCTGGTCCCGGGCGCGCTGCACCGCTGTGGCCTGGCCTCACAGGCTTGGAGCTGGAGCTTTTATGCCCCCACGCTTGAAGGCCAGGCGGTATCGGTTGAAGGCTTCCTTGACCCTGAACTCTTGGAAGGGACACGCGGCCTCTATCGCCGCCCGGACGGCTTGTTAGAGATGCTGCTGCTGTCTCAAGGCTTGCCCGCCGATCAGGTCTACGCCACCTTGACCGCGCCCGGCGGACCGCAAAAGGCTTTGGCCGCCCTGGAACCCTTGAAAGACAGTCTGCTTTGGTACCACGCCAGTGCCGACCTGGAGGCCGCACTTGCAAAGGGCGAGTTGGACTTCGCCTTTGGATTTACCGCCGCACTGGAGCGCGCGCGGGCCAAGCGCGAGGACGCTGCGCCCGGCATAGCCCCAGCACGCAGCCCCATTCTTTATGGTCTGGATTTCTGGGCTATTCGCGCAGGCAGTCCTAACCAAGAGGCGGCCTATGCCTTCTTGCGTCATGCGATCTCGCCAGCTGCGGGCGCGGCTTTTGCCCGCCGCTTGGCCTACCTGCCAACACGCGTGCAGGCCTACGCGGGCCTTGTCGGGCTTCCTTCGATCCCCAAGGCCAGCCAGTCGCTGGTGTTTGATCGCCTCTGGTGGCAGACTCCTGCCGGGCTGGTGGCAACCCAGGCTTTCGAAGCTTGGATTGACTGACGCCCTCCCCTGATCTCACTTGTGAAAGCCGAGCCCGTGACTGCACCGTCTTCGCCGTCCTCAGCCCCACGGCGGGTCTTTTTGTCCAAGCCGCACATGGGCGGCGCTGAACGCGGTCTGGTCGACCTGGTGTTTGACACCAACATGGTTGCGCCCGTCGGCCCGGCTGTGGACCGCTTTGAACGCGAGCTGGAAGCCTATACCGGTATCGCCCACGCAGCGGCCTTGTCCTCGGGCACGGCGGCACTGCACCTGGCGATGATCTTGGCGGGCGTTGAAGCCGGTGACGAGGTCTGGGGGCCCAGCTTGACCTTTATGGGCGGCGTCTCCGGCTTGGTTCAGCGCGGCGCGGTGCCGGTGTTTTTCGACAATGCCGAAGGAAGCTGGGGCCTGGACCCCGCGCTGTTGGAATGCGAATTATCGTCGGCCAAGCGCGGCGGACGCTTGCCCAAGGCCGTCATCGCCACCGATCTTTATGGCCAGTCCTGTGATTTGGACGCCTTGCTGTCGGTGACGGCGGCCTATGGCGTGCCGCTAGTGACCGACAGCGCAGAAGCGCTGGGCACGCTCTATAAGGGGCGTCACGCCGGAAAAGGTGCGTTGATGGCCGCGCTGTCATTCAACGGCAACAAGATCATCACCACCTCGGGCGGTGGTGCGCTGCTGAGCGACGATGAGGCGCTGGTCGCACGCGCTCGCTTCTTGGCCACCCAGGCCCGCGATCCAGCGCCCTACTATCAGCACAGCACGCTGGGCTATAACTACCGGCTGTCAGGGGTCTGCGCCGCCATTGGATCGGGGCAGATGCAGGTGCTGGATCAGCGCATTGCCCAGCGGCGGCAACTGTATAGTGACTACCAGGCGCTGTTGGCAGATGCGCCCGTCAGCTTTTTGCCAGAACAGCCGGACGGTCGCGAGACCCACTGGCTGAGCGTCGCCTTCTTGGATCAGCACGAACCCGAGGCGCTGCGCCAGGCGCTGGAAGCCGACAACATCGAGGCGCGGCCGGTCTGGAAGCCCATGCACATGCAGCCCTTGTTTGCTCAGGCGCGTTTTGTTTCGCGCCGCGCGGTGGGGGCCAATCTGGCGGTGTGTGAGGACCAGTTCGCGCGCGGCATCTGCCTGCCGTCTTGCAGCCAGTTGGTAGCCGAAGAGTCCCGGGACTTTGACCGCGTCGCCGAGGCATTGACGCAGTTTTTTGGTTAGAGCGGGTGTGATAAAGCGGCGACGCCTGCCCTGGAGATGTGACGAAAGAAGGCCCCGAGACGGGACCTTCTTTCTATTCGTTATAAGACGAGAACTGGCGCTTAGAAGGATACCTTCACGCTGGCACCCGCGGTCCAGGCGCGGTTCTCACTGAGCCCAAAAGCCTTTGGTACAGCTGCGTTGAGGTCGATGCCCCGTCCTGATCTGACGAGCACGGGGGTGGACCAATTGTTCGCGCTGTCGCTGTCCAAATTTGCGGCACCAAGGCTGAACAGCAGGCCGTCCGCCACTTCATATGAAGCGCCTACAAAATAGTTTGTCTCGTATTCTTGGCCAGTCGGACTGTTATGGGTAAATATGCCCGCCGGGGTGAATGGTCCGACGTCGCCGTGGCGGATTTCAGTCTCTACACCAGTGCCGATTGACAGAGGGCCAGCGCTATAGCTCACCCCTGCTGCCACGTACTCGGTGGTCGAGCCCACTTCCTCCATGGCATAGTTGACGCCGAAGGCCAGGCCGCCAACGCTGGCGCCAATCGAGCCCGCCAAGGTCTCCTCGCCCGCGGACAGGCCCAGAGCCACATCAACGGCGCCTACCGCTGCGGCGTATCCGATGCCCAGGTTCCAATTCGAGTCATCGTCAACCGATGCTGCGAAATCAACGCCAAGGAAGGAATTCTCGTACTTGACCAGCTCCAGTTCAGCCGTCGCATACTGGTCGCGTTCTAGGGCATTGACCAAATAGGGCACGTGCAGCTGGTTGCTCGCAGCGCCGGCGGCGCCAGCGTCACCCAGTTTTACATTGCCAAGCGCCGAATTGATGAAGACATAGCCATCATTGAAAGCTACGCTGTCTCCGATCAAGCGGTCTTCTTTGCCCAAGCCGTAGATGCCCGCATCATTGCCCGTCTGGCCTTCTACAACTGTGGTGCCATCAACTGTGGTGAAGGTCTGGCCGTCAGACTGATAGAGATCCAGCTCAAAGTGCGCCCCGTACTCTAAGCCTGATTTGGTGGAATTGGAGTAATCGAAGTTCAAGCGACCATCGACACCATAATCCAGATCATCGATAGATCGGCCGTTCCCCGCGCAGTTCGCACCGGTCGTGCCAACTCTGCACTCGTAAACGTCTTTAGCGTTAACGTCGTAGTTCTTGCCATAAATAGCTTCAAAAGCGACGAAGCCGCTGATCGTTAGATCCTGCGCGTAGCTCGCGCCGGTCAACGCAACGACTGCCGCCGTGACAAATAAGGTTTTCTTCATTTGAAGCCCCGGTTTTTGGGTCAGATTTCGCAAAGACCTGCTTTGCGCATTTACTTGGTGACGTCACACCAGAGGCCACTTCATGTCCAGAAATTAGCACGAAAGTTGGTGTATAACCTATGCGAATGCGCAATTTCTGCAATTCATGTGCGTCCTGAACTAGACGAGCGCGCAAGATTTGCAACTTAAGTGCAAGTCATCACAGCTAAAGTGTAAGTCCTCACAGCCAGAACCGCGCGACAACCGAGGCCGCTGTTTGCCAACCAGCGGGCTGAGTCTTATGATGGACTTGAGGTTCGGTGACCGGGAGGCGGCAGTTCCTAGCGAGCGTCGCCGATCTCTTCGGAACCGGGGCGCTCCAAGACCTGATCGGGCCAGATTTGCAGCTTGGTGATTTGCAGGCGCTGGCGCTCCAACACCTTGATGGTGAAACCATGCACATTGAAGGCCTGGCCAACTTCGGGGATCAAGCGCGCCTCATACAGCACCAGGCCCGCGACCGTGCTGGCGTCGTCGTCGGGCAGGCTCCAGTCGAACTGGCGGTTCAGATCGCGGATGGTCACGCTGCCCTCAACGATATAAGAGCCATCGCCCGCCTCACTGACGCCCGCAGCCTTGACCACATCGGTCTCATCATCAATATCGCCGACGATCTCCTCTAGGATATCCTCCAGCGTAATGATGCCTTCAAAGCTGCCGTACTCATCCACCACCACGGCAAAGTGCGCCCGCTTCTTGCGGAAATTCTGGAGCTGGTCGGTCAGCGAGGTGCTGGAGGGAATGAACCAGGGTTCTGCGGCCAGTGCGGAAATGTCGAGCTGGTTGGCGTCACCTTCGCGGGCTCGCAGCGCGCGCAACAGCTCCTTGGCGTGCAAAATGCCGACAATGTTGTCGGGGTCGCTGGAATAGAGCGGCAAGCGGGTATAGGGGCTGTCCACCACCTCGGTCACGATGTCTTGCGGCTCCTGGTCGATGTCGATCATAGCCACGTTGCGTCGGTGGGTCATGACCTCTTCGACCGCCACATCAGACAGGTCCAAGATCGAACGCAGCATGTCGCGGGCTTCGCGCGCCTCTTCGTCCTCAGCGTCGGTGTGCAGTTCGATGGCCCCGCGCAGCTCTTCTTCGGCCTCTTCGCGCTTGGCGTCCGGGTCGGGTCGATCTCCGCTGGCCCAGAGCGCAAAGCGCACCACCGCTTGAATGGCCTTCACCACCGGCCGCGTGACCAGGATCAGCCAGGCTACGGCACCCGCCACCCGCAAGGCCACCTTGTCGGCGTGGCGAATGGCATAGGTCTTGGGCAAAACCTCGGCAAAGATCACCACCAGGGCGGTCATGACCAGGGTTGCCAACAGCACGCCCGCTTCACCCACCAGCGCGATGAACAGCCAGGTGGCCAGCGAGGAGGCCAGAATGTTGACCAGGTTGTTGGCCAGCAAGATCGCGCCGATCAGGGCCTCGGGGTCTTGCAGCAACAGGTTGGCTCTGGCAGCCGCGGGCGAGCCTTGGCGCTCAAGCTGGTGCAGGCGCGCACGTGAGGCCCCGGTCAAGGCGGTCTCAGAGCCGGAAAACAAAGCCGAAAGCCCGATCAGGACCGCGACCAGCAAACAGAGCAAGATCAGAAAAAGCATAGCGGGGACCTCGCAGGGCGGGTGAGAGACTTAGGAGTGAGCGGGCGCATCAGCCGGGCAGCCGGCGGCCAGCAGCGTGTCTTGCAGGCGATCCAGCGGCACATCGCGCGACTGGAAGGAGTCGCCCAGCGCGCGGCTTAAGATGAAGGTCATCTGTCCAGCGCTGGCCTTCTTGTCCTTGCGCATATGCAGCAGCATGCGCGCGACACTTGGGGCCTGATTGCTGGGAAAGGCCGGGCTGGTGGGCAAACCCGCTTTGGCGATAAAGCCTTGCACCCTTGCGGCGGTCTGCTGGTCGATCAAGCCAAGGCGCGCCGACAGGGCGTGCGCCATCACCAAGCCAATTGCCACCGCCTCGCCGTGCAGCAAACGGCCGTCATAGCCTGCCTCGGCCTCCAGCGCGTGCGCAAAGGTGTGGCCCAGGTTCAACAAGGCGCGGCGGCCCTTTTCGGTCTCGTCGGCGGCCACAGTCTCGGCCTTGGCAAGGCACGAGCGGTAGATGGCGTGGCTCAGCGCGTCAGGATCGCGGGCCAAGACACGCGCGAAATTGGCCTCCAACCAATCATAGAAATCGGGCTGGTCGATCAGGCCGTACTTGATGACCTCGGCAAAACCGGCGCGCAATTCGCGGTCGCTCAGGCTGGTCAGCAAGTCGATGTCGATCAACACCGCTTTGGGCTGGTGAAAGGCGCCGATCAGGTTTTTGCCGTGCGGCGAGTTGATGCCGGTCTTGCCGCCGACCGAGGAATCCACCTGGGCCAGCAAACTGGTCGGCACCTGCACGAAATCCAGGCCGCGCAGCAAGCTGGCCGCAACATAGCCCGCCAGGTCACCCACCACGCCGCCGCCAAACGCGACGATTACATCGCTGCGCTCCATGCCAAAGGCCAGAGCAGCATCACAGACCTCAGCAAAGCGGGCATAGGACTTGCTGGCCTCGCCCGCAGGCACGGCGACCCAGCCGACCTCAAGCCCCGCGGCCAGCAATTGGGCCTCTACGCGATCACGATAGAGGCCTGAGACCGTGGTATCACTGATGACCAAGACCCGCTGGCGCTTCAAGAAAGGCGCAAGAGCGTCGGCCAAGCCATCCAGCAGGCCAGGGCCGATGTGGATATCATAGGCGCGTGCGCCGAGGCCAACGCTTAGGGTCTTTTGTGATTGCAGGGTCACGAGCGGGCTTCCTTCTCGGGCTCTGGAGTCATGTCTGCGGGCGTTCCGGGGTCTGCTTGACGGGAGGCGTCTTGCGTTTGCGCCTCCAAAAAAGCCGACAAGCGTTTGAGCGCAATGGCGGCGGCCACATCTGGGCCGTCTTTGCCAGAGCGTACCACGATATCCGCGGTTTTATAGACCGGGTCGCGCTCGCGGAACAGGCGGCGGAACACCGCTTTGGGATCGCCGGTGTTGAGCAAAGGGCGATGGCTGCGACCCGTGGTGCGCGCCAAAAGCTGGTCCAAGGTCGGTTTCAGCCAGATGGAGTAGGCGGCCTTCTTGATGTTGCGCTGGGTTTCTTCATTCATCATCGCCCCGCCGCCGGTGGCCAACACAAGCGGCCCATCTTCCAACAAGCGCTTGATGACCCGGCGCTCACCGTCGCGGAAATAGGATTCGCCGTGGATAGCAAACATGTCAGCGATGGTTTGGCCTGCGGACTCCTCGATGGCTTGATCCGCATCAACAAAGGGCATGCCCAAGACCTGTGCCAAGCGACGGCCAACCGTACTCTTGCCGCAGCCCATGTGCCCGACCAGAACCAAACTCTTGGTCAGTGGCAGGTGTTTGGACTTGAAGAGTTTTGCTCGTTTTTTGAGCTCCGGCGTCATAGCCTGTCCTTATTCCTGACGTAACCCTGGTGCCAAGCTAGGCTAGGTTGGGCTGGGCTGGGCTGGGTTGCGGTCGCGCCGTTTCGGATGCAAGAGGCAGTCCGGACCAGGCAGGGACAGTAACCGAGCGCTTTGCCCTTGCAAGCTGCAAGGGATTGGCTTTGGGCTTGCTTTGTGCCTGACATATCGGCATAGGCATGCAGGTGTAAAGCCTTACTGCGGTCGGGGGCTTTGGCCAAGACCCGGGCAGCCGCCTGTTTGCGCCCCACACTTACCGCAGACTGACTAGGAATAGGGATTTTTCGTTTATGCGCCGTCCTCGCCAGCACCATGCTTGGGTTGCGCCGTTGGTCGTGTTTTCGCTGATCCTTTTTTTCGCAACCTTGATGTTTTTGACCTGGGAAATTCCGCGCCCAGCCTATCGGGTTGAGCGCGCATTGCCGCCGCTGATCTTTGAGGGCGTGGACATGCCGGCCCCGCAGGTCGAGCTGCCCTGATATCTTGCGACTATCTTGCGACGGAGCTGGCACCGCTGCTCACGCGCGTGTCAGGCCTCACAAAGCCAGCACAATCAAGCCCAGAATCCAGCCAAGTCGCGCGCTAAAGCAGACGCATGTCTTTAGAGCTGTTTTTCGAAAGCCTGCTGGTCGAGCGCAACGCAGCGGCCAATACGCTTGATGCTTATCGCCGCGACCTGGAGCAGTTAGAAGAGGCCTTGCCCGCCCCGCTGGTCCAAGCAAGCACTCTTGCCCTGCGCGATCACCTGCGCGGCTTGGCCGATCAAGGCTTGGCCCGCAGCTCGATTGCCCGCAAGCGGTCGGCCATCAAGCAATTCTACGCCTTTTTGCGCGACGAAGGTCTGCGCAGCGACAATCCCGCCGAAGCGCTGAAAGTGGCAGCCGCTCCGCGCCCTTTGCCCAAAATCCTCAGCCCCGAGCAAGTTGATGCCCTGCTGGCCGCTGCCGATCAGGCGCTGGCGGAGGCCGCGCCGGACTCCTTACCCCAAGCCGAGGCTTTGCGCCTGAAAGCCCTGTTGGAACTGCTCTATGCCTCGGGCTTGCGTGTGTCAGAGCTGGTTGGCCTGCCGCTGTCCGCGCTGCAAGCCGCTGGTCCCTTGGAGCAAGCCGAGGCGTTGGTGGTGCGCGGCAAGGGCAACAAGCAGCGCCTGGTGCCTATGGGCCGCGCCGCGCGGGCGGCCTTGCTGGCCTATCTGCCGCAGCGCGCGCGGTTTTTGCCCCGCAGCCTTGCGGCCCAAGCCTTTGTCTTCCCGTCCAGCGGCGCACAAGGGCACCTGACCCGTCAACGCTTTGGCCAGCTTTTGAAGGATTTAGCTGTACGCGCCGGGCTGCCGCCTGAGGCGGTCTCGCCTCACGTTTTGCGCCACGCCTTTGCGACCCACCTGATGCACGGTGGTGCGGATCTGCGGGTGGTGCAGAGCTTGTTGGGGCACGCCGATGTCTCAACGACCGAGATCTACACCCACGTCTCGAACCAGCGGCTCAAGGCGCTTGTGACCGACTGCCACCCCCTCAGCGCTTCAGCCCAAGCCTAAGCTCACCGGTGCAAGCCGGTGCAAGCCCGTGCAAGCCTGATCCCAAGCCGGTTGTAACCGCCTGACACAATTTGGCCTCTGCAAGCGGGTTGCGCAATTTCCCCAGTGCTTTACATATGAGCGCTACGAGCCATAGCTCTGGCGCGCCCGTTCTGGGTGGGCGGAGCAGGGCGGCCCATCAGCCGCTCTGGCACCCTTGGCCAACAAGAAACCAGCGCGAGAAAAGCGGTCCTTATGTCCCTAGCCATTCTTGATTTTGAAAAGTCTGTCACCGATCTGGAGCGCAAGATCCAAGAGCTCAAGCGTCTGGCGAGCAAGCAAGGTCAAGACACTGATGCCAGCTCTGATGATGCAGGCGCAAGCGACGAGAGCCTGCCCGGTGACATGGGTGAGGAGATTGCGCGCCTCGAAGACAAGGTCTCTAAGCAGCTTAAGACCCTCTACGCCAGCCTCAGCCCTTGGCAAAAGGCTCAGGTAGCGCGCCATCCGGACCGGCCGCACTTCTTGGCCTATGTTGCGGCGCTGTGCGAAGACTTTCAACCCCTGTCGGGCGACCGCGCCTTTCACGACGACCAGGCCATTATTGGCGGGCTGGCGCGCTTTCGTGGTGAGCGGGTCATGGTCATTGGCCAGGAAAAGGGTCACGACATGGCCACGCGGGTGAAGCACAACTTTGGCATGGCACGCCCGGAAGGCTACCGTAAAGCCATCCGCCTCATGGCTTTGGCCGACCGTTTTAAGCTGCCGATTTTGACCTTTGTCGATACCTCGGGCGCGTATCCGGGCGTGGGTGCAGAAGAGCGCGGCCAGGCTGAAGCCATCGCGCGGTCGATCGAAAAGTGCCTGGATGTGTCGGTGCCGATCATCGCCACCGTCATTGGCGAAGGCGGCTCGGGCGGTGCGATTGCCATCGCAGCGGCCAACGAAGTGCTGATGCTGGAGCACGCAATTTATTCGGTAATTTCGCCCGAAGGCTGTGCGTCGATCCTATGGCGCGATGGCAGCCACGCGGCCGACGCGGCCAACGCGCTCAAATTAACCGCGCAAGACCTGAAGGGCTTAAAGGTCATCGACCAAATCGTGCCCGAGCCGCTCGGCGGCGCGCACCGCGACACGGCGGCGGTCATTCAGGCGCTGAGCGATTCGCTCTATGAAGCTTTGCAGCGCCAAATGAGCGTCGAGAGCGCGGCGCTGAAGCTGCAACGGCGCCAGAAATTCTTGGACATGGGCCGCAATTTGGGCGCAGCGGCCTAATCCCAAAGGGGCCTGCGCCTTCAACAGGTGCGATCCTGCCTTTCAAACCCGAGGCTAAGCCTGTGAGCGACCTCGACCTCTTGCTGGACGCGCTGCGTGCCTGCCAGCACTGCAAGCACCACCTGCCCCTGGGGCCCAATCCGGTGGTGCGGGCCAGCGCGAGCGCCCGCTTACTGATCATCGGCCAAGCCCCCGGCACCAAGGTGCACGAGACCTCGATTCCCTGGAACGATGCCAGCGGCCAGCGGTTGCGCGATTGGTTGCAGCTCTCACCCGACGATTTCTACGACGAAGCCAAGGTGGCCATCATGCCGATGGGGTTTTGCTATCCCGGGCGGCTGGCTGGCGGCGGTGATGCGCCCCCGCGCCCCGAGTGCGCGCCGCTGTGGCACCGCGCCTTGCTGGACCTGATGCCAAACATTCAAGTCACGCTGCTGGTGGGGCTCTATGCCCAGCAAGCCTATTTGCCAGAGCGCCGCCGCTGGAGCCTAACCCAGCGCGTGGAAGCCTGGCAGGACACCGCGCCGCGCGTGTGGCCACTGCCGCATCCTTCTTGGCGCACCACGGCCTGGCTCAAAAAGCATCCTTGGTTTCATGCGACTTTGCTACCGGCGTTGCGGGCAGAGCTGGCGCAGCTTTGGCGATAGCCTCGCGCACCGCTTTGCGCTCGCGCTGGGCGATGTAGATCGACGACAGGGCGATCAGGCCCGCGCCTGGCCAAATCCAGACCGTGGGCACCTCACCCAGCACTGCGTAGGCCATCAGCGCCACAAAGGGCAGCCGCAGATAATCGAAGCCAATGAGGTATGAGGCGTCGGCCAGCTTGAAGGCCATGGTAAAAGTGATGTGGGCCAGCGTGCCCATGATGCCGATGACCATCAACAGCGCCAATTGATCCCAGCTCGGCATGACCCAAACCAGCGCGGCCAGACCAAAGGTCAGCGGCGTCGAGATCAAGCCATTGATAAAGACCGCCCGCACCGGGTCTTCGCCCAGGCGGGTCAGGTGCTTGACGCTCAGGATGGCCGCGGCCATGGCGGCGGCGGCCAAAATCGGGACAACGGCTGCGGGTTGGAAGGTGCCCGCGCCCGGTTGCAGCATGATCAATACCCCCAAGAAACCAACAGCGGTTGCGCCCCAGCGCCGAGGGCCAACGCGCTCGCCCAAGAAGAAATACGCGCCGATGACCGCGAACAAGGGCAGGGTAAAATTCAGCGCCACGGCTTCGGCGGGATGCAGCAGCTTGACCGACCAGAACATCAAAACCATGCCCACCATCCCCACCGAAGACCGCCAGATATAAAAGCGCGGCGCAGGCGTCTGAAAGGCGAAATTGCCCACGCGCCACCACCAGGGAAACAGCACCAACAAGCCGAACAGGTTGCGGAAGGCCACAACCTCAAACACTGGGATGTTGTCTTGGGTGACAATCCGGATCATGACATTCATGACCGAAAAGAAAAAAGCCGACAGCACCACCAAAGTTACAGCTTGCATTGTGGGGCTCATGAGGGTTGCCAAGCGCGTGATGGGCTTGAACAAGCGCCGAACATGGGTTTCATTCGCTTGGTCGGACATGGCGCTCAACTTTCTCTGGTCGGCGCTGCGCCTTGCCGCGCAGCTTCATGATCTCAATGCGGGCCGATCCTTGGTTTGGCGGCCCATTTTCTCGAATCCTCGGACCTTATGACCGCAGACTTTGACCCCAAACAGCTGTCGCCAGGCACCGCCGTCGTCTTGGCAAAGAGCGGCTATGCCTGGGTCTATGAGGCCCGAAACGCAGGACAGAGTCCGCGCGGCCAACTGGCTGGAGGGGACAAAGACAGCGATCACACGGCGCTGCGAAAAGTCGAGCCTAGTGAAGTCTCGCAGCTAGGACAAGCCAGAGCTTTACTCTTCTGCCATGCGGGATTGTCAAAGCGTCGCCTGGGGCTGTCGGCGCTCAAAGGTCTGGATGTGTTGGAGCTGTTTGCCTTTGTGCGCCCAGCTCAAGGCTGCGCGCCCTCGCCGCAAGGCCTGGCACAAGCGCTGGATTTGCCGGTGCCGGACAACTTGCCCGAGCAAGCCCAGGTCCTATTCGACGCCGCCAACCTCTTGCTGCGCGAGCTGGACGCCAGCTTGCCTTTGAAACAGAGCGCGATCCTTGGCCTGGCTCAGGTCATGAGCGATGCCGACTGGGCTTGGTCGCCCATGGTCAACGCCATTTTGCGTGATAAAGGGCTGGGCGGCCAAGGCTCGGTGCAACGCAACCTAGCGATCTGGCGCGACATGCCTGAATGGGAGGACGGCGGCCCGCAAGACCCGCCCGGCAGCTTGCCGCTGAAGCCCGACGAAGTGCGCACCCGCCTGGCCGACATGATCAAGGCGGGCAGCCAGGCCGAGATCCGCCCCCAGCAGGCTGCCTACGCCCAAGCGGTGGCCGAGGCTTTTGCCCCCGCACAAGCCTTTGGTGAGCCGCAAACCGTGTTGGCTGAGGCCGGCACAGGCACCGGCAAAACGCTGGGCTACCTCGCGCCCGCCAGTGTATGGGCTGACAAGAACAAGGGCAGCGTTTGGCTGTCCACCTTCACGCGTGTGCTACAAGGCCAGTTGGATCAGGAGCTGGATCGGCTTTACCCCGAGCCAGCGCAAAAACAGCGGCAAGTTGTGGTGCGCAAAGGCCGCGAGAACTACCTTTGCCTGATGAACTACGAGGAGGCCAGCCAGTCGCTCGCCCTACGCCAACGCGACCTGGTGTTCCTGGCGCTGATGGCGCGCTGGATGCAGGCCAGCCGCTCGGGCGAGTTGGTGGGTGGCGACCTGCCGGTCTGGATGGGCGAACTGTTCTCAAGCGCCACTTTGGCTGAGCTGGCGGACCACCGCGGCGAGTGCCTGTTTTCGGCCTGCAATCACTATCGGCGCTGCTATGTGGAGCGCTCGATCCGCAAGGCGCGGCAGGCCAAACTGGTGATCGCCAACCACGCGCTGGTGCTGCACCAGGCGGCGACGCAGGCCGTCAATTGGCGCAATGGTCAGGCCCAGTCCAGCGAGGCGGGCTTGCCGACCCGTTATGTATTCGACGAGGGCCACCACCTGTTCGACGCCGCTGACTCGGTGTTTTGCGCCCATCTGACCGGGCGGGAAACGCAAGAGATGCGCCGCTGGCTGTTGGGGCGCGAGGACGGGCGCGCGCGACCAGGCCGCCGCCGGGGCCTGCAATCGCGGCTGGACGACTTGTTGCTGGAGAGCGACGAGATCGACCGCGCCACGCAGCAGGCCATCTTTGCCGCCACCTGCCTGCCCGCGCCCTTTTGGGCCAAGCGCTTGGCCGCGCAGGAGCCTCAGGGCGCGGTGGAGGCCTTTTTGCTGGCTGTGGGGCGGCAGGTCTACGCCCGCACCGCCAACCCGCAAGACCCCTATACGCTGGAGTGCGATTTGCGCCCGGTGCTGCCCGAACTGGCCGAGACCGCTACGGCTTTGCAAGAGGCCCTGGGCAAGCTGGAAAAGCCCTTGGTGACGCTGGAGCGCCTGCTGGCGGACTTGTTGGCCAACCAACCCGAGCAATTCGACAGCGACCAGCGCCGCCGCTTGGAAGGCCTGATCCGCAGCCTCACCCTGCGTGCCATCGAGCCCTTGCGCTCTTGGCGCGCCATGATGGGCGATCTTCTGTCTGACGAGGCCCCCGAGGGCCAAGTTGACTGGCTGGAGGTGGTGCGCATCGACGGCCAAGACCGCGATCTGGGTGCTTATCGCCACTTCATCGACCCGACGCGGCCGCTGATGCATACGCTGCGCTTTCAAAGCCACGGCCTGCTGATTACATCGGCCACCTTAGGCGATACAAGTGGCGACCCCGAAGCGGACTGGCGGCTGGCCGAACGACGTACCGGCGCGGCCTTCCTGCCCCAGCCGGCCTTGTTGACCCGCCATCCCTCGCCCTTCAACTATGGCGAGGCAGCCCGGATCATCGTGATCACCGACGTGAACAAGCAGGACAGCGCCCAGGTGGCAGGCGCAATGCGCGGGCTGATGCAGGCCAGCAGTGGCGGCGCCTTGGGGCTGTTCACCTCGATCGCGCGCATGCGTCAGGTTCATGGGCTGATCGCCGAAGACCTGGAGCAAGAGGGACTGACCCTGCTGGCGCAACACATCGACGCTAGCGACCCTGGCTCGCTGATCGAGATGTTCCGTAGCGACACCCACGCCTGCCTAATCGGTACCGACGCGCTGCGCGACGGTATCGACGTGCCCGGCTTGGCGCTGCGCATGGTGATCATGGACCGGGTGCCCTGGCCGCGCCCAACCATCATTCATAAGGCGCGGCGCGCGGCCTTTGGCGGGCGGCTCTATGATGAACAATTGGTGCGCTTTAAGCTGCGTCAGGCCTTCGGTCGCCTGATCCGCCGTCATGACGACCGGGGCGTGTTTGTCATGCTGGATGCGGCCCTGCCGACCCGGCTCACCTCGGCCTTTCCCGAAGGACTGGAGATCGAGCGGCTGGGCCTGCAAGAGGCGCTGGCAGAAATTCGGGGCTTTTTTTGATTCGACCGATTGCGGAGCGATTCAGCGTCTTGTTGCCGAGCGGGCAAACGCCTAGGTTAAAGGCCTGCCAATTCATAAGGACAAGAAAGACACTATGGCCGATTATCACGACGCTCTGATTTATACCATGCGCCTGGTCGCAGCCGCCGACGGCGACGTGGCTGAGGTCGAGATCAACCGCATGGCCCAGCTCTTAGAGCGCCTGCCGGTGTTTGAGGGTTATTTGGTCGAAGATTTGCACCATGCGGCCAACCAGTACGCGGCGATTTTGGCAGCCGACGACGACGGTCTGGATACCATCTTGACCCTGATTGGCGAGATGCTGCCCAGCCATTTGCGCGAGACCGCCTATGCCTTAGCCTGCGACGTGGCCGCTGCGGACAGCAAGGTATCGGTTGAAGAATCCGAGCTGTTGATGGCGCTGCGTCAAGCCATTGGCGTTGATCGCTTGGCCGCCGCCGCCATCGAGCGAGGCGCGCGCGCACGCTACATGCGGGCTTGATGGTAGCGCCGCGACGCCGCGCGCCGACAGCAGCTTGAGGGAGCTCCGCAAACGGACGGAAGGACGACCATGACGCTCAAAACCATCCAAGCGGGCGTGCTTGAAGTCGCCTATCGCGAGCTAGGCCCTGCCGATGGTCAGCCGGTCATTTTGTTGCACGGCTTCCCCTATGACATCCACTGCTTTGATGAGGTCGGTGATTTGTTGGCCGCGCGGGGTTTGCGCTGCCTGATACCCTATTTGCGCGGCTATGGCCCCACCCGCTTCTTGAGCGCCGACACGCCGCGCTCAGGTCAACAGGCCGCTTTGGCCGCCGATCTGCTGGCCTTCATGGATGCGCTGTCGATTGACCGCGCTCTGTTGGGCGGCTTTGACTGGGGCGGGCGCGCCGCCTGTATCGTGGCGGCGCTGTGGCCCGAGCGCGTGACCGGGCTGGTGTCTGGCGGCCACCCTTACAATATTCACGATATCCCTCATGCTCGGCAGCCCGCAGCGCCAGACCAGGAGGCGCGGCTATGGTATCAGTACTATTTCCACACTGAACGCGGCTGCTTGGGCCTGGAGCAAAACCGCAAAGATCTGGCCTGCTATCTTTGGCGGCTCTGGTCGCCGTCATGGGATTTTGACGCTGACACCTTTGCCAAGAGCGCAGCGGCCTTCGACAATCCTGACTTTGTTGCGGTGGTCATCCATTCCTACCGCCACCGCTACGCCAGCGTGGCCGGGGATCCTGCTTATGATGCAATTGAAAAACGCCTTGAGGCACAGCCGCTGATCACCGTGCCGACCCGGGTTTTGCTTGGCGCCGACGATGGCGTCTTTCCGACCGATCTTGAGGATCACTACCGCCATCTCTATGGCCCTGACTACCAACGCAGCCTGTTGCCAGGTGTTGGCCACAATGCGCCGCAAGAAGCGCCCCAGGCCTTTGCCGCGGCGTTGATCGAGCTGGCCGATACCAGCGCTTAGCATGCGTGCCAAGCCGTGGCGCTCCATACCAGGCCACACGAAGATTCGACTTGGTTTGACACGCTATTTCAGCGCGCAGGGCCAGCGCTGCGGGGCGGCGCTACGGCGCGGCGCAAGCATTATGGCCGCAGTCACCTTGACTTGGTAAAGTTTTTTTACCAAAGTACAGGCATGCGAAGCTGATCGCAGGAACACCTATGAGGTCGTCGCCATGATTCCCATGCCCACTCCCGATGCCAGCGTCCTAGCCCGACGCGCGGAAATCCAGACCGCCTTGCGCGGCTTGCTCGACAATCCCAAGGATTTGATCGGCGAGGGTTTGGCGCTGAAAGTCTATGAAACCGACGGCTTGTCCGCCTATCGCCAGGTGCCGCTAGCCGTGGCCCTGCCGCGCACAACCCAAGACGTGGCGCGCATTCTGGGCTATTGCCACGACAACGGCATCAAGGTGATCGCGCGCGGTTCGGGCACCTCGCTGGCGGGCGGCGCGCTGCCGACCCAAGACGCGGTGGTGCTGGGCTTGTCGAAAATGAACCAGGTGCTGGACATCGATTACGACAACCGCTGCGCGCGGGTGCAAGCGGGGGTGACCAACATCAATGTTTCCAACGCGGTTGATCGCGATAAATTCTTTTATGCGCCCGATCCCTCAAGCCAGCTCGCCTGTACCATTGCCGGCAACGTGGCCATGAACTCGGGCGGCGCGCACTGTCTGAAATACGGGGTGACGACCAACAACCTGCTGGGCCTGACCGTAGTGCTGATGGATGGCCGCACGCTGACCATTGGCTCTGAGGCTATGGACGGCGACGGCTATGACCTCTTAGGGCTGTTTACCGGCTCTGAGGGCATGCTGGGCGTGGTGACCGAGGTACTGGTGCGCATCCTACCCAAGCCTGAAGGTGCCCGCCCCATGTTGGTCGGCTTTAAGTCCGAGGAGCTGGCTGGCGCGTGCGTGGCGGAGATCATCGGCCAAGGCATCGTGCCCGTGGCCATTGAATTCATGGATAAACCCGCCATTCTTGCCTGCGAGGCCTTCGCCAAGGCGGGTTATCCCACCGACGCCCAAGCCCTGCTGATCATCGAGGTCGAAGGCTCCTTACTGGAAATCGAAGCGCAAGAAGCCCGTATTCAAGAGATTGCAGGCCACTATGATCCGGTCAGCATCAAGCTGGCCGAGTCTGCGGAGCAGGCTGAAGCTATCTGGCGCGGTCGCAAGTCGGCCTTTGGCGCGATGGGCCAAATCAGCCCGGATTACCTTTGCATGGACGGCACCATTCCCACTGGTAAGCTGCCCGAGGTGCTGTCACGCATCAAGCAAGTGGGCGAGGCCTATGGCTTTCAGATCGCCAACATCTTTCACGCGGGCGACGGCAACCTGCACCCGCTGATCCTCTATAACGCCAACGCGCCCGGCGAGATCGACCGCGTGGAGGCGGCAGGCGAAGACATCTTGAAGGTCTGCGTTGAGGTGGGCGGCTGCATCACCGGCGAGCACGGCGTGGGCATCGAAAAGCGCGACGCTATGATGCTGATGTTCAACGAAACCGACTTAGAGCAGCAAATGCGTATCAAGCGGGTCTTCGATCCCCTGTGGCTGCTGAACGGTGCCAAGGTCTTCCCGCTCGACATCAACCCCGCTGATACCAAGGGCGAAAGGATCGCCGCATGACCCTCATCGCCGACAACCAGGCCGCTGGCGTTTTGCGTCCCAGCTCTGCCGAGGAGCTGCGCGACATGGTGGCGGCTGCCACTGGCCCTTTGAGCATCGAGGGGGCAGGCAGCAAAGCCGCCTGGACCACCAGCCAACAGCCCAGCCAGCGCCTTTCGACCGGTCAGATGAGCAGCATCGACTTCTTTTACCCTGCGGAGATGGTGGTGCAGTGCGGCCCTGGCACGCGCTTGGCCGACCTGGAGACCGAGCTTGCCGCGGGCGGCCATCGCCTGGCCTTCGACCCACCCGACCTGGGGCCCTTGTTCGGCAAGCCCGAGGGTCAGAGCACGATCGCGGGTGTGGTGGCTGCCAACCTGGCAGGGTCGCGCCGCGCCTTTCGGGGCGGCCCGCGCGATCACCTGTTGGGTGTTCAATTCGTCAACGGCATGGGCGAGGCCATCAAGTCCGGTGGCCGGGTGATGAAGAACGTCTCAGGCTATGACCTGTGCAAGCTGATGACCGGCTCTTGGGGCACCTTGGGCGTGCTCAGCCAGGTGACGCTGAAGACCGCGCCCTTGATGGAGCTGCGCCGCAGTCTGGTGGTCAGTGGCTTGGACGAGGCGCAGCATCTGGCCGCCTTAATTGCAGCCGCGCGCTCGCCCTTTGATCCGGTGGCGGCGGCCTACCTGCCTGCCGACGCTGCCGCCAGCCTGGGCTTTGACACTGCGGTGAGCCTGATCGAGATTGAAGGCCTGGCACCCTCAGTGGACTACCGCAGCGAGCAATTGACGGCCCTGTTGCGCATAAAGTTGGCCACGTCGGCTCTGAGCGTCGCGCTGTACGATCAAGCGGAGTCTGCCGCGCTGTGGCAAGCGATTAAGTCGGTCAGCCCGCTTGTGGGCCAGCCCGCTAGCCTGTGGCGCTTGAAGCCCAAGGCGAGCCAGGCCGCAGACCTCATGGCGCGCTTGCGCAGCCGCTTTGCGGAGCGGGGCCTGAAGGTCTACGCCGACTGGGGTGGCAACCTGGTCTGGCTGGCCAGCGAGAAAGCCATCAACCGCGCGGAGCTGGAAGGTCTGCCGGTTGGCGTTGCCAGCCAAGTGCTGGGCGATGACCCTGCGCCCTTCGCGCCGCTGTCGGCCCTGCAAAGCGAGCTGCAAGCGGGCATCAAGCGCGCCTTTGATCCGCATGGGCGGCTCAATCCTCAGCGCCTCACGTCTGAATTTTAATCATAAAGCCAACAAGGGCCTTTGCCATGCAGACCCACTTTAGCCCTGAGCAGCTCACCGACGAGCGTTTGGCAACCGCCGATGCGATTTTGCGCACCTGCGTTCATTGCGGCATGTGTACCTCGACCTGTCCGACCTATGTCACTTTGGGCGACGAGCTGGATAGCCCGCGCGGGCGCATCTACCTGATGAAGGACATGTTCGAGAACGAGCGCCCGGCGACGAAAGAGGTAGTGCAGCACCTGGATCGCTGCCTGTCCTGCCTGTCCTGCATGACCACCTGCCCCTCATCGGTGGACTATATGCACCTGGTGGATCTGGGCCGTCAGCACATCGAGGAGACCTATAAGCGCCCGCTGGTGGACCGCTGGACCCGCAAGCTGTTGGCAGCGCTGATCCCCTATCACCGCCGCTTTGGCCTGGCGATGAAACTGGGTTGGCTCGCGCGCCCCTTCCGCGCTCTGGCCCCGACGGCGCGCATGCGCGCTATGCTGGAACTGGTGCCCCAGCACCTGCCGCAGCACGAGCCGACCGACCGGCCCGGCGTCTATGAGGCCGAGGCTGAGGCTCAGTACCGTGTTGCCATGCTGCCCGGCTGTGCCCAGCGCGCGCTGGCTCCTTCGATCAACGCGGCCACGCTGCGCGTGTTGCAGCGCCACGGCTGCCAAGTCACCTATCCCGATGTCGGCTGTTGCGGCTCGCTGCGTCACCACATGGGCCAGGATGCGCTGGACGAAGCCCGCGCCATGGTTGACGCCATCTGGGCGATGACCTCCGCGGGCGGCGGGGCGGGTTTGGATGCTTTTGTCATCAATGCCTCCGGCTGTGGCACCACCGTTAAGGACTACGGCCACATGCTGGCCGACGACCCTGACTATGCGGACAAGGCAGCGGCGGTCGCTGATTTGGCCAAGGACGTGACCGAGTGGCTTGAAACCATCGGTCTGCGCGCGGCGCGCCCGGACGCTGCGGGCCTGCGCGTAACTTACCACTCGGCATGCTCAATGCAGCACGGCCAGCAGATCAAGACCCCGCCGATCACCTTGTTGAAGCGGGCGGGCTTTACGGTCAGCCAGCCGCGCGATGGCCACCTGTGTTGTGGTTCGGCGGGTACCTATAACATTTTGCAGCCTGAGATCGCCGATCGCCTCCTGGCCCGCAAGGTCGAAACCCTGGCCGAGACGGTGCCGCAAATCATCGTTGCCGGCAACATTGGCTGTATCTCGCAGATCGGCCGCGGCCTATCGGGGACGGGCAACAATGCGCCGATCATCCATACCGCCGAACTGCTCGACTGGGCGACCGGCGGGCCCGCACCTGCGGCCTTGGAGGGTGTTTTGTAGAATGGCAATCGCCCTGGATTGTGCCAAAAGCTGCCTGGGGTGCATTGGCGGCAACATCAAACAGTGACGCCAAAGGTGCATTGCCCCGTGCCGTGCTAAGCCTTGAATCTACCTGTCGTGCATGGACTTATCCAACGACAGAGCGGTTACTGCGGTGCGCCGTTCGCAGGAACCGGCTGATCGATCAAGACCAAGAGCAAAAGCGCAAGCACCCAATCCTTTGCTCCGTCCCGGGACTGGGCGCCCGCTATATGCCAGCCTGGTCGCCGAGCGCGATAACCGTGATCTCAAGCGCAAAGACCAGACCCCGCGTGCCGCCGGAAAACCCCAAAAGTCGCTCTGGTCGCCCTTATGCGCAAGCTCATCGTGACTGCAAATGCTCTGGCTAGAGAGAGCAGACGCTGGCAAGAAAAGTCCGTTTGACCAAAACGGATACTGTCGCAGTCAATCGATCGATAGCAGACGGAGCCCTTCACGTCATTTGCCGCGTCGCATATCTTTAGCAATTCCAGATCACAAATGTCACAATCTTTCGATTATCACCTATTTGCGCGCTTCAATTTTCTTTGTTTATTGCGTCTCAGTATAAGTCTCCGATTGATGCTCAAAAAGACCACAAACAAAATATAAATCGCTATCGCAGTAATCACGCCATTGATAGCGGATTTAACGACCAGTGATTCAGTTATCTCACCCTAGGTATTATCAATAAACATAGTTTTATTGTAATTAGTATTGCGATAAAAACGCTGGCAAACGCTAATTGCTTCTTTTTTATTGACATAGATAACCAATCTCTCTCGTGTGTTATTGATAGCCCGGACCGACTGCAGACTGCGTTCGTGCGGCCGGTCCAGTACTTTCCATAGCGGGTCAGTTTATTGCAAGGCGTGAGGCATTCGATGGATTGGTCATTCCTAGAGTCGACACGCCAGGCCATAGCCCGCCAAGGCGGCTGAGCCTCCAACTGCACCGCCAAGTGCAGCACCCGCTGCCTTCCCCGGAACGATACCTAAGCCAGCCGGTGCAGAACCAACCGTGGCACCTGACGCCGCACCCAGCACCGCTGCACTGAAACCGTTTTGAACCGCTGTTTTCATGGCTTCACGCCAACCACATCAACAACGTCGAGACCTTCTGAGCCCGGATCAAGCGCCATCTAAGACGATACAATGCCAGTCCTCAACAGCGGGTCTACCTCTATATCAAGGAGTGCGGATGGCGCTTCAATCACCGTCCCTTTGCCAACATGACCAAGATCTTGCGCCGATGGTAGTTCAAGAAATCGTCAATATCATATCTATGTCAGCCCCTTCGCTTTTTGTCTCGGTATCGCTCCCAGAGGCTGAGGGCAATATACATAAGAAGAAACTGCACAACGAAATAAATAAATGATTCGATTATGAATTTATTCCATCGCAAATCTTGGACTGGAAACCAAAAATTCGCCACGGTTCTATACACTATGGCTAATATTGGTGTACCTAAGCTTATAATTAGGGCCCTGTCACTCATTTTGTATTTTCTCGATTTACACTCAGATCATATTAATAAACAGTTGATTTATGTATTTACTCAGTGAGCTTTGATCGCTGGCTATATCAACTATTTAATATGGCATAATTAGATTTGGTGCCGCAATCATCCACCGATATTTGCAGCACCATCGATCTTACCACCAGCAGCTCGCACCATAGTAAGCGCTACTGCCAAGCGCACCAATGCCCGCTCCCGCGAGCGCGCCCATCGCGGCTCCGGGGACCGCTCCTCCTCCTGCAGCCGAAGCTCCAGTTATGCCGCCGGTAACAGCTCCTGTTACTGCCCCTTCCACAGTTTTCCCGACGGTGGAGTTTGCAAAGTCGTGCCAATTACACCCGCTGGTATCAAAATTGTAAGCAGGCCGAATAGAGCCGGTGGTCGAAAATGGCACAGAGTAGCGCCCCTGGTTCACCGAATAGGCCGTCGCCGGGGTCGGGCCGCCCTCGGGGTAGCCTGGGCCGCGTCGGACCTGGCCCTGCGCGTAGCGCCGGGTCGTCACCACGCGTGGTTCTGAATTCTGTCGGGGCGCTGGGATTGAGCGCTCAGGGTGCCGCGAACGCCAGGAATGGGGTGTGATTTTTGGTGGTGCTGGCACATCCAGAAATCTTTGCAGCGCGCCGGGGGGAAACGATCCTGGACGGCGATGTCGCCTTTGGTGGCCAAAAGATTGGTGACTAGAAAAACTGGGATTAGCTGTTGTTAGGGTTGTATAAGACATGGCGTATGTCCTTTTACTACATTGCCTTGTTCTAGTTGTCGTTCGATGATCACCTGACAGCGATCTATGTTCGCGTTATGTTTTATAGCATCAGAACAAACCATGCAAGCTTTAATTGCGCCTCATCTGTTTTGCTCGCTGTAAGGGTGGCGACACCACGCCTGACCTCAGCCCAAAGCGCTCAACCCTAGCCGCTCAGCCCTAGCCGCTCAACCCTGTGCCTCTTCGCTTTGGCCCCACAGCTTGAGCCAGATCGGGTCTTTCAACTCAGAGAGGAAGGCGCGATGGGCGGCCAGCTCCTCGGGCGAGGCGGGAAACGCGCGCGGCGGGCGCGCTTGTCCCTGGCAGCTGCGATCCAGCAGAGCCGACAAGTCGCCGCCTTCAGGCTCAGTGGTCTTGGCGCGGGCATCGGTCTTTGCAGACTGGGGCAAACCCGATGCCAGGCGCACGATCACAGCGACACTGTTCTTTGCCGCCGAGCGCTACGCTTCGCTACGGCATATATTGCTATCCTTGTTTATTACGAAAATGTCTGGCGAGTGCCTGCTGCCCAAGAGAAATCACAATGGCAATTACAAAATTTACTATCGATTTTAGTAATAAGCGGTACCAACTTATATCTTCGAATATGAAATAGAAAGTAATTGCCATTCCAATGGTCATCCAGACCGCAAATAAAAGAGCCTCACGCACTTCTGACCGTCCCACAGACGATACCCTCCTACTCTCCGTTGTTGACTAACCCCGGCTGATCTTGAGCGAGGGTCAAAACCGATCCCAGCGGCATAGGGGCATCCTGACAATGGCAGAATGCCCGAATCGTCATTCTATAAGATGCAAGATGCGCTGTATCCCGCTGCGCCCAAGGCTGCTCCAGTAAGTGCTCCACCCACATATCCGCTTGCGGCACCAGGTGCAGCGCCGGCGCCCGCGATCGCGGAACCCGCGGTACCGCCAAGAAGTGCACCGCGCAGCGCGCCGGATACGGCGCCGGCCACTATGGCTTTTTTTAGATCCTGCCTGTTGCAGTCGGTTATCGGAACATGAACTGTCCCCCACGGTCTCTGCGTAGATTTGGGCTTTGGCGATGCCAAGGTGCGATACTCGCCGCTCAGTCCATAATTGTTGGTTGCTGAAAAGGGGTAGTCGGTTTGCTGGCGTGTCATATATCGCAGGTCCTGCCGGAAACCCTTTGGATTGGGTACAAACTGCTTAGCTGGAATAATTTGCCGGAGCGGTAAGGGTGGTTTGGGCGCTGGGATTGAGCGCTCAGGGTGCCGCGAACGCCAGGAATGGGGTGTGATTTTTGGTGGTGCTGGCACATCCAGAAATCTTTGCAGCGCGCCGGGGGGAAACGATCCTGGACGGCGATGTCGCCTTTGGTGGCCAAAAGATTGGTGACTAGAAAAACTGGGATTAGCTGTTGTTAGGGTTGTATAAGACATGGCGTATGTCCTTTTACTACATTGCCTTGTTCTAGTTGTCGTTCGATGATCACCTGACAGCGATCTATGTTCGCGTTATGTTTTATAGCATCAGAACAAACCATGCAAGCTTTAATTGCGCCTCATCTGTTTTGCTCGCTGTAAGGGTGGCGACACCACGCCTGACCTCAGCCCAAAGCGCTCAACCCTAGCCGCTCAGCCCTAGCCGCTCAACCCTGTGCCTCTTCGCTTTGGCCCCACAGCTTGAGCCAGATCGGGTCTTTCAACTCAGAGAGGAAGGCGCGATGGGCGGCCAGCTCCTCGGGCGAGGCGGGAAACGCGCGCGGCGGGCGCGCTTGTCCCTGGCGGCCGCGATCCAGCAGAGCCGACAGGTCGCCGCCTTCAGGTTCAGCGGTCTTGGCGCGGGCATCAGTCTTGTCAGCCCCGGCAGCCAGGGCCGCCATCAGCTCGGGCTGGCGACCGCCAATCAGGTGCAAGTAGACCTCGGCCAACAGCTCGGAGTCCAACAAAGCCCCGTGCAGCTCGCGGTTAGAGTTATCGACCTCAAATCGGCGACACAGGGCATCCAAGCTCGCCGACGCCCCCGGGAACTTGCGCCGGGCCAGCGGCAGAGTGTCCAGCGCGCGCGACATGGGCAACGCCTCAAAACCTGCCGCGATCAGCTCGGCATTCAAGAAGGTCATATCGAACTCGGCGTTGTGGATCACCAGCGTCGAGTCTTGAATAAAATTAAGGAACTCCTGTGCCTTTTCGTGGAATTTGGGCTTACCGGCCAGAAAATCCATGGTCAGGCCATGGACGCGGGCGGCCTCCTCGGGCATGTCACGCTCGGGGTCCAAATAGACGTGGAAATGTTCGCCGGTCGCAACGTGGTTGATCAGCTCGATGCAGCCGATCTCGACGATGCGGTGGCCTTCACTGGGCTTGAAGCCCGTGGTCTCGGTATCAAGAACGATTTCACGGATCATGCGGGGATCTCCAGAACAAGGGGCCTACAGTCCGGCCAGGTGCGGGCCGTGCAAGGCACCGCGAAACGAGGGGTTTTTGTAGGCTTGGATCGGCCAGACTGGCGGGCGGCTCCAGTCCGCAGACACCAGCGCACGGCGGGCAGCGGCCAAAGCCTGCCAGGTGGCGGCGCGGCCGGCGCCGGTGGGAATGATGCGGTCAGCCTTGCGGCGCTTTTCGGCCTGGGGCATTTGGTGGGCGCGGATGGCTTGCAGGGTCTCCAGCTTGGCCCCTGGCCGAGCCAGAAAGCGCTGTTGCTGCACCGCTGGCGAGCAGTCCACCACCAACACCAAATCGCAGCGCGTATCACCGCCGGTTTCAAACAACAGTGGCACGTCGATCACCACTGCCGGGCGACCCACACGCTGGTGATCGAGCAAAAACCGCTTCAACGCGCGATGCACCAGCGGATGGACGACAGCTTCCAAGCGCGCCAACTGCTCGGGTTTGCCCAACACGGCTTGGCGCAGGCTGGGGCGGTGGATGGCTCCATCTTGCAGTGTGCCAGGAAACAACGCGGCGACGGGCGCAACCGCTGCACCGCCGCGCGCCATCAGTCTGTGGACCACAGCATCGGCGTTGTGAACCGGGCAGCCCATGCGCGCCAGCATGGCCGAGGCGGTAGACTTGCCCATCGCGATCGAGCCTGTGATGCCGATGATCTTCATGCGGACCGCTCCTGTCTAAGACGCCAGCACGGCATCGCGCAGGGCTTGGTCCACCACCACGTCGGTCTTGAACCAAGCCTGGAAAGCCGCGCGGGCCTGGTGGAGCAACATGCCCAGGCCATCAACCGCCGGGTTGCCGCGCGCGCGCGCCCAAGCCAACAGCTCGGTTTCCAGCGGGTTATAGACCAGATCGGTGACCAAGGCGCTGGTCGCCAGCGCCTCCAGGTCGAGGGTCAATGGCGGCTTGCCCGCCATGCCCAAGCTGGTGGAGTTGATCAGCAGCTCGGCTTGCTCGGCGGCTTGGCTGGCCTTAGTCCAAGCGACCGCCTGGCAGGGCACTTGCGGACGATCGGAAAAAGAAGCGTTGAAGCTGGCAGCTAGGTCCTGAGCGCGCTCTAGGCTGCGGTTGGCGATCACCAGTCGCGCAAGGCCCGCGCTCAGCAAACCGTGGACCACAGCGCGGCTGGCACCGCCCGCGCCCAGCAACAGCGCCGTTTTGCCCTGAAAATCGAAGCCCGGTTGTGCCTGACGCAGGTTCTCCATAAAGCCATAGCCGTCGGTGTTGTGGCCCAGATAGCGGCCGTCGTCCTGGCGAATGACCGTGTTGACCGCCCCTATGGCTTCAGCTTCGGGGGTCAAGCCGTCCAACAAGGGTGCGATGGCCTGCTTGTGGGGAATGGTGACGTTCCAACCAGCAAAACCCAGCGCCTTTAGCCCCGCGACAGCGGTGGCCAACTCCTTAGGGTCAACCGGCAGCGGCAAGTAGGCGCCGTCGATGCCATGGCGCGCCAACCAGGTGCCGTGCAGTTGCGGCGACTTGGAGTGTGCAATCGGCCAGCCCATAACCCCGGCCAAAGTCGCGTGTCCGCTGATCATGCCAACAGGTCTCCTCGCGCACGTAGAAAGTCCAGCAAATCCAGCAAGGGAAGCCCCAGGATGGTAAAATAGTCACCCTCGATGCGGCTAAAGAGCTGCGCGCCGAGGCCCTCAAGCTGATAGGCCCCAACCGATGTCATGACCTGTGGGCCCACCGCTGCCACATAGCCTTGAATAAACTCGGGGCTGAGCTTGCGCATCGTCAGATCCGCACGCCGATTGACATGCCAAATACGCTGCTCGCCTTGTTGCAACACTAAGGAACAATGCAGGCTGTGGGTCTTGCCAGACAGGGCCTGAAGGTGACCGACCACATGGTCCAAGTCCGCTGGTTTATCGAACAAGACCTTGCCGCAGGCCAAAACCTGATCACAGCCCAGCACCAGCGCACCGGGGCGGCGCAACGCCACTTGGCGGGCTTTCAGCTCGGCCAGGGTCTCGGCCAGCGCTTCGGCAGACTCGCCTTCGCGTGCCAGATCCTGTTTGACCAGCGCTTCATCGACATGCGCAGGGTCAACCACAAAGTCGAGCCCTGCGTTGGCCAACAGCTCGCGCCGGATGGCAGACCCCGACGCCAAAACCAGCGGCGCTGCGTCGGGGGTCTGCAAGAAAGAGGCCTGGGTCATCGCATGGGGCTTTTTTAGTTAACGAAAACAGAAACTTAAGCACGCTCTATCGAAGGCGTGCTTGCCGGAGATTCGGCGGTAGCAGCCTCAGCGGCGCGCTCGGCTTGGCGGCGGTTATAAAGATTGAGCACCTGGGCGGCGGTCTCCTCAATCGAACGGCGGGAGACATCTATCACCGGCCAGCGGTACTTGGTGAACAGGCGGCGCGCGTCGCGGATCTCCTCGCGGATCGCCTCGACATCCACGTAGTCGGTCGCAGGGATCTGACCCAAATGCTCCAGACGCGAGCGCCGCACTTCGGACAGCTTGCGCGGATCGTTGATCAGACCGACAAACAGCGGCTTCTTCAGGCTGACCAAGGCCTCGTTGAACGGCCTGCCAGGAACCAAAGGTATATTGGCCGCCTTGATGCCCTTTTGTGCCAAAATGACCGAGGTCGGGGTTTTCGAGGTGCGCGACACGCCGACCAGGATGATATCGGCCTCGCGGTAGAAATCTTCGCTCTGGCCATCGTCACAGCGCATGGCGAAATCCATGGCGGCGATGCGGCGGAAATATTCCGGGCTCAATTCGTGCTGCAGGCCGGGCTTGCCGACGGTCTCGACCCCAAAGAAGGCCGACAGCATGGCGATGGGCCGGTCCAAGATCGGCACTGAGGGTGTGCCCATGCGCCGGCAGGCGCTCTCCAAATCTTTGCGCAGGTTTTCGTCTACAACCGTATAGAGCACCGGGCCAGGCAAGACGCGGATGGCCTCGATCACCGCGTTGAGCTGGGTCGGCGACTTGATCAGGGACCAGACATGCAGCTCGACCTGGACATCTTCGAACTGAGCAAGGCAAGCTCTCGCGACGGTGTTGATGGTCTCACCGGTCGAATCGGAGACCAAATGCATATGAAAGGGCAACGTCATGGATCAAGAACCAAGCCTAGAGATGGATAGGGCGTAGCCGCCTGACGATCATCGGAGGGCAAAGGGCGCGCAGTCCCTTGCCTTGGCGCACCAACACGCCCTCGGATGGTGCCCAGCGGCAGCCCTGTGCGAGTTTTCTTGTATGCGGGAATCGGGCCTTGAGGGCAAACACCTATGCGCGCAAGATGTAAGGAAATCGCAGGCCTTGCGGGAAATAGCGCTTCAGCTGGCTGCGGGGCGGAGCAAGAAACCAGATCTTCACCCGGCTGAAAGGTCAAAGGTCGACGGGAAAATTAGACTGCGGGAAAACTGTAAACAGCCTGTGGGCAACCGGGGGTGTTGTGCACAGCTCATACAAGCCCGGGGCCTGGTCGCATTTTGCCTGTGCGCGCGTTGGGATAAGCAGGCGGAGTCCCACACAGACCATGCCCATGTGCGCAAGCCAAGACCTCTGGTTGGGAGCGCAGGCTCAGCGACGTGCGAAACCTGATTGGATTCAAACGCCAAGCGGAATCTTCGCCTCAGGATAGAGTCAAGGATGAGCGCGGGAAAAGAAAAGATGTTCAACCTTTTTGTCGCCCAACCACATCTACACTTTCTTATTTTTTAGAATCTTTCTACTGGTTTGGCATGGAAGAAAAAGCTCTACTCCGCGCTCTAAGGCGCCAACATGTCGATCGCCCACCCTTCTGGTTCATGCGCCAAGCCGGGCGCTATATGCCCGAATATCGCGCTGTACGAGCCGATGCCGGTGGGTTCTTAGATCTTTGTTTCAACGTCGAAAAAGCCGTTGAAGTCACCAAGCAACCGCTGCGCGCCTTTGGTATGGATGCTGCGATCTTGTTCTCAGACATCCTGGTCGTGCCCTTGGGTTTGGGCCAGAAGGTCTGGTTCGAAGAAGGCGAAGGCCCAAGGCTGGAGCCCATCCGTTCAGTCGACGATTTAGAGGCTTATGATCGCTCTGCGATGATCCAGCGCCTCTCGCCGATCTTCGATGTTGTAACGCGGCTCTCGAATGACTTGGAGCAAGATTTCAAGGGCACTGCCTTGATTGGCTTTGCCGGAGCGCCTTGGACGGTTGCGACCTATATGGTCGAAGGCCGTTCGTCGCGCAATTACGAGACGGTCAAGCAGTGGGCCTATGGCGATCCGAAGAGTTTTGGCCGCTTGATGGATCGCTTGGTGGAAGCAACCATCGACTACCTGTCGGCGCAGATCGAGGCCGGGGCCGAGGTGGTGCAGCTGTTCGATTCCTGGGCAGGCACGCTTGATGAAGCCCACCAGGAGCGCTGGTCTTTCGCGCCCATGGCCGAAATTGCACAGAGCCTGAAGCAACGCTATCCGCATGTGCCGATCATCGCCTTTGCTCGGCAGGTGGGGACCAACACGGTCAAGCTGGCCAAGATGGGGTGCTTTGACGCCCTGTCGCTGGACCATACCGTGGGCTTGGACTTTGCCCGCGAGCAACTGCAGCCCCACGTTTGCTTGCAAGGCAACCTGGACCCACTAATGGTCGTCACCGGCGGTGATGCCATGCTGGGGGCGGCTGAACAGATCCTGGAAGCTTGGAGCGATGGGCCGATGATTTTCAACCTCTCGCATGGCCTCATTCCGCCGACCCCGGTCGCACATGTTGACCTTTTGTCGCGTCGCTTGCGTCGGGCCTAGGGGGTTGTATCTTAGCAGCAGGTGAGGCGCGCTCTGTGCCTGACCCATGTAAGAACCCTGATTGATTTCCTGGGCTCCGCGCAATGGCGGCCCTTGGGACTTGATCGCAACCATGAAGAGGCCCCGAGTGACCGACAGCTCCAGCCAAACGGAGATATCCTCCACCCCTGAGGCAGATGTTAGCCAAGAACGCGTGGCAGTCGTGCTGCTGCAATACGGGGGCCCGGACGATCAAGACTCGGTTCAGCCCTTCTTGTTCAACCTGTTCAACGATCCCTATATCGTCGAGGCTCCTGCACCGGTGCGCTACGTTCTAGCCCACGCCCTGTCGCGTTGGCGCGCTCCGACGGCCAAGAAAATCTATGCCGAAATGGGCGGCGGATCGACCATTTTGGGCTATACCAAGAGCCAAGCCGAAGAGCTGCAAGACGTGCTGTCATCGGACCAGTTTGGTCTGGGGGCGGTGAAAACCTTTATCTCTATGCGCTATTGGCACCCCATGAGCGATGAGGCTGTGCGCCAGGTGCAGTCCTGGAAGCCCGATCGCATCGTGCTGCTGCCGCTGTATCCGCAGTACGCGCGGGCGACCACGGGCTCATCCTACCGGGTCTGGCAGCAAGCGGCTGAGAAGATCGGGCTGGACGTGCCGACGCACCTGATTTGCTGCTACCCCGACGAGCCGGGCTTTATCGACGGCATGGCCCGCCTAACCGCCGAGGCCTATGAACGGGCGTCCAAAGCTGGATCGCCGCGGATCTTGTTCTCTGCCCATGGGCTGCCGGTGCGTATGATCCGTAAGGGCGACCCCTATCAAGCTCAGGTCGAGCAGTCCTGCCACCTGGTGATGCAGGCCACGGGCTTGAAAGACGCCGATTGGCGGATCTGTTTTCAATCCAAGGTCGGGCCGATGAAATGGCTGGAGCCCGATACGGAAAAGGAAATCGAGCAAGCCGGGCATGATGGCGTGCCCGTGGTGCTGGTGCCCATTGCCTTCGTCTCTGAGCACTCGGAGACTCTGGTTGAGCTGGATGAAGAATACGGCGAAGTGGCCCAAGAGGCCGGAGTCCCCGCCTATGAGCGGGTGCCGACCATCAATGCGCGCATGACCTACATCGACGCTTTGGCTGAGCAGGTGCGCGCGAGCCTCAACCGTGGCACGGGCATCGCCTCCTATAAGGGCACGCGGATCTGTTCGGGGGATCGCAGCCGCTGTCCTTGCCAGTTGGAGCCGGTGGCCTCGATGGCGCCTGCTGAGCAGGGTTGGGGCGATAAGATCCAGTAACACCTGCTGGGCGGAAAGCCGGGGCTTGCTGGGTTTGGCGGTGCCGGATAGGGCGGTTTGATCGAGCGCAACGCTGACCAAAGCGAAGTCTGCCAAAAGGATCGACCAGGAAGAACAAAAAGGTAAGTGGCGCTATGTGGAGGACATGCCGTGGGTGATATACTGTTGGTCTTGCAGCCTTGGATTAAGGCATTTCATGTGTTGGCGGTCATCTCATGGATGGCGGCCATGCTCTATCTGCCGCGCTTGTTCGTCAATCACGCGGGGCTTGACGCCGGCTCAGAGGCCTCGGAGCTGCTGAAGGGCATGGAAGACCGCCTCTATCGCCTGATTATGAATCCGGCCATGCTGGCGGCCTTGGCTGCTGGTGTGGTGTTGGCCATTTTGGGTGGCCCGGCGATCTGGAACTCGCTTTGGTTCTGGATCAAGGTCATGGCACTTGGTGGGTTATTCGGCTTCCACGGCTATTGCACCCGCTGGCTCAAGGCCTTTGCCCGCGACGAGAATCAGCACGACGCGCGCTTTTATCGCTTTATGAATGAAATACCGACGCTTGCGATGATTGTTATTGTCGTCATGGTGGTGGTGAAGCCATTCTAAGCCGCTTGTGCGCTAAGGTCTCACTGAGAGATCCAAGCTAACATACTGAATTGGTTACAAAATACGAGCCCCTGCGCGGCCAGCTTGGCTCAAAGGCCTTGTCGCTAATGCCTAAGCGTGGCGGCCAAAAGCAGGCTTGGTGCCCGGCGGGCCTGACATGGGCTTGCGCTTGGCGATTGACGCCAGCCACAGAACATCGTAG
Source organism: Alphaproteobacteria bacterium (assembly GCA_030428255.1). Classification (GTDB taxonomy): domain Bacteria; phylum Pseudomonadota; class Alphaproteobacteria; order UBA7985; family JAUIBT01; genus JAUIBT01. Next base: position 7,371 of record JAUIBT010000009.1, on the reverse strand, counting down.
ACACAGGCTTCCTATCGGAAGGGCATGGCGCCTTTGGGCTTCGCCGCCTGGTTCGCCTTCATAGCGGCTTGGCGAAGGTTCGGCGGCCTCCTTCCACCCCCCATAGACATTGTTGGTCCATGCATTTATCTGAACTCAAGCAGAAGAGTCCTGCCGACCTTCTGGATTTGGCCGAAGAGCTCGAACTCGAAGATCCCGGCAACATGCGTCGTCAGGAGCTGATGTTTGCGATTTTGAAGCAAAGCGCCGAGAACGACGAGGCTCTGTTTGGCGATGGCACGCTGGAAGTGCTGCAAGATGGCTTTGGCTATCTGCGCTCGAAGGAAGAAAACTATCTTCCTGGCCCGGATGACATCTACATCAGCCCCAACCTGATCCGCCGCTTTTCGCTGCGCACCGGTGACACGGTTGAAGGCGAGATCAAAGCGCCCAAGGAAAACGAGCGCTATTTCTCGCTAACCAAAATCACCAAGGTCAACCACTCTGACCCCGAGCAAGCGCGCCTGCGTGTCAACTTCGACAACTTAACGCCGCTGTATCCCGATCAGCGTTTGAAGCTGGAGATCGAGGACCCGACCCGCAAAGACTATACCGGGCGGATTATCGACCTGGTTGCGCCTGTAGGCAAGGGCCAGCGCGCCCTGGTCGTGGCACCGCCGCGCTCTGGCAAGACGATGATTTTGCAGAATATTGCCAAGTCGATCGCCACCAATCACCCTGAAGCCTACTTGCTGGTACTGCTGATCGACGAGCGCCCGGAAGAGGTGACCGACATGCAGCGTTCTGTGCGCGGTGAGGTGGTGAGTTCGACCTTCGACGAACCAGCCTCGCGCCACGTGCAGGTGGCTGAAATGGTGATCGAAAAGGCCAAGCGCCTGGTTGAACACAAGCACGATGTTATCATCCTGCTGGACTCCATCACTCGTTTGGCCCGCGCCTATAACACCGTGGTGCCCTCCTCTGGCAAGGTCTTGACAGGTGGTGTTGATGCCAACGCCCTGCAACGCCCCAAGCGCTTCTTTGGCGCGGCGCGTAACATCGAAGAAGGTGGCTCACTGACCATTATTGGTACAGCTCTGGTCGATACCGGCTCTAAGATGGACGAAGTGATCTTTGAGGAATTCAAAGGCACGGGCAACTCTGAGCTGGTGTTGGATCGCAAGCTGTCAGACAAGCGCACCTTCCCGGCCATCGACATCGGCAAGTCCGGCACCCGTAAAGAAGAGCTGTTGGTGGCGCGCGATGTCCTGCAAAAGATGTGGGTCCTGCGCCGCGTGCTCATGCCGATGGGTGCGACCGAGGCCATGGAGTTCTTGCTCGGCAAACTGCGCGAAACCAAAACCAACGACGATTTCTTCCAGTCGATGAACCAGTAACAACCGGATTGAAGCATGGCCGAGGAGCGCGCCACCATTGTCGCCCTGGCCTCGGGCGCAGGGCGTGCCGGGGTTGCGGTTTTGCGTCTGTCCGGGCCGCAGGCCTGGAGCGCTGTGGCGGCTTTGCTGAAGGGCGCGCTGCCTGAGCCGCGGCAGGCCAGTTTGCGCGCGCTTTATCATCCCCAAGACGGCAGCCTGCTGGACGAGGCACTGCTGCTGACCTTTGAGGAAGGCCGCTCTTTTACCGGTGAGGCGGTGGCCGAAATTCACTGCCACGGTAGCCCCTTGATCGTGCGAGACCTGCTGGACTGCCTGGAGGGCCAGCCGGGGGTTCGCCCCGCCAAGGCTGGCGAATTTACCCGCCGGGCGCTGATGAACGGCAAGCTGTCGGTGCTGGAAGTCGAGGCGCTGGGTGCTTTGCTGGAGGCAGAAACACCCTGGCACAAGGAACTGGGCAAACGCAGCCGGGTCATGGCTCAGGAGGCCATGGTGCGCGGCTGGCGCCGCCAGCTCATCACGATTTTGGCCGACGTGGAAGCCTGCATCGACTTTGCCGACGAAGACTTGCCCGAGTTGGAGGCCCAACCCTGGCAAGCTGGGTTGCAGCGGCTGTGTCTCGAGCTGCGCCAATCGGTTGACGCCAGCCATTGGCTGGAGCGGCACCGCCAAGGTCTGCTCTGCGTGATCGCCGGACCAGCCAACGTCGGTAAATCAAGCTTAATCAATAACTTAGTTGGACGCTCTGTGGCTTTGGTGCACGATTCTGAGGGCACGACGCGCGACTCGATTGAGGCGCACATGGAGGTGGCGGGCATCCCGCTGACCCTGGTTGATACCGCTGGGCTGCGCCATCAGAGCGGGGCGGTCGAGGCGATGGGAATTGCGCGAGCTCGGGCTCTGTGGGACGAGGCCGATATTCGTGTCAGCCTGCAGCGTCCAGGCGGGGAGCCGCTGGCAGACGCACATCTTTGTGTTCAAAGCTTTTCTGATGCACCTGCAGCAGCTTCGAGCGGCGAAGCGGGCGGCTTGGGGCATGATGATGCTACAATTTTGATCGACAATCGCAGTGGCGCTGGGTTGGAGTCGTTGCGACGGGCACTGCAAGCCCGGGTGCTGGCCTTGGTTGAGATCCAGGGATTGAGCCAAGCGCTGACCAGCGAACGGCAGAATCGGCTAGCAAGTGATTGTTTGACGGCGCTGGATGAGATCGACCACCAGACGGCGATTGAAGTGCAGGCTCTGCATTTGACGCGTGCAATCAATGCTTTATCCTTGTTGCTGGGTGACTACGATGTCGAGGAAATGCTCGACGCTTTGTTTGCAAACTTCTGCATCGGCAAGTGATGTTTCACGTGAAACCAGAGCTAAGCTGCCGCGATGCAGCGAGGGGCGAGAGGTAATATCATGACCCAAACGCATTTTGATGTGTTGGTGATCGGCGGTGGTCACGCCGGTGTCGAAGCTGCTGCGGCGGCCGCACGCCTGGGCGCTGCAACAGCCTTGATCACCTTCGATGTGGCTGACATTGGTACCATGTCCTGTAATCCGGCGATTGGTGGGGTCGGCAAGGGCCATTTGGTGCGCGAGGTCGATGCTTTGGACGGCATCATGGGCCGCGCGATCGACCAAGCAGGCATCCAATTTCGCGTTTTAAACGCCAGCAAGGGCCCTGCGGTGCGCGGTCCACGTGCTCAAGCCGACCGCAAACTCTACAAGGCGGCAGTGCAAGCGCTGCTGGCCGAACTGGACGACCTGACCTGCCTGTCGGCTGAGGTCGTCGGGTTGGTGCTGGAGGAACGCCGGGTGGCAGGAGTGCGTCTGGCCGATGGCCGGGTCCTGCGGGCCGCTGCGGTGGTGCTCACAACCGGCACATTCTTGGGCGGTACCATTCACATCGGAGACGAGGTGATCCCGGCCGGCCGCATTGGCGAGGCAGCCTCCAACGACTTGGCGCGCTTCTTGCGCTCGCTGGAGCTTCCGATCGACCGCCTGAAGACTGGCACGCCTGCGCGTCTGGACGGCAAGACCATCGCTTGGGATCGTTTGGAGATGCAAGAAGCCGACCCGCTGCCGCTGCCCTTTTCGACTTTGACGGACAAGATACGGGTGCCGCAAATTGCGTGCGGGATTACCTACACCAATCCGCGAACTCACGCGATCATTCACGAAAACAAACACTTATCGGCCATTTTTTCGGGTCAGATCGTCTCAAAGGGCCCGCGCTATTGTCCGTCAATCGAGGACAAGGTGACCCGGTTTGCCGACAAGGATCGCCACCAGGTGTTTTTGGAGCCCGAGGGACTGGACGTGGATACGGTCTACCCGAACGGCATCTCGACCTCTTTGCCGCGCGCAGTGCAGGACGCCTACATTCGCTCCATCGAGGGGCTCGAGCAGGTTCGGATCGAGCAGTATGGTTATGCGGTGGAATACGATTATATCGACCCACGTGCGCTGAACGATGACCTCAGTCTCAAGGCCTGCGATGGGCTCTATTTGGCCGGGCAGATCAACGGCACCACCGGCTATGAGGAGGCCGCTGGCCAAGGGCTGCTGGCTGGAGCCAATGCGGCCCTGCAGGCTGGGGGCAAGGCGGCGCGGTTGCGGCTCGGGCGGCACGAATCCTACATCGGTGTCATGGTCGATGATCTGGTCACACGTGGGGCACCAGAGCCCTATCGCATGTTCACCAGCCGCGCAGAGTTTCGGCTCAGCCTGCGTCCCGACAACGCTGACCAACGCCTGACCGATACGGCTGTGGCGCTAGGGTTGGCCAGCGCGGCCCGCCGCCAGGCGTGGCAGGCCAAGAAGGCCGACTTGGAAGCGGCACAGCGCTTTTGTGACGCTCTGCGGCTGAGCCCCCAGGAATGGCAGGGCAAGGGCTTTGAGGTCAAACGCGACGGTCAGCGCCGCTCGGTCGCTGACATGGCCGCGATCGAGAGCATCGAGATTGCGCAACTCAAAGCGGCGGTGCCTGAGCTGGCGCGCTTCTCCGACGGCATTTTGGAGCAAATCAAAACCGACGCTTTGTATGCAGGCTACATCAAGCGGCAAACGAGCGACGTAAAGATTTTGGAGAAGGAGGCGCAGATCAAGTTACCGCCGGACTTTCCCTATGCCGAAGTTGGCAGTCTGTCCGGCGAGGAGCTGGAGCTGCTTCAGCGCGCTCGGCCGCAAAACCTCAGCCAGGCGTCGCGGATTCCGGGCGTCACGCCCCACGCGCTAATCGCCATCATGCGCCACCTCAAGCGGCTGTAGAGCGCTATGACCGGCACCAAGGCTCTGCCGTTGCCTGTTTCACGTGAAACAGAGACGATTCTAACGCAAGACCCGCGCTGTCAGCACTATTTGGCGCTGCTGCTCAAATGGCAAGCACGGATCAATCTGATCGGCCCCGCGACCCAGCAAGCCGCCCTGGACCGCCATTTGCGCGATTCGATCCAGTTGCTGGGCTTTTTCCAGGCAGACCCCGCTGAGCGCCTGCTGGACTTGGGCTCGGGCGGCGGCTTGCCTGCAATTCCACTGGCAATTGGCTTTGACCACCTCGGCTGGTCGCATCAACTGACGCTGGTGGAGTCGGACAAGCGCAAATCGGCTTTCTTGCGCCAAGCTGCTCGCGACCTGGGCCTGTCGTTTAGGGTCATCAGCCAACGCCTTGAAGCCATGCCGCCCTGGACCGCAACAACGATAACCGCGCGCGCCTTTGCCCCGCTTCCGCGGCTTTTGCAGCTCTCACAGGGGTTTGTCGGCCCTGAAACCCGGCTGTTGCTGCTGAAAGGCGAGCGCTGGCAAGACGAGCTTGCCCACGCAGTTCTGGATTACGACTTCCATTGGACGGCGTATCAGAGTAGCACCCATGAGGCAGGCGTGGTGCTCGAAATCCGCCAGCTTAAGCCTCGATAGTATTGGCCGATTTTGGCCGGACGCAGCCACTTCGTGCTGCCTTTTCCAGTTGGACGTCGCTTTATTATGACCACCGAGCCGCGCTTGTCGCGCATTCTGGCTATCGCCAACCAAAAGGGTGGGGTTGCCAAAACCACCACCGCCGTCAATTTGGCGACGGCATTTGCAGCTTGCGGGCTGCGTTGCTTGCTGGTCGATTTGGACCCTCAGGCCAACGCCACCTCGGGCCTAGGCATCGATCCGCGCAGCCTTAATGGCTCTTTGTACGAGGTCCTGGAGGGCGAGGCAGACCTGCGCCAGGTTATCGTTGCCACCGACGTGCCCGGCTTGGAGCTTGCGCCCTCTCAGTCATCTCTAGCCTCCACCCAGATCGATTTGCAGCAGCAAGAGGATGCCATCGAGCGGCTCCGCAGCGTTTTGCAGACCGTCAAACAGGACTATGACTTTGTGCTGATTGATTGTCAGCCGTCCTTGTCCTTGCTGCCGCTCAACGCTTTGGTGGCTGCTGATGGCGTGCTGGTGCCGCTGCAAACCGAATACTTTGCCCTTGAAGGCCTGTCACGCATGTACGATTTCATGCAGGACATCAAACGCAGCCGCAATCCTGGCCTGAGCCTCTACGGCATTTTGCTGACCATGGTGGATCATACGAACCTGTCCAAACAGGTTGCTGAGGATGTGCGCGCCACCTTTGGGTCTGCGGTATTCCAGACCGAAATTCCGCGCAATATCAAGTTGGCCGAGGCACCGTCGCACGGAAAGCCGATCATCCTCTATGATCGCCTGGCCTCGGGCTCCAAGGCCTATATGGCGCTTGCCGCAGAAATCCTAACCAAGGAGGGGCTGCGCCCACGCGAACCGGCATAAGCAGGCCGTTGAATTCCGTTCGCACTGCGCGCCAGCTTCAACACCGTGATGACATCGCCAAGGATGCAGATCAGATGAGCAGTTCCAAAAAACGCCTCGGCCGGGGCTTGGCCGCCCTCTTGTCAGAGGATTTCCAGTCTGAAGCCACAGGCGCGCCCAGCGCGGCGGCAGCGCAAGCAAGAGCCCAGGGCTCGGTGGTGGACACGCATCGCGAAGTGGCCATTGATCGCCTAGAGCCTTCGCCGTTCCAGGCCCGCAGGGATTTTCCCGAGGCCAGCCTTAGGGAGTTGGCCCAGTCGATTCAAGCGTCTGGCGTGATCCAGCCTTTGGTTGTTCGTCCGACGCCGGGCGACAGCGAGCGGTTTCAAATTATCGCGGGCGAGCGGCGCTGGCGGGCCGCTCAGCACGCGGCCCTGCACAGCCTGCCGGTGCGCGTGCTCCCGCTTAACGACCAGCAATGCCTGGAGGCGGGCTTGATCGAGAACACCCAGCGCGAGGATCTCAACGCCATCGACGAAGCCAGTGCTTACGCTCAGCTTCTGCGCGATTTTGGCTATTCGGCGGCTGACTTGGCCAGCCAGCTTGGCAAGAGCCGCCCCTACATCGCCAACCTGGTCCGCCTGTTGGATCTGCCGGTTGAGGTGCAGCAGTTGGTGGCGGGAGGCAGCCTGAGCGCCGGTCACGCGCGCGCGCTTATCGGCCACCCGCAAGCGGCGGCCCTGGCGCAGCAGGTGATCGAGCGGGGGCTCAGCGTTCGCCAGACCGAGGCTCTAGTCGCGGCCAGCAAGGCCGAGGGGGGCAGCCAGGCTGCGCAAGCGGCCAAACCTGCCCTGGACCCCGACAGCGAAGCAGTGCGCCGGTCGCTTGAGGACTTCTTGGGTCTGAAAGTTGAGTTAAAGCACAAACGTGGCCGTGGCCGTGTGAGTATCTATTTCAACGACGGGGACCAGTTCCAGGCCTTGCTCACCAAGCTGGGTTCCTAGCGAAGGGTCCGGGCAGGGCTTGACGCGATCTGTCCTATAATACATTGATTCATAGATATATTTTAGGGCTGCCCCCACTCCACAGGCCGCACCGCGCTTGCGGACTCGACCCAGTAGGGCCCAGTCTCAGGGCCCAGTCTCAGGGCCCAGTCTCAGGGCCCAGTCTCAGGGCCCAGTCTCAGGGCCCAGTCTCAGGGCCCAGTCTCAGGGCCCAGTCTCAGGGCCCAGTCTCAGGGCCCAGT
>JAUIBT010000047.1 GCA_030428255.1 Alphaproteobacteria bacterium | reverse complement strand
CCCAATCAACCACCCAAAACAAGAAAATCAGAGCCAATGCGCGCCCTGGCGTGGATGCCATAGAGCGCCAGAGCAAAAAACTTGCCACCGCGTGCTCAAATCAACCGTTGATGCGGGTGTCCAGCTGTTGCTTTCAGGTGGCGGAGCGGCATGAGAGGGGGGCTGTGCAACGCAGTTTCAGCACATACGATTAACACGCGACCATAAAAAACTTGACGCGTGAGAACATGTGCCGATATAGCCCGACGCACGGGCCCTGCGGTCGTAGCGGGTGGCGGTGCCGCTACCTGTGCTGTGACCCGCCAAGGGCAAGGCCCGGCCGATTGCAGTACCAGCAACCCATGCCCCCCATATCCCCGTCCATGTTCCCATAGATCTGATTTTGGAGAATGCCATGAAGCTATTTGTAGATACCGCCATCGTCGAAGACATAGAAGAGCTGAATGATTACGGCTTGATCGACGGTGTGACCACAAACCCAACCTTGATCGCCAAGTCCGGCGGCGACTTCAAGAGCGTGATCAAGACCATCTGCGGCATTGTTGATGGTCCGGTTTCGGCTGAAGTTGCGGCGACAGAGTTCAGCGGCATGATGGCCGAGGGCGAGCACTTGGCCAAAATCGCCGAAAACGTGGTGATCAAGCTGCCTTTGACGTTGGACGGCTTGAAAGCCTGCCGCGCGCTGGTCAGCAAGGGGCACAAGACCAATGTCACTTTGTGTTTCACCGCCAATCAAGCGCTGTTGGCCGCCAAGGCGGGTGCCAGCTTCATTTCTCCCTTTGTTGGCCGTTTAGACGATATCAACATCGACGGCATGGATCTGATCCAAGACATTCGCCAAATCTACGACATTGCAGGCTTCGAAACCCAGATCTTGGCAGCCTCCATCCGCACGCCAAATCACGTGAAGGGCGCGGCGCTGGCGGGTGCGGACGCCGCGACAATCCCAGCGGCCGTCATTAAGTCCATGGCGCGCCACACCCTGACCGATGCCGGCCTAGCGGCCTTCGTCCAAGATTGGAAAAGTGCCGGCCAATCAATCCTTTAAACTAAGCCAATCGAGGCCCGTGGCTGCGCTGTGCCGGGCAGGGCGCGGTGCAGCCTGCCGCTGTTGCGCGCGCAGGTGCGCTCAGGCAGCGAGCGGCTCTTTTCTGTGGCACTGCCGCGGCTTCCTGCTTGCTCTTGTCGCCCTGGGGTAGCCCATCGGGCGCCCTCGGCCCTTTGGCCAGGCTAGGCCAGGGTAAATTGACCGCTCCCATGTTGATTTTTTGTTTTCGCGCGTTAAAAACGAGTTAAGAAACAGAAAGGAATAATCGACAATGGTCAATCCGCGCATCAAGAATATGGAAGAATTTGCGGCGGTTAGCGGCTTGTCGCGGCCCACTGTGTCCAAGTATTTCAATGATCCCGCGAGCGTGCGGCCCTCGACGCGACAACGGATTGAGCAGGCCTTAGACGAGTACGACTACCACCCCAACATCTATGCGATGAACCAGAACAGGAAGCTGACGAAAAACATCGGCATCGTTGTTCCCTATCTCGCGGACCCGTTCTTTGCTGAAATTGCCCGCAACATTGAAGAACGCTGCATCGCGGCAGGCTTCCGCCCAACCATGTTCAGCTCCTACGGTGATCCGGCGCAAGAGATTGAAATCCTGCATTTGCTGCGGTCCTTGAAGCCAGCTGGGGTTCTATTGGCGCCGCTGGGGCGTTCGTCTGACAAGCTGGAGATCGAAAAGTTCTGTAAGGACGTGCCAACGGTGCTGTTCGACAGCAATTTGGAGGGCATCGGCGCGGCCTTTGTCGGATCGGATAACTACAGCTTTGTCAATCAAACGGTTGAGTATCTGACGCGCGTCGGTGAACCGCCCTTGTTTTTCGAAATGCGCACCCCGGCCAACCCCAACGCCAATAAACGTCGCAACGCCTATATCGAGGTGATGGAGCGGCTGGGCCATGAGCCAAAAATCGTCAAGATCGACGGCGAAGGCTGGGCGTTTGAAGAAATCGGCAAACGTGGCGCTCTGGCGTTTCTGGCCGAAGGCAAGCTGACAACGGACGCCATTCTTTGCAGCAATGACCGCCTAGCCATTGGCTTCCTGGCCGCCGCCTATGAGTTGGGGATTCGCGTTGGTCGAACCCCCGATTGCAGCCTTCGACTGGCTTCGAACGACGATCATCCCTTTGCGCGCTTCACCTGTCCGTCCTTGACAACGGCCGCACACGACTACGAATCCGTCTCCAGTGTCAGTGTCGAAAAGATGCTCCAACTCATTGAAAGTGGCGGGAAATTACCCTCGCGAGACGAGCAGCTCTTCGCGGCGCGCTTGGTGTTAAGAAATTCAGCGTGAGAAAACAAAAATATTATCACGCGTAAATTTTTAATTGACTGCGCGATAGTTTGATGGCTAGCGTTCGTCTGCAAGGCATTAACTAGGAGGAACCTAATGACCTTTAAAAGCGTACTCGGCGTCGCTACCGCACTGACACTTGTTGCAGGCAGCGCCGCTCTTGCTGAGACCATCACCATCGCTACCGTGAACAACGGCGATATGATCCGCATGCAAGGCTACACCGACGACTTCACTGCCAAGACCGGCCACACTGTTGAGTGGGTGACTTTGGAAGAAAACGTTCTTCGTCAGCGCGTAACCACCGATATCTCCACCAAAGGCGGCGCGTTCGACATCATGACCATCGGCATGTACGAGACCCCGATTTGGGGCTCAAACGGCTGGTTGGTCGCACTGGACGACCTGTCTGCTGACTACGACGCTGGCGACATCCTGCCCGCTATGGCTGGCGGCCTGAGCCACGACGGTACGCTCTATGCAGCGCCCTTCTACGGCGAAAGCTCCATGGTCATGTACCGCACTGACCTGATGGAAAAAGCTGGCCTTGAAATGCCCGCAGCTCCCAGCTGGTCTTTCATTGCCAAAGCTGCTCGCGAAATGACCGACCGTGACAATGGCATCAACGGCATTTGTCTGCGCGGCAAGGCTGGCTGGGGTGAAGGCGGCGCTTTCATTACCGCCATGTCTAACTCCTTCGGTGCCCGCTGGTTCGACGAAGACTGGAACGCCCAGTTCGACACCCGCGAGTGGTCTGACACCCTGAACTTCTTCGTCAACATGATGAGCGATTCAGGCCCGGCTGGTTACGCAACCAACGGCTTCAACGAAAACCTGTCTTTGTTCCAGCAAGGCAAGTGCGGCATGTGGATCGACGCCACGGTTGCAGCGTCCTTCGTGACCAACCCCAACGACTCCACCGTTGCTGACAAGGTTGGCTTTGCGCTGGCACCTGACAACGGCATGGGCGTGCGCTCAAACTGGCTGTGGGCTTGGGCACTGGCTATTCCTGCCGGCACCCAGAAAGAAGCCGCTGCAAAGCAGTTCATCGAGTGGGCCACGTCTAAGGACTACATTGAGCTGGTTGCTGCCAACGAAGGCTGGGCGAACGTCCCTCCGGGCGCGCGCACCTCGTTGTACGAGAACGCCAACTACAAAGACGTTCCTTTCGCTCAGATGACCTTGGACTCAATCCTGTCGGCTGATCCGACCAACTCAACTGTAGACCCAAGCCCCTATGTTGGCATTCAGTTCGCAGCTATCCCTGAGTTTGCTGGCATTGCTACCGAGGTTAGCCAAGAGTTCTCAGCAGTTTATGCTGGTCAACAAAGCGTCGAAGATGCCCTGGCGAAAGCTCAGGCGCTGACCAACGACGCCATGGAAGCAGCGGGCTACCGTTAATTCCTCCCCCAGACGGAGGGCAGCGGCAACCGCTGCCCTCCAGCTTCTAGCGTTTGCTAGTGATTTGATCGTGCGCGGGATGCCCCCAAGGTTGGGCGCGGCCTCCTGGCCAGCAATCGCACAATCCACCTTATCTGACTGATATCTTCGCAAATCCACGCCAGGACCTGTTGGCACACTCGCATTCAATTGCTCGGATTTTGCTCTAAAGTGCTTGCACTGCTGTCAACGAGGGAAGAGATCCATGGCTACCCAACATTCGCGCTCAGCGGCCCGCCTGATGATGGCCCCCGCTGTCATCTTGCTACTGGGGTGGATGCTCGTCCCCCTGTCAATGACGCTCTATTTTTCCTTCAAAAAATACCTGCCGATGCGCGGCGGTGACTTGGGATGGGTTGGTTTTGACAACTACACCCGCTTTGTCACCAGCTCCTCGTTTTGGCCCAGCATTTCGGCGACACTGACCATCTTGGGCGGCGTTCTGGCAATTACCGTCGTCCTGGGCGTCTTGCTGGCCATTCTGCTGGATCAGCCCATGTGGGGCCAAGGCGTCGTCCGCATTCTGGTCATTGCGCCCTTCTTTGTCATGCCGACCGTCTCAGCGCTGGTTTGGAAGAACATGTTCATGGACCCGAACTACGGCTTGCTCGCCTACTTGTGGCGTTTCTTTGGGGCAGAGCCGGTCCAGTGGATGTCGCAAGCCTCTTTGCCCTCAATCATTATGATCGTTAGCTGGCAGTGGCTTCCCTTCTCGACGCTGATTTTGCTCACCGCCATTCAGTCGCTCGACAGCGAGCAGCTTGAAGCCTCAGAGATGGACGGCGCGCCAATCCTCAAGCGCTTTTGGTACATCATCCTGCCGCACCTGAGCCGCGCGATTACTGTCGTGATTTTGATCCAGACCATTTTCTTGCTGTCGATCTTTGCCGAGATTTTCGTAACCACCGGCGGAGCCTTCGGAACCAAGACCTTGAGCTATTTGATTTTCCAACGCGTTCTCGAAAGCCAAAACGTCGGGCTGGGATCGGCCGGTGGCGTCTATGCAATCATTCTGGCCAATATCGTTGCCATCTTCTTGATGCGCATCGTTGGCAAGAACCTGGACAATTAGGGAGGCAGCACCATGGCACGCGCAGTTTCGAACCGCCGCAGAGCGATCAATACCGCCCTAGCATGGGCTGTTGGGTTGCTGATCTTTTTCCCCATTCTTTGGACGATCTTAACCAGCTTCAAGACCGAAGGGCAGGCCATCGCGGATCCGCCGGTCTTCCTGTTTTTCGATTGGACCTTAGAGAACTACGCCATCGTGCAAGAGCGTTCGAACTACATGCGTTTTTTGATGAATTCGATCATCATCGCTGGTGGCTCGACCTTGCTGGGTATCATCGTAGGCGTTCCAGCCGCTTGGTCCATGGCCTTCGTGCCCTCAAGGCGGACCAAAGACATCTTGATGTGGATGCTGTCGACCAAGATGCTGCCAGCGGTCGGGGTGCTCTATCCCATCTATTTGCTGTTCATCCAGCTCGGCCTGTTGGACAGCCGGTTGGGCCTGGTCATCGTGCTGATGTTGATCAACCTGCCGATCATCATTTGGATGCTCTACACCTACTTCAAAGAAATCCCAGGTGAGATCTTGGAGGCCGCCCGCATGGACGGTGCGTCTTTGGGGAAGGAGATCTTGTATATCCTCACCCCCATGGCCATCCCCGGCATCGCGTCAACCATCCTGCTCAATATCATTTTGGCTTGGAACGAGGCCTTTTGGACCTTGAACCTGACCGCTGCTAAGGCCGGGCCGCTGACAGCCTTTATTGCCAGCTACTCAAGCCCGGAAGGCTTGTTCTACGCCAAGCTGAGCGCAGCATCGACCATGGCCATTGCGCCAATCCTCATCCTCGGCTGGTTCAGCCAAAAGCAACTTGTACGCGGCCTCACCTTTGGCGCGGTTAAATAGGGGTAGATATCATGGGCCGTATTGTTCTTGATAAAGTCACCAAGCGCTTTGGCGATGTCGAAGTGATCCCACCGCTCGATTTGACCATCGAAGAGGGCGAGTTCACGGTTTTCGTCGGTCCGTCGGGTTGCGGTAAGTCCACCCTGCTGCGCTTGATCGCCGGTCTGGAGGACGTAACAGACGGGCTGATCCAAATTGATGGCACCGATGCCACCAGCTTGGCCCCCGCCAAGCGGCGTCTGGCGATGGTCTTCCAATCTTACGCATTGTATCCGCACATGTCGGTGCGCAAGAATATCGCTTTCCCGCTGAAGATGGCGGGCCTTGGCCGGGCCGAGATCAAGCGTCGCGTCGATAATGCGGCTTCGGTCTTGAACCTGACCGACTACCTGGACCGCCGCCCAGGTCAGCTTTCTGGTGGCCAGCGTCAGCGCGTAGCCATTGGCCGCGCGATTGTCCGCGAGCCCGCAGCTTTCTTGTTCGACGAGCCGTTGTCGAACCTGGACGCGGCGCTGCGCGTGGGCATGCGCCTTGAGATCTCTGAGCTGCACGAGCGCCTGCGAACCACCATGATCTATGTGACCCACGATCAGGTCGAGGCCATGACCATGGCGGACAAGATCGTCGTGCTGCAAGCTGGAGTTATCGAGCAAGTGGGCTCTCCGCTGGAGCTGTATAAGGCGCCCAAAAACAAGTTCGTAGCGGGCTTTATCGGTTCGCCGAAAATGAACTTTGTTGAAGGCCCAGAAGCTGCGAAATACGGCGCTCACACCATCGGTATTCGCCCCGAGCACATCGAAGTCTCCGCTGACAGCGGCGCTTGGTCGGGTGTGGTCAGCGTCTCAGAGCACCTGGGTTCAGATACCTTCTTCCACGTCCACGATACAGGCTTGGCAGACAGCATCACGGTCCGCGCGGATGGCGATGTCGGTTTTCGCCACGGTGACAAGGTGTTCTTGCAGCCCCGCGAGGAGTTGATCCATCGCTTTGACGCTCAGGGGCAGCGGATCGAATGAAGCGCCTGGCCGGAAAAACCGCGCTGATCACAGGCGCCGCGCGCGGCATTGGCCTGGCCTTTGCACAGGCCTATGTGCGCGAGGGTGCGCGTGTTGCGATCGCTGACATCAATCTTGAGCGTGCACAACAAGCCGCGAGGGAGATCGGCGCGGGGGCTGTGGCGATTGAAATGGATGTCAGCCGCCAAGACAGCATCGAGTCTGGCGTCGCCCAGACCCTCGCCGCGCTGGGTCAGATTGACATTCTGATCAACAACGCGGCGCTATTTTCCGCCGCACCCATCGTTGAGATTACCCGCCAGGACTACCAACGCCTGTTCGACATCAACGTTGCAGGCACCCTGTTCACCTTGCAGGCGGTCGCCAAGCACATGATCGAGCGCGGGCAGGGCGGTAAGATTATCAATATGGCCAGCCAAGCCGGGCGGCGCGGTGAGGCGCTGGTGGCGACCTACTGCGCAACCAAGGCCGCGGTCATCAGCCTGACCCAATCGGCGGGCCTCAACCTGATCCAGCACGGTATCAACGTGAATGCCATCGCGCCCGGCGTTGTTGATGGCGAGCACTGGGACGGCGTGGATGCCTTCTTTGCCAAGTACGAAGGCAAAGCACCCGGCCAAAAGAAACAAGAAGTTGGCCAGGCCGTACCCTATGGGCGAATGGGGCGCGCGGAGGACCTGACCGGCATGGCGGTCTTCCTGGCCTCCAACGAAGCGGACTACATCGTTGCCCAGACGTACAACGTCGATGGCGGAAATTGGATGAGTTGACCACGGTCATTGAAATGAGGGCACTCCCATGAAACTCAGCAATGCCTCTTTGGCTGACTTGCCTGCTGGCGTCTTACGCCCGCAGTACGACCGCAGCGCGCTGACCCCTGGTATGATACATATTGGCGTCGGCAACTTTCACCGCGCGCACCAGGCCTGGTATTTGCACCGCCTCATGCAGCAGGGCCAGGCGCTGGACTGGGCGATCATCGGCGCCGGCGTGCGTGCCTATGATGCGAGTATGCGCGAAAAGCTGTTGGCACAAGATTGCCTGACGACTCTGCTGGAACTGGACCCGGCCTCAAGCTCGGCTGAGGTCGTGGGCTCGATGATCGACTATCTGCCGATTGAGGAGGGCAACGGCGCACTGATCGAGCGCATGAGCCAGCCCGATATTCGTATTGTTGCGCTGACTGTGACCGAGGGCGGCTATTACATTGATCCGGCGACCCAATCCTTTGACGCAAGCCATGTTGACATGCTGCACGACAGCCAGAACCCGGCGCAGCCCAAAACGGCCTTCGGAGCCATGCTTGCTGCCTTGCGCCGCCGCCGTGACAGCGGCGTGGGGGCCTTTACCGGCCTGTGCTGTGATAACCTGCAAGGCAACGGCGCTGTGCTGCGGCAAACGCTGGTCGGCTTAGCGCGGCTCAGCGACCCCGAACTGGCCGCGTGGATCGACGGCGCTTGTAGCTTCCCAAATACCATGGTGGACTGCATCGTGCCCGCGACTGGCGCCAAGGAACTGGGTTTGGCCCAGCAGCTCGGCATCGACGACCAAGCGCCCGTGGCGCACGAAAACTTCCGCCAATGGGTGATCGAGGATCGCTTCTGCGCGGGGCGCCCAGACTGGGATCTGGCGGGGGCGACCTTCACCGATCAAGTGCACGACTACGAGCTGATGAAGATTCGCATTTTGAATGGCGGCCATCAGGTGATCGCGGTTCCAGGCGAGCTGTTGTCAATCGAAACCATTGCTGGCTGCATGCAACACCCGCTCATCAGTCGCTTTTTCTCTAAGGTGCAGAACGAGTGTATCGCTCCACACGTCAAGCCCGTTCCTGGCATGACGCCAGCGGCCTATGTTGACTTGATCCATCAGCGGTTTTCGAACCCCAAGATTGCAGACACCACGCGTCGGGTGGCCTTTGATGGCTCCTCGCGCCACGCCGCGTTTTTGTTGCCTTCGATCCGCGATGGCCTGGCGAAGGGCAGGTCGGTTGACGGCCTGGCGCTGGTGCAAGCCGCCTGGGCGCGCATGTGTGAGGGCACGCGCGAGGACGGCAGCTTGATCGAAGCCAACGATCCCTATTGGGGCGACCTTCAGGCGCGCGCGAAGGCGGCAAAGGCCCATCCTTTGAGCTGGCTTGAGATGCGTCATATCTACGGTGATCTGGCAGACGACGCAGGCTTTTCCAACAGCTTTTGCCGGTGGTTTGATCTGATCTGGTCCAGCGGGTTGGCGGCGGCGCTCGACGCCTATTGCGCGGAGTAGCTCCTATGGCTGAGACCCCGAACACGCCAAAGGCCGTGCCTGCGGTCCAACTGGTCAGTACGCCCGAGGATCTGGCGCGCGAGATTGCAAGCCGCAGATGGGGTGCGCGCATGATCGTGGCCATCGTTGGTGCGCCGGGCAGCGGCAAATCCACCTTGTCCGAGGCCGTCCGACAGGCGCTGGTATCCCAAGAGTCACTGTCCGCCGAAGTCGTGCCCATGGACGGCTTTCACTACGACAATGCCATATTGGATGCCATGGGCGCGCGGGCGCGAAAAGGCGCGCCGCATACCTTTGACGTTGACGGCTTGGCCGCGCTCTTGGCCCGCCTTCGTAGCCAGCCGCTGAGCGATGTCGCAGTGCCGGTCTTTGACCGCGAACGCGACGTTTCGCTGGCCTCGGCACGGATCATCGCCAAGCATGTCCAGGTCTTGCTGGTCGAGGGCAACTACCTGCTGCTGGATCAAGCGCCTTGGACCCAGTTGCGCCAGCATTTCGACGTATCGGTCAAGATCGACGCGCCCATGAGCGTGTTAGAGCAGCGCCTCATGCAGCGTTGGTTGGACTTGGGGCTATCAGAAGCCGCAGCCCGCGCCAAGGTCGAAGGCAATGATCTGCCAAATGCTCGATTGGCCGAAGCGCAGAGTAGCGGCGCAGAGCTTCACTACCAATAAAACAAGCGCGGGAGGTCAGCCTTGAGTGTTTTGGGCATCGATTTGGGGACCTCAGGGCTGCGGGCGCTTCTGGCAGACGACGCCGGCACCCCGCTGGGCTCGGTCTCGCGCGATTACGCTACCAGCAGTCCGCACCCAGGCTGGTCCGAGCAAGACCCGCTGGTCTGGATCGAGGCTCTGGAGTCCGCTGTCGCCGAGCTCAAGGCAAGCTATCCGCAGTTTAACGACCTAAGTGGCATTGGCGTTTCCGGTCATATGCACGGCGCGACCTTGCTGGACCAACAGGGCCAGGTCATCCGTCCCTGCATCTTGTGGAATGATACCCGCAGCGCTCGCGAAGCGGCCGGGCTGGATGCCCAAGGCGATGTCAGGCGTTTGTCCGGCAATATCGTCTTTCCTGGCTTTACAGCACCCAAATTGGCCTGGTTGCGTAACCATGCTCCGCAAGACTTTGAGCGGGTCGCCAAGGTCGTGTTGCCCGCTGCCTATCTGAATTTCTACCTGACCGGTGACACGGTGGCGGACATGTCGGACAGCGCGGGCACCGCCTGGCTAGACGTGGGTTGTCGCGCTTGGTCGCAGCGCCTGCTTGAGGCAGGCGGTATGCAGGCCGATCACATGCCGCGCTTGGTTGAAGGCAGCCAGGAGGCGGGCAGGCTGCGCCGCAGTCTCGCCGAACGCTGGGGCTTGTCAGAGCCGGTGACGGTGGCAGGCGGCGCGGGGGACAATGCGGCATCGGCCTGTGGTATTGGCGCGCTCGATGAAGGCCAGGGCTTTGTCTCGCTTGGCACCTCTGGCGTGCTGCTGGTGGCGCGCGATGGTTATTATCCAGCGCCCGAGACCGCTCTACACACCTTCTGCCACGCGGTACCGAACCGTTGGTACCAGATGGGCGTCATGCTGTCGGCCAGCGGCTCGCTGGCTTGGTTGGCTCAGGTCTTGGGACGCTCGCCCGGCGCGCTGACCCAGGCGCTGGGCGAAGCTTTGCGCGCGCCCGGATCAGTGGGCTTCCTACCCTACCTGTCTGGCGAGCGGACGCCGCACAACGACGCGCGGGTTCGCGGCGTCTTCTATGGTTTGGACACGGCGTCGAGCGCGGACGATCTGACCCAAGCTGTGCTTGAGGGTGTCGCTTTTGGTCTGCGCGACAGCGCTGAAGCTATGAAGCAAGTCGGGGTTTGCCCCAACACCTTGTTCGCAATAGGCGGCGGCTCAGCCTCGCCCTATTGGCTGCGCTTGATCGCCACGGTCTTGGGCCACCCCCTGGCTCTGCCCGAAGGGAGTGAATTCGGCGCTGCTTTGGGAGCTGCTAGGCTTGCCATGACCGCAGCAGGGCTTGGCACGGTTGAGGAGGTCATGACCGCGCCTCAGGTCCGAGGGGTGGTCGAACCGGACGCCGATCTGAGTGCTGATTTCGAGGCGGCCTATCAGGCCTTTCGCAAGGCCTATCCGCTGGCCCAAGGTCTTAGCGATCTCTGCTAGGGCCTGTTTCGTTGTCTTGCGTTCACTCAACATGCTTGTGCGAGCGCCGCGTCGCCGTGACCACTCTGCCGTCGGATAAGTCGGTGCAATACACATCAAATCAAGGCTTTGCACGGCATGGAGCAGCGCGGCTTTGGCATCACTATTGATTTATTGAGCAAATGCACCTTGCGAACCTTTGGCACAAACAAGGGCGATTGCTCAGGCTTTGCGCTAGGCAACCTTTGCGGTCTTGAGGGACTGCAGTGCCGCTAAAGCTTCGGTACTGAGAGCTTCAGGCCGGGGGGCAGCGGTTCGTCTTGGCCGCTCTTGGGCGGAGGCAAGAGGCTGAGCGGGTTGGCAGCCTTGGGCTGCAAGCCTTGGTAGCCGTCGGCAGGCAGGGGCCAAATCACCATCAAGTCCGCGCGCCTGGCGACATCTTTAGGGTCAACAACGGTGATCACCAAGGACTCCAAAAGTCGATCTGCACCCAGGACTTGGATGGCCGTGCGACAGGCCTCGCTGCCGTTGCGACAGACCGCCATGGCGGTATCCGCATTGATGTCGCTGCGTTGTGTGGCCTCTTCGATGGCCACGAGCCGACTTGACCCTGCATAGTAGAAGGGCGCGCCGACCCACAGGCTCTTATCGAGTAGCAAGAACGGCAGCCTGGGCCGATCCTCGCGGCTGCTGGCGGCGCTCAGAGCCCTACCGATTTGCGGCCAAGGGTTAGTTTGCAGTTTCACGGCGCTCGGCAGCAGAATATTGGCCGTCCCGACCGCCAGTGCAAAGCCACAGGTCGTGCCCAGGGCGATCCCGGCTTGGCGCAAAGGTACGCCCTGTTGCGGCAGGTTGGTGGCCCAAAACAGCAAGACCAGCGGCAGGCAGGCATAGACCAGCACTGCTAAGCGCTCAAGCGGTTGAACTGCGCCCCACAGCAGGCCGTAGAGCGGCGGGACAAACCAGCTCGCAAGCGCCAAAATACCCGACAGTAACAAGACATTGAGAGCGTAGCTGCGTTGCAAACGCGGGTGGTCGAACCAGACCTGCTTGCGGAAACGAAAGCGGAGGCGCAGCAAAATCGCACCCACAGCCGAGGTGCCGAGTGAGACCAAGATGACGCTCAGCGCACGAAAGTGACCGCCTGTCACCAGATAATCGACGCTGGCCTCGTCAAACCATTCAAAGCGCAAAGAAGTTCCCAATAGGTCACTAACAAGCAGCAGGCCCATCGGTAGGAGGCACAGCAGAGCCAACCTAATCAGCGCTTGGTGCCGCTTTTGTGGGCCGCGAAAGCTGGCCCTCAGGCAGTCCTGAAGGACGCCCGAGACCAGCAGCCAAATCAAAAACCCAAAGGCCAATATGAGCATTGCGTGGCTGGTGAGGCTGGCCAGCGTTGCGGCGATAGCCAGGAGCGCGTAGGCCCAGGCGCGCGGCAGCACCAAAATGCGCAGCAAGGCGTAACAAGCCGCAAACCAGAAGGGCAATAATACAATCGTGTTGTCGAAATCTGGAGCGCCGGTCAGCGAAAATATCGGCAAAAACATCAGGGAAAACAGCGCGATGTAAGCCGCAGAGCTGCTCAGCAGGCGGCGCGCAATCAACCAGATGAACAGAACCGCAAGGCCCAAGAAGCTTTGGATCAGTAGGTGATAGAAGAAGGCCTGGTTGGGCAAGATGCTGAACCAGGCGAGCAGGATAGCTTGGCGCAGGCTGGGCGGCTGTTCGGCCAAACGAGCGGCGGAAAAGTCCGATAGGAACTCTAAGGGCAAGCCCGCAGCGGTCAGGCCTTGGCTGAGGGTCCAGACCGCAACATAGACCAGCAAACAGGCCAGCAGCCATGCGGGCATCCAGGGGGTTGCGAAGCGAAACCTAGAATCGTTGGGCGGTTGATGTCGTTGGCGTGCCGCGTCGGCGTTTGCCCTGGCCTCTGACGTGTCAGGCTCAGGCAAGTCAGACCCTGGTAAGTCAGACCCTGGCAAGCCAGGCTCAGGCAAGCCAGTCTCGCCCGCTGAAGCCTCAACGATGGGGGCCTCTTCGGGCGAGGGCTGCGTTTCGGCCGCCTTGGGGGTGCCCGCGTCAGCCACCGGGCCTAGCCTCGCACGCTCTCAGGCATGCGCGCTTCGTCGCTCGCGCTTGCCAAGAAGTCGTCCAGGCTCATGACCGTCTGGCCCTGGCTGCCCAGGCGGCGCACAGCCACCGAGCGATCTTCCATTTCACGTTCGCCAACGACGATGATGATGGGAACCTTGGCCAGCGAGTGTTCGCGAATCTTGTAGTTGATACGCTCGTTGCGCAGGTCGGCATCGACCCGCAGACCCGCTTTGCGCATGGCCTCCACCACGTCCATCGCATAGCCCTCAGCCTTTTCGGTGATGGGCGAAACCACGGCTTGCAGAGGCGCCAGCCACAAGGGGAACTTGCCTTCGAACTCTTCGATCAGAATGCCGACAAAGCGCTCGAAAGAGCCGAACAGCGCGCGGTGCAGCATGACCGGACGGTGGCGCTGGCTGTCTTCGCCAACGTATTCGGCGTCCAGGCGCTCGGGCAGGTTAAAGTCCACCTGCAGCGTGCCACACTGCCACTCACGGCCGATGGCATCGCGCATGACGAACTCAAGCTTAGGGCCATAGAAGGCACCTTCGCCGGGGTTGAGGGTATAGTCCTTGCCGGTGCTCTCCAAAGCTTCGCGCAGCGCGGCTTCGGCCTTGTCCCACAGCGCGTCCGACCCAACCCGCTTTTCTGGACGGTCCGAGAACTTCACGCTGATATCGGTGAAGCCAAAATCAGCGTAGATCGAATACACCAGATCTATAATAGCCAGCGATTCTTGCGTAATCTGGTCTTCGGTACAGAAGATGTGGGCGTCGTCTTGGGTAAAGCCGCGCACCCGCAAAAGGCCGTGCAGCGCGCCCGACGGCTCGTAGCGGTGGACCTTGCCAAATTCCGACACGCGGTAGGGAAGTTCGCGGTACGAGCGCAGGCCCTGGTTGAAGATCTGCACGTGACCCGGGCAGTTCATGGGCTTGATGGCGAACAGGCGGCCGTCCTCGGTCTCGGTCACGAACATATTGTCGTGGTAGGCTTCCCAGTGGCCTGATTTCTCCCACAAGCTGCGGTCCATGATTTCCGGGGTGTTGACCTCCAGATAGCCCGCCTTTTGGTTGCGCGCGCGCATGTAGTCGTTCAGGCTCATGAACATCTGCCAGCCCTTGGGGTGCCAGAAAACGCAGCCTGGAGCGTCGGGCTGGAAGTGGAACAGGTCCATGGCTACGCCCAGCTTGCGGTGGTCGCGACGCTCGGCTTCTTCGATCTGCTTCAAGTGCGCGTCCAGCTCGTCCTTGCTGGGCCAGTGGGTGCCATAGATGCGTTGCAGCATGGCGTTGTCCGAGTTACCGCGCCAGTAGGCGCCGGCGACCTTGGTCAGCTTGAAGGCCTTGCCCATCCACTTGGTGGAGGGAAAGTGCGGGCCGCGGCATAGGTCCGTGAAATCGCCCTGGGTATAGAGGGTGATGGTTTCGCTTTCGGGCAGATCGTTGATCAGCTCGACCTTATAGTCTTCGCCCTTTTCGCTGAAGAAATCCAAGGCCTCCTGGCGGCTGACCACCTTACGCTCGATGGCGATATTGCGGTCCACGATTTGAGCCATGCGCTTTTCGATGGCTTCCAGGTCGTGGGTCGAGAAGGGCTCCTCGCGCGCAAAATCGTAGTAAAAGCCGTTTTCAATCGCCGGGCCAATGGTGACTTGGGTGCCGGGAAACAACTCCTGCACCGCCTGAGCCATAACGTGTGCCGCATCGTGGCGCAGGTGCTCCATGGCGCGCGGATCATCGCGGGTGACCAGCTCAACCGTGGCGTCGGTTTCGATTTTGCGGTGCAGATCCCAGGCCGCACCATCGACCAGGGCAAGGCCGACCTTTTTGGACAGAGATTTAGAGATGGACTCAGCAATTTCGAAACCCGAGACAGGCGCCTCATAAGCGCGCTGGTTGCCGTCGGGAAAGCGGATGGTGGGCATGATGGACAGGTCTTTATGATCGGATGGGTAAGGCGACTCGCAGGCGAGCCGCCCAACACATAAACCCCAGCGCCGCCAAAGCCAAGCCTTGCTTTGGCTCCAGGGTCAACTGCGGCTTGGCGATCTGTACTAAGCCGTTGCCCAAGTGGCGCAATTGGCCTAGCGGTGGCGGCGATGACTTGCTATGTGGCTGCGAGAAGAACCGCGCTTTTCGCCGATCAGGGAGCCCGCTGTGAGCCAGTCCAAGACATCCGACATCAAGCCGTATTGGCAGAACTACATCGATGGCCAGTGGGTCGATGGCGGTGCAGGTCGCCTGACGGTGGACAATCCCGCCACAGGCGAAGCGCTGGCCGAGCAAGCCATGGCCGATCGCGCAGACGTGGATCGCGCAGTGCAGGCGGCCAAAGCCTGTCACCTGAGCCGCGAGCTGAGCGATTTGCGCCCGGTCGAACGTGGCCGCATGGTCCAGAAAATGGGCCACTACTTGTTGGAGCACCAAGACGAGATCGCCAACCTGCTGTGCCTGGAGGCGGGTAAGCCCTTGTGGGAAGCGCACATCGAGGTGGCTGGCGCGGCGCGCTATTTCGAATACTACGGCAATCAGGCGGAGACGGTTGAGGGGCGCTCGATCCCCTTGGGCGGGCGTTATTTGGACTTCACGGTTCACGAGCCCTACGGCGTTTCGGGGCAGATTATCCCTTGGAACTACCCGCTTGAGATGACGGCGCGCTCCTTGTCGGCGGGCCTTGCGACGGGCAATGCTTGTGTCGTCAAAACGCCCGAACTGGACCCGCTGACCAACTACTATATGGCCAAAGCCGCTGAATTTGCCGGCATGCCGCAAGGCGCGGTGAATATCCTGTGTGGCTATGGTCACGAAGCGGGCGATGCATTGACCATTCACAACGATGTCAATCAGGTTGTTTTTACAGGATCGGTTGCGACCGGAATGGCGATCGCGGGCAACGCCGCCAAGCACGTCGTGCCCTGTGTGCTTGAGCTGGGCGGCAAGTCGGCGGCTATTGTCTACCCCGATGCCGACCTAGATAACTTGGAGCAGTCGATCCGTTGGGGCATTTATTTCAACGCAGGCCAGGTCTGCTCAGCCCTGTCGCGCCTGATTGTGCACGAGAGCATCCGCGATGAGGTGGTCGAGCGCGCCGCAGCCGTGGCTGCCCGCCTGGACGTGGGTCCGGGCATGGAGCGCGACGCCTTTGGCGACAATATGGGCGCTATGGTCTCGGCCAAGCAACGCGACCGGGCCGAGGCCATGTGCCGCCAGGCCGAGGCCGAAGGCGCGCGCTTGGCGACAGGTGGCCATGCGCTGAACCGACCGGGCTACTTCTTACAGCCGACCGTGTTTGACGGCGTGACGCCTGATATGACTATCGCTCAAGACGAGGTGTTTGGTCCTGTCTTGTCGGTCTTGTCCTTCAAGGACGAGGCTGAGGCTATCGCGATTGCCAACGGCACCGAATACGGCTTGGTTGGCGGGGTCTTCACCAGCGATGTCGAGCGCGCCATGGAGGCTGCTCAACGCCTGCGCGCTGGGCAGATCTTCGTCAACGAGTGGTTCGCTGGCGGCGTCGAGACCCCCTTTGGTGGCTACGGCAAATCCGGCTATGGCCGCGAAAAAGGCCGCGAGGCGCTGTGGAACTATGTGCAGACCAAGAACATCGCCATAGCCCGCATCGCTGGCACGCATCCCGGCCGGGCTTAAACGCAGTTAGGCCCCGCTGTCGGAGTGACTGCGCTCACCCGAATTGAGAAGATTACCTTCTTGAATATTGAGTTCGGTCGCTTGGCATCCTCCCTGTATCGGTCGGAGTTGGCGCGTGTTATCTTCTAAGTTACGCGTGATAGCGGCTTTGCATGTCATCTCGATCTCGCCATTTACAATATAGTGATACGTTACTACGCCTTTGCCGTATATATCCTCTACGTGCCAAGTTCCGATTTGGTGATCTCCATTTCGTCGGATGATTTGTGAAGTATGATCCATTGAATGATATTCACGGGTTTGATTTCCAGCATCATCTTTTTTATACAATATAGTCTTGTTAGACAATTCTTTTTCAATATCTTCGGACGACATGAATTTTATGTCGAGTCTTCAATACCCGCTGACATATTATTTAATTTAGCAATTATTTGTCCAATATCATATATATACTTCGATTTACTGGCGACTTCTGCTGCTGTATTGCCATCGGCTATGGAGAATTCCCGCGAACCGCATGTGCCAATAATTTGATGCGTTATGTATACATCGTTGGCGGCATTGTATAAAATACTAGATACGCAAGTCGTTTTGAGACCGTTACCATCCGAATACATGTACTGAATTCGTCCGCGGGTCCCCTCATTAGAAACGAACCATGAACCTTTTTGATGTTTTCTTGGGCTGTTATTGCTGACCGTGGCTCGGTATATTTCGGTACTATTGTTGCTTACATCGTGAAATTCGTGGGTGCCAGTTCGATAGATGATCGTCTTACCACCAATTCTTTCGTTGATTTCGTTTGCACTAAGGGCAATGTATTGGGAAGATGAGGTCCATGAGCTGCCAAGCCACATTGTGACGATGTACACGGCAAATGATCCAGTAGCAGTTACGCTCAAATTTGGTGCACTGCCCTTTACCTGGATCGTACCGGTAATGAAGGCAGAGATTCCGGCAGCAGACAAAGACCCGAATACCAAAAGAATCCAGCGGAGCATTCCACTTGGGTATTCGTTGTTTAAAACCTGGCCGAATACCAAATTGAGCATGAATAGCCCAAGAAGTGCCGAGATCGCTGGGAACACGAAATCGCGGGAAAGTTGGTTGCTTAGAAATCGGAATATGCACCAGGTGACAAATCGAACTGTCTTATAAAAATGGGTCATTTGGTGCTCTTTCCGCTCGGCTTGTCTCTCCCTTCGCCGAGGTTAACGCCAAACAGTAATTAGTCAAATTTATAATACAATTTAAATTGGACAGATGCCCGTCATTGGAAAGAGTGGTTCCAACCAGAATAAGGCCAGTTCAATGTCGGGTCGTAGGGTCTACCCGATACTAGGGTCCGGACCCATAAACGGGATTCACAGCGGCTTCGTGTTGTGATTCAACTGCCTCCAGCGAGGAGGCACGATGAATGACAGATTTCTTCTGGTTTTCTGATGAGCAGTGGGCGCGGATTGAG
>JAUIBT010000046.1 GCA_030428255.1 Alphaproteobacteria bacterium | reverse complement strand
GTCAGAGTGAATACGTTGAGCTTCATAGCGTTCTCCAGTTAGCGATACCCTTAGAAGATACCGCGCTTGTGTAACGGGGATGTTACAAAAGGTTATACCAAACGCGCATCGCTATGACGTGTGGCACTGACCTGCCCCGTTTTTCAGGGCCACTTATGAGTAGAGTCTGCTCGTCATCTGTGTGCCATCATTCGGCGGCGTGGGCAATAGGCGCAGGCGCGGAGCCATCAATTAGCTCAGGCGGCTGCGCCCATTGAGTTTTGTCGAAGGGCCTTGCGGCTGCGAATTCCTCCGGGGTCTGGTACTTGAGGCTGCTGTGCGGGCGCTCAGTATTGTAATCGATCCTCCAATCTTCAATGATCTGGCGGGCTTCGTGGATGGTTGTGAACCAATGCTGGTTCAGGCATTCTTCACGGTATCGGCCGTTGAAACTCTCGATGTAGGCGTTTTGGGTCGGCTTGCCGGGATCGATGAAATACAGTTGAACCCCGTGATCATCTGCCCATCCGTCCAGTGCGCGCCCGCGCAGTTCGGGGCCGTAGCACGTCGGGAAGCAACGCTGTTTTGCGGTTATGGCCACGCGCGCAGCCCTCAAATTGCGAAGCGTGTGGCCATAACCGGTCTCAGGTCTCAACAGTGGTTTTTCATAACCACACCGCTGAGGAGACCGGCTATGACCGCCACCGATACTAACTCTTCGATCTTGATGGTCGCCATCGATATTTCCAAGCATCGCCATGAGGTACTGATCGGCGTCCCTGGCAAGAAGCGGCGCCGTCGATTGACAATCCTGAACACGCTTGACTACTTCCAGCGTTTGTCTGCATCCTTTTCCAGCTACGGCCTGCCGGTACGGATTGGGTTCGAAGCGACCGGCAACTACCACCGCGTGTTGGCGCGCCATCTCGGGCAGGCCGGGTTCGAGCTGAAGCTCGTCTCTTCCGTCGGACTGGCCAGGACACGGGAGGCCTTGCACAATAGCTGGGACAAGAACGACCCGAAGGACGCCCAAGTCATCTTGCACATGCTGGAGATCGGCGCCGTCCAATTCTTTCATGATCCAATAGTGGTCGGGACCGCCGACATCCAGGAACTCTCGAAGACGCACGAGATCGTCTCCCGATCGAAGACCGAGCTTTGGCACCGCATTCTCACACACTACCTGCCACTGTATTTTCCCGAGGCCGAACGATTCCACCGAAGCTCGCGGACGGATTGGTTCCTTGCGTTCCTCGAGAAGTATCCATCACCACATATGATCTCCGCCATGGACCGGGACGCCTTCATCGCTGATGCCTGGGATGTCGTCGGCCGGAAGGTTTCCAAAGAACAATTACTTTCAGATATTTACGCCACTGCGGCCGCTTCGGTCGGCTTACCAGTTCAGGCAGATTCTGACGCGGTGCGCATGTTCCGCCTCGTTCTTGCAGAGGGGCGCGGCCTCATCCGGCAGCGCGATGCGATTGAGGCACGGGCCGTCGAGTTGTTGTCGGACCTGCCTGATTATCAGCTGTTGACCACCATTCCCGGCATCGGTCCAATCAACGCCATGACAATCCTCGCGGAGGCCGGCGACCTGCGCCGTTTCCGCCATCATCGCCAATTCCTAAAGTTCTGCGGCATGGACCTCGCCACCGTCCAGTCAGGCATGTTTCGCGGTCAGAGCCGTATATCGAAGTATGGCAATGCTCGGCTTCGGCGGACGCTCTGGATGGCCGGCCAGACCGCCGTTCTCAAGCGGACGAACAGCTTCCGGGACAAGTTCGAACGCTACATCTCCAAGGATCGAGACAATGCCCATCTGCGCCGCAAGGCCTACACCGCGATCGCGGCCAAGATGGCGCGCACCGTACACGCCGTGATCAATCACGGCGAACCCTATCGCCCCTTCTTCGAGGGGGTGAGCCCAGGCGGAAGGACCTCTCTCTGAAGAGCCGTGGAGGCAGCTTGCTGACCTCGTAGATAATGTTCGGGCCTTCTGCTTGGGATTTGGGATCTCGTATTGAGGACGGTGAGGGCCGCAAGTGCGCGTACCCTGTGTTTGCTATGGAAGAGATCATTTCTTGACGGCAGAGCCCGTCTGGGCAACGATGACAGGGCATCCGGCTCACCGGATGTCCCATGACCTGCTGACCTAAACAGCCAGATCTTTCCGACATAGGACGTTATCGACCCTGATCGTACCAGGTTTTCCTCGCAATTCTATGATGCGGTCCAGGCTGCGGATGACCCGTTCGGCGGGCAGCGAGAAATGGCCCCGATTCCCAAGCCTTCACGGTTGAAATCATCCAACACATTCAGCAACCGAAAAGCCCTACCATCGCCAAAACGATCCGCCATGAAGTCCATGGACCATGGTCATATTTGGCGCTTCCGGCACCGCCAGAGCATCGGGCTTCTCCCGTTTCAACCGCTTGCGGGGCTTGATACGCAGGTTCAACTCCAGTTCACAGTAGATCCGATAGATGCGTTCATGGTTCCAAGGATGGCCCTTCACGTTGCGCAGATGCAGAAAACACAGACTGTCTGACATCAGCGCCTATGGAACAGATTTGATTTTTTTTTCGTAACGGAGGATTTCTTGTTCAACTTCGATCCATAATGGCTACGATGAACCAGAAACCTTCCGTTGCTCAAGCCCCTAAAGGCGTCCGCTTAGTGCTGACGTCAGAAACAGGATCAAGGCTGCGACCATGAGACGTTTCATTTGTGCAGGTTTTCCACGATAGAGCGGGTCAATACGACCAGCGCGGGTATAAGTGACAAGAGAGAGGTGACCGACAGAAAGCCCAGCGCAAGTGTTACCTCGGTCCAGCCGATCGTGGCGGAAACAAGGATGTCGGTCCGCTCGGTCACGACCCGCGACAGTAGAGCGGCGGCGGCAAAGCCGACACCCAGGCCCAGCACCGTGCCCGACACCAGCAGCCCTACGCCATAGCCCCATACCACTGAGATCACAAAGCGGCGCGGCGCGCCCAGCGCGCGCAGCATCGACAGCTGGCGCTGAAACAGACGAGTCAAGATGTACAGGCCCATCAGGACCGAGGCCGCGACCAGCACCTGTGTCACGATGGACATGATCGACATCGCCTGACGGACGTCACCCATGACGCGGTAGAGATTAGCCAGAACGGTGCCTGGGAAAAACGCCATACTCTCGCCCGTAACGGTGAATTCGGACCGCAGGGCATAGTTGGCCCACAATTCGGTGGCGCGGACGATGACCGCGGGCGTCCCCGGAAAGTGCGTCGGGTCAAAAGGCGGGCCGATTCGGTCGCCCTCTTCTGGAAGGTGCCCGTTTGCAAGGCCATGCACCTCCCAGACGGTTTCCACCGGGATCAGGATGGCACGGTCCCAGGGCGAGCCAGTGCGCGCCATGCGCCCTACAATCTCGATTTCGAACCCGTGGTGGGCGTCATGCTCGGCGCTATCGCCCTCGCCGTGGGCCGGGGTGAAATCATCGCCGATAGACAGAGGCACGACAGCGCCGATCACCGCCTCACGCGTGGACTGGAACAGGCGCCCCTCGATCCGGCCGTCGGAGAGATAGGTCACGAAATCGGTGATGGTCCCAACCACAGGCGCACCGCTAAAACTGTCACCAAAGGCGATGGGCGCGGCGATCTCAACCCGCTCATGCCCCGCAATCCGATCATAGGCCGCGCTATCAAGCAGCGGGACATCGGAGGGCTGAAGGTATACGGCGGCCAGCATCATGGTCAGTTCCGACCCCGGCGCCGTCACCACAAGGTCGAACTTTTCGGCGGCGCTGGCGGTGCCAACCCGCAGCCCCCGCTCTTGCGCGATTAAACCGATGCCCATGCCGCTGGAAATGGCGATCAGCAGCACGAACATCAGATTCGCCCAGCGGTACCGCCAGAGCAGCGCCCGGACCAAAGGCCAGGGGTGGAAGCCCCGCAGCAGCACGGTCGCGATCAGGACAATAGGCAAGAGCAGCGCGGCAGTGGTCAACAGGCCCTGTGCAATCAGGGGGAGGCCGTCCCAGAGGTCACGCATGAGGCAGGTTCCGACTGTGAGGCGCGCTGCCCGTCCGGTCCTGCGGACCACTCACCCCGAGGGTATTTGAAAAACCAAAGAAGCCGGAAACGGTTGGCAGATAGGTCATGTCCGGGCTCCGCTATCATCGGTCAACACGCCGTCTTCGATGGTCAATACCCGATCGAGCCGCTCCAGCAGGTGCAGGTCATGGCTGACGGCGATCAGCGTCTTGCAGCTCTCTCGTACCAGGGCGATCAGGTCGTCGATAAACCGGTCGGCGGCGGTGCGGTCAAGGCTGGCGGTAGGCTCATCGGCCATCAGGATGGCCGGATCGGTGGCCAGAGCGCGGGCGATGGCGACCCGTTGCCGCTCGCCGCCGGAAAATGACGCGACGGTTCGACTGCCCTGGGGCACACCCAAATGCGACAGGCGGTCGGCGGCGCGACGGGCCACCATGGGGCGCGCGGCGCGGCGCGTAAAGAGCGAGGCAAGCCCGGCATTTGCTTGGGGCGAGAGTTCATCGAAAAGTAAAAAATCTTGAAAAATCAGCCCCATGTTTTGCGCGCGAAACATCGTGCGCCGCTCAGAGGGAAGGCCGATCAACTCGGTCTCACCCCAGCGCACGGAGCCTTGCGCCTCCAACAACCCGCTGAGCGAGTGCAAAAACGTGGATTTCCCCGCCCCCGACGGCCCCCGAACGCCCAGAAGCGCCCCGGCAGGCAGCAGCAACTCGGGCACCGACAGCAATTGCCGCCCCCCCCTTGTCTGTACCATCAGACCGGAGACCGTCAGGGGCAGCGGCATTGGGTCAGCCCAGGGCATAGGTAGCGTCGGTCAGGCGTATGAGGCTGACGAACCCGGTGTCCGGGTCGCGGAAGCTGCCCAGCTCCAGGATACCGCGCGCTACGAACTTGATGTTGTAATCCAGGTACTCGACGTTGCGCTTGGTGTAGATGGCCAGGATATTGTCCGGCCATTCCGCATCATCGCCGCAGAAGGGGCAGACCGCCATCGGAATATTGGTCAAAACAAACAACTTGGACTCGGCTTTGAGCGGCGGCGCCATGTAGCCTTCGAAGGAGATACGTTTGCCCTTGTTCTGGGTGGCCATGTCCGACAGCGCTCCGCCCCGTTTGTACAGATCGCGAATCTTTTGAACTTCGTCCTGTGCCCAGGCTGGGGCGGCAAGGAGGGCGGATGCGGCAAGGCCAGTACTCAGGAAATTGCGGCGAAACATAGTATTATACCTTTAATCTGGGCGGGTTAGTTTGCATTCTACCGACGCAATGCAACGTCAGGCCGACTCATTCCCATGATGCAGGTCACGGGAAAACAAAAATGGCCCAGGGTGCCAAACCCCGGGCCTTTGGTGACAGACGTCGATCACTCGGCGTTGATGGCGTGGTGCATGACGTGGAAGATCACGTTTTGCTCGATTGTGCTGTCGAACAGGTGCGCCCAGGGGCCCTTGGCGTAAACCATTACATCCTCACCCGAGTGGGTTTCCGAGGACATCGGGATCAGGGCCTGCTGAAGGTAGTCCAAGTCGGTCGCGTTTTCTTGAGTCAGGTCGGGGCGGCCTGCCGAAGCGGTGTAGGTGCCGTCCTCGTTCTTGACCATCAGCGAGCCTGCGCCGTTAAGGTAGCCCATGACGGTGTAGGGCTTGCCGTCTGCTGCGAGAAGCGGCTTGTCGGCGTGCTTTTCACCGGTCTTGGACACACCGTAGCACAGGCCCAGGATGTCCGAGCCGCGCCCACAGTAGCCGTTGAACGCGATGGCGTGCTCGTGGTCGGCGGTTATGATGATGAGGGTATCCTCGTCATTGGTCAGCTCGTCGGCCAGGGCAACGGCCTCGGCGAAGGCCTGACCATCACGCAGCATGCGCGCAGCGTTTCCAGCGTGGTTGGCGTGGTCAACACGGCCCGCCTCGATTTCCAGATAGAAGCCCTTCTCGTTCTGGCTCAGAAACTCGATCGCGGTGCGGGTCATGTCGGCCAACGAAGGCTCGGTTGCGGGGCGGTCGGCCTCATAGGACGCGTGGCTGTCGGTCCACATGCCAAGGATTGGCTTAGACATGTCGGCTGCGTTCAGCTGAGCCTTGTCCGAGGCGTACTGGATGCCGTTGTCAGCCGCCAGGGCCAGCAAATCCACACCGTCCTTGCGGTGGCCGGCGCCGCCGTTCGGGGTCTGGGCGCCCTTGGCCACGAAATAGCGCGAACCGCCGCCTAGCGCGATGTCGATGGTGCCGTCGATCATGCGGTCGACCAGCTGAGCCGCGATGTCCTTCTGAGCGGTGCAGCCCTCAGGCAGTTCGTCTTCCCAGTTGCGGTTGGCGGTTTTTGAGTAGACGGCGGCCGGAGTAGCGTGGGTCAGGCGGGCGGTCGAGACGACGCCGACGGACTTGCCCATGCCAGTCACGATCTCAGCGAAGGTGGTCAGCTCGTTTCCTTTCACGGTTTCGCAATCGCCATGGATCGCGTCGCCGCCAAGGTTGATCAGGTTGAAGCGCTGCTTCACACCGGTATTCATCGCGCCTGCGGTCGGAGCGGAGTCCGGCGTCTGTGCGTTGATGTTGTAGGTCTTGACCAGCGCTGATGACCAATCGGTGGTCTCGTAGGGCAGGATGTGCTCTTCGCCAAGCTTACCCATCTGCTGACCCACGAAAAGGCGGGTGGCGTAGTTGGAGCCGACACCGTTCCCGTCAGCAACCAGGACGATCACGTTCTTGGCGCGACCGGTGTTGGCCTGCCGTGCCAGCATGGCGTTGATGTGCGCCTGGCCTGCAGCGAACCACTCGCTGTTGGCCTGCGGCAAGTCCTGGGCGAATACGGGTAGCGCGACAGCGATCGCTGCGGCGGACGTAAGAAACTTTTTCATGGCTTGTCTTCTTAGGGGCAAAATTTGTAACGCGACCCAAGGTCGTTGGGCACCGTCAACCCTTAGACTGTTTTTGTTACGATTTGGTTATAGCGCCAAATGTATCTAGGAAAAACGGCGCAACGCAAGTTTGCTGGCCTGGGGCCCGCGGGCATTCAGGATTCCCAAGCGGGCTGAAGTCTGATTCAAGGTTCCAAAATGGAGGCTTGAATGAACGAAGAGCGGTTTGTTTTGACAGATGAGGTCTGGGCGCGCCTTGAGCCACTTTTGCTTGGCAAGCAGAGCGATGCAGGTGCGACCGGCAAGGATAGTCGTCTGTTTCTGGAAGCAGTTCTATGGCGTGTGCGCACTGGGTTGCCGTGGCGCGACCTGCCTGCTGATTTTGGCAACTGGAACAACGTCTTCCGTCGGTTTCGCAGATGGGCCGAGGGTGGCGTCTTCGAGCGAATTTTCAAGGAAATCAGCGGAACCCCCGATTTCGAATACTCAATGATCGACGGCACGATTGTTCAGGCTCACCAAAAGGCGAGCGGTGCAAGGGGGGGTACTCAGGATCAAGCCATTGGGCGCTCGCGCGGCGGATTGACCACCAAGATCGTTGCTTTGGTAGATGCGCTCGGAAACCTGGCCAACTTCGTTCTTCTGCCCGGTCAGGCTCACGACATGAAGGGCGTCGAACAGCTCATCGATGGCGTCGCCTTCGATGCTCTCTTGGCCGACAAGGCGTTCGATGCCGATTGGCTTCTCACAGAACTCGATGCGCGGGGTGCCAGTGCTATCATACCTCCAAAAGCGAACCGAAAGTTCCTGCGCGATTACGATAAACACGCCTACAAATGGCGGCATCTGATCGAGAATTTCTTCGCAAAGATTAAAGAATTCAGAGCCATAGCGACCCGTTACGAAAAGACAGCATCCAGCTACGCCGCCAACTGGCATCTCGCAGCTGCCATCATCGCTTTGCGATGAATGTCCACGCTCCCTAGCACCTTGAGATAGGTGAAGGCGGTTTGTTAGAACCGGTTGGGACGCGTCATCTTATTCTTGGACTCATTGGCCGCCTTCATCACCATATGGGCTGATTTCACCGCCAGTTCCCGGGGCGTCGGATTCTCATGCTTGAAGCTGCGCGTTCATGGCCGCAGCCTAACCGCAAAGCCTGGCCCGAGAAACCCCTTTCAAGCCGGTTCAGAGCGGCGCGCCAGCAGGCTGCAAGCGCCGGGTGGCCAGCCACGCCAAAACCAACATCAGCGCCGCCGTCCCCAAGCAAGCCGCCAAACCGCCAGCTTGGTAGGATAGGCCCGACAGCAAAGTGCCCAACAGCCGCCCCGCCGCATTGGCTGAATAGTAGAATCCCACATCCAGCGTAACCCGCTCCGACTTGCTGAACGCCAAAATCAGATAGGAGTGCAGCGAAGAATTGACCGCAAACAGCGCTCCAAAAGCCAGCAAGCCAACCACCAGCAAGGCGGTAAAGGCCGGACCTGCGGGCAACCCCAAGCTGGAGAGGGCCAAGCTGGCCGGCAACAGAATCAAGGCCGCCACCAAGCGGCGGGCATCACCGACAAGAGCCTCCGGGCTCCGCTCGGCGGCCTTCAGCAATTTGGGCGCCCGAGCCTGCACAAAGCCATAGAAGATGATCCAAAGCGCCATAAAGCCGCCGATCATAAAGAACGCGGCACGATCCCCCTGCGCGCTGCCGTCCGACAGCACAGCGTAGAAATAGATCGGAATCCCGACCACAAACCAAACATCGCGGGCGCCAAACAAAAAGACCCGCGCCAGGCTGAGCCAAGAAATGTTGGGGTCTTTGGCCAACACGTCGCCCAAGGCTTTGGTCTTGTCAGCACCGGGCAAGCCGCCCGCGCGCGGGCCTGACAAGCCGATCCTGCCCGCCGATATGAGCACAGCCAGCAGGATCACCGCCAGCACGCCCGCCATGCTGTAGACCGCCAGCTGAAAGCCGACGCCCGCCAGCAACCCGGCGCCCAGCAAGAAGCCCAAGCCCTTGACGGCGTTCTTTGACCCCGTCAGTACAGCGGTCCAGCCAAACAGACCGCTCTGGCTCTGCGGCGCCAACAGCTTGACCGCGCTCTTTGAGCTCATCTTGGCCAAATCTTTGGCCACACCCGACAGCCCCTGCACCGCCATGACATAGCCCACCGACAGCGCCAGGCTCCACGCAGGGTCCAGCTGGGCCAAAGCCACCAAGGCCGCACCCTGAAGCACCAAGCCCGCATACAAGGTCGATGCCAGGCCAAACCGCGCTGCCAGCCATCCGGCGAACAAGTTGGTGACCACGCCCGCCACCTCATAGAGCAGGAACAAGTAGGCCAGCTGGACCGCAGAAAAGCCGAGGGTGTGGAAGTGCAGCAAGACCAGCATGCGCAAGGCGCCATCGGTCAGCATGAAGGCCCAATAGGCCGCCGTCACCGCGCCATAGGCCAGCAGACCCGTTGATCCAGGCTGGCTGGTCTGCCTCATGACACGCTGGCCGCAATTAGGCGCGCAATATCCACCAAGCGCTGGGCATAGGCCCACTCGTTATCATACCAGGCGTAGACCTTCACTTGCGTGCCCCCGATCACCAAAGTCGAGGGTGCGTCAACAATCGACGAGCGCGGATCGTTGGTAAAATCACTAGACACCAAAGGCCGCTCTTCATACCCCAAAATGCCCGCCAAAGGGCCCTCAGCGGCTTGCTTGAACAGCGCGTTGACCTCTTGGGCATCGGTTGGGCGCGCAACCTCAAACACACAGTCGGTGATGGAGGCGTTGAGCAAAGGCACGCGGATGGCGTGGCCATTCAGGCGGCCTTTCAGCTCTGGATAGATCAAAGCAATGGCCGAGGCCGACCCGGTCGTCGTCGGGATCAAAGAGGTCAGAGCCGAGCGCGCACGGCGCAGGTCTTTGGCGGGGCGATCCACCATGGTTTGCGTATTGGTCACATCGTGGATGGTGGTAATCGAGCCGTGCTTGATGCCAAACGCCTCGTGGATCACCTTGACCACCGGCGCCAAACAATTGGTTGTGCAGCTGGCCGCTGTCACAATGCGGTGGCGCTGAGGATCATAGATATCGTGATTGACGCCATAGACGATGTTGGCGGCTTCGGGCTCTTTGACCGGCGCCGACACCAGGACTTTCTTCACGCCGGCCTCGAAGTAAGGCTGCAACTTGGCCGCTGTCTTGAAGGCACCAGTGCAGTCGATCACCAGATCCAGATCCGCTAGCGGCAAGTCCTCCAAGCGCTTGGCGGCGTGGACCGGCAAACGGCGCCCGTCGATCGTGATCGCGCTTTCATCCGCTTCAAAACGCGCTGGCCAGCGACCATGCACGCTGTCAAACTCCAGCAAGTGCGCGTGCATGGCAGGATCGCCAACCGCGTCATTGATCCAAGCGATGTCCAGACCAGAGTCCAGCAGGGGGCGCAGCGCAAGCTTGCCCATACGGCCGAGGCCATTGAGTGCGATACGAGTCATGCCAATCGTCCTTCTTGGCTTGTTTCAAGAGACCTGGGCAGCCATATCGACGTCCCGGTCGCTAGAGGCGGGGGTCGTCAAAGCCGGGGTCGGTAGAGCTGGGGTTGGCGGCTCTAGGGCTGTTCGATCGAATAGCCCGCGCCGCGCACCGTGCGGATATAGTCCGGCAACACTTCGCCCGCGCCCCCCTGGCTGTTGAGAGCCTTGCGCAAACGGCGCACATGCACATCAACCGTGCGGGCCTCAACATCGCTGTCCAGGCCCCAGACCTGGCTCAGCAAGCTGTCACGGGACAAGACACGGCCAGGGCTGGTCATCAGAGCATGTAGCAAGCGGAACTCTGTGGGCGCCAAATGCAAGCGCTGACCGCCGCGGCTCACGGTCAGAGCTTCGGCGTCCAACACCAGATCGCCCACCTCCAGCAGATGGGCCTGGTGGGTCACACGGGTCCGGCGCAAAGCGGCATCCACCCGTGCGTTCAGCTCGTTCAAGCTGAAGGGCTTGCGCACATAGTCATCCGCGCCTTCTTTGAAGCCGCGCAACATGTCGGCCTCTTCACCACGCGCGGTGACCATGATGATCGGCACGCTACGGGTCTCAGCGCGCGCGCGCAAGCGGCGACAAATTTCAATGCCCGAGACCTCGGGCAGCATCCAATCCAGTATGATGAGATCAGGCACCTGCTCTTCAACGGCCAATAAGGCTTCATCGCCTTCGCCCACCACCTCGCAGGAGTAGCCGTTCTTGCTCAGGTTATAGCGGATCAGCTCGGCAATGGCCTGCTCATCCTCCACGATCAGCACGCGCGGCGGGCGACCCCAGCGGCTGCGGTCGTCAGCGTTCGCCGACGACGATGCCTTTGCAGGTGTCGACAGAGGCCTGGCATCGCGCGCAGCCGCCGGCAAGGCGCCTATGCCTGCTGTGCGGGAGGCCGTGCCCAGAGTACGAGACAGGGGTGTCATGTCGTGATCCTCGGTGTCCTGGCATCAACCAAAGGCCCCTTCGACGTATTGGCGCGTGCGCTCGTCGATAGGATTGTTGAAGACCTGCGCGGTATCGCCAAATTCGATCAGGTTAGAATCATCATCTTCGGTTAGGCCCGCTGCATAGAAAAAGGCCGTCTTGTCCGCCACGCGCTGGGCCTGCGCCATGGAGTGGGTCACAATGACGATGGTGTAGTTTTCCGCCAGCTTGTGGATCAGCTCTTCGATCTTGCGCGTTGCAATGGGGTCCAGCGCAGACGCGGGCTCATCCATCAAGATCACTTCGGGGTTCACCGCGATCGCGCGCGCGATGCACAAGCGCTGTTGCTGGCCGCCTGACAGACCCGTGCCAGGATTGCGCAGCCGGTCTTTGACTTCGTCCCACAGGCCAGCGCCAATCAAGGATTGCTCAACGATATCGTCCAACTCTGACTTGGTGCGGAACAGACCGTGGATGCGCGGACCATAGGCCACGTTCTCATAGATCGACTTGGGGAAGGGGTTGGGCTTTTGGAACACCATGCCAACCCACTGGCGCAAAAAGACCGTGTCCATGTCGCGCGCATAGATGTCGTTGCCATCCAGGGTGATTTCGCCCGTCACCTCACAGCCGTCAATGGTATCGTTCATGCGATTGAGCGCGCGCAAGAACGTAGATTTGCCGCAGCCCGACGGGCCAATGAAGGCCGTAACCTTCTTGGACAAAATATCCATCGTTACGTTCTTGATCGCCAAGTCGCCCCA
This sequence comes from Alphaproteobacteria bacterium, assembly GCA_030428255.1. Classification (GTDB taxonomy): domain Bacteria; phylum Pseudomonadota; class Alphaproteobacteria; order UBA7985; family JAUIBT01; genus JAUIBT01. The sequence goes on along the minus strand of JAUIBT010000046.1, from coordinate 6,590 downwards.
GTAGTCAACATTAACGCCGCGGCAGGCCATGCGGATTTCGTCTTCGGGCGTGGCCAGAGATGCAGCGTGTGTCGATGCGGCGTGTGTCGATGCAGCGTGTGTCATGACTTTGCGTTTCCCTTAGGAGTTCTTTTCTGATCGCGCGCGCAAGTAGGCCGCCGTGCCATTCAACAAAACGAGCAGGGCCAGCAGCACGATGATGGTCGAATTGGACAATTGGTTTTTCAGCTCGTCGAACTGGGAGCCGAAGGCGTTGTAGACCCCAACCGCCAAGGAGGGCGTGCCGTCTAACGGGGTCAAGGGAATGCCAGATTGGAAGCCCACCATGCCGATAAACAACAGGGGGGCTGTTTCGCCCAAAGCGCCCGCCAGACCGATGATCGTGCCCGTGATAATGCCCGGCATGGCCGAGGGCAGCACGAAGCTCCACATCGCTTGCTGACGCGAGGCGCCCAGGCCCAGAGCGGCTTCACGATAGGACCCAGGCACGGCGCGGATGGCCGCTCTTGCCGCCACGATAATGGTCGGCAAGGTGAGCAGCGAGAGGACCAAGCCCCCGACCAGAGCCGTGCCGCCAGGCATGCCAAACACGAAAATAAAGACAAAAGCCCCCATCAGGCCAAACACAATCGAGGGCACAGCAGCCAGATTGTTGATGTTGACCTCGATAAAGTCGGTGATGAGGTTGCGCGGTGCAAATTCTTCCAGATAGACGGCCGTCAGCACTGCCACAGGGAAGGAGGCCAAAAAGCAGACCAACAGGGTCCAGAACGAACCGACCAGCGCGTCCAAGATGCCATAGTAGCCCGGATCGTTGGAGTTCACGCCCGTGAAGAAATCACCGTTGAAGCGGGTATGTAGCACCCCCAAATCCCGCAAAGTCTGGGTGTAGGGGTTGGAGGCCGTAGACAGAGCCGTCAGCTCGACCGTCACACGCTCCCCGAGCTGCGTGCCACCAGAGGCGAGGATCGGCGTATCGGTCTGGGCATCACGCCCCACCTCTTTGACGATCATCTCGCGCAATTGGTTCGAGGCACCCAGGCCGATCAACTGCTTGACCTTGCGTCGCTTGTCGCGGTCACTACGCCCCTTGGCCTTCACACCCAGCGCCTCATAGAGCACTGGATAGACCAAGGTGTCATAGTTGAACTTGCGCATAACCGCCAAATCACCCGTATCTTTCGGGTCGATCTGCGCGGGATCGAAAGTGACCTCAATGGTAATGCGATCCTCCATCAAGCCCTGAATGCCGTTGGAGAAGATCGAATACAACAGAGCGGCCAGCATGAGGCCCGCCACCGCCAAAGCAGTAATGCCCCAAGCTTGGAAGCGCTTGCCTTTGTTGCGACGGCGCAGCGTCATGCGCCGCTGAAAATCGGCATCTTTGTATTTGGGGTCGATAATCTGAACCATGCCAAAGCGCCTCAATCGTATTCTTCTCTAAAGCGCCGCACGATCGCCAGCGCCAAAGTGTTCAGTGCCAAGGTGATGAAAAACAGGAAGATGCCAATCGCAAAAGCTGCTTGCACCTTGGTGCCGCCGAAATCCAAGTCGCCGGTCAGCAGCGCATTGATTTGCACCGTAAAGGTGGAAACCGAGCCCAAGGGGTTAAAGGTCAGGTAGGCAAAGGAGCCTGCCGCCATCACCACAATCATAGTCTCACCAATCGCCCGAGAAACAGCGAGCAAAACACCGCCAGCGATGCCCGGCAAGGCCGCTGGCAAAATGACCCGCAGCATCATTTCAGAGCGGGTCGAGCCCAAGCCAAGCGCGCCATCGCGCAAGGAGTTGGGCACCGCGCGGATCGCGTCATCAGACAAAGAGGCCACGAAGGGAATAATCATGGTGCCCATGACCACGCCTGCTGCCAAAGCAATGTCCGAACCGGTTTGCAATGTCACATCGCTCACATAGCCGTATAGCTGGGGCGCTTGACCCGAGAGCGTCGCCGAGAGCCAAACCACCAGATTGCCCAGCCCAACAAAGAGGTTGGCAACAAACAAACTGATGGGCTTCAAGACGGGCAAATTGAGCACCCCGTTCAACGCCTCCACGCCCGCCGACAACCAGGGCGTAAAGGTCAGGGCCGCAAACAGGCCATAGACCACGGTCGGAATGCCCGCCAAGATCTCCAGCAAGGGCTTGGCAAAACTGCGCACGCGCTTGGAGGCATATTCGCCCAGGTAGATCGCCGACATGAGCCCCACAGGCACCGCCACCGCCATCGCGATAACCACGATCAACAGCGTGCCCGTCAGCAAGGGCACCACGCCAAACACGCCTCCCGTCGCCTCTTCGCCATAGCCGCGCTGAAAGGCACCGCCCGGCGACCAGCGCGTGCCAGTCAGGAAGTCGAGCCAGTTGTAGGCCTGAAAGAAAGATATGGCCTGAAACAATAAAGACAGCACAATGCCAACGGTGATCAAGATCGCCACGCTGGCGGCGGTAAACATGACCCAGCGGTTCCAGCTCTCTACGGCTTTGCGGGCGCGAAACTCGGGTTTGGAGCTGGACAGGCCCAAGGCCAACAAGACCAGCAAGACGGTCGCCAAGGCCAGATAGATACCTGTCGAACTGATCCAATTCAGGGTCTGCAAAACTGATACAGCGGCTTGATAGTCAGGGCCGGGTACAGCACTGCGGCCAAGCGCAGCTTCGCGGATTGAGGCAACGATGCCAACCAGCTCACCGCGCGAGGCCTCTGCTGCTGCTGCCGGCAAGTTCCAAGAGATCAGCAGGTCCGCCAAGCGCGGCTCGACCAGCCACCAAAGCAAAAGCAAACCAAAGGGCGGAATAAAGACCAAATATGCCAGGCGTTGACCATAGAAGCCAGGCAAAGCCGCCAGGCCAAAACTGTTGGTGCGCAAGCTACGTCCTGTGCTATGCCCCCGCACCGCAGCGAGCACCCTCCTTTGGCCTGCAACATAGGCCACAAGGGTGGCGATCAGCAGGGCAGCAAGAAAAATCAGCAGAAACATAGGCAGCGCAAAGATTTGGGAGCAAGGACGAGCAGGCCGCGACGGCGACAAGCAGACGGCGTCCGCAGAATTACCTTAGTTTTGTTACAGTTGTGTTACAACCGTTCCTCACGGCAATTGTTGCCTCCCACCAGCAAACTAGGGCCTGTGGACATTCATCTTGAGTTGATGATGGCGGCGCACAGGCAAATCATGGCGGCATATGATGTGTCCGTCTTGTGCGACCGCATGGCTATGCGTTTGAATTCCTTCAGCTTCTGGAAGTAGTTCTCGATCAGGTGGCGCAATTTGTACATCTCGCTGTCGATCGCCATTGGCTGCAAGCGTTGTGGTCGCTGCGAGATGACGATCTTTGCGCCACGCACATTCATGTCTTCGATGATCCAATTGCTGTCGAACGCCTTATCCGCGAGCATCGCACCGAACTGGACACCCTGGATCAACGGCGCGACGCCAACCGTATCGTAGCGGTTGGCGGGCATGAGAACGAAGCGCACAAGGTTTCCAAGCGCATCCACAAGAGCGAGAATCTTAGTTGTCCAGCCGCCCTCAGACTTGCCTATAGCCTGGCTTTGAGTCCCCCTTTTGCGCCCATCCCGTGCCGGTGGACCTTGACGATGGTGGCGTCGATCATCGCATATTCCATGTCCGGCTCATCACTCAGAGCGTCGAATATCCGTTTGAATACATCAGCTTGGACCCATCGACGGAACCGCCTGAACGTAGTGTTCCAGTTGCCGAACTCTGGCGGTAAGTCCCGCCAAGGGGCATTTGTGCGCACGACCCAAAGCACCGCTTCAAGAAACAACCGCGTATCACGCCCGGTACGTCCCGGCGCGGTTGAACTGCCCGGGCACAGCGGTTCAATTGCAAGCCATTGGCGGTCCGTGAGAACAAATCTGCTCGGGGCCATTCAAACCTCCTCTTTTAGAAGGTTGAAACACAACTCAGGCCAAAGGGGAATCCTGAATGTCCACAGGCCCTAGGCCGGCAAACTTGCGTTGCACCCTTTTTCCCCAAATTCTTTTAGCACTGTAACAAAGCCGTAACAAAGACAGGCTATCAGAGGGACCAACGCTGCCCAACAGCTTTGGGCCGCGTTCCAAATTTTGACCCTACGGAGACAAGCCATGAAAAAGGCTCTCATCCTGAGCGTTGCAGCGATTGCCGTTGCAGCATCAGCGTCCGCCCGCGATCTGCGCATCGTTGGATCTTCCACCGTATTCCCCTTTGCGTCTGCCGTTATCGAGCAGTTCTCAAACAAAACCGGCATGGCGGCGACCATCGAATCTACCGGTTCTGGCGGCGGCATGAAGCTGTTCTGCGCTGGCGCTGGTGAAGACACGCCCGACATCACCAACGCGTCTCGTCGTGTAAAGGACAGCGAAGTCAAGCTGTGTGCTGATAACGGCGTGACCAACGTGACCGAATTCAAGATCGGCTTCGACGGCATCTCTATCATGTCATCTGTTGATGCTGCAGCGATGGATCTGACCAAAGAAGACCTGTTCAACGCGCTGAACGCGACTTTGGTAGTCAATGGCGCAAAAGTTGCCAACCCCAACAAGACTTGGTCTGACGTAAACCCGGCTCTGCCAAACGTTGCCATTAAAGTTATGGGCCCTCCTCCGTCTTCTGGCACGCGTGACGCATTCGAAGAAATCGTCATGGAAAAGCTGGCAGACAAAGCCGGTGTTGACCTGGAGCTGCGCGAAGACGGCGCTTACATCGAAGCTGGTGAAAACGACAACCTGATCATCGAAAAGCTGGCAACAGACAAGAACCTGCTAGGTATAGCAGGCTTCTCTTTCTTGGACCAGAACAGCGACAAAGTTCAGGGCGCCAAGATTGCCGGTGTTGAGCCGACGTTCGGCAACATCGCCGCTGGCGACTACCCCATCTCTCGCTCTTTGTGGTTCTACGTCAAGAACGACCACCGCGGCGTGATCAAAGGCATCGACGAGTACGTCGAAGAGTTCACTGCTGAAAGTACTTGGGGTCCAGACGGCTACCTGATCGATCTCGGCCTGATCAACCTGCCTGACGCAGAGCGCAGCGCTCCGGCTCTGGGCACGCCCAACGGCAAGTTTGCTATGTAAGTTGCGGCTCCAAGCCCAGGCCTACAGTATCTAGGATCGCAAGAAGGGGCTCCACTCACCCGGAGCCCCTTTTTTGTGTCCAAGGCCTCAAAAATCTACTAGGTGTGGGGCCATGATCGCTCTGCTCCGCTGATCTCGGAGCAGTGCTTTGCCCAAGGATATCACTCAACTTGTGAAACTGCGTGACCTGCAGAGCGTACTTGCTCACTTGCCCGATCCGCTGATCCATACGGATGCCAAAGGCAATGTCCCGTGGTACAATCCCAGTGCAGCCTCCTTGTTTGTCGGTCTCAATTCCCAGGCAAACGCCCTTGCGCTGATCGACTTACCTGAGGTGCAGCAGGCCTTCAAACAGGCTGTAGACGCTGAGGACCTGAGCGAAGTCGATATCAAGTGGGGCGTGTGAATCCCGGAGACAAAATGGACCACAGAAACGGCCGGATAATCTGGTCGTAGCGGAGTAAAATTCCGCCACTTTACGCCTGAGACAACGAGTTGAAGGCGGGGAGATGTATTCTGTGGAACTTTATAATCGGGTGCGCCGTGCGTGCCATGTTGAGGGTATGAGCCGTCGTGAGGCAGCTCGTCTTTTCGGGATAGACCGAAAGACGGTGTCGAAGATTTTGCAGCACTCGGTGCCACCGGGTTATCGGCGGAGCAAAGTGCCGGTGCGGCCAAAGTTGGATCCGTTCCTTGCGATCATCGACCAGATCCTTGAAGATGACAGAAGCAAGCTTAAGAAACAGCGCCATACTGCCAGACGCATCCATGCTCGGCTGCGCGATGAGCACGGGTTTACGGGCGGGACCACCATCGTCACCGACTATGTTCGGGAGCAGAAGCGGCGGTCGAAAGAGGTCTTCGTGCCGCTGAGCCATGCTCCGGGGCATGCACAGGTGGATTTTGGCGAGACGCTTGGCGTGATCGGCGGCGTCGAATGCAAGTTGCACTACTTTGTGATGGCACTGCCGCAGTCTGACGCGATCTACATCAAGGCCTATCCGGCCGAGACAACGGAGGCGTTTTGTGACGGTCATAACGCGGCTTTTGCCTTCTTCGGCGGTGTGCCCATATCGGTGCTATACGACAATACGACTATAGCTGTTGCGAAGATATGCGGCGACGGCACCCGCGGTGTTTGTCAAGGTAGTTGCCGCTAGCGTTCGATTTTACGCTGCGCGTAGAGCGTGCTCTGCCATGGTTTCGCCGCCGCTAGCTTTTGGGACGAGCGCGGCGGCGCCATTGCCATTTTTACTATTGTCGTGGCGCTCCGGATTGAGCCATACGGCGCCGACGGGCGTCCAGTTTCGCGTATGTCGTGACCATCGCTCTGGGCGAGCGCTGCGGGCCTGCTTGTAAACCTCATCACGCTTGTCCAAGAGCACCTGATCTTCACCGCGGTGCCGCTGGTTGGGCGTTACGAAGCGGATTGAGCTGTGTCGGTGCTCGCTGTTATACCAGCGGGCGAAAGCAGCCACCCAGTTGCGTGCTGCCTCGATGCAAGCGAAGCCTT
>JAUIBT010000045.1 GCA_030428255.1 Alphaproteobacteria bacterium | reverse complement strand
CACCTGGCTCAATCGAGACACCATCCCCGGCGCGCCGCCGGTCGATTTCTTGGACGAGGATCAGGTGACAGCGGCTTGGCAAATCGGCCTGGACGGAAAACTGCAAGGCTTTGCGGAAGGCTCTTGGCTGGGCGATGTGCTGTCGGTGGCGGACACTCACTTGCGCTATGGCGAGAGCGGGATCTTTGGCGCCAACCGCGCCGCCACCTGGTCTATCGGCCTGTCTTGGCGCTATTAGAGCGCGATCAGGCGAGCGGCGCCTTTCATAAGCTGCGCGCTAGAGCCAAAACCCGGCGGCAGGCCTCAGCGATTAGGCTGTCATCCACCGTCAAGCTGAGCCTCAGCCAACCCGCGAGTTGGTTGCCAAACGAGGCCCCCGGCATGACCGCCACGCCCTGCTCATCCAGCAAGCGCTGGGCAAAGGCGCCGCCGTCCAGACCCAAGGCTGTCACCTCGACCAAAATAAACATGCCCGCTTGCGGGGCGAAGACCCTGAGCCCCTGGTGGCGCTCAAGCAAGCCTTCAACCAGGCGCGCACGGCGAGCATAATCGGCCCGCATGCGGTCTGCGACCTGCGAGGGCTCGGCCAGAGCCGCTGCCGTGGCGTCGGCCAAAAAGGGCTGATTGCCGAACAGCATGGCCTCGGCCAGCGGCAAGGCGCGCGCGCAGGTCTCGGCGCTGGCCAGAATCCAGCCGCTGCGAAATCCAGGTGCAGCATGGCTCTTGGATATGGAGGAGACAAGCAGGCTGCGCGCCTGCAAATCCGTCCAGTCCCAAGGCGAGACGAAGGGGGTCTGTGCGGGATCAAAGATCAGCGCCTCATAGACTTCGTCGGCGACGATCCACAGGTCATGGCGCTGGGCGACATCGCCGAGCGCGCGTATCAAGCTGGCGCTCATCACCGCGCCGCTAGGATTGTGGGGCGAGTTGAGCAGCAGGGCCTTGGTCCGCTGTGTGACCGCCTGTTCAGCGGCGTCAGCGGTGGGCATAAAGCCGGTCTCTGCCGACGTGGGCAAGAAGACGGGCCGCGCACCGCAGGCCGCGATCACCGCCTGGTAGGTGGCATAGAGGGGATCGCCCACCAGCACCTCGTCGCCCGGTTCCAAGACGGCGCGCATGGCCACATAGAGCGCGGTCTGCGTGCCCGGCAAGCAGAGGAAATTGGCGGCGCTCAACGGGGTGGGGCTGCGCGGCTGATAGCGTTGCACCAAGGCCTCCAGCAATCCTAGCTCACCGTGGCCGTTGGAATAGCGCGTGCGCCCCGCATCAAGCGCTGCCTTGGTCGCGGCGATGAGGCTCGGTTCGGCGGGCTGGTCGGGCTCGCCGATGGTCAGCATGACGATGGGCTCACCCGCGTCCCGGCGACGCAGCGCCTCCAGGTGCAGGGCCCACTTGTCGCCCGCCAAAGGGGCCAGGTCTTGGGTCAATCGAGAGTATCGCATGCCCCTTACTAGCGAGGCGCGAGGGTTTGGTCTGCATCAAAAACGCCACCAATTCCGGTGAAGGGAAGAATCAGCGCAAAGACTGACGCTTTTGGTCCATGCAAATGCGCGCGCTCGTCTTAGGTCAGAGGTAGGCTCTGCCAAAGCAACGCGTAAAGCACAGCTCGCCGCGCACACCGCAGCACGTCCCGCAGTACAAGGAATTGGCCATGAAAACCCACGCACAAGCAGTCGTCATTGGTGGCGGCCTGGTTGGTTGTTCGATCCTCTATCACCTGACCAAGCTTGGCTGGCGTGACGTGGTGCTGTTGGAGCGCGACGAGCTGACCTCGGGTTCGACATGGCACGCGGCGGCCAACATCCACGGTCTGCACGACAACACGAACATCTCGCGCATTCAGCACTACACCATGAACCTCTATAAGGAGCTGGAGGAGGCCACGGGCCAGGGTTGCGGCGTCTATCAACCGGGCTCGCTCTATCTGGCGCAGTCCGAAGCGCGCGAGCACCAGTTGCTGCTGCAAGAGGCCAAGGCGCGCTACTACGGCATGAACTTCCACAAAATCAGCCGCGACGAGGCCGAGCGCTTGCACCCGCTGGTCAATTTCGACGGCATCCGCTGTATTATGTTCGAGCCCGACGGCGGCAACGTGGACCCTTCGGGTGTGACCATGGCCTATGCGGCGGGCGCGCGGGCGGGCGGCGCAGAGATCCATCGCTTTACACCGGTGACCGCCACCGTTGCGCAGCCCGATGGCCGTTGGATCGTCGAAACGCCCAAGGGCAACATCTCCACCGAGTGGGTCATCAACGCCGCCGGGCTCTGGGGCCGCGAAGTCGCCGCCATGGCGGGCCTGGAGCTGCCGCTGATACCTACCGAGCACCAGTATTTCGTCACCGAGACCATCAAGGAAATCGCAGATATGGGCCGCCGTTTGCCCTCTGTGGCGGATCGTGACGGCGAATATTATCTGCGTCAGGAGGGCCTGGGTCTGCTGATCGGCGCCTATGAAAAAGACCTGCGCTTTTGGGCCGAAAACGGCACGCCGTTGGACTTTGGCCACGAGCTGTTCGACGATGACCTGGAGCGGATCATGGATAACGTCATGCGCGCCATGGACCGGGTGCCGGTGGCCGCCGAGGCGGGCGTTAAGCGGGTGATCAACGGGCCGATGATCTGGTCGCCGGATTCCTCGGCGCTGTTCGGACCGGTGCCTGAGCTGAAGGGCTATTTCTGCTGTAACGGCATCATTCCGGGCTTCAGCCAGTCGGGCGGCCTGGGCAAAATGACCGCCGAATGGATCGTCGAGGGTGAACCCACGCTGGACATGTTCGGTTGGGACTTGGCGCGGTTTGGCAAGTGGGCGGGCAAGGATTTCACCAAGGCGCGGGTCGCCGACCAATACGCCAACCGCTTTTCGATCCACTTTCCCAACGAGGAGCGCTCAGCCGGGCGTCCGGCGCGCAGTCGTCCGGCCATGGAGCTGCAGGCCTCGATGGGCGCGGTCTTCGGTCTGAACTGCGGTTGGGAACATCCCTTGTGGTTCGCCGATGAACCAGGCACGGTCGAGACCAACGGCTTTAAGCGCCAAAACTGGTTCGAGCCTGTAGGCCGCGAAGTGCGCATGCTGCGCGACACGGTTGGCGTCTTGGACATCTCAAACTTCGCCAACTATTTCGTTTCGGGCCCTGGTGCCGCCGACTGGCTGAACGCCTTGGTGGCCAACAAAGTGCCGAGCCAAATCGGCCGCTCCTGCCTGGCGCCTTTGATCGGCAAGCGCGGCGGCGTGGCGGGTGACTTCACCATCACCAAGCTGGATGATGAGGTGTTTATGATGGTGGGCTCTGGGCTGGCCGAGCGCTTCCACCAGCGTTTCTTTAACGCTGTGCCGCTGCCCGAGGGCACCCACTTTGACAACCGCACCGATGCGATTTGTGGCTTCAACGTCGCCGGGCCCAAAGCGCGCGACCTGCTGCAACGCTTGACCAACGAGGACCTGTCGAACGAGGCCTTTCCATTTATGCGCTCGCGGCGCATGCAGGTGGCGGGCGTTGAGGTCATCGCGCTGCGGGTCTCCTTCACCGGTGATCTGGGCTGGGAGCTGCACTGCGCTGAGGCCGATCAAGTGACCTTGTACCAAGCGCTGGTCGCAGCAGCGCGCGAGCTGGGTGGTGGTCCGGTTGGCGGCCGCGCATTGGGCTCGCTGCGGATCGAGAAGGGCTATGGCTCTTGGGGTCGGGAATACAGCTTTGAATACTGGCCGCAGGAGCTGGGCTTGGAGCGGCTGATCAAGATGGACAAGGACTTCTTGAACAAGGCGGCCTACGCGGCGCTGGCCGATCGCGCGCCGCGAGAAGAGCTGACCATCTTCGAGGTCGATGCGGTCAACGAGGCCGACGCCAGCGGCGGTGAGCCCATCTTCCTGCCCGATGGCACGCCGGTGGGTCATGTGAGTTCGGGCGCATATGGCTACCACGTTGGCAGGTCGTTGGCGCTTGGCTTTGTCCACGCTGGCAAGGTCGCGCCCGGTGATGAGGTCGAGATTTTCATTCTGGGCCAAGCCCATAAAGCGCGCCGCTTGGCCGAGGCACCCTTTGACCCTCAAGGCCAACGTCTGCGCGGCTAGAGCGACACGGTTTTGGTCTTGGTCGAGCGCCGCGCCGCGGTGACCTCTGAGCCGTCTGATAGGGCCTTGCAATACAAGTCGAATCACGGCGTTGCGGGGCATGGAGCGACGCGGCTTTGGTATCAGGCCTCGGCTTCGGCCCGCAGCCAGGTGATCAGCGTCTCAAGGCGCGGGTCGTGCGCCGCTGTGGCCGTGACCAGGTAGATACCCTGTGGTCGTGTCACCGCCATGGGATGCAGGCGCACAAGGCGGCCGGCTGCCTCGTCGGCGGCGGTCATGCGCGCATCGGCCAATATCACCGCCTGGCCCGATAGGGCCGCGTCGAACATAAAGGCCCGGCTTTCATGCTCGACCAGATTACCGGGCGTCTGAAACGCTTGCCCGGTCGCCTCGACCCAGGCCCGCCAATCATCGCGCCACGATCGCGCACACGCCAGCGGCAGGGACAAAATCTGCTCTACCGTCATGGGCAGCGCTTGACCCTCGACGAGCTGGGGCGCACAGACCGGCCCGACTTCATCGTGAAAGATGAGCCTGCTGGTCAGCCCGCTCCCTTCACCATCGCCAAAGCGCAGCGCGGCCATGAAATCCGCCTGGCGCAGGTCCACATAGTCAAATGATAAGAAGGTCTGGATCTCAAGATCGGGGTGTTGAGCACGCCAGCGGCCCAGGCGAGGCAGCAGCCAGCGATTGCCAAAGAAGGGCGCAACGGTCAGCGTCAGCGGACCGCCGAGCGGAGCACTACGAGCCGCCGCGACCGCGCTGTCTAGCGAGTCCAAGGCCTGCCCGACCGCTTCTGCAAGCTTCTGTCCAGCTTCGGTCAAAACGACTTGGCGAGTTTTGCGGTGGAACAACTGGGTCTTCAAATCTTGTTCGAGCGCTTTGATTTGGTGGCCGACTGCCGCCGCCGTGACACAGAGTTCCTCAGCGCCATCTTTGATGCTTTGGTGGCGTGCAGCGGCCTCAAAGGCGCGAAGCTGGTTGAGCGAAGGAAGTCGGCGGGCTGCCATATCATGCCTTAGATTTTCTATGGTATGGCTGAAACTAAGATCGTTTGTCGGCCTTGGCCAGCCCTTTTAATCTTGGCGCTAGATCCACGACGACCCTTGCCGAGGCGACCATGACCGACACCAGCCCTCAACTCCCTCACACCAGCGATGCCCTGTTCTTGACCGACGGCGGCACAGAAACCTGGCTCATGTACAAGCGCGGCCTAGAGCTGCCGCATTTCAGCGCCTTTCACCTGTTGAACGATCACAAGGGTTTGGCGGCCATTCGCGACTACTATCGCGGCTTTGCCCACTTGGCCGCGCGCCTGGGCACCAGCTTCATCTTCGACAGCCTGACCTATCGCGCCAGCCGCGATTGGGGCGCTCTGCTGGGCTACGATGCGGCGGGGTTGGCGGACATGAACCAGCGCTGCTTGCAGCTCTATCGCGATATCGCCGCCGAAGCCGGATTGGCGCGCGACAAGACCGTGATCAGCGGCTGCATCGGTCCCAAGGGCGATGCCTACCAGACCAACCAGGGCCTGACAGCCGACCAGGCGCAGGCCTATCACAGCGAACAGATTGCCACCTTCAAGCAAGCCGGGGCGGACATGGCAACCGCTTTGACCTTGAACGCCACCGCTGAGGCGATTGGCATTGCCCGCGCCGCTCAGGACCAGGACTTGCCGCTTGCCATCTCCTTTACCTTAGAAAAGGACCGAAGGCTGCGCAGCGGAGAAACGCTGCAAGAGGCTATCGAGGCGGTTGATGCTGCGACCCAAGCCGCGCCTGCCTACTATATGATCAACTGCTCGCATCCGCTGGATTTTGGCCCGGCTCTGCAAGACGGTGCCTGGGTGCGCCGCATTCGTGGCCTTAGAGCCAATGCCTCGACGCTGGATCACGGCACTTTGTGCCAGTTGGGGCATCTAGAAGAAGGCAATCCCAAGGAGCTAGCGGCGCAATACCGCGCGCTGAAGCAGCGCTTTCCCGACATGAACGTCTTTGGCGGCTGTTGCGGTACGGATGTCGTGCATGTCGAGCTGATCGGGCAGGCGTTGCTGACCAGCGCAGACAGTCCAGCGGTAGCCCTAGCCTGAGCCAGCAGCGTGCGGCCCTGAAGTGATCGCAAGGCCCTGTCGCGATCGCAAGGCCCTGTCGCGATCGCAAGGCCTGGCATAATGGGGTTCTGCGGACAGCAGGGAGCTGTTAGGCTTGGCAGAACCGGCGCTTCAAGCGGCTCCCATGTGCGGCCATGCCCCTTGTTGCGCGCTCCTCACAGACCTAAGAAGGACCGCCATCTATGCCCTTGTGTACCCTCGGTGATTTGAGCCCGCAAACCGAAGGCCAGCGCTATTGGCTGGCGCCCAATGCCTTCGTTATTGGCAAAGTCGTGCTTGGCGCAGACGTCAGCGTTTGGTTTGGCGCGACCATCCGCGGCGACAATGAAGCAATCCACATCGGGGCAGAGACCAACATTCAAGATGGCGCAGTGCTGCACTCGGACCCGGGATCACCGTTGACGATTGGCAGCGGGGTCACGGTGGGCCATGGCGCCATCGTTCACGGTTGCAGCATTGAGGATGATTGCCTGATTGGCATGGGTGCAACAGTTTTAAACGGTGCGGTTATTGGCGCTGGCAGCGTTGTCGGGGCCAACGCCCTGGTGGCCGAAGGCAAGGTTTTCCCACCCAAAAGCTTGATCGTCGGCTCCCCGGCGCGTGCGCTCCGCAGCTTGACGGATCAGCAAGCCGCCGACCTAAAGGCGGCCGCACAGTACTACCGCGACAATGCGCGGCGCTTTGCGTCAGAGCTTCGGGTTTTGCACGATCCGTCGTAAGTCAGCGCGGGCGGGTGCTTGGGCTTTGCGCTAGGGTCGCGCTGCCTTCAGGCCGTGCTTATCACCTGCGTGTTCCAGGTGGCGCAGGCTTGAGCGAGCGCGGCGGGCAGGGGTTTGTCCGTATAGAGCGCGTCTACCTCGGCCAAGGAGCCGATGCGCGCGGGGGCGTTGCGCGAGAACTTCGAATGGTCGGCGACCAACACGGTGCGCCGCGCCTGGCGCAGGATCGCTTGGCTGACACTGACCTCTTGGATGTCAAAGTCCAGAAAATCGCCGTCGCTGTCCAAGGCCGAGCAGCCAATCACCGCCACATCGAACTTGAATTTATCTATGGTTGAGGCCGCCAGGCTGCCGATCAAGCCGCCATCGGCGCGCCGCAAGTGGCCGCCGGTCATAATGATTTCGCAGCTCGGATTGGCGACTAAGATATTGGCAACGTTCATATTATTGGTCACCACCATCAGCCTGTCGTGATGCAGCAGTGCGCGCGCTACCGCCTCGGTGGTGGTGCCGATGTTCAAAAACAGCGCGCTGGCATGCGGGATGCTGGCGGCACAGGCCTGGGCGATGGCTTGCTTGGCCTCTGCGTTGAGCGAGCGGCGTTCCTCATAGACGATGTTGGTCGTGCCAGAGGGCAGCACCGCGCCGCCGTGGACGCGCTCAAGCTGGCCGCCTTCTGCCAGTTCGCTCAGATCGCGACGAATGGTTTGCAGCGTGACATCGAAATGCTCGGCCAGACCCTCGACGGTCACTTGGCCATCGCGTCGCGCGATCTCAAGGATTTGCGAGTGACGGAAGTTGAGCGCCATGAAGCGAACCCTTGCGAAGATATACGAAAGCCAAACCAGCTCCAGACATGAAGAAATATCGCCTGAAACGCAAGCAGAATGGCTGATTAGAGCGTGAAGCCTTTGTAACTTTGGTGAGGTAACTGTCAAACGAACACAAACGAACATTATTTGCTTGCGTTTTGGTGCCGTATGGCTATGACTCGCAGCGGCGGCTAAAAGGGTCGCAAGACAGGTGAAAAGGATGGTCGCGTGTCACAGGCAAGCAAGGCTCCGGTTACGGACCTCTTCATTATTGGCGGCGGAATCAACGGCTGCGGTATCGCCCGCGATGCGGCGGGGCGCGGTCTGTCGGTCACGCTGGCGGAAATGAACGACCTGGCGTCGGCCACTTCCTCCAGCTCGACCAAGCTGTTTCACGGCGGGCTGCGCTATCTGGAATATTTTGAATTCCGCCTGGTGCGCGAGGCGCTGATCGAGCGCGAAATCCTGCTGCGCGCCATGCCTCACATCGCCTGGCCCATGCGATTTGTGTTGGTTTATCATGAGGATATGCGCTTTGAGTCGCAAACGCCCACGTCGCGTCTGCTTAACTTTGTTATGCCTTGGACCAAAGGCAAGCGCCCGGCCTGGCTGATCCGCCTGGGCCTGTTTTTGTACGATAATTTGGGCGGTCGCAAGATCCTGCCCGGCACCACTGCTCTGCGTCTTCCCGGCAGCCCAGAGGGCGCAGCGCTGAAGCCCAAATTCACCAAGGCTTTCGAGTATTCAGACTGCTGGGTCGAAGATTCGCGGCTGGTGGTGCTCAATGCCCGTGATGCCCAAGCGCGCGGAGCGCAGATTCTCACCCGCACCCAGGTGACGCAGGCTCAGCGCGAGGGTGCGCTGTGGCGCATCGAAACGCGCAATAGCGAAACTGGCGCGACCGCGATCGCCTATGCGCGCATGCTGATCAACGCCGCCGGGCCTTGGGTCGGCGACATCATCCAGTCGCGCGCGGGTTTGACCTCGAAAGAAGGCGTGCGCTTGGTGCGGGGCAGCCACATCGTCACCCGCAAGCTCTACGATCACGACAAGTGCTATTTCTTCCAAGGCAGCGACGGGCGGATCATTTTCGCCATTCCTTATGAGGGCGATTTCACCCTGATCGGCACCACCGATGTTGAGCACGCCGCTCCGGACCTCAAGCCCGTCTGTACGCCCGAGGAGCAAGACTATCTGCTGGCCTTTGCCAACCAGTATTTCCGGCAGGACGTGACCCGCGAGGATATTGTGTGGAGCTATTCCGGCGTGCGCCCGCTTTATGACGACGGGGCCAGCAGCGCCACCGCCGCGACGCGCGACTATACGCTGAAGGTGGATGCGCAGGGCGGCGCGCCGATCCTCAACGTGTTTGGTGGCAAGATCACCACCTATCGCCGTCTGGCGGAGAGCGCTATGGAGCAGATCGGCCGCTATCTGCCGCTGTCGCGCGGCGCTTGGACGGCGGGGGTGCCTCTGCCGGGGGGCGATTTCCCTGTCGCTGAGGTCGGCGCGATGATCGAGGCGTTGCAGCGCGACTACGCATTCTTGACGGCCAACGGGGCGCGGCGGTTGATCAAGGCCTATGGCCGAGAGGCTTGGGAGGTGCTGGGGAGCGCCCGCACGGCCAGCGAGCTGGGGCGCGACTTTGGCGCGACGCTGAGCGAGGCGGAAGTGGGGTGGCTGATGGACAAAGAGTTCGCACGCAGCGCCGAGGATGTGGTCTGGCGACGTAACAAGCTGGGGTTGCGCCTGAGCGAGGATCAGATCGACGTGCTTGAGGCCTGGATGCAACAGCGCCGCTCGGGTAAAGAGCTGGCGTAAGTTTGCGCGCGCGCGGTCTCATCCAGGAAATTAAATAGCTGATTTATAGTGGTAAACCTGCATGATTGGGCTTTGACGCTGCCAGGTGCAGGCCTGGGAGGGTTGGGTCGTGCGGTCGAAAGGCCGCCTCTCTTTGGGCCATCAGCCCGAAGACTGATATCCAATTTATGCGCGGAGCGGCTGATTCGCGACCCACAGATCATGCAGATGAAATCTACTTAAAGTTGTAAATTTGGACGATTGGAGCGGTTTTTGCTGGTGGTTTAGCTTAGGACGCCAATTAGGGTAGACAACCAAAGGGTTTTCTATACCAATCGAGGAAAGCGCTTCGCCAAAAACGAGCAAGGCCTTTTCAAGACGGGATCAAAGAATGTCAGACGCCAAGCTCAGCTTAGGCCCGAACGGGGGTACCTTCGGCCTAAGATCATCGCTTTTACTGGGCCTGGCCGCGCTTTTCATCCTGTTGGTGCCAAGCCTTGCGCTGGCCAAGTGTAATGAAGCGGGCGTCGCTGTCGGCGATTCCTACACAACCGGCACCTACAGCCTGGGCGATGGAACGGTTCTCAACTGTGCTGGCCTCATTCGCGTTGATTTGACCGCGCTGAAAAACCGAATTGCCGCCGACGACGATGTGGTGGGTGTCTATACCGGGCACATCACCGCCATGGAATATCTGTTCGACGGTAATGCCAGCTTCAACCAAGATATCGGCAACTGGGACACGTCCAGCGTCACCAGAATGGATCACATGTTTCAAGGTGCCGCTGCCTTCGACCAAGCTATAGGCAAGTGGGATACATCAAGCGTCACCAACATGTTTAAGATGTTTTCGCTTGCCGTTGCCTTTAACAAAGATATCGGCGACTGGAACACCTCAAGCGTCACCAACATGAGGCAAATGTTTTACGGTGCGGGTGCCTTTAACAAAGACATCGGCGGTTGGAAAACCTCAAGCGTCACCAACATGATGCAGATGTTTTACGGCGCTAGGGCATTCAATCGAAATATTGGTAACTGGAACACCTCTGGCGTGACCAACATGGTGCAAATGTTTTGGGGCGCTGTGGCCTTCGATCAACCGATTGGCGGCTGGGATACCTCCAGCGTCACCAGCATGCTTCAAATGTTTTACAGTGCAGAGGCTTTCGACCAGCCGCTTGGTGATTGGGATACCTCAAGCGTCACCAATATGAGCTACATGTTTTTCAGCGCTTTCGCTTTCAATCAGCCGATCGGCGGCTGGGATACCTCCAGCGTCACCAGCATGGATGGCATGTTCTCGGCCGCTGTTGTCTTCAATCAAGACATCGGCGCTTGGGATACCTCGAAGGTCACCTACATGGAATACATGTTTTCGAACGCCCGAACATTCGACCAAGCAATCGGTGCTTGGGATGTCTCAAGCGTCATTTTCTTTGGGCGCATGTTTAATAACGCCCGGGATTTTAACCAAGATATCGTGGCTTGGGATATGTCGAAGGCCCTGGACATGAGCGATATGTTTAACGGCGCCGCGGCCTTCAATCAGCCGATTGGCAGTTGGAACACCTCCAGCGCCACTAACATGGACTTTATGTTTTACGCCGCTGAGACCTTCAATCAGGATCTCAGCTGCTGGGATGCCTCTAAGGTCACCAGCTATCTCGATTTTGCTTCGACCTCTGGTATCGCAAACAACGCTGCGCTTTGGCCAAACTTCGGCGCAGCGCCAAGCGCCACTTGTGCTATCGCGCCGCAAGCCAACACTCTTGTGCTCAGTGCGCCGCAAAGCTCGCCGGGATTTGCAGACACAGCGGTCTTTTCGCTGCTGTTTGACAAGAACATGCGTTACGTTGATGTCACGGATTTCAGCACCACGACGGGCAGCCTGAGCCTGAGCGGCAGCGGCGCTAGCTTTAGCCTGACGGTGTCAGGGATCGCGCTCCAGGCCACCGCAACGGTCAGCTTCGCCCCGGGTCAGAATATCGAGGACGCCAGCGGCAATCCCTTTGTTGACCCTGGTTTGTCCGCCTCCTACCAGCGGATTATCAACCCCACAGAACCAGATCAACAGGCCGTTGGGCGCGCAGGCAGCCTGATCGCAGGCCAAGCCATGCGCACCGCCGCCAGCTCCTTTTATTCTGCCCGCGTTGCCTATCGCATGGCAGGGCAAGGCAATGGCCGCTTTAGCCCTCTGACTGAACCCGGTGTTGCCGGGTGGACCACGCTGGATTCTGACTCCATGATCGGGCATTTGACCGACTACGAAAAGCAGCGCACCGCCGCTAAACTGGAAGGGCTGTCGCCCGACGTGCAAGCACTGGCCGACGACATGATCGACGTCCAGGCGGGGTCTGACCCTCTGGATATCTACATCGCGGGTGGTTGGGGCGACCTGACGGGTACCGGCGCGGCTGGCTATGATGGCCAGGCGTCCTACACTGCGGTGGGGGTCGATTACATGGCCTCGCCTGATTTCGTGGCTGGTTTTGCGGGCGTTTATGAATGGACGCGGATTGAATTCGATGATGCGGTTAATGGCGTGACACGCAAAGACGGCTGGCGTGGGGATGCCTATTTCGGCTGGGCGCTGAGCAAGGATATGGTCATAGAAGGCTGGGGCTCTTACGGCTATCTGGACAACCTGATCGCCTCGAACGGCGTTGTTGGGCGAACCGATAGCCACCGGGCCATGCTGGGTGCCAAGCTGATTGGCGATTTACCGGTCTATGGCACTACCCTCAGCCCCTATGTGTCGGCCGGCTACACCTATGAATTCTTGGAGCACTATACAGCTTCAAATGGGACCCGCGTCGCGGCCTTCAGTACCGAAACCAGCCAAGGGGCCTTTGGTCTGGAGCTTCGCGGTGGTCAGAGAGCCTCTGTTTTTGGCCTTGAGCCCTACGTCGGCATCCAAGGCGAATGGGACTGGCTGAAGGGCGACGACCTGGTGCTGCCCAGTGGGGATCTTCTGAAGCAGGACGATTGGGGCTTGAGCTGGCGTGCGGGCATGCAGGGTCGCATCACGGGCTTTGCGCCCGGAACTTGGGTGGGTAGTGCCCTGGACGGCACCCAGCTTCAGTTTGAGATCATGGACAGCAGCTTCGGGCGCTCCAACCAGAGCCTGACTGCCAACTGGAACGTTAGCATGCCGCTTTGGTGACGGCTGCGTGCGCTCTGGGGCGCGATCCAGCGCTACTCCCGCTTTGGCAGATAGGTATAGGTCACGGTCGCCGTGGCAGACAGGCGCGGGTCGCCCGCTGCCCGGAAGTCGGCGCGCACGACGGAAATCTGTCGCCCGCCTTTGACCAAGTTGACTTCGACCTCTACGTCATCGACCGGCAGAGCACGCAAGAAGTGGCAGTTGAAATCGATGGTGGTCATGTCCTCATAGCCTCCGGCAGCGCTGGCAACGCAGATCGGCCCCAGGCTGTCGGCGGCGGTCATGACGGCCTGGCCGCAGAAGATGCCAATGTCGCGCCCCAGCTCGGGGTTCTTGGGGATCAGCACTTTGATCAAGCCGGGCTCGACCGAGCGCAGTTGATAGTTGAGGCGTGCCGCAAAGGGTGCCAGCAGGTCCAGAAAGTCCTGCGCGTCGGCGGTGGTGTAGGTCATATATCTCCCCCCGAAGATTGTGGTGGTCGGCGCTGCGGCCTGTCAGGCGTGCAGGTGGTGGCTGCGTCGCGGCGCTAGGTTTAGAGTAAAGCCGCGTCGCTCCATACAAGGCTGTGCGATGACCCTACGCGTTTTCCGGCAGCCTGTCAGACGCGCAGGTGGTGGCTGCGTCGCGGCGCTAGGTTTAGAGCAAAGCCGCGTCGCTCCATACAAGGCTGTGCGATGATCCTACGCGTTTTCCGGCGGCCTGTCAGGCGCGCAGGTGGTGGCTGCGTCGCGGCGCTAGGTTTAGAGTAAAGCCGCGTCGCTCCATACAAGGCTGTGCGATGACCCTACGCGTTTTCCGGCGGCCGGTCAGACGCGCAGATGGTGGCTGCGTCGCGGCGCTAGGTTTAGAGTAAAGCCGCGTCGCTCCATACAAGGCTGTGCGATGATCCTACGCGTTTTCCGGCGGCCTGTCAGATGCGCAGATGGTGGCTGCGTCGCGGCGCTAGGTTTAGAGCGCGTCGTAGTCCAGCACCAGCGTTTCAGACTTGGGCACCAACTGGCAGGACAGGATAAAGCCGCTCTCGACCTCCCAATCTTCCAAAGAGAAGTTCTGCTTCATCTCCGCTTCGCCTTCCACGACTTGGCAGCGGCAGGTCGCGCACATACCGTTGGCGCAGGAAAAGGGCACTTCAACGCCATTGCGCTTGGCGGCGTCCAGATAGGCCTCGCCCGGCTTCTGGTCGAATACGCGGGTCGAACCGTCGATCATCACCTGAACTTGGGTCGCCGCACCATCGTGATCCACCGGCGCAGTCTGCGCGGCGCGGGCGACGCTGCCGGGGGCGGGCGTAAACAGCTCGGTTTTGATTTTGGTCTTGTCCAGGCCTTGATCGGTCAGCCAATCGCGGCAACCTTCAATCATCTCAGCTGGGCCACAGATGTAAGCGGCATTGTAGTCGGCCAGCGCCAGCAGGCCGCGCTCTTGCAAGGTGGCCAGCTTGTCGCCGTTCAGGCGGCCGTTGAACAGTTCCAGCTCCTGACGTTCGCGCGCCAGCAGGTGCATGAGCGTAAAGCGGGTCATGAAGCGGTCCTTCAGATCCTCCAACTGCTCGCGGAACATGATCGAGGCCGTGTTGCGGTTGCCAAACAGCAGCGTGACTTGGCTGTCGGGCTCGTTCTCCAGCACCGAAGCAGCAATCGACATCATCGGCGTGATGCCCGAGCCTGCGGCCAGCAAGAGATAGGAGTTGGTGCCGCCCAGCGGCGCAGTAAAGCGGCCTTGCGGTGGCATGACCTGGATCTGGTCGCCGGGCTTCAGATCGCGGGCAAAGTTTGAAAAGGCGCCGCCGTTCAGGCGCTTGATGCCGACCCGCAATTGCTTGCCACCCACGGGCGAGCAAATGGAGTAAGAGCGGCGCACGTCTTCACCGTCAATATTGGCCCGCAAGGTCAGGTACTGACCTGGGGTGAACTGGAAGGTGTCGCTGAGACCCTCGGGAAGTTCAAACGCCAGCGTGACAGCCTCATCGGTCAGAGGCTCGACAGCGGCCAGGGTCAGAGGGTGGAAATCATGACTAGACGGGGTAGGGCTCGACATGGTGGGTTCCTTAGTCTTGGGCCGCATCGGCAAATGAAACTAGAGGCACTTGAAGGCCTCAAAGGGCTCGCGGCAATCAAGGCAGCGATACATGGCTTTGCAGGGCGTGGCCCCGAATTCAGACAGGCGCTCGGTGTGCTGCGACGCACAGCGCGGGCAGGCCACGGGCTGGGTGTCGAACAAGGCGCGCACAGAATGCTTGGTTTGCTCGGGTGGCGCGATGCCGTAGGCGCGCAGCTTTTCGCGCCCTTCCTGGCTGATCCAATCGGTGGACCAAGCCGGCGCAATCACGCGCTCGATCCGCGCTTCAAACCCCGCCTCGCGCAAAGCAGCATCGATGGCCAGCTCGATTGCCAGCACGGCGGGGCAGCCGGTGTAGGTCGGGCTGACCTTGGCTACCGCGACGCCATCGACCAGCTCGACCGCGCGCAGTATGCCCAGGTCGGCGACGGTCACCACCGGGATTTCGGGGTCCGGCACGGCAGCGGCTGCGGCCCAAGCCCGGGCTTGGGCCAGGGCCGAGCTCAGGTCGTGGCTCAGATCTTCGGGGCTGGAGCTTGCAGTGGACACGCGGCTTGGCCCTTTACCAGCTCAGGCCGGGGTAGGTGCGCTGCATATATTGCAGCTCGGCCAGGATGTGGCCCATGGCTTCGGTGTGTTGGCCGCGACGACCACCGGACAAAACCACTGACCCAGAGCTGCGCTCTAGGGTGGCCAGAGCCAGGATTTCGCCCAGACGGTTTGACCAAGCCTCGTAGTAGGTCGAGGGCTGCGGCGCGATGCCCGCATCGGCCACGGCCTGGCTGATGGCGTCATCTTCGAACAGCTCCAGCGCGTAGGGCATCAGGATGTCAAGCGCTTCTTGTGCGCGTTCGTGGCTCTCCTGGGTGCCGTCGCCCAGGCGGATTAACCATTCGCTGGTATGGCGCACGTGGTAGGCGGTCTCTTTGGCGGCCTTACCGGCAATGCCCGCCAGTTGGCTATCGCTGGAGTCTTCCAGCGCGGCCCAAACTTGTTGCATGAACAAAGCGTGCAGCAGGTGGCGCACAATGGTGTGGGCGAAATCGTAGTTGGGGCGCTCCACCAGCAGGGCGTTGAGGTAGTCACGCTCGACGCGGCAAAAAGCCAGGTCATCTTCGCTCTTACCCTGGCCGTCGATCTCAGCGGCATAAGAGAAGAGCGCGCGCGCCTGGCCGAGCAGGTCCAGGCCAATGTTCGGCAGCGCTAGGTCTTCTTCAAGCATGGGCGCATGGCCGCAAAGCTCGGCGACGCGCTGGCCCAAGATCAGGTGATCATCGCCCAAACGCAGCAAGAAGGTGTAGAGTGGCTGTGTCGCGGTCATTACATGTGCCCCACTTCTTCGGGCACTTCATAGAAGGTTGGGTGGCGGTAGACCTTATCGGCATTGGGAGCAAACAGCTCCTCTTTGTCCTGCGGGTCCGAGGCCACGATGTCGGCAGACGGCACGACCCAGATCGACAGGCCTTCACCGCGGCGGGTGTAGACGTCGCGCGCGGCTTGCAAGGCCAGGGTCGCGTCGGCGGCGTGGACCGATCCGCAGTGGCGGTGGGACAGGCCATTGCGCGGGCGGATGAAGACTTCCCAAAGGGGTGTGTGTTGGGTCATGGAACCTCCTGTCTGGCTGGGTCAGCCAGGTCTTGTGCTGTCGATTGGGTGGCGGAGCGCCGGGCTCTTATTGGGTCTATTCTGCGGCCAAGGGAGTGGCCACAGCGCGGCGTTGGCGCTGCTTTTCGGCGTGGGCTAGGGCCGCTTCGCGCACCCAAGCGCCGTCGGTCCAGGCCTTCTTGCGGTCCCGGATGCGCTCTTTGTTCATCATGCCGCCGCCTTTGACCACGCGCCAGAACTCGTCCCAGTCGATGGGGCCGAAGTCATAGCCGCCCTTGCCGTCGTTCTTGTCTGGGTTCCAGACAAGCTGGTCGTCGGGCAAGCTGAGGCCCAAGTAATGGGCTTGTGGCACGGTGGCATCGACGAATTTTTGGCGCAGCTCGTCGTTAGAGAAGCGCTTGATCTTCCATGCCATGGACTGATCGCCGTGCTGGCTGTCGCCGTCGTGCGGGCCGAACATCATCAGCGAAGGCCACCACCAGCGGTTCAGCGCGTCTTGCGCCATAGCCTTTTGCTCGTCGCTGCCTTGGGCCAGGACGGTCATGATCTCGTAGCCCTGGCGCTGGTGAAAGCTTTCTTCCTTACACACGCGGATCATGGCGCGTGCGTAGGGGCCGTAGGAGCAGCGGCACAGCGGAATTTGGTTCATGATGGCTGCGCCATCCACCAGCCAGCCAATGGCACCGATATCGGCCCAGGTCAGGGTCGGATAGTTGAAGATCGAGGAGTACTTGGCTTTTCCCGCCAGCAGCTCTTCGGTCATGTCTTCGCGCGACACGCCCAGGGTCTCGGCGGCTGAATAGAGGTAGAGGCCGTGGCCGCCCTCGTCCTGCACCTTGGCCAGCAAAGCAGCTTTGCGGCGCAGGCTGGGCGCGCGGGTGATCCAGTTGCCCTCGGGCAGCATGCCAACGATCTCAGAGTGCGCGTGCTGGCCAATCTGGCGGATCAGCGTCTTGCGATAGCCCGCAGGCATGGCGTCATTCGGCTCGATCTTTTCCTCGGCGTCGATGCGCGCTTGGAACGCGGCTAAGAAGTCTGGCGTTTCATCCGTGTCGGTGTTGGCACCGATAAGGCCCTGGCTGTACATGGCGCATCCCTCCCTGAGTTGGTGGATGCATAATATGTTACGAAAATGCTGAGGTCAAATATTTTCGTAACATTTCGGACGGAGTTATACGGTCACGCCCCAAAGTGGCGGTTCTTCGTGGCGCGGTGGCAGGCCCGCGCTCTGCAACCAAGCCTCGCTGGCCTGCCACAAAGCGTTGTACAGGGGCGGCAATAGCCGGCTACAGTCCAGCCCCGGCCAGTCCTTCGGCAGCAGGTTGAGCGGCATGGGGCGGTGTTTGAGTACCAGGCGCCGCCAGAAGTGCAACAGCAGGCAACGCAGCACGATGGCGTCTTGGGGAGCCAAGGTCTGCAATTGTTCAATATTGCCCGATAGGTTGCGCAGAAGGCCAGCAAGCTCGCCATAGTCCTCACTCACGCTAATCGGGATGAGACTGTCGAACAACCAAGCGGGCATGCTGTGCAAGCGGCCCTCGATAATCAAACTGTCTGCGTCTGGCGTGCTCGCTTCCTGGGCGTCGTTGGTCAAAGGCAGGGGCGTCAAGAACAGCGTGTCGCTGAGCCCGTAGCGGGCCAGGTCAGGGACTGGTGTATCGCCGGGTTCAAAAATGGCGTTGGGCTTGCTCATTTCCAGCCGCCAGGCATCGACCGCCGGGCGAATGCAGGGCGCGTA
This sequence comes from Alphaproteobacteria bacterium, assembly GCA_030428255.1. Taxonomy (GTDB): domain Bacteria; phylum Pseudomonadota; class Alphaproteobacteria; order UBA7985; family JAUIBT01; genus JAUIBT01. The sequence continues at coordinate 618 of JAUIBT010000045.1, read as the reverse complement.
GATCCGTTGGCTCGCCGCCTGCGCATTGGCCGCGCCACTGATGCTAAGTTGGTACCAAGCGCTGCGGCCTTCTTTGTGGCGTTCCAGCCAACCCTCTTTGGTCAAGCGAGACATGGCGGTGCGCAGCGCACCTGGCGCAATCCCCAGTCCTTCGGTTAGGCGCGCGAGATCCGACAGGGCCATGCGGGCGGGCTGCCCAGTTTTGCTGCGGGGCTGCACCATGTCGCCGAAAATCGTCATGACGATCGACCAAACCCGCAAGCGGCCGTTGGTGTGCAGGCTGTCCAAGAAGGGCGCGACCAGGCTGTGGCAGGCGGGCTGGGCCTGGCCGTTGGATTGCTCGGGTCGGGTGGAAAAATCGGGGCTCATGGCCTGGGTTTAGCCAAGAATGAGCTAAGGGTCAAAGGTCTATGACACGCGGCAGGCGGGGTAGAGAAGGGGCCCTAGTCCAGCGGCAAGGCGAGGCTCCAGCTCCAGGCGCGGGCATCAACATCGCGGCCAAAGTCGGAGTTCTGTAAGCGCAGATCAAGCTGGGCCCCTTCCAACGCGCCGCCGATCCAAGTGCCCGGTGCAAAGCCTTCGACCTGGCCGCCGAGCCCCATAACCCAGGACAGGCCC
>JAUIBT010000044.1 GCA_030428255.1 Alphaproteobacteria bacterium | reverse complement strand
ATCAGAGCGTCTTGAGCGTCGGCTTTGTGATCCTTTGGTAAACTGCTTAAGGAGAGCCCAAGCGCCTCGTACCGATCCTTAATGGCAAGGTAGACGGCTGTTGTGTGATCTTGAAGGCGAATGTGATGGTCGTGTTGGAGCATAACTGACTTGTGAGGGAAGTTCGGCGTGAGTACAGCCCAACATTGTTATCACAAGCTACCAGTCCAGCAATGGTGGTTTGTCCATAGGGAACCACTGCAATTCAACTACAACCAATGCCCAATTTGGTAACAAATTTGGTAACGCGTCTATCGGTGTTAGTGTTAATAGTTTGATTTGGCGAAATTTTTCGAAGGAAAAATGGTGGACAGGGTTGGATTCGAACCAACGTAGGCATAGCCAGCGGATTTACAATCCGCCCCCTTTAGCCGCTCGGGCACCTGTCCGGGCCGCATAGACGCATTGCGCTAGCGGGAGAGCGCGGTGTAGCAGCCGCCCCGGCAGTCGTCAACCAGCTTTTCGGCCTTTTTTATTGAGCTGCCAGGCTGCTGCCTCTAAAGCTTGTGGCAAGCCACTCAGGGGCAATCTTGGCCGTCGCACGCAACGCCGTTGTGCCAGCCTTGCTGCCGCCTGCCAGCCGCCAATTAGGATAGGTTCCCCCGTGTCGACCAAACCCACGCTCAAACTGCCCAGAGGCGCATTGTCGAAAAAACGCCGCCCGGCCAAGCATTGGATTTGGGGTCACCACGCAGTGGTTGCAGCCCTGGCCAATCCTGAGCGCAAGTCCAAGCGCCTGCTGGTCTATCCCGACCTGCTGCCAGACCTGTTGCCGATTCTCGACGCTATGGACATCCCGCCCGCCATTACCGAGGTGCGCAAGGCCGATATCGACGGCATGCTGCCCGAAGGCGCTGTGCATCAAGGCTATGCTTTGGAATGCAATCTGCGGCCCGAGCTGAGCCTGGGGCAGTTCTTGGCGCAACCCCAAGATCAACGCCGCTTGCTGGTCGCGTTGGATCAGGTCACTGATCCGCACAACGTCGGCGCGATTTGGCGCTCTGCGGCGGCCTTTGGTGCTTCCGGCCTGCTGCTAACCGAGCGCCACGCGCCGAACGAGACCGGGGTGTTGGCCAAGACGGCTTGCGGCGGCCTTGAGGTGGTGCCTCCGGTGCGCGTGCGTAATCTGTCGGACAGCCTTGAGAGCTTGATCGACAAGGGCTATCGCGTGCTGGGCCTAGCAGGGGAGGTCGAAACTCGCCTCAACGATCTGGAGCCCGCAGACTTGAACGTGCTGGTGCTGGGCGCAGAAGGCGAGGGGATGCGCCAACGCACCCGCCAGACCTGCACGACCCTGGTTCGCCTGCCGACACGCCCGCCGATCGAACACCTCAACGTCTCCAACGCGGCGGCCATTGCGCTTTATGCCCTGTCGTCCTATGCCTGATCAGGTGCCCAATAGAGCACCCGAAAGGGCGCCCGTACCTGTGTCGCAATCCTAGACTGAACCGCCGCGCGAACCATGACCCTGAGCCTGAACCTGAGACCATGACCCTGACTTCCCAGTCCTATATCGAAACCCGCATCGAGGCCATTTTGGACCGTTGGGAAGGGCGCTGGTTCGATATCTCTCAGGCGCAACGTGGCGAGCCCGCGCCAGCGCCAAGCGAAGAACCTATGCCCGAGCGGCTGCATGCCATGACCTTGCCGGAGCGGGACGGCGCGCGCCACCATCTGATCGTGACCCACGGCAACGGCATGACAGGCGCGACCCACGCCAACCTGGCGCGCGCGCTGGCTGACGCCAACCCAAACATCCAGCCCTGGTTGATTGATACGCGCGGTCACGGGCGCTCGACCCTGAGCCTGGACCCCGGAAAGCTGCGCGACTACCGGCGCTACAGCGCTGACTTAAAATCCTTTTGTCAGGGGCTAGAGGGGCAGTTGCACTTCATGGGGCATTCGATGGGAGCGCTGCTAGCGCTGCGTGAGGCCAGCGATTTGTGCGCCAAAACACCCGAGCGCGTCGGCTCGTTGATGCTGTTGGAGCCCACCTTGCTGTCGCGCTTTTACTATGCTGCGGCGACGCTGGGCCATTATTTCCCCGCCTTGATGCGGCGGATCAATCCCCTGATCAAGCCCGCCGCACGCCGCCGACCCTCTTGGGAGACCTGGGACGAGATGTTCGCCTCTTACGAAGACAAGGAGTTGTTCGCTGCCTTCGATCCTGACAGCTTTGCGGGCTATCTTGCCACGGGAATTAAGGCCAGCCAGTTTGGCGTCGCTCTGTCTTGTGCGCCTGCTGTTGAGGCTGCGAATTTTCAGTGGCTCGAGCTGGATCTTTGGGGCCAGGTTAAGCGCCGCCGTTCGATCCGCGATGTGCCAACTTTCCTGGCTTACGGCAAGTTGGCGGGCTCGACCTTGCAAGGCAGCCGGGTGCAGGAGCTGAAGGCCTTCTTCCGCAACTTGACTGTGCTGGGGGTCGAAGACGCCGACCACTTCTTGCCCATGACCCACGTGGATCTTTTGCAGCAAGACTTGCTGCGGTTCTATTCTGGCCTGTCCGAACAGGGCTCTACCGATTAACCTGAAGCCGAAGGCCTTTCCGCTCTGTGTGGATGCGGTCCTAAGATCGCTGCCCTCGGCCTTTCAGATGTGCTCCCATCAGAGGATTTTGTTACGTGTCCGCCGCTCATTCTGTTCGCTTGACCCCGCCCGCTAAGCCCATGACGGGGGCTTTGAGCCTGCCCGGTTCCAAATCCATCACCAACCGCGCCCTGCTGTTGGCGGCCTTAGCGCGCGGGAAAAGCCGACTGACCGGCGCCTTGACCAGCGATGACACCCGCCACATGTCCAATGCGCTGCGCGCCATGGGCGTCGGGGTGGACCAGCCCAGCGAGACCGAATTCCTGGTCGACTCAAGCGGGCGCTTGGCCCCGGCAGCCGAGCCCTTGTTCTTGGGCAACGCGGGCACGGCGACCCGCTTTATCACCGCCGCTGTGGCCGTGCAGCAGGGGCGCTTTGTCGTCGATGGTGATGAGCACATGCGCAAGCGGCCCATCGCGCCCTTGGTCGAGGCGCTGGTGCGCTTGGGTGTTCAGGCGACGGCGCCCAGCGGCTGCCCACCGGTGACGATTGATGCAAGCGGTGCCTTTGGCGCAGACGGCGTTGAGATTGATGGTGGATTGTCCAGCCAGTACGTCTCGGCCATTCTCATGGCAGCGGCCTGCCTGCCGCGCACCTTTGATCTGCGTCTGGCGGGCAAAGACATCGGTGCCAAGGGCTATATCGACATCACTTTGGCGGTCATGCGGGCCTTTGGCGCGCGCTTTGAGGTGCCGGATGTAGGGCACTGGCGCTTGCTTGGCGGCGGCTATGTGGCCTGCGATTTTGCCATTGAGCCCGATGCCTCGGCGGCGACCTACCATTGGGCGGCCGAGCGCATGAGCGGCGGTCAGATTGATTTGGGGGTCGATCCCTTGGCCATGACCCAGCCCGATGCCAAGGCCTGGCCGATGATCCAGACCTGGCCGCGCATGCCAGCGGTGATCGACGGCAGCCAGATGCAAGACGCCATCCCGACCTTGGCGGTGCTGGCGGCTTTCAACGAAACACCGGTGCGCTTTGTTGGCATTGCGAACCTGCGGGTTAAGGAGTGCGACCGCACCGCCGCCTGCTGTACTGAGCTGAATAAAATCAAGCCAGGGCTTGCGGAGGAGATCGGCGACGACTTGCTGGTCCACGGTGATTCGAGCTTGAAGGGCAAAACCAGCGCGGCCCAGATTTACACCTACGCCGATCACCGCATCGCGATGGCCTTTGCTCTGGCGGGGATCTTTATGCCGGGCTTAACGATCCTTGATCCCGATTGTGTGGGCAAGACCTACCCCCACTACTGGCGCGATATGGCGGCACTCGGGCTGGGGGTCGTTCGCGACTAGCGCAAAGCGCGAGCGTAGAGGGAGCGCCAAGGGCGACGCAACGTGCTGGAGCGCTGGCGTGTCGCTGAGCGAAACCGATCAAATTGAGATCCGTTAAGATCCTTGTGGTCCCCGAGTAGGGCATCGCCACTGCGGGCGCGGAGCAGTGCTTAGCCTTTGTGCTGGACGCGGGGCATTTTGCCAGGAGCTTGCTGGGATCTTGGCAAAGAAAAACCCTGCTCGCCAAACGGCGCGCAGGGTTAATGATTGCTTACAGGCTCACTCTACAAAGCCGAAAGAGCGCTTATCCTTCTTGTGGGCGGCTCTTCAAAATCCGGTCTTTTATTGCCGGTGAGACATACTCCTAGATTCCGACGCGTCTTTCAAGTGCTTCGATCAAATTATAATTATGTTCTTCGACCGGGGTAAGGCTGAAAATCGTGTTTTGAGAGCGATACCAAGGCTGTTGCGCGAAGAAAGCGGCCAGGTCGCCTTGCTGGAAGGTAAAGCCGTAGCGGGCGTAAATTTCCGCGCGAATAAGGCGTATTACCTCGCCCGGGCTACCTAGGTGCGAGAAGCTTTCGGCCACCGCCAGCACCTCTGGGGCACTGACCAAACGGCTTTGCGTCTCGGGCATCAAAAAGAAGCCAGTGTTGCCGTTTTGTGGCGCTGCTGCACGGTACAAGGGGGCGGTTCCAGCCTTACCTGCAACCGCGACTCGGGGGTCAGCACCTTGGGGAATCGGCTGCGTCAGCGGGTAGAGTGCATTCGGATTGATGTCCAAAGGCTGAGGCAGGCTATAGCGATAGGCACCAACCTGGGGCTGTTGCGCCGCGCCGACACCTTGACCAGGTACCAGCATGGGCTGGGACATCATGGCCGGGTTCATACCCGGATACATCGCAGGAGCCATGCCAGGCATCATTGGAATCATACCGGGCATCATACCCGGTGCCATACCAGGCATCATACCGGGCATCATACCGGGCATCATACCGGGCGCGGGGCCCATAATGACTTGAGCGGTTTGAACCGGAGCCTCTGCCAGATCCGGCTTCTTGTGGACGCTGGCTGAAACCTCGGTCTTGGCCGCTGTTTCCAGGGCATGGATCAAGGCCACATTGGCTTCAGCGGCGGGTGCAAGGCTCAAGGAGCGGTGGCGCGGGACATACCAGCTCTGTTGCGCGAAGTAGGCCTTCAGATCAGGCTGATTGAAGGTGTAGCCACTGCGTGCAAAGACTTCGTTGCGCATCAGGCGCAGGACGGTTTGTGGCGATCCCAGTGCGCCCAAGGTGCGAACCCTTGCCATGATCTCGGCCTCGGACAGGCGTCGGTGGTCGGGATCCTCCAGCAAAAAGGCCGAGTTTCGGGTCTCGCCCAACATGGGCCCTTCTGCGCCAGCCTTGCGGAACATGCGCGGCGCTGCGTTGACCGCAGCATCGCTGACTTTGTAGGAGGTGCCGGGCAGCGCGCCCGCACCAGCCGGTGCCACAGGGGTGGTCACGGGTGTATAGCTGGCGTTGGGCAGACCTGGGGTGAAGATTGGGGCCAGGGTGGGCTGATCCAGGCGCGAATACTGCGCGGGGTTCAAGGAATCGGCGCTGGCTCCGCTGGGAACGGCGTTGATGGTACCGATATAGGTGTTGGCGATGTTGCTGGCATCGGGCTGCATCGCCGCTGCTGCAGGTGCAGAGCCGCTCGGGATGGCGCTCAGGTCGCCTGACGAGGCTGCCACGCCGCTGCTTTGCAGACTGTGTGTGGTTGTGGTGGTGGTGATCGCCACCTGGTTGGCGTCGCGGTAGACCCGCTCGCCCAAGCGCTGACGCTCCAGGCGCAGGATAGCGCCGACGTTTTTCTTCTCAACGCTGGACAGGCGCACCGGTCCTTGGTTCGCGCGGTACCAATCTTGGCTGTGGAAGTAGTCTTGGAGTTGCGGCGAACGGAAGGGGCGGCCCTTGCGCGCGAAAATCTCGTTGCGTGCCAGGCGCAGAACGGCCAAGGGGTTGCCAAGGTCGGCGCGCCGCGTGACGGTGGCCAAGATCTCGTCATCGCTCAGCACGCGTTGGCTGGAGGCGGGCAGGATCATGCTTGAGCTGCCGCCAGCCACCCGGGTGGTTGTCACCTGGGTCGAGGTGCTGGTGCTGGCTTGAACAGCGCCACCGCCGGCGGCGGCCGCGCTTGATCCGCCATCACCACCTGCGGGGGCAGTGGTCGCGGGCGTTGCACCGGTTTTCTCAGGAATAATCAGCGTGTTACCCAAAGCAACCGTGCCATAGGGGTTATAGCCAGGCATGGAGTTTTGCGCATAGTATGCCCCGGCGCTGAGGCCTGGCATGGCCTGCATGGGCACCATTCCTGGCATCAGGCCAGGCATCATTGGCAACATGCCGGGCATCACACCCGGGGGCAGCATCCAGGGGGCTGCGAGCTGGGGTGTGGCGTAACCGGTTGCAGCAGGTCCGAAGACCGCGCTTGCGCCTTGGGTGGTGACGGGGGCCTGAGTGGCATTGGGAGCAGCGGTCTGACCGGCAGCGGCCATCTGGATGGCTGCGGCAGACGGCAAGCTGTACCCCAAGGCCGACATAGCAATGTTCTTTTGCACATCGGCTGCGGTGAAGACGGGCGCGCTGGGGTGACCTTTTGCGTCCACGCTCAAAGGCGCGCTGCCCTCAGCCGGGCCAGCAGGGATGTGCTGAGCTAGTTGAGACGCATCGACAATACTGGGCTGTGGCGCGATGTGCGGACCCGAAACCACCGTGCCAGCCGGTTGCACCAGGGGTCCGTCAGGGATCAACACAGCTTGCAGGTTCTTGGGGTCCTGCACAACGGGCGTTGGTTCTTCTTGGCTCTGAGCCAGTTCTTCAGCGGTGGGGATTTCAGGCATGGGGCCGCGCGGCAGCTCGACTACCTGGCGATTGGCGGCGATCTGCTGCTCAAGCGTGGCGTTGGCTTGGGCCAAGCGTGACGGCGGGATCGAGGCTGCTGGGACGGCGGCCAAGTCTTGGGCGCTGGCTGCGACTGGCGGCAGATTTTGCGGTGGGCTGCCAGCTTCAGGCGGCAGCGGCGGCGCAGGAGCGGCGGAGGCCACGGCCTGGTCGATCTGATCCGCGTTGAGTGTGATGGCCCCCTCTTGAGCCAGCTGGCCTTCCATCTTTTGGATGGCCGTGACGTTGGCCAGCTCAGTCGCGCTCAAAGAGACGCTGCCAGATTTGGCCGAATACCAGCCTTGTGCCCCGAAGTAAGACGCCAGCTTAGCGTCGTTGAAACGCTGGCCCTTGCGGGCATAGATCTCGGCGCGCATGAGGCGCAGCACCACATCCAAGGGCCCCAGTGCCGGGTTGTTGGATGCGATGTTGTAGAGCTCGACGTCGGAATAGGCGCGCTGGTCGGCTTGTGGCAGCAAAAAGGTGGACAGGCCGCGCAGCTCGCTGGGCGATGTCTGGGCGGTTTGCGCCTGGCCTTGCGCCCAGGACCAAGAGCTTGCCTGTGGCACATAGGCTCCAGTAGCCAACATGGGGAGCGCAAGTGCGCTGGCCAGAAGTGCGATTTTAAAATGCTTTGCCGAGGGCATAAGAAACGTCCTTGTATGCAAATGGCCGAACCGACAACTTTCCTCGCAAGCGCTCCTGTCTAAGGCTAGGCAAAGGGCGACTTGGTCATTAGGTTGTCCGACGGGGCTGACACGCCAGCCATTCAATCGAAATATGGTAAACATGGACATCATTGTGGCCATGGTCTCAAGCCTTTGCCGGTTTGCCTGCCGTTTTGCGTTTATCAACCCATGGTTGTCCGCAAATTGGGGCAATCTGTGGAGAATTTTCGCAATTTGAAGTGAGGGACGCGCGATTTGACTCTTCTAGAGATAGCTGTGAAAGCCCTGACTCCGAGTCGCTTGTGGGCGGGCTTGGCTTTGCTGTTGGTGGCGCTGTGCGGGGCTTGGGTCGCTCATTTGCTGCGCTGGCCGCTGGCCAATGTTTTGGGGCCACTGGTATTTGTCGCGATATTTCAGATGCTTGGAGGCCGAACTCTGCCAATCCAAACGCTGCGTCGGCGCTTTGTCGCCGTCTTGGCGGTGTTCTTGGGCGCAGGCTTTACGCCCGAGCTGGTTCAGACCTTGCCGCATTGGTGGCCCTCGGTCTTGGGCATGCTGGTTCTGGTGCCTCTGACCGCCCTGTCCGGCTTTGCGCTGTTCTACCTTGGCTTTCGCATGGATGCCGCCACGGCCTGGTACGCCGCCATTCCTGGCGGCTTGATGGAGATGTCCATCTATGGCGAACAAGAGGGCGGTGATCCGGCCGCCATTGCGCTTATCCACCTGATGCGGGTCATTTCAATGATCGTCAGCATCCCCTTGGCCTTCAGCCTGTTTTTGGATCTAGGCCCACGAGGCGCTGGCGCTGGGCTGGGGCTGACGGCAGCGGCGGCGCACTGGAGCGACTGGCTTTGGTACGCGGTCTTGGTCTTTGTCGCGCCCTGGGTTGGCCAGCGTTTGCGCCTGCCCGCTGGGGCCTTTCTAGGCCCGATGATCCTGTCCTGTTTGGTGTTTGGCCTGGGCTGGGCCAGCGCGGCGCCGCCTTTGTGGATTTTGGTGATGACCCAGATCGTGCTGGGGGCAGGGCTGGGGCAACGCTTTGACCGCAGCACGCTCGCCACCTTTGCTGCCAACTTCTGGCGCTCTATGGCCTTGTCGGTTGTCACGGTCAGTCTGTCGGTCGCCATGGCGCTGTTTGTGGGCTTGGCCTCGCACCAACCTTGGGCCGTGCTGTTCTTGGCTTTCGCACCGGGCGGGTTGGCCGAAATGAGCCTGCTGGCGGTGTCGCTGCAAGTGGAGCCAGTGTTTGTCTCCGGCCATCATGTGGTTCGCATTATCGCGGCGGTGCTGGTCGGCACGGCATTGTTTGCGCTTGTCAAACGCCTGGTGGGTGGCGGGCCAGGCCCAAGCAGCCAGCAGTAACGCGCTGGGCTGCTGTTTTGCTTGATAATGGCCAGCAAGGTGCTTAAACCCAGAGCGCGCTCAGTATCAAAGCGCCTTGGCCCCGTGGCGGAATCGGTAGACGCTGCGGATTTAAAATCCGTTGTCCGTAAGGACGTGCCGGTTCAAGTCCGGCCGGGGCTACCAAACGCCAATTTTGGCGTCGTAAGCATTTGAAATTGCTATATAAAAAATAAGGTGCGGGCGGCCCAATCAAAGGTGCGGGCGATCAGGTCCTTTGGTTTTGGGTTTCTGCCCACCCTTCCAACGCCAATTTACGCCGGTTCACAGAGCGCGTATAGAGCGCAGCCATGCGCCCTCCGGTCCAGCCAAACATGGCCTCAAGTTGCGCAACCGACGCGCCCGATTCGGCCGCCCTTACCGCTGCAATCTTGCGAATCCCGTGCGCGGACTTGGTTACTCCCGCCGCATTGCATGCCTGGCGAAATAGGTTCCCAAAGCTCGCGTGGCGCAAAGGCTTGCCGCCCTTTCCTATGATCAGATGGAGATCTCCTATTGGGCCTGCGTCTATGGATGCCTGGAGGGCGCGCGCGACAGGGATGTTGACCTCAGTGTCGGTCTTTGCGGCTCTGATCGTTATGATGCCATTCTTGATATGTTGCCGCCCTAGAATGACGGCATCTCCCCGGCGAAGTCCGGTGTAGAGCAGAACATCAAACCAGACCCTTTCGTTCGTGCCGAGGGGCCAGCGGGCCTCATAGAGCTCAACGTCCTCCTCGGTCCATGCCGGGTAGCCGTCTTTGTTGGGAGGCTTGGGCCGGGAAACCCCTGCGGTGGGGTCAATCTCGATGTAGTCCAGTTCGAGAGCCCACTTAAAAAGGCCGCTGAGTGTCTTTAGGAAGTTCCGCGCTTGGGATGGTGTCTTGGCCCTGCGGTCGCGGCCATCGGCAATATGTTTCTTTGTAATTGATCGAAAAGGGACCGAGCCGGAGCTGTCAATTACTTGGCCGAGAACATGGTCGCGCTGCTTCTTGGTGAGGGGGGCAAGTGCGACATAGGTCGAAGACTGACGATATTGGCGAATGAGCCATTCCAGGGAGCGTGGATCGGATGCTGCGACCGAGGCACCGGTTTCTTTGCCGTCCTCTCTGAGCGCTGCCATGTAGGCGTCATCGAACGCCGTGTCGTAGAGGTCCGGCAGCCGCACGCGCTTGCCGTGCTTGCGACGAAAATAGTAGCGGACCTGGCCGTGCCGGCTCTGCTCCTTCGAAACATAGGGTGGTATTTTCTTGGGCATAGGGGCATCACAGGCGGATGTCTTCGCATAAGTCAACTTGGCATACCTGCTTGTTTTGCTTGGCTGAATCGGCTTGCGCTTTGCTCTGGCCAGGCACGATACGAATGCGCCCGTCGGGCTCTATGACAACTTCTTTTCCGCCGCCGGTCTGATCGACCGCGCGCAAGGCACGGGCGATGTCTGCCTGCGTAAAACGAGCGGGTGTTCGGCTCATGGTTTGGTGCTCAGTTTTAAGGTGTCGTTGTTGATCGAGGGTAAGCGGGTGGGAATAATGGCCTTACAGCAAGCAAGATGATGGTGTCTCCCTTGGCCAAGGCGCCGATTGCGATGCTGATCAGGGTGGCCAGCGCGTCGAACAGTTTGTCCATTGAAGAAGTCCTTTTTGTATGCCCCTCGCCATTCCGGCGGGGGGCGTTTTTTGCGTTTAGGGCTTAGGCCGCCATCTCCCAGCCCTCGTTCCAGGCGTCAAAGAGCTGTTGGCTGTCGCGATATGCGGGCGGGCAGGCCTCCTTCTTGAGGCCCTTACGGCGGTCCTCTGCGCCCTTCTGGTGGGCCGCCTTTAGCGCCTCTGGGCTCGGAGCGGGTTCGTCCTCAGGATCGGGCAGGGGCTGTTCCCCCTGCTCGGCCGTGCCCGCTTCGGAGGAAGGCTTGGCGGCCGCCTGGCCTTCCTTGGCGATCTCGTCCAGCTTGGCGTTGGTGCCCTTCTTCTGTGCGGCCTGGTCGTCGCTCTTGGCCCCTGCCGGAGCCGGGAACAGGCTCTCTACGGTACCTTCCCCGTCCTTGAGTGCCTTGTGCCAGGCCAGAAGCGTCGGCATGTGGTCGAGGCTGATATCCAGAGGCCCGCCGATCTCCAGGGCACCGCAAATCATGTCGGGGGTAACCCCAAAGGCGCCCAAGGCGCGCAACGCGCCTTCGCGGCGCTCGGTCAAGGTCTTGGCGTCCCCCTTGATGACTTGTAGAGCCGCCTCATAGGCGGGCATCCACAGAGCCTTGGGCACGCCAGCAAGGACCGCGTTTCGCTTGGCAATCGAGCAGGCAGCCTGCCCAGCAACGGCGACCATGTCGTCTTTGAAGACGCGCCCTTGCCGGTCTTTGATCGAGCGGCGAACACGCGCCTGGCTGGCGGTGTTTTTCTCTAGATCATGGAAAACCGCCTCGGCCTCCAGGTAGCCCTCGAAGCGATCAACGTGGACCACCCGCGCACCAACGCGGCAGTTGCCAAATTCGGCGGCAATAATCTCGGCCAGGCGGATCGAGGGGCCGGTCAGGCTCTTGCCGCCCCGCGGCAGGGCGTAATTGCACTCTGCGGCGGCCGCCGGGCTCCAGGTGGCCAGCTCGGCGATGCCTTGGGCTACCAGGCTGCGATTGCGCGGGAAGGCATGGGCTGTGGCAATCTGCTGGTCGATCTCGGCAGCGGTGAGCTGCTGGGCCAGCGAGATGTGGTTGCCGTCGCCAGGGATGACCATGGCGCCGGTTGTTTGGGTTGCGGCTAGTTCCTGGTTCATGCGGCCTGCTCCTGCGGTTGGTCGGGCTCGGGTAGGTGCTGGGCCAATCCCTCCAGCACGGCGCCCGCGACGGTCGTGAAACTATGCACGGTGCCGGTATGGTTGAGTTCGTCGCTGATTTGTTTGATGCGCCGTGAAACGAGCGCGTAGTGCTCGGGGTTGGCCATATCGACCGCGATGGCGTGGCGGATCAAAATCCGCCCGCCCTCAATTCGCAGCCCGCCGGGGCCGCCCATTGCGCCGAAGGCCGCCTTGGCCATGGCGAACGCGGTTTGCTCCAGGGGTGTCCAGGAGGCGCTGATCTTGATGGCCTGAACGGTTTTGCGTCGCTGGTTCATGCCTGGCCTCCGTTGACCTGGGCCTTGAGAATCTGCGAAGGCTTGAAGCCGATAGTTCGGCTGGCTGGGATGGTCATGGCTTCGCCGGTCGCCGGGTTGCGGCCCTGGCGCTCGGCGCGGTGGCGGATTTCGAAAACGCCGAATTCGCGGACCACGGCCTTGCCGTTGGTGTTCAGCTCGGCGATCACGTCGCCAAAGTTTGAGTCTTTCGTAAGCATGAGTTGCCTGGTTTGCTGGGTGGAGAATTGGGGTGCGCGCCTGCGGGCAGTGAGGACGTTGCCCGCGGCGCGCAATCCGACGGTGGCTAGGACTATCACCGCCGGAAGGTGGATTTTGTTTCTTCAAAGACCCGAACGCCGGGCAGGCTGGTGCTGCCCTTTTGAATGCGGACCATCGAGCGAACGGCCTTTTCGACCGACGCTTGGTCGATGAAGTTGCCGAGCGGCCCTAGAGTGGCCGTTAGCGCCGGGTAGTCGGTGATCTCGAACGCCCAGACGGTCTTGGCGCTCGAGGTCACACCGCCGTGGCGGGCGCGCACGGTGTCGGCCGTGCTGGCGTTGGCAGCCTGTTCGTGGCGGTCCGCCCTGGCTTCGGCCTCTGCTGCCCGTGCGGCGGCCTTGGCTGCGGTTTCCGCACTGCGGGCCTGCTCAGATTTGAGGCGTTCGGCCTCGGCCTTGGCCCTAGCGTCGGCGGCCTCGCGTTCGCGCCGGGCGCGCTCCTCGGCGGCCTTGCGGCGGGCATAGTCGTCGGAGGCTGTCTGTAGGGGGTTGACCACTCCGGTCAGCTCTTCGACTAGGCCCTTGAAATGGGCGTTAAGGCCGCGCTGGGCTTCCAGCAAGGGCTTGCCTTCCTCGACGCGAATGCCCTCGATGCGCTTGGCCAAATCGCGCATATCGACAACAAAGGCGCCGATGGCGGCCTGGTCGTCGTCTGACTTGACCTTTTGGGGCAGGGCGTTGGCGCGGGTACGCGCGCCCTCGACTTCGGCGGCTAGATCTTCAAAGTCGGTCTGCAAGACGGCACCGAGCGGGGCCTTGTTGGCCCCAAAAATTTGATCAACAACGGGGGAACGCATGGGCGGATGGTCTCCTAAAGGTTGGGAAGGCTGCGCGGGTAGCGCAGCGCGCGGTAGGTTTTGGGGGGAACCGAGAAACCGGCGCGATGGCTGAGCTCCCAAGTGATGCGCAGGCCCTGGCCTATGTGGGCGACCTGGGCGGTGCCGAGGCGCGCCTGCACCTCGGCGTCGATCTCTGCGATGCGCTCCTCTGCGGCTTTGCGCTCGGCTTGCAGCGCGATGCGCTCTGCGACTAGGATCGGCATGCGATTGTCGCCGGTTAGGTCGATCTCATGCTCGGGGTCTCCATCGCCAAAATGGCGGGCAATGAGTGCTTGGTCCTGGGCGTAATCCCAGTCGGGCGGGATGTTGCTTGCGACCTGATCCCAAAACTCGACAACGCGGGCCTTGATAGCCTCGATAAGGCCGTCGCGCAGCGGCACCTCGATCAGGTGCAGGTCAATGCCGTGGCTGACCGTCAGGGCTGCGACGGCCGCCCAGGAGGCTCCGGTTAGATAGGCTTCAACCGTCGCCTGGAGTGCGATCCAAAGCGGCACATCGATCTCGCCGTCGCTATCGAGCCAATTGGATTTGAATATCGAGCGTTCGACGCTCTTGATCTGGATGATGCCCTTGCCGCGCTCGGGCGCCTCGACCAACAGGTCGGGCGTGCCGCCCAGCCTGATATCGGGGTCGCGGTAGTAAGTGTCGTCGGCCGCGTTGTGGTGCAGGCGCCAGTCCGGGTGCTGCTCGGCAATGAGCTGGACCCCGACGGGCTCCAACAGACGGCCGCGCTGCATGGCCGGGGTCTCGGCCACCAGGCGTTCGCGGTTGTTGGCTTTGGCCTCCCAGAGCGCGCGGCGGCTGAGAAAAGGGCTGGCGTCGAATAGGGCGCCCACTACCGAGGCCGTCACGTCCCGGCCGCGAAGGGCCTGCCATTCGGTCTTGGATTTTGGGTGGCTGACGGTGATCATGCGGCCACCGCGTGACCGCGGATGCGGCGTTGCTCGATAGCGGCCCAGATCCGCGCCCGCGCCTGGTCAGAGCAGCGTAGATAGTAGCTGCAGGGGTGGTCGGTGAAGGCGGCCCAGGCGGCGTCGCTCATCCAGGGCAGTTCGCTGCGATCTAGGCTGTTGATTACCGCTAGGTGGTTGCGAAAGGCCAGCGCATTGCCTGGATTTTCACGCTCGCTGCAAGTTGCTTGCTTTGGCATAGTTGCGTTTCCTGTGGAGCCCGGCTTTCGGTTAGCCGGGCTTTGTTGACCGTAAACCGCTCGACCAGCGAGCGAATTTAACTAAACGGGAAAACGACGAGGATGCAAGATAAAATTAACAATATGGGAAACTACGTGACGTAGAAGCAGCTAAGCCTTTGTCGACTTGCGAATTTATTTTACCTTGGATTGGCTGGCAATGACACGACCGAGCACGCGAACAAGGGTGCCTTCATCATTGTTGGAGAGTTCTAAGGCGGTATGACGAGGGTTGCTCGAACGCGGCGTTAGAAAGATGCTGCCATCTTCTAGGCGCTGAAACTCCTTGAGAGTATATTCGTGTGTACCGTCTAGCGAAACTCTCTCGGCGACAATGACCTGGCCATTGTTCAAGGCGGCAAGATCGCCGGGGGCTGCAAAAACCATATCGCCATCTTGATAGAGTTGGTCCATGCTATCGCCCATGACGCGATAGGCGACCGTTCCCTGAGGCAATGTACCGTTAAAAAAAGCTTGGTCTCCGCTAGGTTCATTGGGTTCGACCCATGTACCAGCAGCGACAGTGCCGGCGATGGGTACCCGTGAAACGCTCTGGCGTTCATCCCATTTAGGGGCAAAGCGATCATCGCCAAAAACAAGCCAAACAGGGTCGACGCCAAAGGCTAAGGCATAGTCCTGAGCGGCCTCAAGCGAGATGCCGCGCAGGCCTTGCTCGTGGTTATAATAACGTTGGTAGACCCAACCAAAGGCTTCGGTGGCAGCTCGGACCGTCTCGTATCCGCGCTGTTTGCGGGCTAAAATCAGTCGTTCGTTCATCTTGGTCATAAATTTACCATATCGTAAATTCGCTGTTGACGTAAACTTTACCGTATTGATAAACATCTGAGATGCAGATGATGTTATCAGTTCGGGAAATATTTGATCGCTTCCCCTCGCAACGCCACGTCGCCCACCTTTGCAAGGTGAGTGATGTTTCTGTCCACAAATGGCTAAAGCACGGAATTCCCAAGCGACATGCGCTGACCTTGGCGAGCAGTCAAGAGCTGCGCAGGGCCAAGATCGACCTTGCTGATATTTTGCAAGCTGAACCGGAGGGGCGTTATGCAACTTCCAAGTCGTGATGACCGCTTCATCGAGCTGGTCGTGACCATCAAGAATTTGGCCTCCCTAAACCAGCGGCTTTTAGAAGAACTCGAGCCTACAGCAGACCACCTAGAACAGCAGATAGCACTGGCAAAAGCCATTGCTCTACTTTCGAGCGATCTCCTGGACTTAGCGGAACTGTCCCATTCCAGGCAAGAGGGGCAGCTATGAGCCGCGCAGAGCAGGAACGCCCCGACGAGCTGGCGCCGGGCTGGGTCAGCCTTGTTCCCATGGGCATAGCCTTTGATGCCGCTTTGTCTGATAGTGAGTTTCGCATCCTGTCGATCTTGATCGGGCATGCCGACAGCCAAGGCTTCTGCTTTCCATCACAAAGGGCGATCGCGGACAAGACCAACAAAAGCTATGCCGCTGTCCGCCGGGCTATCACTGGCCTTGTGCAAAAGGGCTATATCGTCGTTTGCAAGGAGAGGTTTGACCCGGCCGGCAGGCGCACGTCCAATGGCTATCAGCTCAGCCAATTCGAAAAAGGTAAGTCAGCTGTTGAGCCATGTGCCACGAAGGGCGCTAAAGCAGGCAGCCAAGAAGTCGCTGGTCCCGGTTCAGCTACCCCCCCAAAAATGAGCAGGGCCCCCCTCAAATCTGAGCAGGGTACCCCTCCAAAAATGAGCAGGGCCCCCTCCAAATCTGAGCAGGGTACCCCTCCAAAAATGAGCAGGGCCCCCTCCAAATCTGAGCAGCGTACCCCTCCAAAAATGAGCAGGGCCCCCCTCAAATCTGAGCAGGGGGACCCCTCCAAAAATGAGCAGACATTAACAAACCCAAAAATAACAACTCTCCCCCCCAAAAGCCCCCCCACGGCTCCAAACGCCGATAGCCAGCCCCATGGCGACGATGCTGGGGGGGAGGGGTGTTTTGATTTTGATTTTGGTTTGGGGAGCGAGACGCCAACTCCCGAGCCCGTGGCCGAGACCGGGGCGCGAAGCATGGCAGCCGCGGTCCATAGCTCATCGAGCATCCAGAGCCCCGTGATCGGCCTTCCAGCTCCCAACCTCCCGACTGGCGACCTCCCAGAGGTGGCCGGTGGCCAGAGCTTCGAAGAGGTGTCGGAAACAACACCGGCGGCGGACCGCCAGGAGGCGTCCGCCCGCCTTCCAGAGCCAACCCCAATCCAGGATCGAGACAATCCCCGCAACCAGGCCTCCGGTGAGGCAGAGCAGGCTATCCAGACCGCCAAGCCCGCTTCCGAAGGCCGCGACGCTCAGCTCCGGGCCTCGATCTCCAAATCCTGCGACGCCGCGCGCTACTGGCTCAACCCCGAAATGGTCTGGCAGTGGCTGGCCGACGGTATTTCCCCTGAGACCATCGAGCGGGCGGTCCTTTCCAGCACGATGCGGGAATCGGCGGCCTCGTGGCGGGCCTTCAACGGCTGGGTGCGGCGGCAAAGCACGCTGGAGCGAGCGCGCAGCCACGACGCCCCGTCTGACAGCTACGGGCGCAATTATGGGGGGAACTACGGGAGCGGCTACACGGTCCGTCTCGGCCCTGGAGGCAAGCCTCTCTGCCATGCCTCGGTTCAGGCCCTCGTTGATGCCGCCTGGGGCCGTGAGGATATCCCGATGGCGGGATACCTGGCCAAGGGCGAGCTCGAAGACGGGCAGCTCCATTTCCGCACCAACGCGGCCCCGCTCTGGCGCGGCCGGGTGCGCGACAACCTCCACAAGCTCTACGAGCTGGCCGATGAAGCGGGCGTGGCCTTGGCGCCCAGCCCACTGGCCTAGCCCCCAAGTTTCAATCATCCCCAACCCCAAGCCCAGGAGAGCCATCATGGCCGAACATGACAACACCGGCGTCGTTTGTGATATCGACGAAGCGACGCTGAAGACCATCGTTAAAAACATCCGCAACGCCAAGGAGCGCGCCTCTGAGCATACCAGCGAGGCGGGCAGCCTGACCAAGACCGCCTGCGAGCAGCACAACATCCCCAAGGCCGTGCTGACCGGCCTGACCAAGCTGGCAAAAATGGACCCAACCCAGGCTGAGGCCCATATCGCGGCCAATCTCAAGCTCTGGCACATGTACGGCCTGTTTGATCATGTGGATATTTTTGTCGGCGACCAGATGGTCGAGACGCTGGAGGACATCCTGGCCAAGCTGACGAACACCCAGCACAACGGCCCCGCCGATGAGGACGCGGAAGCCCTCGCGGGCATGGTGGCCTAGTTCATGCTGCGCATCATCTCAAACATCGCGGTCGTTTTGACGATCCTTAGCGGCCTTTGGGTCTACGCGGTCGGCATGGCCGCGGTTCGCGGGTGGGAGCAGGCCAAGTACGACCTCGAAGCCTGTGAAGCTTTGATGGTGGAGATGGCGGAATGAGTTTCAAAGCCCCGATCATCTTTCTGGACCTGGCACGCCAGACCGGCTGGTGCGAAGGCATCCCTGGCGAGGTGCCCAGCTCGGGAACAGAGCGCCTGGCACCCTCGGGGGCGGGCAGGGCCGCCGTGCAAGGCGGCCTGCTGCGCTTCATCTCCAAGCGGCTGCTGGCCCAGCACTACTTCGAGGTGGCCTTCGAGGCCCCCATGGACCCGCGCCACATGAAGACCAACCTCAACACCGCGCGCATGCTTTTAGGCCTGCCTGCGGTGCTGGAGGCGGCTGCGGTGGTGACGCGCCACCACAATGTGACCGAGCACAACGTCCACGACGTGCGCTCCTACCTTTTGGGCCACAAGCCCAAGAAGGGCGAGGCCAAGCAGGCGGTGATCGACAAGCTGATCAGCCTGGGCTTTGCGCCTGCCGACGACAACGAGGCCGACGCCATCGCGGGCTGGCTCTACGTGACGGCCAAGCGGGCGCCCCAGGTGTCTTTGCAGGTCTCGCCGCTGTTTGCCCGCCAGCGGCCTCGTCCGCCCGCCAGAGCGATCCCAGCCCGCTAACCGGGCCTTACTGCTGGGCGGGGGCCCCTGATCGGGCCGCCCGCCTTTTGCCCTCCCGCCCTCTTGTCCTCAAAAGGATCCCGCCCAGCATGACCACCAGCTCCGGTGATAAATTTGCGATCCATGCAAGGGCGGTGGCGGTCGAGCTGTATGGCGAGGCCAACAAGCAGCTATCGAGCCGGAGCGAGCTGCGCTTTGGCCGTCATGGCTCCAAGTCGGTCGACCTGGAAAAGGGGCAGTTCTTCAACCACGAGACCAACGAGGGCGGCGGTGTCCTCTGGGCTATCGAGCAAGAGACCGGACGGACCGTAGCAGGCGGCCAGGCAATCGAGTGGATGCGCGAGCGCGGCTTTGACGTCGAGGAGCGCCCGGCACCGCCGCCCCAGGCCTCGGGTGGCAGCACCCGTCGTAGTGATAGCAAAGGCAACTGGTTGCCGAACCG
>JAUIBT010000008.1 GCA_030428255.1 Alphaproteobacteria bacterium | reverse complement strand
GTAGGGGCCATACTCGGCCGGACAATCGCGCCAGCGGGCACCCGTCCTGAGCATATGCAGAATACCGGAGATTACCCACCGGTCATCAACCCGCCGTGCCCCGCGTCGCCCGGATGGCAAGTGCGGCTGGATCGACGCCCATTCCCTGTCACTGAGCCAATAGAGGTTCTTTGCCATGACTATCTCCTGCTTGCTGAACGCTGGAGTGAATCAGATCATAGCTTCAATGGGAATCCCATAATTGAGTACCAGCCCTAGAGAGGCTTCAACCTTGTCGGCTGCCCTGTCTGCCGCCCTACGCCTCCACTAAAGCGGGACGCTGACGTTCCAGTTTGCAGACAGGCTCTCATTGGTTCGTCCGAAACTGCTGTCCATGATCTCAAGCTGAAGCTGCGAGCCTTCCAGCACGCTGCCCACCCAGGTGCCGGGCGCAAAGCCCGTGATGCTGCCCTGAACACCAGCGCGCCAGGTTACGCCCCAATCGTCCTGCTTGAGGATATCGCCGCTGGGCAGCACCAGGTCATCGCCCTTCAGCCAGTCCCACTCACCTTGCAGGCCGATGTAGGGCTCAAGACCAAAGACAGAGGCTGACGGGCCGCCATGCAGCTCCAGACCGAAGGCGCCCTGGCTGGTTTCTGTATCAAAGGCCGCGACCTTGGTTCCGTTAGAGGCCGTGTAGTGCTCGAAGAACTCGTAAGCGTAGGAGGCCGACACATAGGGGCTGATGGTGGTGCCATAGACCGGCACGTCGCCGATCATCTTGGCCCCCAGCATGGTTCGGTGGCTGTCCGTGCGCCCGACGACGCTGTTCGATAAGATCATATTGTCCAGGTAGCCATAGGAGCCCCAGCCCTCGACAACCAGATCGTCCGTCACGGCCCAACCAAAGTAGCCATCGCCGCGCCAGCCGTCTTTACGGGCCACGCCATTGGCGTCCGTGTCAAAGTCGATCCGGCTCCATTCATAGGTGCCAGCAAAGCCCGCCACAAAGTCCGGCGAGGCCATGTAGTCAACGCCGATGGTGGTGTAGGAGGCCTGGCCGTCATAGCCCGCTGCGCCGGTGCCGTTCAGATCACCCCAGCCGCCTGCCACATAAAAATCCAGAGGATCGACGGCGGACTTGAAGTCGATCATGTCGCTGGCCAAGGCCAGGGCGTCTGGCGACAGGCGTTCAAGCTTGGCGGCATTGCGCCGCTCTTCATAGCTGGTGAGCTGCCCGATCATAGTGTCTGAATCAAGCGTGGTCCAACCTGCAACGCCCGGCTCTGCCAGCGGGTTGAAGCGGCCATTGCCCTGACCGCCAAAGCGATAGGCAAGACGAGAGGAATAAAAGGCGACCGCGGTTCTGCGCATGATATCGCTTGCAATCAGGCTGCCTGCACGTCCAATAGCCAGCTGATCGGTCTGGGTGGCGGCACGCGTGTAGCTGGCTGTGGTGGTCGGCGTGGCCAGCGCGTTGCCAAACATATCGGTGATGTTTTGGCCAGCAGCAAAGCTCAGATCTGCTGTCTCGCCTTCTGCGATTCCCGATACCGTCACCGTATAGGTGTCACCGCTGCCTGCAACGCTCACCGTCCCTTTGGTCGACACAAAGTCGGTGACATCGACATTTTGCACTGGCTCGTTGAATGTCACGGTAAAGGTCGCCTCGGCTTCGATCCCAGGAGAGGTCGTCGGCGTCGTGCGCACAAGAGTCCCGAGGACCGGCGGGTCGGAGGGCGCCCCTTCCTCGACCGGGCCGACGGTGACGGTCGTGCTCGACGCCACCCGCGATAGCGTTACATAATAGCTGACCCCTAGGTACGTCCAGGCCACATAAGTATAGAAGGCAGCACCCGTCCCAGACCCCGCCACGAATCCTGAGTCAACAACACCTTGCCCCTCAAGGACGGGCACCCCCCCGAGGTTAACACCGGTTAGAGCGCTCCCGCCCGCCCATATCACGTACACCCCCGGCAACGGACTCGAAGTATCGTTAGTGTTATTTATAACCACGATTGATGGAGTTTTGGTTGTTATAGTAATAGCAGAGTCAAACTCAAACACATCAATAAAAGATGAGAATCCGCAACCCCCGGTAACAAATTGCACTAATGCTACAGAAGCAACGGGCCCTGATGCGGCGTCGGAGTTGTCAATACTAATGAATCCCCCCCCACAAAAATCCGTACTGGGCGTAAATGCATAGCCGGCAAACGGAGCGGTGCTAAAGACGAAGACCAGCAGAGATCGCAGGACAAATGACCGGAACATTGGAAAACCCTTTAGTGGCCCATATTGTTTGGACGCCGCGCCGCAGTGACCGGCAAGCGCGATGACAGGAGGTTCAAAACACGTCGAATCATCGCCTGGCACGGCATGGAGCGACGCGGCTTTAGCGCCAGGAACCGTTTGTTATGTGTGTTGGTGGCTGCCTCAGCCTGTACCCAATCGATCTTCGCCTTTGGATGGCCTCCAAAGCGCGGATGTCTATGAGGCTGGCTTTGCTCATAAAGCCGAGACAGGATGGCTTGGTGCCGCTGACACGTCGTTGCGCTGAGCGCCAAACCTGATGTGAGGTACCGCGCTCGACTGAGAGCGCCTGCAATCGGCCCGGCCAAGCGGTGGTACCGCTTGCCAAGACTGTGCTGTCTGATGGGTCCAAGGCTGCCGGACGCCCTGCGCGCCCGCTGCTTGAACAAATGCCACGATGTCACGGCTTGCCCCTATGCGCCTCCGGTCGTTTCTAGCCGACTTTGGAGATGCTAACTTGTTCATAACTGTAGCGCATTTATACCTTAGGTTTTATTGCGCTACCTAAACGTGTATAGATTGAGGCAGGCTTGTCAAGTTATCCACACACTTTCGCCGAATTATGTCCAAATTGGCGGATGGCGATCCAGATGCGCCCGGGTTGGCGGCGCCTCGCAATGCCATGCTGTTGGGGCGTTTGAACAGCCGAACACCTCCGCCATGTCGGCTTGGCGTGGTTGGGTCGAGTTTGAGTCGGGCGCCGGTTTCCAGTCCTCCTGTGGCGGGCACAGAAACAGGCAGCCGCTCAGCGCTTTTACTATGTTGAACAGAGTAAGGGGGTGTGGCAGAGATCGCCGAGCGCGAGAGCCAGACCGTGCTATGACTGCGCACTGGAAAATTGCGCGCAATTTCGCTCACAGAGTGATGCAAAGCATTGATTGTATTGGGAAATTTGGTAGCGGAGGAGGGACTCGAACCCCCGACACGCGGATTATGATTCCGCTGCTCTAACCAACTGAGCTACTCCGCCCTACCAGGCTAAGCCGGGAACTTCGCCCCGCTCGGAGCGTCGGTCTAAGGCCTTGCGTCTCACTTGTCAAGCGGTACCATGCGCGCGACGCCAGCGGTTTTGCGCTTTGTACGCAACCCGTGCGACCGACATCCCAGGAGTCCTTGCTGCTCCGTCCGCCCATCATCGCTTACAAGATTGATATGACTGACATTCTTTGCCGCCAAGACGCCTATACCCGCAACCACAACAGCCAGGTTTTGGCACATGTTGCCGGTGGCTTTACTACCGCTACCAGCCCCTTTTACCCGCAAGGTGGCGGCCAGCCGGGCGACCGGGGCCTAGCGCGTTGGGACCGCGGCCAGACCGAGATCACCAACACCGTCAAGGGCCCGGATGGCCAGGCCCAGGTGCATCTTGTCGCCGAGGGCCAACCCCTGCCCCCGATTGGCAGCAGCCTCGCACTTGAGCTGGATTGGCCGCGTCGCCACCGCCTGATGCGCGTGCACACCGCTTTGCACCTGCTCTGCCGCGTGGTGGGCGCGGGCGTCACCGGCGGGCAGATCGGCGAGGACAAAGGCCGCCTGGATTTCGATCTGGAGACCAGCCCCGACAAGGGCGGACTGGAGGCTGCGATCAACGCGCTCATCACTGAAGATCACCCGGTCACCGCTGAGGTGATCGACGAAGCCATCCTCGATGAGCATCCCGAGCTGGTGCGCACCATGTCAGTGCAACCGCCACGCGGCACCGGCAGCTTGCGCATGGTGCGGATCGGCACACCCGAAGCGTCGATTGACTACCAGCCCTGCGGCGGCACCCATGTTGCCAGCACGGCCGAGATTGGCACGGTGACCATCGGTAAGATCGAAAAGAAGGGCAAAGCCAACCGGCGCATCTATCTGCATCTGGTGGAGTAGAGACGCCTGACTCGCCCTGCCCGCTTCAGCCGGCCAGGGTCTCAGCCGGTCAGGGTCTCAGCCGGTCAGGGTCACATCACCTGACAGCGGGCCAATCGCCTGGTAATCCTGGCGGCTCAGCACCTCAAAGCCCTGGATCGACAACGGCTCAAGCAGCGCGCTGGGGCAAGCATCAAGCAAGCCGCGCAGGCTTGGCACGGCGGCGGCCTGCTCGCGGCTGGTGACCAGCGGCAAGCCCGGAGCCAGCGCACTCCAGGCGATCACCTTGAGCTTGGCCGTGCGCTCAGGCCAGTCGCGGCAGGCATTGTGCCAGGAAACGCAGTCGATGGCCGCCACCTCAGCCCGCCCATCGCACAAAGCTTCGATCGAGCGCGCGTGCCCACCGGTCCAAACCAGCCCTCGAAGCACTGGCCCCTGCTCGGCCAGGCCCGCAAAGCTGTGCATCAAAAAGTGATAGCCAGACATAGAGTGCTCGGCGGTCGCCGCAGCCAGCGCGCCGCGGCAGTCCTCAAGGCTCTGCCGCCCGCTGTCGGCACGCACCACAATCGCCGAACGATAGCGTGGCCCCTCGCACCCCTTTACGGCATAGCAAGGCGTCGCCACCAGCGCGACTCGCTCTTGCAGATAGGCGTAGTAGGGATAGCCGCAGGTCTGAGCAAATATCAGCGCAGGATCTTGCCACAGCCCGAAGCCCTCGCGCTCTTGGCTCAAGGCTTGGGGCGCGCTGAAACCGTCTGCTCGCAACCCGTCGCGCAGGTAGTCCCAAAGCGCTTGATTGGCGGCCTTTTGGCCAGGCCAATCGTACATGTTGAGCGCAGCAACCGGCTGGCCCGCGCCGTCTGTTTCCCTTGTCATAGCACAGCGCTAGTCAGACTTGGGCGCCATGGCCACTGCAGGCGGCGTCGTCAGCCCGGCAGGCGCGGTGGTCAGGCTGGTGGCCCCTGCCCCATCCGCTGGCGCTGCTGTTCCCTGTGGCAGGCGGCGGCGCAGCGGATGCATGACCGGCTCCTTCGGGCGAAAGGCATAGCGCAACAAGCTGCGATAGCCAGGCAAGACATAACCGGCGTTCTGCTGGTGCCAGGCCTGGCGGTTGGCTGCATAGGCTGCTGGCAGCTTGTACCAGGCCATGCCGGGAAGCTTGTGATGCACCAGGTGCAAATTGTTGTTCAAGAACAAGAGGCTCCAGAAGGGCGAGGCCTCAATCAGCACGGTACGGTGATCCACCTCCTCGGCAGCTTGGTGCTCCAAGAAAGACCGCACCAGCGACAAGGACACGCCCGGATAGACCAGGAACAGCAGGTAATGCCACAGCGGGATTTGGCACACACCCACTACCCAGGTCAGCACCAACGCCACTGCAACGACATGGAAGCCCCAAGCACGCCAATGGTGTGCGGAGCCGCGCAACAGCGCCTGCAACTCACAGCGATAGAAAACATAGGAGGTGAGCGCCGGTCCCAGGACGAGCCGGCCGAGCAAGGTGTTGTTGGCGGTCAAGAGCCAGCGGTTGACCAAGGGCTTGCCGCGCCAGTGGGCCTCGTCGAGGTAATAGGACTCAGGATCATCCAGCGGGTCGGTCAGGTGCTCGTCTTGATGATGGCGCAGGTGGGTCTGGCGATAGCGATGAAAGGGGATTATCAGCCAGAAGTTGGCTAGCATGAGCCCATCGTTGAGCCAGCCCCAGGGCGTGGGGTGGCCATGGCTGACCTCGTGCTGAATGGAAGCTTGCAGCGCAATAACATAGACCAAGAGCGGGATCGTGATCCAGGACGACAGCGTGCTGTAGTACCAGGTCAGCAGTCCGAAACTGCCGTAACACACAATGATCAAGCCCAGGGTGGGCCATTCAACCGACTTGGGTCGCTGCATAAGGCCTCGCGTAAATGTGATGACGGATGATTATACCGTCAAACGAGACCTAAGCGAAACGAAATTTCAGCGGCTAGCAATTCTACCTAAACTTGGCCGCACGGGCCGGGGCAGGCTTGGCGCACTGCCCCCCAGCCTCCCGCCCGGCGCAGACCTAGATTGATTTGCGGAAAATCAGTTGTGTAGGATAGGGGATCGTGATGTCGTTTTCGTCGAAGGCCTGCTTGATTTTTTGCAGCATATCGCACTTGAAAGCGAAATAGTCACTGGAAGCACACCAAGCCCGTAGGGTCAGATCAACCGAAGAATCGCCCAGGTTGGTCACGCCGACAAACACATCTTTGGAGGTCAAAACCCGCTCATCGGCCTCGACCACTTCGCGCACGACCGCCATGGCTTTGTTGATGTCGTCTTCATAGGAAATGGAGAAGACCTGGCTCAAGCGGCGCTCGCTGAGGGTCGAATAGTTGACGATCACCGAGCCCCAAATCTGCGCGTTTGGCACGATGGTCAAAAGGTTATCCAACGTGGTCAGCTCAGTCGTGAACAGCTTCACGTCACTTATCGTGCCCGAAACGCCCGCAGCCTCAACATAGTCGCCCAGCTTAAAGGGGCGGAAAATCATCAGCATGATGCCAGCCGCGATGTTCGACAGCGTGCCTTGCAAGGCCAAACCAATCGCCAGACCGGCCGCACCGATAATGGCCACAAGGCTGGTGGTCTGGATGCCAAAGCGGTTCAGCACGAAGATCGCGCCCAGCGCCAGAATGGCATAGCGTGCTAGCGAGGACAGGAAGTTAAACAAGGTGTCGTCCAGCGCCTCATAGCGCAGCCCGGCGGATTGGATTTGATGGCGTGCAATCCCCGACAGCCACCAAGAGCCAATCAAGATCGCAAAGGCAAAGACAACGTTCCAAAAGGTCGCCATCGAGAAGAAGACAAAGTCCATACTGGCCTCACTCGGAAAAAATCTAGTCGCCGCTCCGGCCTTGAGAGTGCCGGACAGCGCGGTCACTTGGACATAGCCCAAGGCGCGTGCGCGCGATAGACTAACAAATGGCGCAGTCCGTGCCCTATTCAAGATCAACTGCAAAACCAATTGGGAGGATGCATGAACAAGGTACAGGACTTGGCCGAAGGCTTGGTGGTCGGTGACGACGGCAAGTGCCGCTGTTGGTGGCACGGTGGTGAGCCCGAATATCAGCGCTATCACGACGAAGAATGGGGCAAGCCCATGCACGACGACCGGCGCTTGTTTGAGAAAATCTGCCTAGAGGGCTTTCAAGCCGGGCTGTCCTGGTGGACCATTTTGCAGCGACGCCCCACCTTCAGAGCTGCCTTTTGCGATTTTGATTTTCACCAAGTGGCCAAGTTCGATCAGGCCAAGGTCGAAGCGCTGTTGCAGGACACCGACATCATCCGCCATCGCGGAAAGATCGAAGCCACCATCAACAACGCGGCGCGGGCCTTGGAGTTGGTGGAGGAGTTCGGCAGCCTGTCCAACTACTTTTGGGGCTGGCAGCCGCCCGCGGACGAACGCCCTGCCCGCATGACCAAAGCCGCCCTGATCGCTTTGGGCGCACCACCCAGCGCCAAGGCTCTGTCGAAGGACTTGAAAAAGCGCGGCTGGAAATTCGTCGGACCGACCACCTGCTATGCCTTTATGCAGGCCATGGGCTTGGTCAACGACCACCTTGAGGGCTGTTTTCGCAGGTCCGACTTGGCAGGCTGACGCGCGGGCTCTGCTGACCACGGCACGCCCGATCAGCGCCCTCTTTGCGTCCTTGCCCACGCCCCCGCGTCGAACAGGCAGCAAATCTCGCGCAAAATGTGCGCAAAATTAAGACCTGCAGCCGCGAGTTTGCTATACACAGAAAGCAATTTGCCAAAAACCGCAAAAAGTGCATATTAGGCCCTGATTTGCCGGCCTCGCCGGTGTTGAAACAAAGAAAGCTGCATGCCCGCCACGACCTCTCGATCCCATCTAAATCCAGACTTTGGCCGAAATCGCTCCTGCGCCGCCGACTTATCCCGCCCCCTGCATCGCTGCGAACACGCCGACTTGGGTGCCGACTTGGGCATTCACCCCAGGCCAACGCACAAGCTGCTGTTCAGGAGCGCGCGCCTGTGACCATTCTCGGCTTTATTGTCCACCTGCTGGGCGGTGCCATGCTGCTGTTGTTCGCCGTGCGTTTTATGCGCGTGGGCATCGAGCGGCTGTGGAGCGAGGCGATCCGCAGCGCCATGCGGCAATCGTCCTCAAGGCTCTCCGTGTTGGCCAAAGGCACCCTTTTGGGTACCGTCATGCAAGGCAGCACCGTCGTCATTCTCATGGCTGCTGGTCTGGTGGGAGCTGGTATAACACCCACCGTCTCGGCCGTGATCCTGTCCTTGGGTGCCGATTTCGGCTCGGCCTTGGCGGCCTTGGTGCTGACCCTGCCGATTTCCGAGGTCAGCCCTTTGGCCCTGCTGGTCGGCGGTTGGCTCTATCTGAATGCTGCCGCTACGCGACGCCGCAACTTGGGCCGTGTGATCTTGGGCTTAGGCCTGATTTTGCTGGCGCTGGCTCTGATCCGCGAAGCGGTCGAGCCGCTCAAGTCCTATCCTGGCACCTTTGCCATTGTCTCACACCTGAACAGCGATCCCGTCAGCGCGGCCATGGTCGCACTGGGCTTGTCATTGCTGATGCACTCTGGCTTGGCTGCCGTGCTTACAGGGGTGGCCTTCGCCTCGCACGGGGACCTGAACGCCGCCGGAGGCCTGGCCTTTGTGTTGGGTTGCAACATTGGCAGTGCGCTGTTGCCGGTCTGGCTGTTGCGCCGCGAGAAGCCTGAGACCCAGATGGTGCCCAAGGCGGTTGCTCTGCTGCGCATCGCGCCAGCTCTGGCGATTTTGGCCAGCCTCAGCCTCGCTCAGCCCTGGATTGATGCGGTGTTGGCTCAATTTGGTCGCCCAGACCACCTCATGCTGGCGGGCCACGCAAGCTATAATGTCTTCTTGTTGTTGCTGGCCCCACTGGCAGGCCTGGCCTGTCGTCCCTTTGCGACCCAGACCACGCGCCTCATAGCGCCCAACCGCTTCGCGCTGCCCGACTTCCAGGCTGATGGGGACATCATGCTGTCGGCGCTACGGGGGCAGGCCACGCGCATGCTCGACACGCTGGGCGCCATGTTCGACGAGGCCTCGCACGATCTACCGGACCGTGATCGGGTCCATGAGCTTGAAAAGCAGATGAACGCCTCCCTGTCAGACTTTCGCGCCGCCTTGGTCGCGCTGCCGCAACAGACCGAAAGTACGGGCGATGATGTTGAAGACATTATGGATTTTGCCATCCGTTTGGAGTCCTGCGGCGATATCATCTCAGACAAGTACATCGACCTGCGCGCCAGGTTGGGCGCGGACAGCACCCGGCTCTCAAAGGACGGACAGGCCGAAATCGACCGCCTGGTGGTTGAAGTTCGCCGCGGAATTCTGTTGGCGCAAAGCGTTCTGTGGCAAGGCGATGAGCAAAGCGCGCGCCGCCTGGTCGAGCACAAGCAGTACGTCGCTGGTCTGGAGGAGGAAAGCCGCCGCAACCACCTGGCGCGGCTGCGTAGCGGTAACCAAGCAAGCCTTGGCTCCAGCAACGTGCACCTGGAGCTGATCACCGCGCTAAAAGCGGTCAACGGCAAGCTGGCCACCGTTGGCTATGCAGTGCTGGATGGCTATGGGGCGCTGAAAAAGACGCGGCTGAAAAAGCGTGAAACAGCAGCGAGCGAATAGCCGCCTATTGCACGCTGTCCGTTCCGTCAATCAGCAGCTTGCCAGGAGACCTGCCTTTGAAACTCTTCTTTTTCTCGTCCGGCTTGACAAAATCAAAGGTCTGCTTGGTGACTTTTCGTTTGAGCCTTACATCAATGAAGATGGTTTGATTGGGGCGAATGAGCTCTTCGGTCGCGTCCGTCCAACGAATCTCCAACGGCTCGTAGTAGGCAAAGCCCTCGTCGGGGAAGGCCTCGATCAGCATGGCGAATTTCTTGATCGCCGCCATTTTGTTCGCATCGACGTAATAGACCAGTTGTCCGGTGGCCGGGTTTAGATGGCGATCCACAAAGAAATCGTCAGGCATCTTGCTGCTGGGTTTGCCCTTTGGCGATAGTGTCAGCAGGGTCATGAGGTAGTCGTCAATGGTTTGCCCCTGGTCATCACGGACTCGGAAAACCAGCATGGAATAACTGCTGTTTTTGTGCGCACTGGACCCAGACGTCTTGCTGCCGTCTTGATAGTCCTTGGTAGACGTCCGCATTTGCTGCCGCATGGCGCTATAGGCTGCCTGATTGGCTACCGATAAGGCCGCTAACAACGTGGAAAATGTTTGCTTTTCGGAATAGGTCTTGCGCGTAATAGAGCTAATGATTCCGGTTTTTTTCTGAAAATGGCTTGTGTTTTCGAAAACTTGGAAGGCTCTATCCTCAACACTGGCCAAGTTTTCTGACCCCAGGTGCAAAATATTCCGGCGACGCTTCAATGGACTTTGAAGCCATTGCTTCTTGCTTACGACTTGCTGGCCCTGGGCGTCATCTTCGCTTGCATTCAAATATGAAAAATTAAGGTTGCCGCCTGCGACCCGAATGACACCATCGGACCCTCGCTCGTTGACTGCTTTAAAGACCCTCTTTACAATTGTATCATCAACTGTGTCGCCGATCAGAGAAAATTCAAAGGGACGCCCAACTGGGTTTTTCGCTTCTGCCAGGCGATCTTGAGCCAAGTCCCAAATCCCTTTGCTGCCAAGCTCAAGCCATTCCAAGACCCCCAGTCCTGGCTCTACGCGACTGATGTTGGGAAAATCAACCACAATAGTTTCGAATAAGGCTTTGGCTTTGCCAGGCTTTTCGCGGGCGTACTTGGCAAGCGCTGAGCCCTGCATTGCTGGAGCCATGTGCACGATGTGCTTGAGTGGGTTGTCCGCACTCCCTGCGAAGTGCTTCCGGTTCCACATCTTCACCAAGGGACCGCCGGTTGAGTGAGTGATGGCGGAGAATTCTGGCAACCGTTCGCCCTGATCTACCCCCAGAGTATCATGCAAAGCAACATCCATTGCGCGGATTAAATCATCCATGCGCACTTCATTGTGAAAGCTGATGTAGCGCGCCAAATGCAAGTGACTGATATTAAGTTTGAGCCCGCCGTTGATGGTTGGATCGGCCAGAAGTGCCGGTAATTCACCATAGGTGTCGAGACTTAGGACGCTCCACCCGTGAACAAAAATCAGCTGCATACAGACCTCCTAGCTTCATGTTATTATCAAAAAGATACCACAAAACGAGGCGCCTGCCTACTTGGCGCAAGAGCGTCTTTTACTACCAACGAAAAACGGGGCCTGACGGCCCCGCTCCTCGCTCTGTTTTTTGATCAAACCGAGTTCATCGCATTGGTCTTTGCCTAAATCCTCAGGCAGCGACCACCCTAATCCCCTTGCGCTGTCTGCTTGGCGCGACCTTGGCGCGCGCGCCAATCGCTGAACAAGGGCACCAGGATGAACAGTACCGCGACGATCAGCAGGCCCAGCGTCACCGGGCGCTCCCACATCCAATCCAAGCCGCGGAACTTGCGCAGCGAACGGCCCAGGTTGTCCTCAAGCATGACCCCCAGAATAAAGCCGATGATGATCGGCGGCAGCGGATAGTCGGCAAAGCGCAGCAGCGTCGCCACACCCGCCAAACCGATCATGAGATAGAGCTCTGTGGCGTTGTTCTGGCCGATGTAGGCCCCCATGAGTGAGAAGAACAGCACAAAGGGGATCAGATAAGCGCGAGGCACCGTCAGCAGCTTTGCGATGTAGGGGATCAGCGGCAAGTTCAAGATCAACAGCACCACGTTGCCTATGTACATGGAAACGATCACGCCCCAGAAAATCTCGGGGTTCTTGTCGATCAATGCCGGTCCAGGCGTCACGCCCAGCGCGATCAGAGCGCCCAGCAAGATCGCCGTGGTGCCTGACCCAGGAATGCCCAGCGTCAGCATGGGGACAAACGAGCCGGTTGAGGCTGCGTTGTTGGCGGTCTCGGGCGCGGACAGCCCTTTGACCGATCCCCTACCAAACTCGGCGCGCTCTTCAGACGACGCCAGATTGCGCTCGGTCGCATAGCCGATAAAGGAGGCGATGGTTGCCCCTGCCCCCGGCATAACGCCGATCAGAAAGCCCAAAATCGATTGGCGGCCGATCACCGGCGCGATCTTGCGCGCTTCTTCGCCGGTGATGCGCAAGTCCTTGATTTCTTTATCCTGACCGTCGCCGGCCTGGCTGCCCTTCTTTGGATTGAGCACCAAGAACAAGGCCTCGGGCAAAGCGAACAAGGCCATAATCAAAGTCACAAAGCCGACGCCACTCTCAAGGTCGGCAATGCCCATAGTAAAGCGCGCCTGGTTGAACAGTGCGCCTTGGCCCACCGTGGCGAGCATGAGCCCCACAAGGACCATCAAGATCGCTTTCAGCACTTGGCCGCGACCGGCAAAGGCAGCGATGGCGGTCAGACCGGCGACCATCAAGGCAAAATACTCGGCCGACCAAAACGTCTTGGCAAACTCAGCCAACGGGCTGGCGAACAGGGTCAGCAGAATGGCACCGATGGTACCGCCCGCGAACGAGGAGACCGCGGCAATCGTCAAGGCCTTTCCGGCCTTGCCTTGGCGCGCCAAAGGATAACCATCAAAGGAGGTGGCCACCGTCGAGGGCACGCCCGGCGCATTGATCAAAATCGAGGAGGTCGAGCCCCCGAAAACCGCACCGTAGTAGACGCCTGCCAGCATGATCAGCGATGTGGTGGGGTCGCCTAGGCTGACCGCAAAGGGTATCATAATGGCGATGATCGACATGGGCCCCAGGCCGGGCAACATGCCGATGAACGTGCCGATGAGACAGCCCACAACCACCATGGCGATGGCTTTAAACGACAGGGCCGCCGCCAAACCAGTTAGCAAACCTTCAAGCATGATTTAAGCTCCAGAAGTGGCGGCTGAGCCGAACATTTGGCCCAGCAAATGGCTGTTGGGCATAGCGGGCATGTAAATGCCCAAAATTTGAGTGACGAGATACCAAAGCCCAAAGGTCAACACGACGATGATCGGCACTGACATCCAAAGGCGATATTCTTTCAGAACCAGGCTTCCCAGCACCAGAAAACTCACCGTAGAGAGCAAAAACCCAGCCGGGCGCAGGAAGGTCGCATAGGCAATCATCAGCCCAAAGAAGATGAAAAAGCGCTTCCAGTCGAAGTCGCGCCAGCCTTCAGCATCGCCAGCAACGGCTTTTTCTTCGCCAGCTTGGGTCGCTCTGGGCGGTATGACCGCGACCAAGAAGGCAACCACAGCGGTCATGATGCCAATGGCCAGCGGGAAGGTGTTGGGCTTGAAGGGCTGCCGCAGCTCAAAGGGCAGCATGCGGATATGGAAGCTGGCGTTGATATAGGCCAGAGCAATGATGAAGATCACAAGCGCAATCGCGCGCTCAAGCGTGAACCAACGGGACGCCATGCCGGTCTCCTGAAGCTGGATTTGGTCGGAAAAATGCGAGCCCGACATGCATTTGCCGGGCTCGCTGGTTGGCTTACAGGAAGCCCAACTCTGTCATCAGAGCTTTGATTTCAGCTTCCTGGGTCTGCAGGAATGACGTGAACTCGTCGCCGGGGTTATAGATGTTTACCCAACCGTTGCGCGCGCGAACCGCTTCCCACTCGTCGGTGCCCTGAACGTCGCCCAGAACCTTGATGTAAGCAGCACGCTTTTCATCCGACAGGCCAGGCGCTGCAAAGAACCCACGCCAGTTGACGAACTGCGCGTCCACGCCCTGCTCTTTCAGGGTCGGTACGTCGGGAGCGTCAGCCAGACGCTCAGGCGCGGTTACGCCAATGATGCGCACTTCGCCTTGCTTGGCCAGCTCGATGGCTTCGCCCAGACCGGTTGACAAAGCGTCCGCTTCGCCAGACAGCAGCGCGGCCAGAGCCTCCCCGCCGGCGTCAAACGGCAGGTAGTTGACCTGGGTCGCATCAGCGCCAGCGCGCTTAAACGCCAGTGCCGCCACCAGGTGGTCCATACCGCCCGCAACCGAGCCGCCTGCAATCGCCAGGTCCGCCGGGTTGCTGTTGTAGATGGCCAGCAGGTCGGCGAAATTCTGTACGGACGAGTCCTTGCCAACCACCAGCGCCGCGTAGTCACCAATGGTGCCCGCGATCATGGTCAAATCGGTGAAGTTATAGTCGAATACACCTTGCAGCGAGCGAATGACGATGGGCGTCGAATTGACCATCAACGTGCCTTCGCTGGAGCCCGCGTTTTCGATCAGGTAGCCGATGGCCTTACCGCCGCCGCCGCCCGACATGTTTTCATAGGTGGCAGAGCCCACCATGCCAGACTTGGTCAGGGCCTCACCGGTGCCGCGTGCGGTACCGTCCCAGCCACCGCCAGCGCCGCCGGGGATCAAGAAGTGAATCGAGTCAACCTGCTGGTGACCGCCTGCCAAGGCAGCCGAGCCAGACAGAGCCAGCGCAAACGCGCCTACGAGAAACTTTTTCATGACGATTTTCCTCCACTAATGGTGTCATGGTTACAAAGTCGGTACAAAGCCCAGCGCATCAACGCGGACCTTGCAGAGTTTTCCGCCACTGGCGGATCAGGGACTCCTTCTTGGATTGATCCAAGTAGCTCAGCAGCGCGGGGCCAACACGGATCGGCTCCCAATTTGTGCGCTTGGCCAGAGATTTCAGGAGAATTTCAGAACTTTGCCCGTTGCTGCCCACCACCGGCAAAAAGTGGCTGCGCTGGGTCAAGAGTGCCTGCCCTGCTCCTGAGAGCAAGAAGTTGAGCAACTCGACGGACAGATCAGGGCGTTGGGCTTCGCGCGGCACGACCGCCAAGCGAGAGATCACCAGCGTGTAGTCCTGCGGATACAAGATGCCCAGCGCCTCTTTCTCGTCGGCCACCACCGCCGCATAGCTGCCCAGCACGTTGTAGGCCAAGGCCAAGCGCCCGTCGGCCACGGCTCGAATCATCGCCGAAGACGAGGACTGCAAGCGCGCCTGGGCCGCAGCCAAAGCGTCAATCAGCGGCCAGGTTGCGGGCGAACGGCGGTCATCGCTGGCGATCAACAAGTACCCGAGACCCGAGCGCTCTATGTCATAGGTCGCCACCCGTCCCAAAAGATCGGTGCGCGCCTTGAGCGTATCAGCCAGCGCGAAGCGATTGGTTGGCAGGCTGTTGACCTCGGCAAAGTCAGGTTTGTGGTAGACGGTGACAACCGGCTCCAGCGACAGTGCGAAAGCCTCCTGACGCCAATGGGCCCAGTCCGGCAGGGCGTCTTGGCGCTCCAACAGTACGCGCTGTGTAAAACCGTCGTTCACCAGCTTGATTTGCAACCCCATGGCCGACGACCAAACCAAATCGGCAGTGCGACCGGCCTGGCTCTCGCTCACGACGCGGGCGTTCAAGTCCAGGGTCGACAACTCGGTATAACTGATCGCCAAATTTGGGCGTTGGTCGGCAAAGGCTTGAAAAACGGGCTCAACAAGCCAGGCGTCCGTGCTGCCGTAGACTTGGAGCTGATCGTTCGCCGTCGCAGGGCCAAGCACGAAATCAGGCGCTTTGCTGCTTTGCGCCAGCGCCGCGCCGACACCCGCAGTTGCCAAAACAGCCCCTGCGATCCATGCCGAGAGCAAGCTCTTTCTCATCGTGCTGCCGCTGACCTCGGTCACGTCGGCGTCTCCTCCAAATTAAAACATTTCATAAACATATATGAAACACTTCTTGACAATTCGCGGTTTATGGTTTGCGATTACTGGCAATCTAGCCATTCAACCTGTCATGAACCTGTCGCAGTCCTAGCCCCAATCCTTCGATGGGGAAAAGCGGCACCAGGCTCGTGGGGACCCAGTGCTTGCCGCCATGACCACAATCTTGATCGCAGAAGACTCGCCGTCCTTGGTCCATGATCTCAAGGCCTTGTTTATTAAGCAGGGTTTTGACGTGGTCGCCTGCTCGACCGCCGACGAAGGCCGCTATGCGCTGGAGGAGCACCCGATTGCCCTGGCCCTCTTGGACCTAGGGTTGGCTCAAGGCTCGGGCTTTGACATACTCGAGCGCATCCGTAACCACCACCGCGACCTGCCCGTTATCATCATGACCGCACGGGACACCATCTCTGAACGCATTCAGGGTCTGGATCGTGGCGCGGATGACTACATCACAAAGCCCTTTGATTTCAGCGAGTTACTCGCACGATGCCGGGCGCAATTGCGCCGCCGTTCGACCGCCGCCGATGCCCGGGTTACGCTTGGTAACTTGGTCTACCACCGCGACTCGCGCACCTGCATGATCCAGGACCAGCTCGCCAAGCTCAGCACCAAGGAAACGGCTTTGCTAGAGGCATTGATCGAGCGGCCAACCAACGTTGTGTTCCGCGAGCGGCTGTTTCAAGCGCTCTATGCCGACGAAGACGGCGCGACCCCCAATGCGCTGGACCTGCTGGTTTCGCGCCTGCGCAAACGGCTCAAGGATTCGGGCTGCGAGATCGTCACCATTCGCGGCCTGGGCTACATGGTGCGCGAGCAAGGCGACGGCGAGGAAGCGTCGTGACCCCGGGGGCGCAAAAACCGGCGTCGACTCGACCCAAGTCCCTGCGCGTTAGCTTGCTGCTGTGGCTGATCTTGCCGCTGCTGCCCCTGGCGCTCGTCTTGTCGGGATTTGTCTATTGGAGCGCAGACCGCGCCGCTGATACCGCCTATGACCGGGTTCTGCGCGCCTCGGCGCTAGCGATTGCTGATCGCGTAATCTATGGCAGCGAGGGGCTGGAAGTCGATGTCCCCTATGCGGCGCTTGAAATGCTGTCTTCGGCAGCCAACGACCGGATTTTCTATGTCGTCAAGCAGGTGGAACCTGAGCGGGTCATTACCGGCTATGGCACTTTGCAGACCCCCACCGCAGATGCTTGGGATGAGCAAAACTGGCTCGCCTATGATCAGGAGTTTCGTGGCCTGGCTCTACGCAGCTTAGCAATTCGCGGCAAAGCCTGGGCTGCACAAGGCCCCCTGGATTTTGTCGTGGCCGTGGCCGAGACCAACGGAGAACGCCAGGCCCTGGCACGCTCGGTCCTGTGGCAAGGAATGAGCCTTTTGGCGGTCATCGTGGCGGCCGCCGTGGTGGTTGCGCTGTTCGGCATTCACCGCAGCCTTGCTCCCTTGGCGCGGATTGAAGCCGCCATTGGGCGTCGCTCTGATCGCGATTTGCGCCCCCTGACCCACCCAACACCGCGCGAGATCGAGCCGCTGCTGGCCCAAGTCAACGCCCTGCTCAAGCGACTGGACCGCGCTTTGGACAGCCAAAAGCGCTTTGTCTCTGATGTCAGCCACGAGTTGCGCACCCCGCTGGCGGAGATTCAGACCAAGCTGGACCGCCTGGCCGCCGAGCAGCCTCACCTGGCCGAGACCTTTAGTGGCCTGAAAACCCAAGTGGAGACCAGCAAGCGGCTGACCAAGCAGCTCTTGTTGCTGTCCTCGATTGAAACCGACGCCATCGAAAACGATAGCTTCGCGCACCTGGATCTGACTAAGTTGGTTCAACAGATCGGCGGTAGACGCGCCGCCAGCTTGATCGAACAGGGCTTTACACCGCAATTTGATCTGCCCGATGTCCCGCTGCGGATCATGGGAAATGCGCTGTTATTAGAGCGCGCGCTCGCCAACCTGCTGGAAAATGCTGTGCGTCATGCCGGCGACAGGGGCGATATCGAAATTTGCCTGCGTCGCGAGGGCAAGAGCGCCCTGCTGTCGGTCAGCAATCCGTCGTGCAATTATGACCCGACAACGTTAGCCAGCTTGACCCAACGCTTTGTTAAGGTGTCTGAAAATCCCGTTAGCTCTGGCCTTGGCTTGTCGATTGTGACCTCGGTTTGCGAGCGCCATCACGGCAGCTTGACGCTGGAAAATTCAGACCACCGCTTTACCGCAATCATGTCCTTGCCCTTGCTCGACGATCCTGAGCAACCCCAACCGGACACAACGCATCAACTGGAGCCTAACGCATGACCCCGCTCAATGGCATCCGCGTCTTGGATCTCACCAACGTCTTGGCCGGTCCCTTTTGCTGCCATCAGTTGGCGCATCTCGGCGCGGAGGTGATCAAGGTCGAAGCGCCGGGCCGTGGAGATTTGGCGCGCAATCTGGGATCTGATGCCAAGCTGAATGCAGGAGGCATGGGCATCTCGTTCCTCGCTCAGAACGCGGGCAAGAAGTCTTTGACCTTGAATCTCAAGCACCCCAAAGGCAAAGCCATCTTGGGTCAACTCGTCGCTGAAGCGGATGTACTTGTCGAAAACTTCCGCCCCGGCGTCATGGACAAGCTGGGCCTGGATTTCCAGGCGCTTTGCCAGCACAATCCGCGCCTGATCTATGCCGCGATCTCCGGCTTTGGCCAGGACGGCGAATGGGTCAAGCGCCCTGCTTATGACCAAATCATCCAAGGCATGTCGGGTGTTATGAGCATTACCGGCGGGCCCCAGACGGCCCCCTACCGCGTGGGCTACCCGCTGGCCGACACCATCGGCGGCTTGACCGCTGCCTTCGCCGTTGCCGCAGCCTTGCAAGACCGCAGCAAGCCCCACTTCATCGACGTTTCCATGCTTGAGGCCACCATCGCGACCATGGGCTGGGTGGTGTCCAACTACCTGATCGGTGGCGCGGTCCCGACCGCAAATGGCAATGAAAACAGCACCTCGGCCCCTTCAGGCACCTTTCAAACCGGCGATGGGCTGATCAACATCGCTGCTAACAAGGACGAGCAGTGGGTCTTGCTGGCCAGCCATATCGGCCGTTCAGAGCTGACCCGCGACCCCGATTTCATCACCCGCGAGGCCCGCAAAACCAACCGCTTTCGCCTGAAGGGGGAGATCGAGCAAGCCCTATCGAGCAAGCCCGCCGCCCTTTGGGAGCGGGAGCTGAATGCGCTGGGGGTTCCAGCCGGGCAAGTTTTAACTGTGCCGCAGGTGCTCGCATCGCCAACCCTGCAGGATCGCGGCATGATAGCGACCTTCACCGACGTTCCGGGGGTGGAGCGCGACATACAATGCCTGCGCACTGGGATCAAATGGGATGGAGTCGCGCCGCAGGTGGAGGACCCGCCGCCCCTTCTGGGCCAGCACAGTGCCGAAATCTTAGGCAGCCTTGGCTATGACGACCTGGATGCCTTGCGTGCGGACGGGGTTATCTGAGCCCTTCGGTTCTTCTCCGCTCATCCGCGCCAGGCGTGGCGCTTCAGTTAAAAGGCGATTTTGCGTGCAGTCTATTGGTATTGTTGCACTTTCTGCATTGGCCTGGGGCCTATGGTGGCTGCCGCTGGCGGGCTTGGAGCAGCGCGGCATGTCCGGGCTCAGCGCCAATTTGGCCATGAACCTGGGAGCCACCGCGCTGGCTTTCGCTGCGTGTATGCGCGCCAGCGGGCGCTGGGGTCGCTTTGCCTTGCGCCGTGATGCCATTCTGGGCGCTGTGCTGGTGGGATTGGCAGTCACCGCCTATGGCAACGCGCTGGTACTGACCCAAGTTAGCCGCGCCATCTTGCTGTTCTATCTGGCGCCCGCTTGGGGCCTGGCTTTTGAAGTGACGCTGACCGGGCGGCGCTTCTATCCGCTCTTGCTCGCACCTATCGCCTGCGGGTTCATCGCTATGCTGCTAGTTGTTGGCGGCGATCTGAGCCTGCAGGGGCTGCGCCTGGGCGACGCTCTGGCGCTGTTTTCCGGTGCGGCTTGGGCGCTGGGCGCAGCGCTGCTATTCCGCCAACCAAGCTTTCCGGTTGCGCCCGTAACCGCGCTGAGCCTGCTCGTCTCCAGCCTGGGAATTCTGCCGTTGGCGCTGGCCAGCGGCGGCTTTGCGGTCCTGCTGCAAGGCAGTGCCAGCGACTGGGGCTTGGGGCTGCTGGCCGGAGCCGCCTTGCTAGCGCCCGTCGTCGCGGTGGCACTCTGGGGCGCCAGCCGCCTGGGCGCGGTGACGGTCAGCTTGATCTTAACGCTTGAGATATTCTCTGGCCTCGGTTCGGCGGCCTGGCTGCTGGGCGATGTCTTGGGACCGCGCAAAATCTTCGCGCTGCTCTTGATCCTTCTCGCTATCGGTTTGCAAATCTGGCTCGACCGGCGGCACCGACCAAGCAAGACCGCCTAAGCCTTGCAGGCTCTTGCTGGCGCTTGCAGGCGGCAGGAATATGGGCCAGCATGCGCCCCCTTACCCCGACGCACGAGGAACCGCCATGCACACCGGCTCTGACTTCCTATATCTGTCCGATCCCATGCTGGAATCGCTGAACATCCGCCCTTGCGAGGTGGCCGATGCCATCGAAGTCGCGCTAATGGCCAAGGCCGAGGGACGGCTGCACACCTCGCCCAAGAGCGCGATCCTGCCCGGCGAAGGCCGCTATATGATGTCTACGCTGGCGGTGGGCGACGACGGCTTTGTCGTGGTCAAGCAGGTCAGCGTGTGCCCCGATAATCCCAGCCGGGGCCTGGCGGCGATCAACGGGGCGATTATGGCGCTGGATGCCCAAACCGGCTTGCTGCGCGCCGTGGTGGGGGCCAACTGGATCACCGCTGTACGCACTGCCGCTTTGTCGGCGGTGGCCGCGCGCCGCTTGGCGGATCCCAAAGCGCGCTGTTTGGCCTTTGTCGGCACGGGCGTGCAGGCGCATTCGCACCTGGCGGCTTTTGCCGACCTCTTCCCACTCGAGCGCGTTCAGGTCTACGGTCGCGGGCAAGCCAACATCGACAAGCTGTGCCAGAGCGCTCGTGCGATGGGCTTGGAAGCTGTGGCCTGCAACCAACCACAAGAGGCTTTGCAGGGCGCCGACCTGGTGGTCACATCGATCACTTTGGATTTTTCGATCAAACCATTTTTAGACGCGGGCTGGCTGCAGCCCAACGCCTTTGCCGCCATTACCGACGCCTGCATTCCTTGGTATCCTGAGAGCATGCCGGCTTTTGGCAGCCTCATCGTTGACGACCGCATCCAAGAGGCCGAAAGCGCCCAGCCTATGGTCGCGCCCGAGCGCATCGCTGGCGATCTGACCGAGCTGGTGGCCGGACGGGTGGCTGATCGACAGCCCGGTAAGCCTGCGGCCTTTGCCTTTCGCGGGTTGGCTTTGGGCGACTATGCGGCCACGGTGCTGGCGGTCAAACGCGCCGAAGCGCAAGGCTTGGGGTCAAAGATAGCGCCCTAATAAAGCCGTTAGGCAGCGCAACACCGCTTTGGGCTCACCGGTTCGCCCGCCCGAGGCTTTACGGAAAGGAGGCACCAAGTGGCTGACGCCATCACCGGCTCTTGCCTCTGTGGGCAGGTCGCCTTTGACATCGACAACGACTTTCGCTTTCTCTTTTTTTGCCACTGTCGGCAGTGCCGCAAGATCTCAGGCTCCGCGCACATCGCGCATCTGTCCAGCGAAACCGAGAGCCTGGTTTGGACGCGCGGGCAAGACTTGGTGAAGCGCTTTGATCTGCCGGGCCGATCCTTTTCGAAAGCCTACTGTCAGATCTGCGCAACAGCCCTGCCTTATCGATCCAACGACAGCGGCCGAATTTTGGTGCCCGCAGGGTGCCTCGACGGGGAACCCAAGGTCCGCCACACGGCGCGCATCTTTATGAGCGAGTGCAGCGCTTGGGCGTCACAGGTCGGCGATGCCCCCACTTTTTCCGGCTATCCTGCATATTTTTCCAACGATGATCGGTAGCGGACAAGCGCCTAACAGGCAGTGGGCAACATGGCGCAGGTTTGCTGGTACGCGGCGACTTCTTTGGGCGTTGCACAGCGTTTCATATAGTTGCGGTTCTGTATCTTGTAGCTGGTCAACATCACGGTCATCATCTTTCCGCCATCGACACTGCCTGCGTATACTGTCTTGCCATTGACCACCATGCGGCCATTCATCAGCCGCGCCATATCGCTTCTTCGTTGGCTTAGAACGTCACAAGAGGTTGCCGGGGCCTCGGCGGCCCACGTCAACATTTCTTGCCCAGAAATGCTCGTCCTTTGTGGCTCGCCACAGCTCGCGAGCATGCTGGTCGCAACTAGAATGGCAAGACTTGTGATCACGCGAATCATAGTATTATCCCCAATTTTCAGGCGTATACCGCCCATAGGACAAGCGCTTGCATGCTGTACCCTTGCGCGAATTCACCGTTGTTTTAGGGTTAAACCTCTACCACCCCTCATGCGTGCAAACCACACAAAAGAGCGTTTATCCACAAATTTCGCCCATTCGGCGCATAGAAGCAGGCCGAAGTCCTAGCGGCTCCAAGGTGCGCTTTGTTTGGCAAAAAAGGCAGCGATGCCGTCGTGAGCCTCTTGCTGCTCCCAGGTATCGGCCAAGGCCTCAATCGTGCGATCAATCACCGCTTCGTCGATGCAAGGGCCTAAACTGCGCGCCAAGGCTTTGGCCGCCGCAACGGCGCCCGGTGCGGCCTTGAAATAGGGCTTGATCTGACGCTCAAGCGCCACCTCTGCTGCCTCTGCGTCTGCCACCACCTCGGCGACCAGGCCCAGGCGTTCGGCCTCGCTGGCGTCGAACAAGCGCGCCGACATAAAGACCCGCCGCGCCCGGCCCTCACCCATGCGCGCCAACACATAGGGGCTGATGGTGGCTGGGATCAGGCCCAAGCGTGTCTCTGTCAATCCAAAGCGCGCCGAGGCTTCAGCAATCACATAATCGCAGACCGAGGCCATACCGACACCGCCGCCAAAAGCACCGCCCTGCACCACGGCGATCAGCGGCAGGGGCAGGGTGTTGAGCGCCTGCAACATGGTCGCCAGCTTGCGCGCTTCACGCATGCGCGTTGTGCGGTCGGCAGCCATCTGCGCTTGCATCCAGGCCAGATCCCCACCGGCGCAGAAGATCTCGCCAGCCCCGCGCAACACCACCACCCGGGCCTTACGCTCGCTCACGGTCCGGGCGAAATGGGTCAGCTCCTTGATCATCAACGGCGACAGAGCGTTGCGTCGCTCGGCCTGGTTCAAGGTCACGGTCAGAAGCCCGCGCGCGTCTTGTTCGGCTTGAATGGCTTGGTAGGTCATGGCTTAGGCGCTCCTCAAACCTGCTGCAAACTGAGCGACTGCGGCTAGCCGCTCCAGATCAATTCCGGTCTCAAACCCCAGATCGGCCAAGCGTCGCGCCACGGCTTCGCTGGCGACATTGCCCTGCGCGCCCGGCGCGTAGGGGCAGCCGCCCAGCCCGGCCACCGAGGCGTCAAACACCCGCAGGCCCTTGGTCAGCGAAACTTCAATGTTGTCCAGCGCCCGTCCGCCGGTCTCGTGGAAATGCCCCGCGAGTTGGCTGGCCGGAATGCGCTCCAACACGGCGTCCAGCATAGCGGCGGTGGTCTGGGGCGTGCCCGCGCCGATGGTATCGCCCAGCGAAACCTGATAGCAGCCCATCGCCAGCAGCTTGGCCGCCACTTCGGCCACCTTGGCCGGCGCAATCGCTCCGTCGTAGGGGCAGGCAATCACGCAAGACAGA
Source organism: Alphaproteobacteria bacterium (assembly GCA_030428255.1). Lineage (GTDB taxonomy): Bacteria > Pseudomonadota > Alphaproteobacteria > UBA7985 > JAUIBT01 > JAUIBT01. The sequence continues at coordinate 102,122 of JAUIBT010000008.1, read as the reverse complement.
TAGCCGCGCACCGGCAATCCCAAGGGTCGGGCGGCCTCGATGATCGGCGCGAAACGGGCAAAGCTCTCTTCAATCGAGCAGTTGATGTTCTTCTGGCTAAACCCCTCAGAGGCCGCCGCGAACACCGCCACCTCATCCGCTTGAGCGGCCTCTGCGGCCTCGAACCCGCGCAGATTGGGGGTCAAACAGGCGTAGGTGACGCCCGGCTTGCGCTGGATTTGCGCCATGACATCCGCCGCATCGGCCAGTTGCGGCACCCATTTGGGCGATACAAAGCTGGTGACTTCGATCGCGGAAAACCCGCAGTCGGCAAGCTGGTCAACCAGCGCTACCTTGTCGGCGGTGGCGATGATCTGCTTTTCGTTTTGCAGGCCATCGCGCGGGCCAACTTCATAGACCAAAACCTGATCGCTCATGCCGCCTCTCCTGCGCTCTCGGCTTCGGGCTCCAATTGGATCAGCACTTGGCCGTCGCTGACCTGATCGCCCGCGCTAACCGCCACCGCCGCGATGGTGGCCGCACGCGGTGCTTTCAGGCTGTGCTCCATCTTCATAGCTTCCAAAATGGCCAAGGCCTGGCCCGCCTCAACGCTCTGTCCGGCGTCGACCAGCACCTGTTGCACCAGCCCCGGCATGGGGGCCAGCAGCGTGTCCGAGCTGTCGCCAGCCTCCGCGCTCTGCCAGCCGAGCGGTTGGGTAATGGTGTAGGCGTCTGCCCCGTCCAACACGCGCCAGCCGTCGGCCAAAGCAGTCAGCACATAGCGCGCAATGCGGCCTCCACATTCCAGAGCAAACCCACCCGCAGCGCTGGCGGTGAGGCTGAAGTCCTGCCAGTCGCCGTCGTTGAGCTGCGCGCGCCCGTCAACCCGCGCACCGCCAGCCGCCAGCTCCAACGCCACCCCAAGGCTCTGGCCGTTGCAGTCGAGCGCCAGGCTGTGCTTGGCGCTGCCCAAGGCCCGCCAGTGGCTCAAGGCCGCCCAGGGATCTGCGCCGCGCTCCGCTGTGGGCAAGCCCCCGGCGAAGGCGACCGCCGCCAGGATGGCCACGGCATTGCTTGGAGTCCCTTGGTCAATCAAGGCCTCCAGATCGCGTTCGACCAGGCCTGTATCCAGCTCCGCGCCCGCGAAGGCCTCAGAGCGCAGCAAGCGGTTCAAGAAGCTGGCGTTTGTGGTCACGCCCTCGACCTCCAGCGCGGCCAGGCCCGCGGTCAAACGGCCCAGCGCCTGATCGCGTTCATCACCAAAGGCAATCAGCTTGGCGATCATGGGATCGTAATAGGGGCTGATGGCCTTGCCCGCGACAACGCCGCTATCCAGGCGCAGATCTGCCAAGCCGAAGGCCGAGGCGCCCGCCAGGGCCCAGCGCTCTAGGCGGCCGGTTGCGGGCAAGAAGCCGCGCGTGGGATCTTCGGCACACAGTCGCGCCTCGATGGCATGCCCGCGCCGCTGGATCTGATCTTGGCGCAGTGGCAGAGGCTGGCCCGCCGCGACCCGCAATTGCCACTCCACCAAATCTTGGCCGGTAATGGCCTCGGTCACCGGGTGTTCAACCTGCAAGCGGGTGTTCATCTCCATGAACCAGAAGCCGTCGGCGCGCAGCCCATCCGAGCCATCGACGATAAATTCAATCGTGCCAGCGCCCTGGTAGTCGATGGCCTCCGCCGCCTTGACCGCAGCCGCGCAAATCGCCTGGCGAATGGGCTCGTCCAGACCTGGCGCAGGCGCCTCCTCGATGATCTTTTGATGACGGCGCTGCATGGAACAGTCGCGCTCGAACAGGTGCACCACCTGCCCTTGCGCATCGCCGAACACCTGCACCTCGATATGGCGCGGGCGCTGGATGAACTTTTCAATCAAACAGTGAGGATCGCCAAAGCTGGCCTCGCCCTCGCGGCGCGCAGCTTGCAGAGCCTCGCGGAAATCCGCCGGGCTTTCGACCAAGCGCATGCCCTTGCCGCCACCGCCCGCACGCGCTTTGATCAACACGGGATAGCCGATGGCCTCGGCCTGCTCAGCCAAGAAGTCCGGGTCTTGCGCCTCGCCTTGGTAGCCGGGCACCACGGGCACGCCCGCTTCGATCATCAGTTGCTTGGCCTTGTCCTTCAGGCCCATAGCGCGCATGGCAGAGGCGCTGGGGCCGATGAAAGTCAGACCCGCAGCCTCGACGGCCTCGACGAAATCGGGGTTCTCGGACAAAAAGCCATAGCCGGGGTGGATCGCCTCTGCACCCGTGGCCAGCGCGGACTCAATGATGCGATCCCCGCGCAAATAAGATTGCAGGCTCGGCGCTGGACCGATCAGCACGGCTTCGTCGGCAAGCAGGGTGTGCTGGGCCTCTCGGTCAGCCTCGGAATACACAGCAACGCTGCGGATGCCCAGGCGGCGCGCGGTGGCCATAACTCGGCAAGCGATTTCGCCTCGATTGGCGATCAAAATTTTAGAGAACATGCGCGCCTCCTACATGCGGAACACGCCGAAGCGTGTCTCTTGGATGGGGGCATTCAACGCTGCTGCCAGGCTGAGCGCCAAAGTCTCGCGCGAGCGACGCGGGTCAATAATGCCATCATCCCACAATCGAGCGCTGGCGTAGAGCGGATGGCTTTGATGTTCAAACATGTCCAGGGTTGGCCGCTTGAAGGCGGCCTCCTCCTCGGCGCTCCAGGCCTGACCGGCCTTTTCCAGCGCCCCCCGCTTGACGGTCGCCAGCACGCCAGCCGCTTGCTCGCCGCCCATCACCGAGATGCGGCTGTTGGGCCAGGTCCACAAGAAGCGCGGCGCATAAGCGCGCCCGCACATGCCATAGTTGCCTGCACCAAAGGAGCCGCCGACCAGCATGGTGATTTTCGGCACCGAAGCTGTGGCCACCGCCGTCACCATCTTGGCCCCATCCTTGGCGATGCCGCCCGCCTCGGCCTTGCGCCCGACCATAAAACCGGTGATGTTTTGCAAGAAGACCAGCGGGACCTTGCGCTGACAGCAGAGCTCGACAAAGTGCGCCGCCTTGACAGCAGACTCAGAGAACAGCACGCCGTTGTTGCCAATGATGCCAACCGGCATACCCCAGACATGGGCGAAGCCACAGACCAGCGTGGTGCCATAGCGCGGCTTGAACTCGTCAAAGCGCGAGCCATCAACCAGGCGGGCAATAACTTCGCGGATGTCGTAGGGCGTCTTCAGGTCGCCTGGAACCACGCCCAAAATTTCTTCGGGGTCATAGAGCGGCTCTTCCACTGCCGCCAGCGCCAAGCTGCTCGGCTTGCGACGCGCCAGGCTGGCCACCGCTTGCCGCGCCAGCGCTAAGGCGTGGGCGTCGTTTTCGGCCAACATGTCGGCAACGCCGGACAGGCGCGTGTGAACATCGCCGCCGCCCAGGTCTTCGGCGCTGACCACCTCACCGGTGGCGGCTTGCACCAAGGGAGGGCCCGCTAGAAAGATCGTACCCTGCTGCTTGACGATGATCGAGACATCCGACATGGCGGGCACATAGGCCCCGCCCGCTGTACAGGAACCCATGACCACTGCGATTTGCGCAATGCCCTTGGCGCTCATGTTGGCCTGATTGAAGAAAATACGCCCGAAGTGGTCGCGATCTGGGAACACCTCGTCTTGCTGGGGCAGGTTCGCGCCGCCGCTGTCCACCAGGTAGACGCAAGGCAGGTGGTTGGCCTCGGCGATTTCCTGCGCGCGCAGATGCTTCTTGACCGTCAGCGGGAAGTAGGTGCCGCCCTTAACGGTGGCATCGTTGCAGACCACCATCACCTCTTGACCTGCCACGCGGCCAATGCCGGTGATAACGCCCGCAGACGGCACCTGGTTGTCATAGCAATCGTAGGCCGCCAGCGCGCCCACCTCCAAGAAGGGCGATCCGGGGTCGAGCAATTGGGCCACCCGGTCGCGCGGCAACAGCTTGCCTCGGCTCAAGTGGCGCTCGCGGGACTTGGCATTGCCGCCGGGCTCGACCGCGCGATAGGCGGCCTGCATTTGCTCCAACGCTGCCATGTTGGCGGCCTGGTTGGCCTTGAAATCATCGCCGCCCGTGGCGATGGCACTGGTTAGAACGCTCATGCGCGCATGCCTTTCATCAGTTCGCGACCGATCAGCATGCGGCGGATTTCAGAAGTGCCCGCGCCGATCTCCATCAGCTTGGCGTCGCGGAAGAAGCGACTGACCGGACTGTCGTTCAAGAAGCCCGCCCCGCCCATGGCCTGCACCGCTTGGTGCGCCACCACCATGGCCTCTTCGCTGGAATAGAGCACACAAGCCGCCGCGTCCTGGCGGGTAACTTCACCACGATCACAGGCCTTGGCCACCTCATAGCAATAGGCGCGCGCGGTGTTCAGCTTGGTGTAGATGTCAGCGATCTTGCCCTGCATGAGCTGGAAGTCGCCGACGGGCTGGCCAAACTGCTTGCGCTCGGCCATGTAGGGCATGATCTCGTCCAGGCAGGCCGCCATAATGCCAAGACCAATGCCGGACAGCACCACACGCTCATAGTCCAGACCCGACATCAGCACGTTGACGCCCTTTCCGACCTGGCCCAGCACGTTTTCCTCAGGCACAAACACATTGTTGAACACCAGCTCTGCCGTGTTTGAGCCGCGCATGCCCAGCTTGTCTAGGTGCGGCGCGGCGCTGAAGCCCTCCATGGTGTTTTCGATCAAGAAGGTGGTGATGCCCTTGGGGCCCGCCTCGGGGTCGGTCTTGGCATAGACCACCAGCACGTCAGCATCGGGGCCGTTGGTGATCCAGAATTTGTTGCCGGTCAGACGGTACCCGCCTTCAACTTTGTCCGCGCGCAAAGTCATAGACACTACGTCCGAGCCCGCGCCCACCTCGCTCATGGCCAAAGCGCCAACGTGTTCGCCGCTGACCAGCTTGGGCAGGTACTTGGCACGCTGAGCGTCGGTGCCGTTGAGGCGGATTTGGTTCACACAAAGGTTAGCGTGTGCGCCGTACGACAAGGAGACGCTGGCCGATGCCCGCGCGATTTCCTCAACCGCCACGACGTGCGCCAGATAGCCCATGTCCGAGCCACCAAACTGCTCAGGCACGGTGATGCCCAGCAAACCCAGGTCGCCCATCTCACGCCACAGCGTGTTGGCAAAGCGGTTGGTCTGGTCGATCTCTGCCGCCAGCGGCTTGATGCGATCCTGAGCAAAGCGGTGAACGGCGTCGCGCAGCGCATTGACATCTTCGCCCAGATCAAAGGTCATAGATCCGTAAAACATAGCGGTTTCTCCCTAGCGGTCGTCGGTGGCGGCTTGGCTCGCTTGATCTGGTGCCTTCGCGGCCACCATGCGGCGAGTCATAAGCCAATAGTGATGTTGGATGTGTTCAAAGCCCAACCGGCCGCCTTCTTGGTACCAGTTGGTCAGACCCGCCAGCATACCCAGCAGGGCCATGGCGGTCAGCTTGGCGTCTTCGATCTGGAAGTCTTGGGCCAGCCGGCCAGCTTCCAAGGTATCAATCAGCACCGCCTCATAGGACTTGCGCGCCGCCAGGATAGGGCCACGCGTTGTGGGCTCTAGGCTGCGCAATTCCATGTAGGACAGAAACACGTCACGCGCCCGGCTGCGGTGATAGTCGATGTGGAAAAAGACAAAGGCCTTGAGCCGTTGGTGGGGCCGATCCAGGCCCGGATCGCTGGCTTGCCAAGCCGCCAGCAGACCGCGCATGTGATCCAGAAGGATCTGCACCAGCAGGTCTTGCTTGGAGGCAAAGTGATTGTAGAGCGCGCCCTGCCCTATGCCCACCTCGGCCGCAATCTGACGCATCGACACCGCCGCATAGCCTTGGTCAGCGAACAGATTGGCGCTGGCCTCCAGGATGCGGCCCGCCGTGCGCTCACCTTTGGAGGGAGCGGCTGGGTAGCCAACGGCCTTGGATTTCAGTGCGAGCTGGGTTGCGAGGCGGGGCACAGCAGGTCTCGATAATCGACAAAAATGAACGAGCGTTCATTCACTATTATGCAGATGTCCCGAGGAGTCAAGCCCTGCCCCTTATCACTGCGCCGGTGGATTTCAGCCAAAATGCGGCCGATGCAGGTCGGCAACAGTTGGGAGTCCTTTGGGCAAAGCTGGCAGTCTGCCCGCGTCCTCACTTGCCTAGGAATGCCCGCATGAGCCCTGTTGTGCCCGCGTCTTCAAGCCCCGATCTCGCCGCCTTGTTCGCGCCCAGGACCCTGGTGTTCGTGGGCGGCAGCAACCTGGCCGCGCCGCTGCGTTATCACCGCGAGCAGGGCTTTGCCGGGCAGACCTGGATCTTGAACCCCAAGCACCAAACGCTGGGTGGCTATCCCTGCTTTGCCAGCGTTGAGGACCTGCCCAGCGCGCCTGACCTGGCCTTTGTCGCCATCAAGCGCGAGGCCGCGCTAGAGGTCATCGCCGCACTGCGCGACAAGGGTTGCAAGGCGGTGATCTGCAATGCTGCGGGTTTTTCAGAAATGGGCGCGGACGGCGCTAGCTTGCAAGCTCAGCTTTTGGACGCTGCTGGCGATATGCTGCTGATCGGTCCCAACGCCATCGGGATCGCCAATTTCTTAGACCCCATGGCGGCCATGATGGACCACTTCGGGGTGGCAAATCCCAGCCAGGGCGTCGCCATTGTCAGCCAAGGTGGTGGCTTCCTGTGTGACATGGTGTTCTGTGATCGCGGCCTGGACATCAGCCATTTGGTAGGCTGCGGAAACCAAGCCAAAACCTCGCTGGCGGCCTGCGCAGACTACTTGTTGGACGACCCACGCGTGACCGCCGTCGGCCTGGCTTTCGAGGGACTGGCCGATATCGCGGGGCTGCGCCGCGCTGCCGTCAAAGCCCTGCGCCTCGGCAAGCCCTTGGTGGCAATCAAATTCGCCAAAAGCCAGGTGGGTGCGGAAGCCTCGCGCTCGCACACGGCCTCCATGGCGGGCAAGGACGCGGCCTGGCAGGCATTGTTTGAGCGCCTTGGCATCGTCGCCACCGACTCAGAAAGCGAGTTCATCGAAACGCTGAAACTCTTGTCCGCCCCCCAGCGCCCCAAGGGCCGGCGGGTGCTAGTGGCCTCGGCGTCGGGCGTCATGGGCATCATGCTGGCCGACCATCTGGAGCGCGCCGGTTTCGACTTGCCGCAGCCTGACCCAGAGCGCGCCGAGCGCCTGCGCGCCCTGCTGCCTGGCATTGCTACGCCTTGCAATCCGCAAGACATCACCATGGCCGCTTGGAACGACCTGGAGCGCCAAACCGCGATCTATCGTGAGTTGTTGGGCCAGGGCTTTGACTTGGCGATCATGGGTCAGAACTACCCGCGCGAAGGCATGTGGGACATCGCTGAATACAGCGCCCAGGTCGAGGCCATGGGCCAGGCCTGCCGGGAGCTGGGCGTCGCGGGCGCGCAACTGGCTCCGCTGGTGGATTGCTTCCCCGCTGATGCCCGCCAGCACACCCAAGACCAAGGTATGGCCGCCCTGCAAGGCCTGTCCGAGAGCATTGCCGCCCTGTCGCACGCGGTTTGGTGGCAAGAGCGGCGCGATGTCCTGTTAGAAGAGCTGCCCGCTCTGAGCCTTGCAGCCGAGGCAGCGCCCGCCTCCGCCCAGCACCGCGCCTATGACGAAGCCGAAGCCAAGCGCTTGCTGGCCGATGCAGGTCTAACAATTCCAGCGCAGCGGGTGTGCAGCGCTGACGATCCTAGAGCACTGGCCCGCGCGGCTGTCGAGCTTGGCTTTCCGGTGGCGGTCAAGGCCTTGGACGCCCGCTTGTTGCATAAGACCGAAGTCGGTGCCGTAGCGCTGGGTCTGAACGATGCCGCCGCCGTGACCGCGGCCGTTGAGACCATGCGCGCGCGGATGGCAGAGCAAGCCGCCCACATCCCGCTGACCCGTGTGCTGCTTGAGGCCATGGCCGAAAAGCCGGTCGTTGAAGTGCTGGCGTCCATCAGCCTTGATCCTGCGGTTGGCCCGGTGATGATGATCGCAGGCGGCGGGGTGCAAGCCGAGCTGTGGAACGATAGCCAACTGATCGCAGCGCCCTTTACGCGCTTCACTATCGCGCAGGCTTTGTCGCGCCTGAAGATTGCCCGCCTGCTGGACGGTTGGCGCGGGCAGCCTGCCGCAGACCGCCACGCCCTGCTCGACGCGCTGCTCAATCTGGCCCACTGTGCGGAGCGGCACGGCTTGCAGCAGGTCGAAATAAACCCTTTGTTTGTCGGCCAGCGCGGCATAACCGTCGTGGACGCCGTGATCCAGGGCTAAGTTGTAAAGTTCGGTAAAGCCGCGCCGGAAAAATTTTGCCTTTCCCTCACTGCTTACAAGCCCTAAACTTGCGCTTTGCGGACCTGCCGCGTTCTGCGCTCGCGCTTTGAGCATCTTGAGAGATTCGGTCGGCGGCGGTCCAGCTTTTGGGGCACACATGTCGCGCTATACAACGCTAGTCATTTCGATCTTCCTGCTTCTGGTCTCGCTGGTTTTGCCGCTAGGCTTGGTATTCAAACTGCCGCTCATCGGGTTCTTTGGCTGTCTCTCAGCCCTTGGTCTCTACGACATGACGCAAAGGCGTCACGCGGTGCTGCGCAACTACCCGATCTTGGGCCACATTCGTTATTTCTTTGAAATGATCCGCCCTGAGATCCGCCAGTACCTGATCGAAGACGACCAGGACGAGGTGCCTTTCTCGCGCGATGCGCGCGCTGTGGTCTATCAGCGGGCCAAAAACGTCGAGGACAAGCGGGCTTTTGGCACCAAGATGGCGGTCTATTCATCGGGCTATCAGTGGCTGACCCACTCGATCAAACCCAAGCACATTGAAGATACCGATTTTCGCATCGACATCGGTGGGCCGGACTGCAAGCAGCCCTACAACGCGTCGATCTATAATATCTCAGCTATGAGCTTTGGCGCGCTATCCGCCAATGCGATTTTGGCGTTGAACAAGGGCGCGAAGATCGGCGGTTTTGCGCACGACACCGGCGAAGGCGGGCTCAGCCGCTACCACCGCGAAGGTGGCGGCGATCTGATATTTGAGATTGGCACGGGCTACTTCGGTTGCCGCGATGATGACGGCAACTTCTCGCCGGAAAAATTCACCAAGGTCGCGGCCGAAGACCAGGTCAAAATGATCGAAATCAAGCTGAGCCAGGGTGCCAAGCCTGGCCAGGGCGGCGTGCTGCCCGCAGCCAAGATCACCCCGGAAATCGCCGAAGCCCGCGGCATACCCATGGGCAAGACCTGCCGCTCTCCGGCGAGTCACTCGGCCTTTGATACCCCGCTGGAGATGATGGCCTTCATCAAACATCTGCGGGAGCTTTCGCACGGCAAGCCCATCGGCTTTAAGCTGTGCATCGGTCATCGCCGCGAGTTCATGTGCATCGCTCGCGCCATGCTGGAAACCGATATCACGCCTGATTTCATCGTCATTGATGGCAAGGAAGGCGGCACGGGCGCAGCGCCGCTGGAGTTTGCCAACCACATGGGCATGCCGTTGGTAGAGGGCCTGACCTTCGCCCACAACACCCTGCGCGGCGTAGGACTGCGCGATCGCATCAGTTTGGGAGCCTCGGGCAAGCTGATCCACGCCTTCGATATTGCCCGCACGCTGGCGCTGGGCGCGGATTGGTGTAACTCGGCGCGCGGATTTATGTTCGCCATCGGCTGCATCCAAGCGCAGGCCTGCCACACCAACCATTGCCCCACGGGCGTCACCACCCAAGACCCCTGGCGGCAAAACGCGCTGGACCCTGAATCCAAGGCGCAGCGGGTTGCGAATTTCCACCGCAACAGCCTGAAAGCGCTGGGCGACATGACCGGAGCGGCAGGCCTGGACCACCCCGGCAAGTTCCTGCCGCACCACTTGATGATGCGCGAAAAAGACCGCGATATGGTGACAGGTCAGCAGGTCTACCCCTACATGCCCGAGGGCTTCTTGCTACGCGAAGAAGACGACCGCTTTGGCTACCTCTCGCGCTGGCGGCGCTCGTCGTCCGCCAGCTTTGAGCCCTTTGACGATGGCGTATGAGCCCGACCGACCCAAAATCACCCACCGACCTGCCCGCCTTCTGGCATCCCCTGTCGCGCGATGAGGCGCAACGCCTGGCCCCGGCCTTTGCCCGCGAACTCGATGCGCACCATCCGCTTGCAAGCACACAGTGGCGGCTGATTGCCCGTCACGCGCGCGAGGACAGTTTGGTCGCCCATGCGCCCGGCTTAGAGCCGCCCTTCTACCTGCTGCATCTGGCTTGGGATCAGGGCAGACCCAAGGACCCCCACCCGCTTGCGAGCCTCGCTGAGCTTGACGGCATCTTGGACCCGCCGAGCGATACCATCGATCTGCTGAGCCTATGGTGCGACGCTGAAAGCCACCAAGGCTTGGTGCTTATCGAACACCGGCTTGATGGGACCCAGCGGCTGACCCCGCTGGACTGGCCCGGCGTGAGGCCCCTGCCCGCCGATGACCAAGAGCTGAAGCAATTCGGCTGGCAGCCCATCACCGGCCCGCTGTACCCACGCGCCCGTCATGACGGCAAGTGGCAAGCGACGGGCCAAAGGGTTGAATATTGGACTCGCCCGGTCCTGAACGACTTCATGCTGTTTCGCGCGATTGAGACGCCTGGCGAGGCCATCAGTCTGCGCAAGCTGATCCCCGACGATGGCCTGTTGATCGAGTTTGAGGACCAGGCCGCCTTGCAAACTGGCCTTCCACCGGGCTTTTATTGCCGCTTCGTCTCCCCCATGGCCCCGCGCTTTGGACTGGCTGGGTTTCCGCCCGATCCCGAGCAGGCGACAAACGCAGATGAGGAGCCGACACACGGGCAGAAACAGCAAACCCCCAGCCCTGACGGAAGGTCAAGCCTGGGGCCTTTGCGACGCCTGCTTGGGCGATTTTGGCAAGATTGATCAAGCTCCGCCCCACCCTATGGCGGGCAGTGCGAGGAACGAAGTTAGGTCAAAAGACGACCGACGCGACGCGCCGCCAAGCCCCAAGACACCAGGCCACCACCGCCAAACCAGGCGGCACCAAACTGAAGAATGGCGACCAGCAAGTCGATTGCGAAGGCAAATTCTGTGCCTTGGAAGGCGCTTTGCAACGGTAAGGCATAGGCAAGGATGGCCATGATCCCGCCAGCGGCGGTCTTTCGACCTTTCAAAAAGGTGGCCAGGGGCTTGATGCCGACGGCCAAAATGACATCGACAAAGTTCAGGTCTTTGCCGTCCGATGAAGATTGATCTTTCGACCCGCGCGTTCCTGGCGCTTGGGCCGTTCGAGTTACAGTTGTGGTCATGAGGACTCCTTATGATGAAGGCTGGACAAGGGAAGTGAGAGAAGCCGCGCACCAGTCTTGCTTTGGACCGCGCCCTTGGTAGGTGGCGGCCAGACCTTGGCGCTGGATGAAGGCGGCCCAGTCAAGGCCCGCAAGCGTGCGAACGCTGGCGATGTAGCGCCCGCCGTATTTGCCGGTCTCGACCTGGGTGATGTAAACTTGCTGACCTGGCACAAAGGTCTGGGCCATGATGGCCGTGGCTTGTTCGGCCAGCAGACGCTCTTGCTCGCACTTGCCGCGCCGCTCGGGCGTGTCGATGCCGCGAATGCGGATTGCAACATCGCTGGCGCGGGTGTTGGGCCAGATGAAGGCGTCCACAACCAGCGTATCGCCGTCGATCACCCGTTTGACCTCAGCCACGATGGGACCGGGATACAGCGGCTCACTGCGAGCTGAAAAGCCCGCCACCAGCACGGCAAACACCATGCCAACAAAGGCGCAAGGACGAGCCTTTGACATCAGGCCGCTCGCCGCAGGCCGAGCAATTTCGTACCGGGATAGCGGGTGATGCTGACCCTGTCGTTTTGATTGCCTCCCAGCAGGCAAATATCATCGCCGTCCCATCCAACAAAGAAGCCGACGTGGCCCTGCCAGGGGCTACTTCCTCGTTTGAAGACAGCAACATCGCCGGGCTGGGCAGCCGAGGGCTCGACCGCCTGGCCCCAGGTCAAAAAGGAGCGTGCAGTCGCAGAACGAGTGCCGTGTTCGCCGGTCACCTCGAGGCACCAGTTGACGAAGGAGGCGCACCAAGGGGTTTCGTCATCGCTGGCGGCCAGGCTGGTGGCGGCGTGATAGGCCAGGATCCGCGGATTGTGTTGATCGCCCTTGATCTCTTGAACGCCCAGCTCGCGCTCGGCCGCAAGGAGATGGAGGGGAGAAAGTGAGGAAGACATCTTGCATTTTAGCCCTGTTTGTTCTATCTATGTTCTCTCTTATCAAACTCCAGCACTGCTGTAAAGATTTTATAGGGTTTAAATTCATTAAACTGTTTTAAATCATATCTCAATGTCGAATTTGCTGGTCAAATCACCCGTAAAATCACTGAACTATCAAATACTTGCGACTTGACCTCGATCTGAAGCGCGCGCAAACTAGCTTATGTGTAAGGTGGGAGGGAAACATGACACAGCCAGACGCTCCGGGCGCCGAGCAGCGGCTCAAGGCGCTGTTCCAAGTGGGCAGCGATCAGGAGAACCGCACCTATTACGACCAGTGGGCCGGGTGCTATGACGCGGACCTCACCGCGCTCAGCTACCCAGCGCCTCAGCAGGCCGCACGCATGTTGGCGGGGCTGGTGGACTGGCGTGATCGCCCTGTTCTGGACGCAGGCTGCGGCACCGGCCTATCCGGGCAAGCGCTGCGCAACGAGGGCTTTCAGGTCATGGATGGCCTTGATTATTCCCAGGGCATGCTGGATCAGGCCGCGAACAAGGGGCTCTACCGGCATCTGGCACTCGCGGATCTCAGCCAGCCGCAATCCCTGGCGCAAGCGCCCTACGCTGCCATCGTCACCGTTGGCACGCTAACCTATGACTTCTTGGGCGTCGAACTGGTGGATCACCTGATGCCCGCGCTGGAGCCGGACGGCACCTTTGTGCTCTGCACCAATGCCAGAGCCTGGGGCCTGCGCAGCGTTGAGGACTATTTGGGCACCCTGGTTCAACAAGGGCAGATTACCGGCCTGGTGATGCGTGCTTGTGAGTACCTTCCCGCCGAGCACGCCAGCGGCATGATGGCGGCTTGGCGCAAGTGCTGAACCGGCGCTAGCACAAACTTTAGGCCGAGCGGGCTTCAGGCCGAGCGAGCTTCAGGCCGCGCCGGTCCAAATCTAGGCCAGTCCAGATCTAGCCTAGTCCAGATCTAGGCCGAAGGCGGTTGTCTCCTTGATCCGCTCCATCGACAGGCTGGAGTTGACATTAAACAGGCTCAAACGGCTGACGAACTTCTTATAAAAGGTGTCGAACTGCTTGGTTGATCCCACCCGCACCTTCAGCAGATAGTCGATCTGCCCGGCCAGGCGGTGAACCTCTTGAATCTCCGGCATATCGTTGACCACGCGCGTAAACTCGGCCAGCCACTCGGTTGAGTGCTGGTCGGTCTGAATTTGCACAAAAAAGGTCTCCTGCTGGCCGATCTTCTCTGGGTCCAAGATCGCAACCTCGCGCAGAATGATGCCCGCTTCCTTCATTTTGCGGATCCGGTTCCACACCGGCGACTTAGAAGAGCCGACTTCGCTGGCGATTTTCTCCAGCGGCAAGCTGGCATCGCGCTGCAAGACCGAGAGAATTTTCTTATCAAGATTATCAAGCATGATTCTTTTACCAAACTGTCGCGTCACATGGGACAAAATACTGAACTGATGGGCCCTAAGCGCGATACGGTTTCTATTTTTTCCCGCATATTGACCAATTGCAAGAAATATTCCCATATTATTGGCAGTTGTCAAGCTATGGGAGCACCCGGCCATGCAGGCCTTTCCCCTGTTTTTGTCCACCACTGGACGCTCGGTTTTAATTTTTGGCGCAGGCTCAGAGGCTGCGGCCAAGCTGCGCTTGCTTGTCAAGACCCAGGCAAGCATTTGGCTGATCGCTCCTGAGATCGAGAGCGCTGAGATCGACTTGGCTGGCCAGCCCCAGGTCAAGCACATCGCCGCCGACCCTCTCAGCGCGCCCTTGCCCAGCGACGCCCTCTTCGCCTATGCCGCCACCGGTGATCGCGCGCAAGACGCCGCCATCGCGCAACGCATGCGCGCCCTAGGCATCCTGGTTTGCGCCGCCGATCAGCCCGAGGTCAGCGACTTCATCACCCCGGCCTTGGTTGATCGCGACCCCGTGGTCATCGCCATCGGCACTGAGGGCAGTGCGCCCATGCTGGCCCGCAAGATTAAAGCCCAGGTAGAGGCTCTGTTGCCCAGCGCTCTGGGTGACGTGGCTCGCTTGGCGCGCGGTTTGCGTCCATGGGTCGCTGAAACCTTAGCACCCGGTCGCGCCCGCCGCAGCTTTTGGCAAGCCTTTTTTGCTGCCCCCGCGCCCCAGTCCCCTCGCCAGGCCCAGGCCTTGGCGCAAGCGCTGGTGCAGAACGCCAAGCCGAACGCTCACCTCAGCCTCATTGGCACCGGCAGCGCTGACCCCGAATTGCTGCCCCTCAAAGCCCGGCGCGCGCTTGACGAAGCTGACGCCGTCATCTTCGAGCCCGGCCTACCGTTGCCCTTGCTAGAGTTGGCCCGCCGCGAGGCCGAGTTGCTGCCGATTAGCGCGCTCAGCCGTTCGCTGGACGAAGAAGTGCAAGTCCGCCTGGCCGCAGGTCAGGCCCTGGCCCTGGTTTCGCGCCAAGCGGATCCCCGCGCGCTGCTGGCTGGCTCACAGTTGCCGCAAAGCCACCTCGACATCATCCCTGGCTTGGCCGCCTTGACCCCAGTTCAACCGCGCCAAGCCCGTTTCGCCCACCAGGTTTAACCCTGCCCATAAAGGATACTCTCATGGCTCGTTCTGCTTCTGCCTACGCTTTGGCCGCCAATGACCTTCTGACCGGCGCTCTGGTTTTCTGGAGCCAGGAGGCAGGCTGGTGCTCAGATTTCACCGCGGCCTTGTTTGCCAGCGACCCCGCCACCCTTGAGCCACTGGGCAGCGCTGAAGAGGCCGCCAATCGCATCGTTGGTGCCGCGCTGATCCCGGTCAACGCCGCCCACCAGCCCATCGAGCTGCGCGACCAGCGCCGCTTGCAGGGCGTGACATTGGCGCTGCGCACCACCGCCAGCGAGAGCCAGCAGGATTTCGCCAAAGCTGCCTAGCTTTGCCGACCGGTCTTGCTGACCAGTCTTGATGACCAGTCTTGCCGCCTAGCTATTTTAGGACCACCGCATGTACGCCTACGACACTTTCGACCAGACCTTCGTCGATCAGCGCGCGGCCGAATTCCGCGATCAGATCAACCGCCGCTTGTCCGGAGCCCTGAGCGAGGACGAGTTCAAGCCGCTGCGCTTGCAAAACGGCCTATATTTGCAGCTTCACGCCTACATGCTGCGCGTCGCCATTCCTTATGGCGTGCTCAATGCGCGCCAGTTGCAGATGCTCGGCGATCTGGCAGATCGCTACGATAAAGGCTATGGACACTTCACCACCCGCCAGAACATCCAGTACAACTGGACCAAGTTGAGCGATGTGGCCGACATGATCGACGCCCTGGCCAGCGTGCAAATGCACGCTATCCAGACCTCGGGCAACTGTATTCGCAACGTCACCACCGACGCCTATGCCGGGGTTGCTGGCGACGAATGGCTGGACCCGCGCCCTACCGCCGAGCTGCTGCGTCAATGGTCCTCTTTGCACCCTGAGTTCGCCTTTTTGCCGCGCAAGTTTAAGATTGCCGTGCTGGGCGCAGCGCAAGACCGCGCCGCCATGAAGTTTCACGACATCGGTCTGTGGGCCAAGCTGGATGACGCCGGGCAGCCGATCTATGACATTTGGGTCGGCGGAGGCCAGGGCCGCACGCCGCGCGTCGCGCGCTTGTTCCAAAAGGCCGTGCCGCTGGCGGATCTGCTGCCAACACTCGACGCCATGTTGCGGGTCTATAACCTGGCAGGACGCCGAGACAACAAGTACAAGGCACGCATCAAGATCTTGATTGACGAAATGGGCCTGGAGCCCTATCGCGCCGCTGTGGCTGAGGAGCTGGGCCAGATTGATCGCAGCGTGTTTGCGCCTGCCTTGGGCGAGTATCGCCGCATCGCAGCCCAGTTTGAAACCGCGCAGCGGCCAGCATTACAGGGCCAAAAGCTGCCGCAAGGCTCGCCCGCTTTCCAGGCTTGGTTGCAGCAAAATGGCATGGCCCACAAGGTGCCAGGCTATGCGGCGATCGCCATTTCCTTGAAAGCCAAGGGCGCCATTCCTGGCGACGCCAGCGGCGCGCAAATGCGGGCCGTCGCGGCCCTGGCTGAGCGCTACTCAGCGAGCGAGCTGCGCGTCTCGCACCGCCAAAACCTGGTGCTGCCTTGGGTCAAACTTAACGACCTTGAGGAGCTGTATCACGCGCTGTTGGAACAGGATTTGGCCGAGGCCAACATCGGCCTTGCCTCGGACATCATTGCCTGCCCCGGCTTGGACTACTGTGCGCTGGCAACCGCCCGCTCGATCCCTGTCGCCCAAGCCCTGAGCCACCGGCTGCGCGAGCGTGAGCGCCTGCAAGGCCCGCTGGATTTGAGCCTCAACATTTCGGGCTGTATCAACGCCTGTGGCCATCATCACGCGGCCAACATCGGCATCTTGGGCCTCAATCGCACCGAGACCGAGACCTACCAGATTTCTTTGGGCGGGCGCGCCGATGAGGACGCCAAGGTCGGCGACATCCTGGGCCCAGGTTTCTCGCAAGACCAAGTGCCCGAGGTCATTGAAACACTGATCGACACTTGGCAGGCCCTGCGTGCGGATGGCGAGGACTTTGCAACAACCTATGCCCGCGTCGGCAAACAGCCCTTTAAGGAGGCGGTCTATGTCTGACACTCTGGACCTTCAGCCCGCAGAACAAGGCGCTGGCGAGGGCTGGCGGCTGGATGGCGACGGCAGCTTTACCGCCGCTCCCATGCCGACGCTCGACCTGCTGTTGGAACCCGAAGCGGTTCAGGACCTGGGGCTTGCCAACCTTTTGCCTTTGCAAAGCATCGGCTTGGTGTTTAAAACCCCGCACGACGGGCGCAGTTTCTCGCTCGCCCGCCGTCTGCGCAACGCTGGCTTTGACGGCAGGCTGGTGGCACTGGGCAGGCTGATGCCTGACCAAGCGCGCCACGCCATGCAGTCTGGCTTTGATGGCCTGTGGCTGGAACAAGACCTGGTCGAACGGCACAACGAGGCCGCCTGGCGTGCCGCCTTGGATGTAGTGGTCGCCCGCCTCTATAGCCAGCAGCGCTTGCCGGCATCTTTGGCTGGCCGCCTAGCCGGACCGGATATCTGGCAGCAACGCAGCCAGGGACAGTAGGGCGCCACGCCACCAACACCGCGACAAAGTGCGGGCCGCCCTCCGCAATTTCCCGAGCCTGACAGGCGCCACCTGCGCCCTTAGCTTAGAAGCGCGCGCCTGATCGCCGCTCTCCTCCAAGACAAGACCTATGACGACATGACCGAATTGACCTCTTTTGACTCCGCCTCTACAAGGGGCCAAGACCTAGGCCTAGACGCCCTCGGCGCGACGCAGGCCCACCGCGGTGGGCTGGTTGCGGACGTGCTCGAGCAAGCAAGCAGCGCGCCTGCCCCCAAGCCAGAGGCCCGCGCCAAACAGAAGTCAACGAACCCCAATATGTACACCTGTACGGTCACCGCGACCCAGCACTACACTGATCACCTGTTCCGCTTCACCATGACCCGCCCGGACGGCTTCCGCTTCCGCTCAGGTGAATTCGTCATGATCGGTTTGACCAAGGACGACGGCAAGCCCTTGCTGCGCGCCTATTCGGTGGCCAGCCCGGCTTGGCACGACGAGCTGGAGTTCTATTCGATCAAGGTGCCCGACGGCCCTTTGACCTCGCGCCTGCAAAAGATTCAGCCCGGCGACGAGGTGCTGCTCAACCGCAAGCCCACCGGCACGCTGGTGTTGGATGCGCTGCGCCCGGGCAAAACGCTGTATTTGCTGTCCACCGGCACCGGCATTGCGCCCTTTGCCTCGATGATCCGCGAGCCCGAAGCCTACGAGAAGTTCGAGCGCATCGTGCTGACGCACACCTGCCGCACCGCCGCCGAGCTGCAGTACGGCTTTGAACTGGCCGAGCAGATCAAGACCGACGAGATCCTGAGCGAGATTGTTGGCGATAAGCTGCTGCACTTCACCTCGGTCACGCGCGAGGACTACCCCGTGCAAGGCCGCATCACCGACCTCATGCGCTCTGGCCGCTTTGCCGAGCTGACCGGGCTTCCGGCGCTCAATCCTGAGACCGACCGCGTGATGATCTGCGGCTCCATGGCCATGCTGCAGGACTGCAAAGCCATGTGCGAGGACTATGGGCTGGAAGAAGGTTCGAACGCGCGGCCGGCTGATTTTGTCATCGAAAAGGCCTTTGTTGGCTAGACTTGCACCCGGCGCAGACCGCGCGAAAGCCGCGCCACTCCTTGACTTGAGCTGCGCCGCCGCCTGTCAAAAAGCCATGAATTTGCGCCAACAGGCGCATGGCCACATCGGGGGGGGCTGGCGCTTTGCTAGTCAAACGCTCTAGTATGGTGCTTTGTGCGCAGGGGGCTTACCCGCCAGGCGCGCACCACTGAGCCAGGGAGACGCGCCATGCGAACACTCATCCTCTTAGCAACGGCCTTGGGCCTGCTGACCCAAGCCGCATGGGCTGAAGACCTGACCGGCAAGTGGTCCTATGGCCTGACCAGTCGGCGGACGGGTGAGCCTCTGATCGACGAGGGCGGCCGCCACAACATCGATCCATCCGCCTTTACCTATGGCTTTGTGCAGGTCGTGTCCTCAAGCGGCGCGGTTCTGAGACCGAGCGGTGCGCCTCTGGCTGGCGGCGAACAGCTCTCGGCCACCGACAGCTATCAAGACGACGCCAACACACGCGAGTACGCCCGTATTGTTGCGATCATGGCGCTGGTGCGCGATACCATTCTCTACGATTTTGAGACCACCAGCCGCGCACAGTGGCTCGCGGTCACCGATGTCCTGACCCGCAATGGGGTGAAGACCCACGACGCCGAGTCCATCAATCCGCGGGCGATCTTGTCAACCGAGCAGGTCTATGATTACGTGGCAGGCAACCCCAGCGAAGGCAGCCCAGTCATGCGCTATCTGGAAGAGGCCGAGCTGGAGTTGAAGTGCCTGGCTTTCACCGACTTCAACTTCACCAATCCCGAAGGCGACAACCACTGTGAGCAGCACAATCTGGCGGTGGGCTCAGGGTTGAAATAGCGCTCGGCTCGCGCTGAACGCCTCCTTACAGCCCGAAGCGTGCGTCCTCAAACGGATAGCGCGACATGACCTCAACGCCGGTTTCGGTCACCATGAGTTGTTCCTCCAGCTTAACGCACTCGCGCCCGCCTACCTTGCCGATTAGGCTTTCAACCGTCAGGCACATGCCGGGCTCGATCATGCCGTCATAGCCGACCGCGGCCACGTCCGTTGGGTAGTAAATGCTGGGGTATTCATCGCACTGGCCTACGCCGTGGGTGATGACCGAATAGCGGTTGGCTTGAAAGTCTTCAGGCAAAACAAAGGCTTGCTGGCTGTACTCCAAGAAGGACAGGCCCGGCCTGATCACGTCAAGGTTATAGGCGATCTGCTCGCGCGCCATTTTATAGAGTTCGCGCTGTTCGCCCGTCGCCTCGCGGTCGCCCGCCAACCAGGTGCGCGAGATATCGCACATATAACCCCAGGCACCGACCAGATCGGTATCAAAGGCCACGATATCACCGTCCTCGACCCGGCGCGAGGAGCACTCCTGGAACCAAGGATTGGAGCGCGGGCCTGAGGCCAGCAGGCGGGTTTCAATCCACTCGCCGCCGCGCGCGATGTTCTCGCGGTGCAACACAGCCCACAGCTCTTGTTCAGAGATGCCCGGCACCAGCGCGTCTTGCATGTGGCGCATGGCAACCTCGGTAGCATGGGTGACACAACGCAGCGCTTTGATCTCCTCGCTGCCCTTTATCACGCGGGCTTGCTCGGCCACCATCTGCCCGTCATAGAGCTGCCAGCCCTTAGCCTCCAGTGCCTTGCTGCCGTGCAGCTCCAGCTTGTCCACCGCGATGCGTTTGGAGCTGCCCATGTGGCGGCGCAGCACCTCATCGACTTCAGTGGCCCAGCGCGCCGCCGTCTCCTCAGATCGCTCGCCGGTGGCAAAGTAGTAGTAGGCCGTGGCGTTGCGCACTTCGTCGACCAGCGGCAGGTGGGTGTTGAGGTGCTCGCAGCCGTGGAAATCCCAGACCAGCACCGGGCCATCGACAAACACCAACGTATAGCGCACCGCGTTGTGCAGGCACCAAATCTGCATGTTGGTGCTGTCGGTGGCATAGCGCACGTTCATGGGATCATAGAACAGCCCGGCGGCACAGCCGTGCTCGGCCAACTTGCTGCGCAAGCGTTGCAAGCGATGGGCGCGCATGCTGGGCACATCTGGCAGCTCGAGACCGGCCGCTTGCCACTCGCTGAGCGCCGGGTCACCAGGCCCCAGGTCGCCAAAGGAACCCAAACCCAAGGGATCGCCTTGAGCGTCATTCGCGGTCGGTCGATGGCGGAAATTGTCGGGGTGGACCCGCGATTGATAGCTGCGTCGGTTGTCACTCTGGCCCATGCCTGCCTCCCTGAGAACCGGCAGGCCCTGCCCAGCGGCACGACCTGCGATCCGGTGTTGTTTGGCAGAGCTTGCCTCAGCTTCGTAGCTGGGTCTTGCTCAAGGACAGACACTTGGGGTCGCGATCAGCGCAAAGGCCCAAGAGTGAAAAACCAGGGAGCGGAAGGACCGACGCGCGGCTAGTTCTTGGTCCCAAAGGTGATGGTGCCCTTACCGGTGCCAAGATTGAAGGTGCCCTTGATCTTAGGCGAGCTGGCCTTAGGCCACACGCTGGTGTCCTTGACGCCCGGCTTGATATAGAAATCCACGACCGAGATTTTGTAACGGTTGCCGAAATCCGACTTGGGCCAACAGCGGGCGTACTTGGTGCTCTTCTTGGTAACGTAGGCAAAGCCAACGCAACCGCTGAGCGCATTGCACTGTTCGGCACACTCGGATACGCTCAGGCGCAGGCCATCTTTGTACATATCGTTGGCATGACGTGACAGGTCGATGTCCTTGCGGCGGGTGTAGTCCAAATGCGCCTGGCGGGTGCAGACCCGGCCAGAGACAGAGGCCAGCCAGTGGATGGCGTCGATCAATCCCGCTTCGCTATCGACACGCAGGCTGCTGCCGGTCGCCTTGTTATAGGCCGCCAGTGCCGCGCGCGACTTGGGACCGAAATCACCGTCCAGCCCGCCAGTATAGCAGCCCGCAAGCTTGAGCTGACTCTGCACTGATAGGTAGGCCTCGTGCGGGCTCAAACAGTCGGTGCCCAGGTCGATCTGATCGCAGCGATTGGCATAATCCAAGCGCAGTTGTTCTGCGCGGTCTGTGATGCCTTCGACATCGGCGAACACCACCGAACACTCTTCGAGAACAGCCAAACCTTCTTCGGTATTGACCGGCAAGCGCTCTTCGGCGATGGCCATGCAGGCGCTGGCCTCTTGGATGTGCTGCTGTTCTTGCCGCAATTCACCGATCCGTTGTTCTGCCAAGCCCAATTCGATCTCGCAAACGCTGTAGTCGCGCGCGAAACTCTCAAGGCTTTCCAAATCATCGGCGGCGCTGGCTTGGAAATAGGCCTGCTGGCACTGGCCCACTCGTTCTTGCAGATCAGACAGCAGGTTTTCGGCCTGTGTGACTTGCTGCGTACATTCGGGCATAGCTTGGATAAAGCTGGTCAAGAGCTGTGGGTCTTGCATATCCGCAGCGGCCTGAAAGGCCTGCTCGCAGGCCTGATTGGCAACATCAACCTCCAAAGCGGCGATTTGCTGCTCTGCCTGATCGACGGCGCGCTGACAATAGGGGTGGGCGATGACAAAGCCGGTCAACTCCGACAGGCTCGCCGTTTGCTGGCCGACGCCAGCCGCGCTGGCTTGATCTTGGCAGTAAGCAGCCAGAGCGGTCTTAGCCTTGCTGTCGATAATGGCGCAGTCCGGGTTGTCTTGAGTAAAGCTGGCGTAGAGCGCGCCTTGCTGGCCCAGCGGTTGGTCACCAATTTTGGCCAGCGCCGCGTCACAGCGAGGGGTTAGGTCTTCGGATTGAGCCACGCAGTCCTCATCGCTCAAGCACTGGCAGGCGCTTGAGGTAAAGTCACCGGTTGATACGCAAGCCTGAATGGCTGTCGCGCCATAGCCGCACTCCATGCGGCTGGCCAGGCGTTGCAGACTTTGCATGCGCTGCTGCTCAACGATGCGAGTCAAAAGGCGCTGCTCAGCGCGGCAGGTTTGCAGGCGCTGGCGCAGCTCATTCATACGCTGGTACAGCTTTTGATTGTCCTGACAGAACTGGCAGGTCGAGGTGAAATCGCGCACCTCCTCAACCGACTGGCTGAGGGTTTGCGGGTCAGCGCTCGCGACGACGCCCATGGTCTTGTCCAACAGCTCGAAGGCTACGAAATCTTCTTCATAGCGGCGCTGCTCGTCGGTGGCATAGGTCGGGTAGATGCCTGCGGGATAGGTGACAATCACTTCATCACCCGCCATACCGCTGAAGGTCGGGCGCTGGCGGAAACCCAGCCCGGCCTGGGTCAGGCTCGCGACCTGCTGGTTGATGCGGCGCGCGACATAGGCCTGCATCTCCTGGGCGGTGACTTGGAAATCTTTGTCCCGGTCAGCCGCGCCGCCATAGAGCGCTGACAGCAGGGCGTCGGTGAAGACCCCGCGCTCAAAGCGATCGTCCCAGACGGCAAAGTCGGTGTCAGGAGAGGTGGCGGCCCAAAGGCGAATGTCCGGTAGGTCCAGATCAACTGCCTTTCCAAGCGGCGGTGCCGACACGCCGGGCAGCAAGCCTTTGGCGCTGCCATCCGCGCTGGGGTTCAGACCTGAGAAGCAGGATTCCAGGACCAGCGTAATGCGGCCATCGGGCATGGCCTCTTGCTGCAGGCGCTGCAAGCTGGCGCGCAGATCCTCAACGGAATAGGCCTGGCGGGCCAAGAAGGATTGATCTGGGTTGGCATCGACGGGCAGCAAATAGTTGTGCGCTGGGCCCTGTGCTGGCGCATCGTGGGTACCGTGGCCGGCGTAATAGACGTAAAGGTCGGTATCGGGCGTGGTGATATAATTGCGAATGGAGCCCAGGCGCTGGCCATCGCCAAACAGCTCGTTCATGGCGTTGGTGCCAAGGTTCGATAACTGAACGACGCGTGCTTGCAGCACGTCGCTGGCAAAGTCTGCAAAGGCCTGAGCATCGCGCTCGGCGTAGGCCACATCGTCGGTTTGCTGATAGTCGCTGTTGGAAATGATCACCACCACCGGCTTGCCCAGGGCGTGAGCGGCACTGGCCATAGACAGGCTGGCGAGCCCGGCCAAGGCGGCAAGGATCATCAGGCGCACACCGCCGAATCGCAGATTCAAGAGACGCAAGTTCAGGAGGCCCAGAATCAGGGAGCCCAGAATCAGGGAGCGTTGAAGCCAACGCTCTGGAGCGTCTGTGGTCTGGATTGCCATGTTACTTTCCTCTGTTCCGTCGCAGCAAGTCCACCGAAAGGTCTCGTGGCATCTAGTGCCTGCGCGCGGATGGCTGACCGACTTGGTCCTGCTGCGCGTCACCGGTCTCCGGCGTCTCGACGTGTTGGGCCAGCTGCGACTTGCACCTGGTCTCCAGTTGTAAGACTATAGCCCGAGCGTGGAAAAATTTGGATCAAATCTGCCATAAGGCCAGCAAAGCACTCACGAGGGCGTGAGGACCGGGGCAAAAGTGCTCGAATGACACAAGCCCAACCAGCTCGGCAACCGGACCTGCTCCTGAACCAGGCCGAAACCGGTCCAAAGGTTTCCACCATCCATGGGCCAAGCCCGGTTTCGTGCCTGCGTGGACCGCGCAACACGCTGAGCTTCGCCCCAACCGCTCACGTCTGACCAAAGAAGCCTTTTGAATGACACGCGCCATCGCCCCATCTTGCTCCTACCTCTCAAAGTACCCGGCGCGGCGCGCACTGGTGGCCGTCGGATTGTGGATCGTCTTGGTGATTGGCGGCTTTGCTGGCACAGCGCGCGGCGATGAAACGCCAGCAACCGGCCCCAAATCCTACAGCCAGACCGTGGCCCTGATCATCGCCAACCAGGACTACTTGCAAACCGATGACATCGCCTACGCGACCCAAGACGCAAACGCCTTCGCACTGTTCGCCAGCGAGGTGCTGGGCGCCCAAGTCCACCGCTTCGATAATTTGGGCACCAACCGCATGCGAGAGCTGATTGGCGACAGCCAGAGGCTCGGCAGCTTGGCCAATTTCGTGCTGACCCAAGACACCGATCTTTATATTTACTACGTTGGACACGGCACCCACGATTCGCCGCAAGACCCGAGCCTTACTCAAAATTACCTGCTGCCCACTGACGCCAATCCGGATCAAAAATTTCTGGCAGATCAAGCGCTTAGCCTGAGTGACCTTGAGGCGGCCTTGCGTACATTGCAAGCCCGTCGCCTGAAGACCGGTCGTATTACGCTGGTGCTGGAATCCTGCTTCTCAGGTCTGAACCCCAGCGCCGACGGTCAGCAGTCCGGCGGCCTGGTGCGCGGTGTCTCCGCGCCGCCCTTGGGCCGGGCTGCGGCGGTTGAATTGCCCGATATTCGCCTGTGGGCCGCCACCTCACCCGATACCGATTTTGCCGTCTGGGACACCGAGTTTCAGCGCGGCATCTTCACCGACGCGCTGATGTCCGCATTGCACGACGGCAAGGCCGATGCCAACGGCGATTTCCAGATCACCGCGGCCGAGATGCGCTCCAGCGTCACCGCAACCATCGCCAAACGCCTCGCACGCCTGGCCGCCAGCGGCCAAACCTCGGCCTTTCAACAACGCCCAAGCTTTACCGGTATGAACGACGACGAGGTGGTGATCCGCTATGACGGCGAGGTCTACCCCAGCTACAGCCTCAATCAGGAGCGTGCCTTTATCGAGGCCTTTCGTAACGACGAGCTGATGGCCGCCGCCAACACAGCCTTGGCGTCGAGCGACCCGCAGACCATCACCGAGACCTTGGAGCTGCTGCGCGGCTTCTCATTAACCTGCGAGTTCTGCGAAGAAGAGCAGCAACGCGCAGCCCTGCAAACCCAAATCAACCTGCTGTCGGCGCGGGCCAGCGCCTGTAAAGTCGAGAGCGATTTGCTGCAAAGTTTTGTCCGCTCTGGCGCGCTGACCCGCATGAGCTTCTTGCTCAATCGCTGTGAGTGCTGCCCGCAAAAGGCCTCCGTCCAAGCCTGCGTCGATAGCAACGACGCGGCGGGAGCCTCTTGTCAGTGCCTTTTGGACGGCACTTGCCCAACGCCCGGCAGCGATCTAGCGACGACCGGCGATGGCGCCACCAACAGCGCCGACGGCCAAACCAGCACGCCCGACCCAGCCCAGGGCACCACCCCGGACACCATCGCGACGCCTGAAGTCGATCCAAACCAACCCTCACCGGCCTTCCTGGCGGCACTCGACCTCATGCCTAATCCTTCGACCTGTCGGGACTGGGATGCCTTCTTGGGCCAATGGCAAAACCACCCCAAAGCCCCCGACGACATGAGCCCCTATCAGGCCAAGCGCCACGCGATTTGCGAGGTTGAACAGCAGGTCATGCAGGAAACATTTCTCTCAGAGCTTGCCCTACTTCGCTCGACTGGCTCCTGCCAAGAGTGGGAACATTTCCAAGCCGAGTGGAGCGCGCGTCGTCATTCGGGCGCTCTACTCCTCGACATTGACGCCGAACTGCGCCGCGCCGAGCTATACGGTGAGCAGGCCTGCGAACGCGAAGACAGGCAGGCCGCGCAAGACTGCTTGGACGCAGCCAAGGCCTCGTCATCCAATCAAGTCTCCATGTTGCGGCGCTGCGCCTTGCGCTATGAACAGGTGCCGGGCGTCTCTCAAGAAGCGGCGCGCCTGATTAAGAGCTTGAGCTGCTCAGGCGTGACCATCAACGGTATCTGCGTCAGCAAAGAGCAAGCCTATCGCCGCCTGCAATTGGCGCTCTACAACACCGCCTGCTACGCCGGCAGCCTGGACGGCAGCTTTAACAGCGCGACCCGTAAGGCGCTGGGCACCTTCTCTAAGGTCACAGGCCAAGATCTGAGCGCAAGTTCGGCCAAGCAGCTCGCAAACGCCGTCTTGTCAGTTGAGCGCAATGCTGGCTTTCAAATCTGCCCACCCGAACAAACCCAACGGCGCTGCACCATTGCGCGGGTCAACACCAATATTGCTTCCATATCCAGCTATAACCACAGCTCTGGGCGCGGCTTCCTGGCCGTGCGGAATGGCTGCAGCACGCGATTTTCGCAAGTCGGCGAGCTCTATCGTGGAGACATTGTTGAAATCACGGGCAAAGAAGGCTCCTGGTATCGTGTTTCCTGCATAGAGGGACGCTGCCAGACGCCTTTGTGGGGCCGCGCCACGCCTTCGGGCTGCTCGTATGGCAAATATTTGAGCATTATCGACACCAATGCGCGTTGTGATTAGGGCGTTGGTCCGTGCTTGACCTGTCCGCAACCCGCCCCTGGCGTTTCCACTGACCTCAAAACGCGTTCGCGCCCTGTGCGCGTCGGCTCACATATAAGCGAAAACAGATCACAAGATGCGCCTTTCTTCAAAGTTATCAGCCCTGCCTCCCGCCTTGCTCGCTCGAGCCACCGCCGCAGCACGCCCAAGGCTGCTCGCACTAGCCTGCTTGCTGGCGATTGGCGGCGGCGCTTCGATGGCTGGCCCCAGCCAGGCCCAGATCTTGCAGCCTGGCGCTGGTCAACCTGTACCGCAAGTGGTCCCCGGACAACGCGCCGCGCGACCTGGCGCGGGCCCGCAATTTGACCTTTCCCAACGCATCGCCGCCGATGTTGCCTTTGCCTTTGTGCGCATGCTGCAAAAACCAAGCTGCATTGACCGTGACTATCAGGTGGCGGTTCTCAACCCCATCGCCCTCAGCCGCGCCACATCTGATCTTTCCAGCTTTCAGCTCGACCGGGTGAAATCGATTGTGCAGGACTCGGTGACCAAGGCCTATTTGCCCCTCGCCTCGCTGAGCGAAGGTGGTGATGTTGCCTCTCTGGTCAGCGTGCGCGGGGCCACCGCTGAAGAAGGCCGACGGATTATCAAGCAGATTGAAGCGGCCTTTGGCGTGATGGCGAAGATCGAGGTTCTAAGCTCAGCGCGCAATCGTGCCGACATCAAGATTGAGCTCTATGATCGCGGCCTCCTGTGTCTTGAGGTGGTCGGCCAATACCAGGTGCGCATCGACGAACCCTGGTTGCGTGACTACGCCGCCAGCCAGGCGCGCCTACTGGCCCAGCTCATTCGCGCCCAGCAGGATCAGATCGTCTATATTGCCCCGGTTGAGAATTTTAGCGGCGAAATCCTGAGCAACGTTCGCGGCTCCTGCGGCCAAAGCTTCCGCAACACCCTGGTCAGCACCCTTCAGACCGAGCACAGCCTGGGCGTTAGCCGCTCTGAAACGGTGCCCTTACATCTGCACATCCAAGTCGATGCCAGCAGCGATGGCAACACCCCCAGCCCTGAAGGCGAGGTGATCTATGCCACCAAGTACACGCTGGTCAAAGATGGCGTGGTCGAACTGATCTCGACCGCGGCCACCCGTGTGAAGGCCTTCAAGTGTGATTTGACCGCCAACCCTCGCGACAGCGATGAAGACGGCTTGTTCGACAAAGAGGAGCGCCAGCACGGCACTGATCCCAATACCGCCGATAGCGACGGCGACGGCCTGAACGACGGCGATGAAATCAAGCTGTTCCAAACCGATCCCCTGCTGGCCGACAGCGACAACGGCGGCATGACCGACAAACGCGAGTTGGAGTTGGGCCTTGATCCACTGAGCAAGAGCGATGACCAAGCCTCGCCGCAAGACCTCAGCCAAATCATAGCCTTGCGCAACCCGTCACCAGTCAAAGGAGCCAGCGATGTGGTCAAGCTGCGCTGGGGCGATACGCTGCGCTTCACGTTGCTCAACGAGTCCGAACAGCCGCAAGCCGCGCTTTGCCTGGCCAACGATGACAGCAACGAGTCTTTCTTGCTCAGCGAAGCGCCAATGGCTCTGAAGGGCAAAGACGGCACCCCCGGCGAGCTGTTCTACCCCGGTCAGGCGGCGGCCTTCGATTTCGCCGTCGGCCAGATCGGCCAAAGCGGCGAATATGACTTCTTCGTTCAATGCGTCACCCATGCAAGCTGGTCGCCCGAGGCGCTGACCGCTTGGCAGAAGGCCTTCAATCTGCAACTGGACGAGAATAACGAACCCTATCAGTACCAACCGAGCGAGGTCACCGAGACCCTGTTGGCAAACTTGCGCCGCGTCGATGGCTTCGGTGAGATGCTGTTCTTGGTCGAGGTGCGCTAACCCGCAAACCCCGAAGGTGGCTTTGCGGCACCTAGTCCCGCAGCCACCGAGGTGGAGATGCCGTACGCATCTGCCAGGCAACGCGCCAAGGCTTGCCATCCCCTTGCTGGATCAGGGGTCAGCATGGCCGCTAGGACGGCCAGAAAATTGCCCTGGTCCACCGCATTTTTTGCCCTCTCTAACCCACTTGCTGTCCTGCATCCCCCCATCTGGTGGGCCGACCACGCGCGATCCTGGGCCTTGCAGACACTGCATTCCAAGCGCCGCGTCGCCCGCGCCCCAGCGCGCATCGCCACCACAGCCACGGAGCACCACTTATGCACGGCACCTCTCCTCTGCTCGGCCAAAGCGACCCGCGATCTGCGCGCCACCCCTCGCGCGTCACCAGCCTCAAGCTTGGGCTTCTCACCGTCGGCCTCTTGGCTTTGTCGAGCCCGGCCATGAGCCAAAATCTCAACTGCATTTTCAACCCCGATGCGCCTGGCTGCTCTGGCGGCGGCTTGCTGCAACCAACGCCGCCGAGCCCACCACAGCAACCGACCAACATTCCCACGCCGCCAACACCGCCTGCGCCGCCCGCCCCACCGGCTCCGCCTGCCGATGCCCAAAATAACGGGCAGGCGAACAACCAGCCGCCCAGCGATAACGCGGCTCAGCCGACGGTGGTCAAGCGGCGCTCCGGCACGCCGCCGCCCAGTCCTACGGCCAATGCGACCCCCAGTCCGGCCAACCACAATGTGCCTGCCTTTCCGCGTCCAGCCGATGCCGACCAATCGCTGGTGCCTGGCGTGCGTGTGAGCCAGGTTGATATTGAGACCGGAGCGCTCAGCTTTCGTGAGATCCAAGAAATCGGACGCCACCTGTTCACCCAACCCTTCACCAACAAAGACGGGTTTGGCGAGGGCCCCGGAGGGCCGCGCATGAGCCGCCTGGAGCAATTGCGCAACACACCAGGCTCCTCATTCGAATTTTTCCCTGACGTGCAATATTTGCGCGTCCATGGCCTCGACAGCCAGAATTGCCTAGAGTGCCACAACCTGACCGGTGTCGATCAATTGACCGACACCCAGACCAATGCGCTCAGTGCCCGCCCCGACCGCGTTGCGGGCTCCGGTGGCATCTCCGTCAACGCCATGATCAACCCCTTGCTGCAAGCCAATCCTCCCGGTTGGCTGCTGGCCGAGATGCAAGCGCGCGGCCATTCGGCCAACCACGCAGCCACCTTCATCTATCTACGCAACCCACCGCACGTCATGGGCGCGGGCTATAGCCAAAAGCTGGCGCAAGAGATGACCGTCGATCTTCTGTATCTGCGCGAGCTGGTCTTGCAAGCCGCCGAGGGCGACCCCGGCAATTGGTACGAAGCGCGCCTCACCTCGAAGGGCGTGGATTTTGGCATCTATGCCGCGCTCAAGCGTCCCAACGGCGGCAACAGCGTCGAGGGAGTTTGTGGCGCGTTGCCCGGCTTTGAAGAAGATTGCTCGGGCATCGAGGGGGTCTCCCAAGACTTCGTGGTGCGACCCTTCCAATGGAAAGGCATCGCATCTAACATGCGCAATTTCGTGCGTGATGCGCTGAACTTCCACTTTGGTATGCAACCTGTCGAGGCCTTCCCAAGTGCCAGCGACGCGGACCAAGACGGTGTCCACAACGAGGTGAGCGTCGGCGAAGTCACCGCTCTAACCCTGTTTGCCCTAGCCAATCGCCCGCCAATCCAACGCCCTGCATCGAACCAAATCGAAGCCAGTTTGTTGGCGCGTGGGCAGCAAGTTTTCGAACAAGACGCCCAATGTGCAAGCTGCCATAAGTCCAGCCTGCGCCTGGAAAGCCCCTGGGTCGGGATTCACAATCCTGAGCTGCTGGGCAACGAGGTGGCGGCCGCCAAGGAGAGCCTGCGCGACGGCCCCGTGGTGGTTGACGATGGGGTCGGCCTGGGCGTTGCGAGCCCCAAAGATCGCCCGCTGCCCATCGACCTGTTGGCGGCTGAAGCCCGCAAAGCAGACGTGCAGAGCGAAAAGGCTGCCCAAGAAAGCCTGACGACTGCGGTGCGCGAGCTGGTCGGCTCCTACGCCTTTGATCTCAACATGGAAGATCCCAGCGTCGATGCCTTGCCTGCCTCTTTCCCACGTCTGCCGTTCTATGCCGATGGCCAGGTGGACGTGCCGCTGTTCAGCGACTTAAAGCGCCACCGCATGGGCGCGTGCCTGGCCGATCCCTTTGGCCAACAGGTTGATCGTGAAGGCTTGCTGGTCGAGCGCGATCTCTACCTGACCCGGCCCTTGTGGGGCGTGGCCAACACAGCGCCCTATATGCACGACGGTCGCGCCTTGAGCCTGCGCGATGCGATTTTGGCTCATGCCGACGACACCTGCCGGGCGCCGCATGGCAACCAGAACCTGGCACCATCTGAAGCCAACGCTTCGGTTGCAGCGTTCCGGCGGCTGAGCGATCAGGACCAAGCCGCCCTGATCACCTTTTTGAAGTCGTTGCGCATCCCGGTCGAGCCCAGCCTAGCACCGGCTGTGCAAGGACGCCCCTAATCCATTGGCACTCGCCATCCGTCCGATGCCAGCCCAGCGCTGGTCCGATTTCAACACTCCCCGGCTCTCACAAGAGCCGGGGTTTTGTCCTGTTGGCGTAGTGCGCGCGCCGGGGTCTGGCGCGGATCACAACAGCCACCAAACGCGGGAGCGGCAAGCCCCGGAAAAACAGGGATGTATCCAAGAACATCGGCCATTTTTGCAAAAGCGACGCATTTTTGCACCTGCCTATCCCACCCCCTGTTCATCAAGCGATCACCTTCACTGACATAAAAGGACAACGTCATGAAACGCCTTCTCGCCGCTGCTGGCTTGGCCAGCCTCACACTCCTCGGTGCTGCAACCGCTGCCTCTGCCCAGACCGTGAAGGTCATGGTCATGCAAGTCGATGGCGACACCTCCTCACTTAAGGCCGGCAACCGCATCCAGAACTCAATTCTGCGCGTCTTCCAGAACACCGTCCGCTCGCCCGACTACCAGCGCCTCATGGCACAATACAACATCGGCGGTTTTGACGTGTACAACGAAGCAGCCCTGGCCATTCAGTTCCCCAACTATAACCAGGACAACCACCGCCGCGGCGAACAAGAGGTCATCTCTTTCGCCCGCAACTTCACCAACCCCAAGCTGGATGTGGTGATCACCTACTCGGCCTACGCTGAAGCGGTAAAGGATCCCTACACTGGCATCGCCAAACTGCAAGGCACCTTGGAGTACCAAGCGTTGAATATGCTGGATAATCAGTTCCTGGGCGGCGACCGCCTGACGCTGAACACCGCTGGCGTTCCCTTCACCGGCTGTGCGGCGGGCACTGGCAACAACGGCCAACCCTCGCAAGAGTGCGTGAAGCGCTTTGTATCGGATAACTTCGACGTACTGGCCCGCGATGCTGCCAACCAAATGGCGATCCAACTGGCTGGCCCCCTTGGTCTGGCCTTCGGTGGACACCAACAGGTGATTGTTCCCACTCAGCCGACCCAGCCCGTTCAGCCGACCCAACCCGTTGTTGGCAACAATCAAAACGGCACTGGCGGCCAACTGGCTCCGCGCTACCCGAACCCCGAGTGTCGCAACCTGCCGACCAACTTCTCGCTGACCTTCACCGGCTTCGATAACTACCGCATCACCGCTGTCGAGCAGTTCTTGTCCTCTTGGTCATGTGCGTTCGACGTGGACATCGTACAGTCTAACTTCTCTAGCGCGACTTACGACTACAAGACCTCTGCCGACCAAGGTCGCCTGGTCCGCAACCTGCGCCTCATGCTTGACGCGATGGGAGTTGTCGGTTCGGTTCGCACCAATGGTCAGAATGAGATCATTGTGGAAATCCTGCAGGTTCGCTCCTACTAAGGACAAAACTTTCGCACAACCAAACAGTTATGCAGCGCCAACAGAGGCCGTGCTCCCAGCGCGGCCTCTTTTTTTGGCCATTTTCAGGGCAACGGTCTTATTTTGGTCAGCTTTGAGGTTGTTATTGAGGCAACAAGAGAGTTTAGTTGAAATAAGAATAACCCATAAGGGAAAACGACAATGGTGCAAGGCAGTCTCATGACGCTTTGGTCGGATACGGCGCGATCCGAATTCCAAGCCTTGTTTCACGACGCCGATTACTCAAGGCAGTTTAAGCGTGACGTCGCTCGCGCGCTTATGGCCGGCTGGTCCAACAATAAAGACAAGCCGATTTGGGCCTGGCTGCGGGTGCAATGGGCTCTGTGCGTTACGCCGGGTGCGCCGTTGGCCAGCGATGGACCCATGGCCATTTTGCGCGATGGCCGCGATTTGTGGCACGCCCTGCGCGCACTCTCAGACGATGGCAGCCCGGCTTGCCAAGCCGACAAGGATGGCAGCCTCATGCTGGATGTCGGCGCACAGCGGCTGCGGCTGACCCGATACAAAGTGCAACAAATTGCCAAGATTGCGCAATTTATCTTGGGCTGTGATGCTTACAAGCACACACCCGAAATTCTCGATTTATTAAGCAAAGTCACCGTGCTAGATCGAGGTGACGCCAATGGATTCAACGGATTGGTGCGCGATTTATCTAAGCTGTGGTACCGCTACCGCGCGGCGCATTTCAAGGAAGGCGCTGCGGCCGAGACCCTCAAGCTGGTGGATTCCTGCCTGCCCCAAGATTTCAGCGCCCACCAGGGTTTTGACCCCGTTCTGGAGCTGTGGCAACACCCCAGCAACACCCGTTTGACCACCTACAAATCTTGCTTTTGGGCCTGCGTGCAATCGTTGGAGACCAAGCGACAAGCCCGCCTGCTCGATGGGTTGACCGGTGCCGAGGCGCGCGAGGATCACGTGGTCGAGGCCGCCAGCGCCGCCTTAGCCGACCAGCAGTCGGTCATGGGCTATGCCCAATCCAGCCAAGTCTTGGAGACCAACAGCGAAGAAAGCGAGCTGGAGCGGTTCCAGGCGCGAGTTTTGCATTCGGATATTAAGCTGTTCAACAAGGCCGACCTCGATACCATAGAGTCGCTTTTGGCATGCAACACTTGCCTGCCAGTGCTCTGGCCAAGTTGGTTGAAAATGACCTGCTTTCATCCGATCCAAGCGGGCATCTCCAACGACTTGCGCTTCACTGCCAAAACCCACGCTAACCCCGCCGACCGCATGGACGGGCGCGACGCCCTGGCCTACAGTGCGCTGGTAGCCGCCTTGGACAAACTGAGCGACAAGCTGCGCAAATGGCTGACGGTCGCCTATGGCCTGCGCCGCGCAGATGCTGCTGGTGGCGATCCCATGGCGCAAGAGGGCTTAAAGATTCTGTCCAAGGAGCGCTTGAAGAGTCTAGATCGTCCGCGCGCGGAACTGGCGTCGGAATTTGAAGCCATGGAGCCAGCCTTGCTCCTGGCCCGCGAAAGCCTGGAAGGCTATACGCGCCTGTTGCGCCCGCACTTGGCGCGCCTGGACGACGATTTCGAGCAAGATCTCGCTGTGTTCTTGGAAATTTTGCAACAACACTACGCAACGCTTTTGGCGGACGCTTAGGGCTTTTGCTATGATCAAGGCCTAAACTGGGGCATGTTCAACTCGGAAGCTGTGGCCCGGACTTGCAAAGGCCCTGACTAGCGGTGTAGTCATGGCACCAGTGATCGTGATCGTTGGGGTGCTTCGGCTAGTCCGAGCCTGTCGTCGGCGGACGCTGTGGCGGCGCCATAGCGTTACGGAAGCGCTCTAAAACGCCTTAAATGTCAGGGTCGTCAGGGTGCGCTGCACGCCCGCGATATCCAGCAGCTTATCATTGATGTAGCGCCCGACATCCTCGCTTTCCGGGACATAGATCTTCACCAACAAATCATAGTGGCCGCTGGTCGAATAGAGCTCGGAGTGAAACTCACGCTCGCAGATTTCGTCCGCCACTTGGTATGCTGTTCCCGGCGCGCATTGAATTTGAACGAAAACACAGGTCATGACGGTTCCAATGATAAGAGCTAGAGCGGCCCTGATTTAAGCCAGGAGCGGCAAAAGATGCAAGCAAGAAGGGCAGTTGCGCGCAGCCCCGCCCCTATCGCGCTTAGCACAGCCTGCGCTTAGCACAGACTGCGCTTACCCCTTGGCTTTCAGCGCGGCTTGCGCGGCGGCCAAACGGGCAATCGGCACGCGGAAGGGCGAGCAAGACACATAGTCCAGCCCCACCCCTTGGCAGAATTCGATCGAGGCCGGATCACCGCCGTGTTCACCACAAATGCCCAACTTGATGTCTGCGCGAGTCGCACGACCACGGTCGCTGGCAATTTGCACCAACTCGCCCACGCCGTCGGGGTCCAGGCTCAAGAAGGGGTCGCGCTCGATCAGGCCTTGCTTTTCGTAGTGACCCAGGAAATTACCCGCATCGTCGCGCGACAAACCGTAGGTCGTCTGGGTCAAATCGTTGGTACCAAACGAGAAAAAGTCTGCATGCTCAGCAATCTTGCCCGCCTGCAGCGCGGCGCGCGGCAGCTCGATCATCGTGCCAACGCTATAGGCCACCTCAACCCCGGACTCTTTTCCAACCGCCGCTGCGGTGTCATCCACCAAACGCTTAAGCTGCTCCAATTCGCCCGCCATAGACACCAGCGGGATCATGATTTCGGGCTTAACCGCTTGGCCGCTCTTGCTCTGGACCGCTGCTGCTGCTTCGAAAATCGCCCGCGCCTGCATGGCGTAGATCTCTGGGAAGGTGATGCCCAAACGGCAGCCGCGATGGCCCAGCATGGGGTTGGCTTCGGTCAGTTTCTTGGCGCGCGAGGCCAGGATTTCAACCGGCGTGCCAGAGAGCTGTGCCACCTCTTCTAATTCGCTTTGCTGGTGGGGCAAGAACTCGTGCAGCGGGGGATCGAGCAAGCGGATGGTCACCGGTCGCGCGCCCATTATGGTGAAAATGGCTGCAAAGTCAGAGCGCTGCATGGGCAGCAACTTGTCCAAGGCAGTTTGGCGTTCGGCGACCGAGTCCGCCAAGATCATCTGCCGCACAACACCGATGCGATCGGCGTCAAAGAACATATGCTCGGTCCGGCAAAGGCCGATGCCCTCAGCGCCGAATTCAACGGCCGTCTCGCAGTCTGCGGGGGTCTCGGCATTGGTACGAACCGCCATGCTGCGCTGCTGGTCGGCCCAGGTCATCAGCTTGGCGAAATCGCCCGACAAGTTGGGGCGGATGGTGGGCACATCGCCCAGCATGACCTCACCGGTGCTGCCATCCAGGGTCAGGCGCTCGCCTGCTTTGACCTCGATGCGGCCAATGCGCATGGTGTCGCCCAGAATCTCGATATCGCCCGCGCCAGAAACGCAGGGTCGGCCCATGCCGCGCGCCACCACTGCGGCGTGCGAGGTCATACCGCCGCGCGCAGTCAAGATGCCTTCGGCGGCGTGCATGCCCTGAATGTCCTCAGGCGAGGTTTCAATGCGTGCCAAGATGATCTTCTCACCCCGGGCGTGCAGATCTACGGCGGCGTCGGAGGAGAAGCACAAAATGCCAGACGCCGCGCCCGGCGAGGCGGGCAAGCCTTTGGTCAGCACGTTACGCTCGGCCTTGGGGTCCAGCGTCGGGTGCAACAATTGGTCCAGCGAGGCCGGATTGACCCGCATGACGGCTTGTTCTGGGGAGATCAGCCCTTCATCAACCATTTCCACCGCGATCTTCAGCGCCGCTTGCGCGGTGCGCTTTCCGTTGCGGGTTTGCAGCATGAACAGCTTGCCGCCCTGAACGGTGAACTCGATGTCCTGCATGTCGGCGTAGTGGCGCTCCAGCTTGCTGCGGATTGCGTCGAGCTGGCTGTAGACCTCCGGCATGACCTCTTCCATGGCGGGTTGGTCGCTTTCCTGCTGCTCCTTGCCCGCGATCGAAATTTGCTGAGGCGTGCGGATGCCCGCCACCACGTCTTCACCCTGAGCATTGACCAGGTACTCGCCGTAAAAGACGTTCTCGCCCGTAGAGGGGTCGCGCGTGAAGGCAACACCGGTCGCGCAATCATCGCCCATGTTGCCAA
Source organism: Alphaproteobacteria bacterium (assembly GCA_030428255.1). GTDB lineage: Bacteria > Pseudomonadota > Alphaproteobacteria > UBA7985 > JAUIBT01 > JAUIBT01. The sequence continues at coordinate 65,745 of JAUIBT010000008.1, read as the reverse complement.
ACACCATGGCCTGAATGTTGACTGCAGTACCCCAGCTTGCCGGGATGTTGTGCAGCTTGCGATACACGTCGGCACGCATGTTCATCCATGAGCCGAAAACCGCACCAATCGCGCCCCAAAGCTGGGCCTTGGGATCTTGCGGGAAGTCCTCGTCCAGCTCGTCGCGCACGATCTGTTTATAGACATCAACCAGGTGCTTCCAGTCGTCGGCTTCCAGTTCGGTATCCAGGTAATAGCCCTTTTCGAGCTTGTAGTTCTCAAGCTGCTCTTCGAACAGGTAGTGATCCACGCCCAGCACCACGTCAGAGTACATGGTGATGAAGCGGCGGTAAGAATCGTAAGCAAAGCGTGCATCGCCTGACCGCTTGGCCAGGCCGTCGGCGGTCACATCGCTGAGGCCCAGGTTCAAGACCGTGTCCATCATGCCCGGCATGGAAGCCCGCGCGCCCGAACGGACCGAGACCAGCAAGGGGTTTTCAGGATCACCAAAGCGGGCCCCCATGTCGCCCTCAAGGCGGGTCAGGGCGGCGTCAACTTGCGCTTCCAGCTCGGGCGGATACGACTTGCCGTGGCCATAAAAGTAGGTGCAGACCTCGGTCGAGAGCGTAAAGCCCGGAGGCACAGGCAAGCCCAGCTTGGCCATCTCAGCCAAGTTGGCGCCTTTACCGCCCAAGAGATTGCGCTGGCTGGCATCGCCTTCAGAAAGGCTTGGCCCGAATGCGTAGACCCATTGCGTCATGGTCGTGTCTCTTCTTCGTTGCACGCCGAGGCTCCGCAGGCCGCCCGCGCCCGGGCAGACGGCTCGTTGGATGCTCGTCTGTTGTGATCGAGCCAACCGCGCGGACGCGCTGAACTGCGCGCGCGATTGGCTTGTTGGGACGACTTTAGCGAGGCGATGGCCAACCCGCCACCGGAAAGACTGTCGCTGCTCGATTTTGCGCTGCTCGATTTGGCGCAGGTCCCGGTCTTGGTCGCGCTATCCGTCGCGGCCGGGCTCGTCGGGATTGCTTGAAAACAGTGCGATTTTGTTGCCTTGGGGGTCGCGAAGATAGCCGACATAAAAGTGCGCGCCATAGGCCGCGCGAAAGCCGGGCTGGCCTTCGTCAGTGCCGCCAGCAGCCAGCGCAGCGGCGTGCAGGTCGCGGACCTGGCTTTGACTGCTCGCTTGAAAGGCGACCATGGACCCGTTGCCCGCCGAGGCCGGGCCTCCGTCGAAGGGAGCCTTGACGTAGAAATCGGGCTGCTGAGGTGCTTGCCCCGCTGCCACGGGGAGCACGTAGCTCAAATCGCCCTGATATTCTTCAAGCGCGTAGCCAAGGGCTGGCAGGAAAGCCGAATAGAAGCGTTTGGCGCGGCTTATGTCGTCAACGCCAACGGTGACGTAGGCAATCATAGGTTCGGGTCCTTTCCGCTTGTCTGCCGTCGTTGGGCCAAAGCTCTGGCCAGCGCCCAGGTCTTAGTCGCAGGCCGGTGCTGCCCAGCGCCCAGACCTTAATCGCAGGCGGGCGCCGCCCAGCGCCCAGACCTTAATCGCAGGCGGGCGCCGCCCAGCGCCCAGACCTTAATCGCAGGCGGGCGCTGTCCAGCGCCCAGACCTTAATCGCAAGCGGGCGCTGCCCAACGCCCGCAGGGACACACCAGGACATCGCCCTCACGCTTGCCCGGCAAAGAGCGCGGCCCCATCGGGTGATCGTTGTGCGGATAGGGGTGATGGTGGTGGTCATGCCCGTGATCGTGGCTGTGGCCCTGATCATGCCCGTGATCATGCCCGTGACCATGGTGGTGATGGTGATGCCCAGAGTCGCTGGCCGCGTCGGCGGCATCGCCCGTGCCGATGCCCTCAACGTGGTGGTGGTGGCTCTCTTGCGCCAAGCCCACCTCAGCCTCAAAGCCCAAAACCTGCTCGCGGTACTTACAGTTGAGGCAGTTCATGACGTTGGCGCCCTCGCCAATTTCGCGAATGCGGTCGCCAAAGGCCTCGATCACCAGCGGATGATCATTCAAATAGCCCGCCTTGACAAACTGCGTCTCAGGATGGCGCGCGGCCACAGCCTCCATGCTGTCGTAAATGCGGTCCACCAAGATGCCAGTGAACAAGAAATAGGGAAAGGTCACGATCCGCTTGAAACCCAGCTTGTGCGCCATCTCTAGCCCTGGATCGACCAGCGGGAAGGTGACGCCCGAATAGGCGGTCATGGCGTGCCCAAAGCCCAGCCCTTCCCACAGCAAGCGTGTGACCTTGGCCACGTTGCCGTTGGCGTCAGGATCTGAAGCCCCCCGGCCAACCACCACCAACAGCGTATCGTGCTTATCAACGGGGCCATGCTCGGCATCTGCGGCGGCCATAGCGGCCATGATGCGCTCGCCTGCCGCGCGGATCAGTTTGTTGTCGATGCCCAGCTCGCGACCATAATCGACCTTGATACCGCTTTCGGCAGCATAGGTGTTCAGCACCGAGGGAATGTCGTTCTTGGCGTGGCCCGCAGCGAACAACATACCGGGAATGGCCAGGATATGATCGACGCCCTGATCCTTCAGCTTGTTGAGGCCGTCGCGAATGACCGGCGTCGCAAACTCCAGAAAACCGCTTTCAACGGGCAAATCGGGGTGGCTCTTTTTGATGTGCTCGGCCAGGCTATTGAACTGGGCGACCGCATCGACCGAACGCGAGCCATGCCCGCAGACCATAATTCCAACTTTGCTCATAAAACGACCTTCCTGCGGCCCGCTGGGCTAGCGCCGACGGGCTCTATAAGTGCGAGGCTCAGGGTGTCGGCAGACCTGCCGCAGGCCCTGAACAGAGAAACGATTGACAAAGCGCCAAATTTACGGCGCAACCCAAGTGGCCTTGGTGTCAACCACTTAGAGCAAAATCTCAAGAGCGAAAGCGGCAGCTTATGGCTTTTTTACCCCCGGCCTGGTTGGTTTTTTTGGCGCTGCTGGCCGACCTGGCCATGGGCGACCCGGCCTGGCTCTATGCGCGCGTCTGGCACCCGGTGGTGGTGATCGGCAAGATCATCGCGCTGGGCGAGGCCTGGCTCAATCGCGGCGGGCGCCTAGGTCGGCTGATCAGTGGTGGGCTGTTGGCGCTGGTCCTGATCCTGTTGGCCGCCGCGCTGGGCTGGCTGATCCAAACGTGGGCGCGCGCTCTGGCCTATGGCTGGTTGATCGAGCTGGCTTTGGCCTCCAGCCTGTTGGCCTTCAACGGTCTGTATCGATTCATCAAGCCGGTCGAGCGCGCTTTGCTAGCCGGCGATCTCAGCGCCGCCAGGGCTGGCGTGGCCCATGTCGTGGGCCGCGATCCTCAACGCTTGGACGAGGCGGGCGTAGCGCGCGCGGCCATCGAGAGTCTGGCTGAAAATTATTCCGATGGCGCGGTGGCACCGCTGTTTTGGTACGCCCTCGCCGGGCTGCCGGGGCTGTTGGCCTACAAAACCATCAACACGCTGGATTCGATGATCGGCCACCGCTCCCAGCGCTATGAGGCCTTTGGTAAGCTGGCGGCGCGCATCGACGACGCGGCCAACTGGCTGCCTGCCCGCCTGACCGGGCTGCTGTTCGCGCTGTCTGCCCGGCTGGTGTTGGCGGCGCGCCTCGGCAAAAGCTTAGCCATCATCAGGCGCGATGCGGGCAAGCACCGCTCGATCAACGCAGGATGGCCCGAGTCGGCCATGGCCGCCGCGTTGGGCATAAAGCTGGCGGGCCCGCGCGACTACGGCGACTATCAGATTGAAGATCCCTGGATCGGCGACGGCTGCGGGCACGCCAGGGGCCAAGATTTGACCCGCGCATTTCGCGTCTATTGGACCGCCACGGCGCTCATTGCCCTTTTATGCCTCGTTTTCGCAGGATATTCGGCGACAATTTGATGCAGACCAAATTAGTCCTATTTTTTCTCTTGTAGGCTCATCCAAGCCTCGCTAGTAAGAGGACCGAATTCGTCCCATTTAGGAGCCCTTATGTTTCCTGTCTTTCAAAAATTCTTTGGTCGCCGGAGCTTTGCCGCCCTTACCACCGCCAGCTTGGCTGCGGTCGGCCTGCTGGCCAGCGACCTGGGCACCGCCGCTCAGGCCCAGAGCGTCAACGTCTACTCCTATCGCCAAACCTTCCTGATGGAGCCGCTGTTCGAAGCGTTCGAGGAAGAAACTGGACTCAAGGTCAACTTTCTTTATGCCAGCAAGGGCCTGTTGGAGCGCGCGCGCGCAGAAGGCAGCCTGTCGCCGGTTGATGTCTTCTTGACCTCGGATTTTGGGCGCCTGCAGGACGCAAAATCTATGGGCTTGACCCAAGCCTTGGACGATGAGGCCATCAACGCTGCCCTGCCCGCTCAGTATCGTGACAGCGAGGGACACTGGTTCGGCCTGACCCGCCGCGCGCGCGTGATTTACGCCGCCAAGGACCGCATCGATCCCGCCAGCGTCCAGCGCTATGAAGATCTAACCAAGCCCGAGTTCAAGGGCCAGATCTGCATCCGCTCGGGCACCCACAACTATAACATCGGTTTGTTCGCGGCCATGATTGCCTCGCAAGGCGTAGAGGCGACCGAGGCCTGGTTGACCGGCATCAAAGCCAATCTGGCACGCCGCCCACAAGGCAACGACCGCGCACAGGTCAAGGCCATCAAAGAGGGCGAGTGCAGCCTGGCGATCGGCAACACCTATTACATGGGCAAAATGCTCAACAATCCCGAGCAGGTCGCTTGGGCCCAGGCCGTCAATCTGATCTTCCCCAACCAAGATGATCGCGGCGCGCACGTGAATATCTCGGGCATGGCCCTGGCCAAGCATGCGCCCAACCGCGAGGCTGCCTTGAGCTTCATGCGCTTCTTGTTGAGCGACAAGGCCCAGGCCATTTATTCGGCAGAGAACTATGAATACCCCGTCGTTCCGGGCGTTGAGCCTTCAGAGCTGCTGCAGTCTTGGGGTGACTTCAAGGCCGAGGAGCTGCCACTGAGCGCCATGGCCGCTGAGCGAAGCACCGCCTCAAAACTGGTGGAAAAGCTGCGCTTCAACAACTAGCGTTCGGTCCAACGCCAACAGCGCCAAGGACTTGGAGCGGGGCAAGTCCAGTCGCCAGCACCGCTTGCGCGCGCGCCCCATTGCTGGCTAAGATCAAGGCGAGGTTGCCATCTGCGACCTCGCCTTTTTTTGGGTCTTTGACAGGAAAAGCAAAGCAGAGATGACCAGCGGCAGCGACATGGACCGCCTTCCACCGGCGGGCACCGACGGCCTCAGCCTGGAAGCTTTGCGCATCCGGCGTGGGCTGGGGCGCTTCTTAGCGCACCAAGGCTGGGTCTGGCTGCCCGAAGTTCCCCTACCCAACAAGCGGCGCGCCGACCTTTTGGCCATGGACCCCAAGGGCCACTTCCTGATCATCGAGATTAAGTCAGGGCTGGCGGACTATCGCGCCGACAGCAAGTGGCAGGACTACTTGGATTTTTGCGACTATTTCGGCTTTGGCGTCGCGCCCGAGTTCCCGCGCGAGGTCATCCCCGAGGAAGTCGGCTTGCTGTTGGCCGACGCCTATGAGGCCTTTCAAGAGCGCCCCTATCACCACGCTCCTCTGGCCCCGGCCCGCCGCAAAGCCCTGATGCTGCGCTTTGCGGGTCTGGCCGCGCGTCGCCACATGGGGGCGCTGGACCCCGATGGGCCATTTTGAGCCCTGACCGGGCCGTGAGCAGCGCGCACATCCATTTATACCAATCAAGACTTGCAGCCTGTGCCATCAGTCGTAAAGATGCCGAACCGCGCCAGCTTGGTCACCCGATATCTGCGCCCGACCGCTGGGCCAAGTCAATCGCAATCAGATTTCACCAACGACAGGACCCGCAGCATGCACACCCACCCCATCCGTGCGCTAGTCTTTGACATCGACGGCACGCTGGCGCTGATGGACAAGGAGACCCACAGCTACACCGCGCTGCCCGGTGCGCGCGAAGCTCTGGCGCTGTGCCGTGAGCGGGGGCTGCCTGCCGTGGCCTATACCAACGGCACCTTCTTTCCACCCGCGCACTACTATCCGCTGTTGGCCGACGCGGGCCTGGTTCTGGAGCCCGGACACATCCTGACCCCTGCTGCTGTGGCTGCACGAGCGCTGAAGGACATGGGTTATCAGCGGGTCATGGTCATGGGCGCTGAAGGCACCCAGGCCCCCATGCGCGAGGTCGGAATTGAGGTCATTGCTCCCAGCAAAGACGCACCCAAGGTCGATGCGGTCTTGCTGGGCTGGACCAGGGATTTCGACGCCGAGCAGCTTGAAACCGTGGTGCAGGCGGTGTGGGATGGTGCGCGGCCCTTTGCAGGCTCGGTTGCACCCTTTTTTGCGGGCGCTGGCGGCAAAAAGCTGCTGGGCATCTCTGGCGCTGTCGCTGCGGCGCTGACCAACGCCACCGGGGTGGAGGTGACGGTGTTTGGCAAGCCGGAGACCAAGGGCCTTGCGCAGGTCGCACAGATCACCGGGGTCAGACCGGAAGAAATGATGATCGTCGGCGATGATCCCAAGCTGGAGATCCGCATGGGCCGCAAGGCAGGCGCATTTTGCGTCGGCGTTACGACGGGCGTTGTTGACGCAAAGGGCTTTGCCAGCTTTCCCGAAGACCAGCGCGCACAACTGGTGCTGCCTTCTTTGAGAGCGTTTTCAGACCTCGCCTGTTTCGCGGATTAGTACTGCCAAGCCAGGCCGATGGACCAGCTAGATGCGCGGTTGGCACCAAAGATCCCGCTCTGGCCGTAGGTCAAGCTGGCGTCTGCGCTTTCCAACACCGCGCCCAGCCAGGTGCCCTCGGCAAAGCCCGCCAGGCTGCCGGTCAGCCCAGCTTGCCAAGCAGCGGTAAGCTGGTTCTCGTCCAACACATCCAGCGGCAGAGCCCCGACCACCGTATCGCGGTTCAGCCAGGTGCCATTGGCCGACGCCGCAGCATAGCCTGTCAGGCCATAGATTATCGGCTGATGGCCCTGGACGCGCAGGCCCGTGCTCCACTGGCCCTGCTCGACCCCGACTTTCCCAACAGCGGTGCCCAGGTTGGTGGTGTAGGCATCAAAGGTCTCGTGGCTGTAGTTGATCGAACCATAGGGGCTGACGCTATAGCGGTCCCAATCCAGCTCCAGGCTGGCCTTGCCCGAGGCGATCCAGCGCTGGCTGTCAGGGGTGCCAGTCTCTCCAAAAGCAGACACCCTATTGGCAAAGCCTGCGTAGGAGACCAGGCCCTCCAGGTTGAAGGCGTCAAAGGCCTGCCAAGCGGAATAGGCATCGGCGCGCCAACCCTGCTGGGCCAGCTTGCCCGCAAGCGTACCCTCAAACTTGATCTCTGAGGTCTCGCGGCCCAAGGCCAGGCCCATGAACAATTCTGAGGTCACAAAGCCATCCAGGCCGACCATGATGTCACGCGAGGAGCCGACGTAGGCCTCCTTGCCCTTCTTGAAGTAGGCCCCGCCCGAATAAGCGGCGTAGAGGTCCAGGCCGTCGCCCGGCAGAAGGCCATCAAAAGGCGAGCCTGCCTTATCCCAAGCACCCAGCGAGGCTGCCAAGCTAGGATCGAGCTGGGCCACTTGCGCAGCCGACTGGAAGCCGCTGAGTTCGGTGGCCGCCATCATCAGGTCGTCCGTAGTCACGGAGACCCAGCCGTTAGAATCCACCAGGCCCAAGCGCTGACCGATGAGCTCCAAAGCTTCGCTGGGATCGGTGGTAGCGCTTGCCTGATCCGTGCTCAGAGCAACAGCATCGCCGGGCGCGTGCTCAGCGCCGGCTTGATCTTGGAACTGGCTCAGGTTGTTCTGGAACACGCGCCCAGCACCCCCTTGGGCCTGGGCAAAGCGATTGCTGGCGTTGGACTGCATGCTGCTGGCAAAAAAACTGCCTATGATCTGCGAGGCAGCGGACAAGATCTGGGCCTGCTCCTTTGCGGCTGACCAGGCGACCGAGATGAGGTAGGAGCCCGATTTGGGATCGTTGTTGGTGATGGCCAGGTCAAAGCCCAGCGCGCCATCAGCGCTTGGGGTATAGGTGATGGTTAACCTGGTCGAACCGCCGCCGGGCACGCGGGTCGAGCCCAACACAAACGACTGGAGGGTCACATTGGTCAGATTGCGGGTAAACACGTTGCCAAGCGCCAGCGGGTCGACGCCGCTGTTCTTCACCGTCAGCACCAGGGTATTGGCCTGGCCGGAAGCTGGCACCTGGCTCAGTGCCAAAGTACCGCCGCTGGGGATAGGCGCGCCTGTCGGGCCCGTGACCTCGATCACCCTTTGCCCGCCTTCACAGTCGGGTGCGGCACCGAATTTCGGGTACGAGGTGACGGGCAGAGAAACAGCTCGCACACCAAATTCTGATGACGAGGTGACGCTGCAGACGTTCCAACCGCTTAGGTCTTGGGAGAATCTAGAGGCATCAGCAAACATGCGCCTCATATTCTGAACGTTGGCGGTGTTCCAGGTGCTGATGTCTTGGTCGAAGGCTTGGGCAGTGTCGAACATCGAGTCCATGTCGATTACCGCGCTGGTGTCCCAACCACTGATATCTTGGTTAAATTTCAGAGCGATTACGAAGGTTCCGTCCATCTCCGTTACCTTCCTGGTGTCCCAGCCGCCAATATCCGCGTTGAACTCGTAGGCTCTATAGAACATATATCGTAGAGACGTGACGTTGCTGGTATCCCAGCCGCCGATGTCTTGGTTAAAGACTTCGGCATAGCTGAACATGCCTTCCATTGTGGTGACTTTCGAAGTGTCCCATCGTCCAATATCTTTGTTAAACACAAGGGCGTGATCGAACGTTCTCTCCAGCGTTGTAACGTTGCTGGTGTCCCAGTTACCAATATCCACGTCAAATCCATTGGCACCTTGCAGCATATAGCTCAAGTCGGTGACACGGCCGGTGTAGATCTGGCTAAAGTCATAGCTGCCGCTGCCACCTACCAGGACACCATCGTATGTGTCACCACTGTCAAAACGAAAAGTTCTGCTACCTCCGCCAGCTACTACGACTTTGCGCATCATGCCTTCGGTGACAATCAACAATCCGTCACAGGGCACGACTGTGCCATCGCCAAGGGTGTAGGTTTCGCCCGCCTTACCGATGTCCCCTGCAGCACCAGAACAGGCAGCAGCTGCAACGCCCGGCAGCGCCAGCAACAGGCCTACCAGGCCCCACCGCAGCCAACGCCATAGGGCACAGTCGCGCTTTGCTTTCGCGTGCGCTGCTTGTGATCTTTGAAATCGATCCATTTGAAAATCCACAGCATCACGACACGCCCCGCGCATCACCCCAACTTGCTCGAGCAGCTCATCCCCACGATCTACTCGTTTGGCGGCCAAGCTACACCAATGGGCGTGAAAATTTCTAATAAAACGCTTGCTTAGTCGCTTTTCAGGCCAGACTTTGCCCATTTTCTTGCCACTTTTCATGCTGATCTCGATCATTAACGACTTCTGGAAAAGCTGCGAGCTTAATGGTGGCGCCCCGATTCGCCGCCCCCTCCCCCCTCCTCGCCCTCAAGACCGCCAAGATAGATCAGCCCAGAATAACTGCCAGGCCAGGCCAGATCAGGTCAGGCCAAGCGGCGGCGCTGTTGGCACCAAGGGGCCCGCTCCGGGGAGGCCGCAAACCAACCACAAAAAAACCGCCCGCAGCCTGAGCCGCAAGCGGTTGATTTTGTTGAGTTCTTGCGCTGCTGTGTGCCAGCCTAGGACGCTAGAGCGTCGGGGCCTGGCATGGCGCCAGCACCGGTCGCTCTAGCTCTTTGTTTTTTAAGCGCAAATCCATGCTCGAAAGTGGTGCAGCTTTCTCGCGGTTTGCGCTAGGCGACTTCGAACAGGCCCGCAGCGCCCATGCCTCCGCCAACGCACATGGTCACCACCACGTACTTCGCGCCGCGACGCTTGCCCTCGATCAGCGCGTGGCCGGTCAGACGCGCGCCGGTCATGCCATAGGGGTGACCGACCGAGATCGCGCCGCCGTTGACGTTGTAGATCTCGGGATCAATACCCAGGTGGTCCCGGCAATACAGCGCTTGGCAGGCGAAGGCTTCGTTCAGCTCCCACAGGCCGATGTCCGACACCTTCAAGCCGTGCTGCTTGAGCAGCTTGGGCACGGCATAAATCGGGCCGATGCCCATTTCCTCAGGCGCGCAGCCAGCCACCGCCATGCCGCGATAGATGCCCAGCGGCTCCAGGCCCCGGCGCGAGGCCTCGCCGCCTTCCATCAGCACCAGCGCACTGGCACCGTCCGACAGTTGGCTGGCATTGCCCGCCGTCACGCAGCCGCCCTCGATCACTGGGTTCAGGCCGTTCAGTGACTCAAGCGTAGTGGTCGGGCGGTTGCCCTCGTCTTTGGCCAGCGTGATATCCTGCATAGTGACCTCGCCAGTCGCCTTGTCCTTCACCGCCATCTGGGTCGCGAAGGGCACGATCTCCGCATCAAAACGGCCCGCTTCTTGCGCCGCCGCTGTGCGCTGTTGAGAGCTGAGCGCGTATTCGTCCTGGGCCTCGCGGCTGACCTTGTACTTGTCAGCCACGAACTCGGCGGTCTTCAGCATGGGCATGTAGGCATGGGCAACTTTGGCGGTCACGTTGGGATCAACCGCAGCCATCACGCCCTGGAAATAGGAGGCTTGCTCGGCACTGATGTTGTCCTGCCCGCCCGCCAGCACGACCTGCATGCCGTCAACGATAATCTGCTTGGCAGCCGTCGCCACCGCCATCAGGCCCGAAGCACACTGACGGTCCAGCGTCTGCGCAGAGACCGACAGCGGCAGGCCGGCTGCGAACACTGCGTTGCGCGCCAGGTTCATGCCCGCGGTGCCAGAGGTCAAGACGCTGCCGATCACAGCGTCATCGATCTCGGCCGGGTCGATGCCCGCGCGCTGAACCGCATGGCTGATGGCGTGGCCCATCATGGTCGGCGACTTGGTGGCGTTGAAGGCCCCCTTGAACGCGCGGCCAATGCCCGTGCGCGCGGTGGAAACGATAACGGCGTCTTTCATCTAAAGAGCTCCTTTTCAGCAAGACCCATCAAAACAGCGACGGGATGAAAGTGATGATGCCAGGGAGCCAGATCAGCAGCCCCAACAAAAGAATGTCAGCAACGAAGAACCACATGACGCCGCGGAACACCACATCAGCGGGTGCAGCACGGCCCACCGTGGTGCTGAGAACGAAGACGTTCATGCCTATGGGCGGTGTGATCATGCCCACCTCCAGCAGCTTGGCGACGAAGACCCCGAACCAGATCATGCTGATATCAGCCGCGCCAACCAGCGGCAGGAAGATAGGCAGGGTAATCAGCATGGCCCCAATGGGCTCTAAGAACATGCCCAGCACCAGATAGACCAGCGCAATTGCAAGCAACAGCAGCACCGGCGAGGCCCCAAGCCAGCCGACAGCGTCCGAGATCATGAAACCGACGCCGGACATAGTCAAAAAGCGCGTCAGCATGCTGGCACCAATGGTAACGATGAACAGGCTGCCGCAGGTCGCCAGGGTATCCACCACCGCAGAGCTGAATGCCGTCCAGGTCAGTCGGCGCTGGCAGGCCGCAACGCCCATCGACAACAGCGCGCCCACGGCTCCGGCTTGAGTGGCTGTAAACAGGCCGCCGAACAGTCCGCCCAGCACGCCGACAATCAGCAACATAACCGGCAGCGCGCCTTTGAGCGCCATGAATTTTTCGCGCCAAGACACGCGCTCTGTGACGCTGGGTGCCAAGGAGGGCTTCAGTGTCACGCGCAACAGGACCACCGCGACATAGATCACCGCCGTTGCGATGCCTGCGCCAATCCCGCCCAAAAACAGGTCGTTGATCGAGACCTGAGCGACCACGCCAAACACAATCAACAAAATGCTGGGCGGGATCAGAGCCCCTATCGTACCGGCGGCTGCGACCGTGCCCGTGGCCAGTTGCGCGTTATAGCCGTGGCGCAACATCTCTGGCACCGCGACCTTGCCCATGGCCGCCGCACAAGCAACGCTGGAGCCGGTAACTGCTGCAAAGCCCGAACAGCCAAAGATCGAGGCGATTGCCAATCCGCCGGGCAAGCGCGCCAGCCACAGGCGGGCGGCGTCGAACAAGCCGCGGGTCAAGTCGGCCTTAAAGCAAATGTAGCCCATAAAGACGAACATGGGCACCGACGACAGGGTCCAGTTCGAAATGAAGGTGTAGGGCACCACCTCAAGCATGCCCCAAGCGGCCTGGCTGCCAACCAAGGCGACCAAACCCACATAGGAGACCAGGATCAAGGCGATCCCGATGTGCATGTTGGCGGCAATCAGCACCAACAGCGCCAAGATGCCCAGCAAACCGATGCCTGCGTCAGTCATGATCCACCTCCAAGGTCGCGGCCAGATGCGCCTCGGCGTTGAGGCTTGGCTCACCCAGCGCGGCGTCGCTGCCAGTGAGCACCCGCGCCAGCACCTTGAGCGCCAGCAACAGGGTCATGGCGCCAAAGGCCAGCGGCAGCATGAAATAGGACGGCCAGACATAAATCTTGCTGGTTTGCTCGATCACAAAAGCCGAAATCTCTAACTTTTCCATGGCCTGCTGCCAGGATTGCAGGGTCAAGAGCCCATAGACCCCTGCGGTCATGACCATCACCAGCAGCTCAACCAGCCGCCGCAGGCGCGCTGGCAGGCGGTCTGTGGCCAAGCGAACGCTGATATGGCTGCCGCGGTACTCTGCTGCCAAAATCGGCAGAAAGGCCACCGCGATCATGTAGTAATTGGTGACAATCGCCGACGTGATGGCGATTGGCGCATTGAAGATCAGGCTGGAGAGAATATCCAAACTGATGTGAAGCATCATCGCCACCAACCCAAGGGCGGCGATGATGTTCAGGGCCCGGTCCAAGAGACAGACAAGGCGCGCTGCCCGGTTTCGTATCATGGTCACAGGCCCTCCTTTTTGAGCCAGCCTCGCTTAGAGGCCGTAAGACGCCGCGTCGATCTTAGAGAAGATCTCAGCGCGATAGACGTCGGCCACCGCTTCGGCGCTCCAGTCACGGTCCATGGGCAGCAAGCCTTCCCACTTGGCGACCAAATCGCGGAAGCGCTGGATCTTGGCCTCGGCGTCCTGGATGCCGTGGGTTTCTGTGGCGATCTTAGCAATATTTGCCAAATCGGCAGCAATCGCCTCGTCCGACAAAGACGCCATGTCGGCCGAAGCTTGGTGGACATTGATGCCCTTTTCCTTGGCCAGCTTCAGGTTCTCAGCCACGTCATTGGCGAACTTCCAGGTCGTTGCAGCGTTGCCCAACGCGGCGGCATCCATATAGGCGCGGCGCTGCTCAGTGCTGAGCGACTTCCAGAAGTCACGGTTGACGCTCATCACGTCCAAGCCGTGTACGGTGCCGCCCGGCATGTTGACGGTGACATCGCTGGCAACGTCGATCAAGCGGATGGAGCTCAGCTCTGACGGTGCGTTGAAGGCACCGTCGATTGTGCCTTGCGACATGGCTTCGAAGATTTCGTTACCCGGCAGGCTGACGCCAACCGCACCCATAGCGGCGGCCCAGCGGGTCCAAGATCCACCCGCAGCGCGGATTTTCTTGCCAGCCAGTTCGGCCTTGTTGGTCATGGGCTTGGTGCCGATGATCGCATAGGAACCGGTTGACGCATTGCCCAGTGGCACTTGATTGTTGGCCAGGCGCTCAGCGACGCAGGGCTCACAGGTCAGGATGTATTCGCTCATCGCGCCAGCCATGGCGAAGGGGTTTTTGCCCAGCATGGCCAGCTCGATCGGCAACATGGCCTCGGGCAGCTCTGAAGGGAAGTAGTTCAGCACCAGATAACCGCCGTTAACGACGCCATCTTTGATACCGCCAAAGGTCTGAACCAGGTTCAGCAAGGAGGCGGGGTAGACGCGAACCTTCAGTTCGCCATCGGTGCGCGCGGCCAGGTCCGCTGAAAAGGCGTCAACGCCGTAGTGCGCGCCGCTTCCAGGGGGAACACCAACGACGATTTTGACGTCACGGGCGTGAGCGCTAGCGGCGACCAGCGCAAGCGCTGCTGCCGCACAAGTGGTGCGAAGAATGTGTTTCACTTTCATGGTTCTTTCCTCCTCCACGTGTCGGGATGACACGGGTATGTCCTGAGCAGCCTGGCGGCCTTTACCGACCTCTCCAGACCGGTGCTCGTTTCTCCGCGAAGGCAACAGCGCCCTCGCGCGCATCTTCAGAGGCGATGATCCTCTCAAGAATTTCGTTCTGGCGCGGCCACAGATCGGCCTCTGACCAGCGGCCCGCATGGGCAACGATGTCTTTACTGGCGATCAGCGAAAGGGGCGCGTTTTGCGCGATGTCCTGCGCCAGAGACTTGGCGGTCGCCAGCGCCTCGCCCGGCGCACACAGCCGGTTCAACAAGCCCCAGCGCTCGGCCTCCTTGGCGTCGATCGTGCGCCCGGTTAGCACGCACTCCATGGCGATCTGGCGCGGCATGCGCTCGGGCAAGCGCACCAGGCCACCAGAGCCCGCAATCAAGCCGCGCTTGGCTTCGGGCAGGCCGAACTGCGCGCTTTGCGAGGCCACGATCAGATCGCAGGCCAGCGCAATTTCGAACCCACCCGCCAGAGCGTAACCTTCAACCGCCGCAATCAGGGGCTTGCGCGGCGGGCGCTGGGTGAGGCCCGCCAGACCCCGCCCAGGCAGCTCGACCCGCTCACCCGCCACAAAGGCTTTCAGGTCCATACCAGCGCAAAAATGCTCGCCCGCGCCGGTCAGGATCGCCACCGACAGACCCGCGTCCGCGTCCAACAGATCCAGAGCCGCGGCTAAGGCCTCTGAGGTCTCGCGGTCGATGGCATTGCGGCGCTGAGGGCGATTGATGGTCACCACCAGCACAGCACCGTCGCGGCTCAGCATGACTTTTGGTGCATCGGTTTGGGTTTGGGGCGTCTGGCTCATGCCGCGCTCCTCAAACGGCTCCAAAGCCCCATGCGGTCACGGATCACCCGGCCTTCGACCACATGACCGCCTGTAACGCGCACAATGCCGTTGCAGTCCAACGTCTCGGCGCGCGGCCCCTGCGCAGGGGCTGGGAGTCCATCGTGATACCGTCCCGTTTGCCGCACGTTAAAGGCCACCAGATCGCCGGACGACAGCAGCTCCCCAACCTGGGTCCCAGACACCCCGAACCGCAACGGCGTCCCCGTGATGTAGTCGTCGTCACAGCGCACGGCGGTCTCAGCGCAGGGCCAGCCATGTTCAAGCCAGGCCAAGACCGTTGCTTCTGCTTCCGGGCTGCGCGTGCCTGGCTTGGTGTCCCAGGGCGCAACCGCTGGCGGGTCAACCGCATCGCTAACGCCCGATTTCAACTGGCGACGGCGGGTCATGTAGTCCTCTTGCGCCACGCAGCCGGTCAAAACCTGCCCATCGCTGCGATAGATGCCGACGCCCGACCAGGCCGCCGCACAACCGTTGCTCATACCGTGCTCGCTGAACCAGACCGCCGCCCAGTCCGCACCGCAGAGCGTTTGGTGCACCGTCATGCCCAGGCCCGGGAAAGCCGTCATCTGCTGGTCCACCGCGGGTAGCCAAGACTCGTCGCGCCCGGCAAAGACGACATCACCAATGGACAGCGCGTAGTCTGGCGCAATGAAGCTGCGCGCGGCATCCGCATCATGGGCGTTGAAGTAATCCACCACCCAGCGCCGCAACAGCGGCAGAGCTGTGGAGGGGGCCGTGCTCATGGCTTTTCCCCGTACAGGCGACGCATTGCAGGCTTCAACAGCTTGCCAGAGGCGTTGCGCGGCAGAGCGTCCGCAAAGACAACCCGCGTTGGGCATTTGTAATGCGCCAAGTCGGCGCGTGTGTAGGCGATCAGCTCGGCCTCGGTGGCGGTCTGGCCGTCGCGCAGCACCACCACCGCCAAGGGCGTCTCGCCCCAGCGGTCGTGCGCAACGCCGATCACGCCGACTTGGGCCACGGCCGGGTGGCCGTTCAGCACGTTTTCAATCTCGGCGGGGTAGATGTTTTCGCCGCCGGAAATGATCATGTCTTTGTAGCGGTCGAACAAGAAAACGTGCCCCTGCTCATCCAGGTAGGCCGCATCACCTGAGCGGAACCAGCCGCCATCGACCAAGGCCTCGGCGGTTGCCACCGGATTGCGCCAATAGCCCTGCATCAGCATAGGGCTGCGCAGCCACAGCTCGCCGACCTCGCCCGCTGGACGGTCCTTGCCGCTCACGGGGTCCACCACCTTCAGCTCGACCCAAGGCAGGGCCTTGCCGCAGGACTTCAGCAGGTGGCTCGCGGGGCCGTCAGGCAGGTGCCATTCGGGGCCCAGACACACCACAGTGCCAGAGCTTTCGGTCATGCCATAAGCGTGCATAAAGTTGCAGCCAAGCGTTTCAATTGCGCGGCGCAGCATGACATCGCCCATGGGTGAGGCGCCATACATCAACAGCTCCAGGCTGCTCATGTCGGCCTTATCCACCCGGGGCGCGTTCAGCAGAGCCTGCACGACAGCAGGCACCATGAAGGTATGGGTCACCGCATAGCGCGGGATCAGGTCTATAATCACGTCGATGTCCACATCCGCCATCAACACTGTATGACCGCCCGCCAGCATGGTGCTGCTGCCGTAACCACAGCCGCCGATGTGAAACAACGGCATGGCCACCAAGTTGACACTGGACGCACTCATGCCCCAGGCTTTGGCCAACTCTGCGGTGTAGGACATGCCCTGATTGGTCAGCATGACCCCTTTGGGCAGCCCCGTGGTGCCAGAGGTGTAGAGGATGAGCGCGATATCTTGCGGACCAGCGACATAGCCTGAATCCCGTTCTGATTGCGCTGCGCAAGCCTGGTCGAAGTCAGCGCCAAAAGCCAGAACGGAGCAAAGATCAAAGCCGTTCTCCAACAGGCCCGCCCCCTGTTCATCAACCAGCAACAGTGACGCCTCCGCATCGCGCAGGATTTCGCCAATCTCGCGCTGAGACAAACGCCAATTTAAGCAGACTAGGCTCGCGCCGATCATATTGGCGGCAAATATGGCTTGGAAGAATTCGGCGCGGTTCTTGGACAAGACCGCCACCCGATCCCCGGCCCCAATGCCCTTGGCGGCAAACAGGTTCGCCAAGCGTGTACTGGCCGCGTGCAGATCAGCAAAGCTTTGGGTGCGCCCCGCAAAGGTCAAGGCGGGCGCATCCGGGCGTTCCTGCGCGTGGCGGCGCAAAATGCTGGCGAACGTATCAGACATAAGACCCCTCCTCCTCGGTCGCTGTCTTAGCGCTTTATCCGCACAGGTATTCCGACCTGCCTTGGCGAATTTAAGCGCGATTTCATGTGGTTAGAGAGCAATGCTCTCGCACCACCACGAAGCTCTCTAGTAGCTCTTTGGTAGCCCCAAAGAGTGCTGTGCAAAGTAGTTCAAGACCATTTCCCGGCTGACCGGCGCGGTCTTGTGTAAGCGCGCGATGAACCAGAGGTCGGCCAAGCCGTATTCCAGCGCCATGCCGTTGCCGCCGTGCACCTGGATCGCCTGATCCAAGGCCACCAGCGAAGAATCGGCTGCCGCAAACTTTGCCATATTGGAAACCTCGCCTGATTCCGGCGAGCCCTGGTCGTAAAGCTCGGCTGCGCGCGCGGTCATCAAGCGCGCCTGCTGCACGCCAACATAAGCCGCAGCCAAAGGGTGGGATACGCCCTGATGGCTGCCGATTGGCACGCCCCATACACTGCGCTCCCCGGCCTGAATTGCCGCTTTTTCCAGCGCATAGCGGGCAATTCCGTTGTTGATGGCCGAGGCGCAAATCCGCTCTGGATTGAGGCCCGCGAACAGGTGCTTGAGGCCTTGACCTTCGATGCCGACCAGCGCCTCGCGCGGTACCTGCACGTTATCAAAATACAGCATAAAGCTGGTCTCGGGTACGTACAGCGCGGTTTCAATCGGCGTCTTACTGATCCCCGGCGCGTCGGTCGGCACCAAGAACAGCGAGAGTTGGCCGCGCCCGCGCTCGTCCAGCTCTTCCCCGCGCGCCACAACCATGATGGCGTCAACCTCGTCAACCGCTGAGGTCCAGTATTTGTTGCCGGTCAGCAGCCAGCCGTCGCCATCTTTGCGCGCGATCGTCGAAACGTTGTGGGTGTTCGATCCCGCATTGGGCTCGGTAATCGCAAAGGCCAGGCGCTTCTTGCCGCTGGCCAAGCCGGGCAGCCAGTCAGCTTTCATGGCTTCGCTGGCGTGGCTCTGGATGATCGGTGCACAGATGGAGCCAATCACCAGCGACAGGATCGGGCAGCCCTGCGCGGCCACTTCTTCGACGATGATGTTGTAGTCGGCCAGGCCGCCACCAGATCCGCCGAATTCTTCATCGATATGCGCGCCAATGAAGCCCGCTTCGGCCAGCGCATCCCACAGCTCAACCGGCTTGGCCTTCCGCTTGGTCACGTCCTGAAAGTATTTGCGGCCAAAGCTGCCAGCAACCTTGCCCACGCTTTCGCGCAGCATGGCGTGATGTTCAGCGGTATCGACCAAAGATGAATTGAAAACGCTTGCCATATCAGCCGCTTATCCCTGTTTCTGGGTGTTGATTTCGGCGCTCCAGTCATAGAAGCCTTTGCCGCTTTTTTGTCCAAGCTCGCCGCGCGCAACCATGTCTTGCAGCAGCTTTGGCGGGGCGAAGTGCGCCCCAAGGCTGCCCGACAACTGCCGCGCAATATCCAAGCGCACGTCTAAGCCCACCATGTCGCTGAGCCGCAGCGGTCCAATCGGGTGGCGGTAGGCCGTCATCACCGCCCGGTCGATGTCAGCGGGGCTTGCGACCCCATCTTCGACCATGCGAATCGCTTCCAAAGCCTGCACCAGGTCCAGACGGCTGGTGGCAAATCCGGGCGTATCCGTTACAAGCGCGCTGACCTTGCCGATAGCCTCGACGAAGCCTTGAGCGTCTGCAATCGCCTTATCGCTGGTCTTGGCACCGCGCACCAGCTCGACCAACTTCAGCGACCAAACCGGGTTGAAAAAATGCATGCCCAAAAAGCGCGCGGGATCGTTTACCGCGTCGGCCAGCGCATCAATCGACAGAGCGCTGGTGTTGCTGGCGATCAGGCCAGGCGCCCGGTCGGCCACCTGCGCCAAAACCTGTTGCTTGAGCGCCAGGCGTTCGGGCACGGTTTCGACCACCAAATCCAGGCCTAGCGGCAGGCCCTTGGCGTCGGCCACGGACGTAATGCCCGCCAAGCGTGACCTGGCTTGATCAGCGCTCATCTTGCTGCGGGAGACAGCGGCAGCGGCGGCCTCCTCCAGGTTGGCTGTGGCGCGGGCCAGGCTGGCTGCCTGAGGCTCGACCAAGAAGACCGGGAAGTCCGCCATGGCAAAGACATAGGCGATACCGGCCCCCATGGTGCCCGCACCGACCACGCCGACGCCTGCGCGGCCTGTTGCGGCTGGCCTAGGCATGTTCGGCCTGCTTTGTTGCCTGCTGAGCGGCGGGCGCGCTGCGCAGCTCGAAGCCCGCGTAGTCGTCCGCTGCGCACTGTTGCAGTTGCAAGCGATAGTGCCGCACACCGCCCGAATAGGGCATGAAAACCCGTGGTTTACCCGCCACCTCGCCGCCGTTATAGAAGCTGTTGGTCTTCATATAGAGCGTCTCTTTGGCGCGTTGTTGCACGTAGTCGGTCCAGGCCCGCTCGGCTGCCTCAGTTGCTTCGAACTCGGCGATGCCATCGGCCTTCAGCTTGGCGATCATGGCCGCATACCAGTCCGCCTGCTCTTCAATCGACACGATGACATTTGACAGCACCGAAGGACTGCCCGGCCCCGCCACCATCACCATGTTCGGGAAGCCTGCGGTTGCCAGACCAAGCTGGGTCAAAGGCCCATCGGCCCATTTTTCGGCCAGCGTTTGACCGTCGCGCCCCACGATGCGCGGCTTGAGCAACGCGCCGGTAATGGCGTCAAAGCCGGTGGCGAAAATCACGATATCCAGCGGATGCAGGCCCACATCGGTGCGAATGCCTTCGGGAGTGAACTCACGGATGGGATGCTCGCGGATGTCCGCCAGATCGACGTTGTCGCGTGCGAAAGCCTCGAAATAGCCGCCATCAACCGACGGGCGGCGGGTGCCAAAGCCGTGATCATTGGGCACCAGCTTTTCGCGCAGCGCAGGGTCTGCAATGCGCTCGCCCATTTTTCGGCGCAGGAATTCGCTTGCGACGGCGTTGGCCTCTTCGTCCAGCAGAATATCAGGGAAGGTCAAGGCGAAGCCAAAGCCCAGCCGGTGATAGGATTTCTCCAACGCCGCCTCGCGCTCGTCGGCGCTGACCTCCAGCGTGCGCACCTTGCCTGGACGAAAGCCCAAGCCGCTGGGGGAGTTGCGGATCTGCTCACGCCGCTCAGCGTAGTTGGCTTTGACGCGCGCGTCCTCCTCGTCGGTCAGGGGCGCGTTAGCGGCGGGCAAGCTGTAGTTGGCGGTGCGCTGGAAAACCGTCAAATGCTCAGCGGTTTCGGCGATCACAGGGGTCATCTGCATGCCCGAAGAGCCGGTGCCGATGATGCCAACGCGCTTGCCGCTAAAGTCTATGGCCTCACGCGGCCAAGTGGCGCTCACGATAATCTGGCCCGCGAAGCTGTCTTGACCAGGATAGGCGGGGGTTTTGGGCGCCGATAACTGACCCAAGCAGAGCATGAGAACCTTGGCGGTCCAGCGGCGGCCGTCGCTGGTCACAACAGACCAGAGCGCTTGTTGTTCGTCGTAGGCAGCTTCTTCTACACGCGCATTCAGCTCAACATGGCGGCGCAAATCAAAGCGGTCTGCGACATGGTTGATGTAGCGCAAAATCTCGGGCTGAGTGGGATAGCGCTCGCTCCAGCGCCATTCCTGTTCCAGCTCTGAGGAGAAGCTGAACGAATAGTCGAAGCTCTCCACGTCACAGCGCGCGCCGGGGTAGCGGTTGTGGTTCCAAACACCGCCAATTTCATCCGAAGCTTCCAGCACCGTCGCCGACACGCCTTGTTCGCGCAGCGCATAGAGCGAGCGCAGACCGGCCAGGCCGGCACCAACAATCAGGGTCTCAACAAACGCCATCCCCTGTTCCTTTCCTCACATGCAAACCGGCGCGATCTTGGGTCGTCGCGATTGGGGTTTGCGGTCAATTCAATACGTTAGGCCGTGTCGCGCCGAGGTGGCGCTCGGCGCGGCCTGCTCTAGATGTGCCCATTAGAACTTCGTTTTACTGATTGTTACCAAATCATACTGATCAGTATATTTCAAGATATTTTTTTGCTGATTCTGCTGTTGGTGATTTTTTTTGACCAAATGCGTCTGTGGGCAACGCAGCAAGGGCGCGTGGCTCGCCGACGCCCTAAATCTGGGGCCGCACTGCCGGAGCTGCTGGTCCATCAGCGTGGCGAACTCGCTCATACCCTGGACGTAGCCAGGCGCAGTCCGAATTTGCCAGACGCTAAAAACAGCTTTTATATCAGGGTGTTAACTGGGCCTGGGTCACAGACCACCAACCAGGTTCAAAATGGTGTCAGTCATGCGTGCGGACAGCTCTTGCGCGCTGAGACGGCCACCGGGATTGTACCAAAACGTCGACCAACTGATGGCACCAACGATCGCAAAAGCGGCAACGCGGGGGTCCGGCAAGGGGTGATCCGCCGCCGCACAGGCCTTGACCAACAGCGCTTCAATCTGTGCCATGAAGGTTTGGCGAAGGTCCGACAGCTCTTGAGCGTGCTCGGGCAGCAGATTCTTTTCCTCGCGAATATTGACCGCGATATTCTTTTGGCTTTTCAGAACCGACTCGACATAGCGCGGCACAAAGCTGCGCAGTGTCTCCGCGGTCGGTTCGCCCTGCGCCAAGGCGCTGTTAACTTCAGCCAGGGCGCTGCGCACACCGATTCGGCAGATCTCAGCCAGCAGATCCGATTTCGAGCCAAAATTGGTGTAAACAAAGGGCTTGGTGACGCCCAGACGCGCCGCGACATCGTCCAAAGTGGTGTTGGTATAGCCCTTTTCATAGAAAAGATCGGTCGCTGCATCCAAGGTCCGTTGACGCTTTAATGCCGCCACTTCTTCGCGTAGGTTTGAGTTCGCCGTGCGCGCCATATCATCCTGCTCTTTTCGGTGTCTGTTGTTGCGCGTCCCGCAAGGCGCAGCCCGATCGGCAGCGGTCTGGTAACAGAACCGCAGCCTTGATGCAGATACGCTCTTGCCAGGGATGGCACATTCATCTTACTTATCAGTAACAATCTGTACTAGCTAGATGAGACTTTGTCCATGCCTGTTGATCCTTGTTTTTCCGCCTTTTTAGCAGATCCGCGAAACGCGGTGCAGCCGCCCCCGCCGCACGTACCGCTCGGCAAGGTGCGCGCGGTGGCAAATGGGGCCATGGCGCAACTGGAGGCACCGACGCTGCCATTTCGGGAAGACTTGGCCTTTGCCCTGGACCGGCGCAGCATCGCAGCGCGCCACTACCGACCTAGCGATGCCAAGAGCCTGCCGCTTATCCTGTTTTGCCACGGCGGCGGTTTTGTCTGGGGCGACCTGGAC
Organism: Alphaproteobacteria bacterium; assembly: GCA_030428255.1. Classification (GTDB taxonomy): domain Bacteria; phylum Pseudomonadota; class Alphaproteobacteria; order UBA7985; family JAUIBT01; genus JAUIBT01. The sequence continues at coordinate 43,263 of JAUIBT010000008.1, read as the reverse complement.
ACCCACGACGGGCTGTGCCGACGTCTGGCGGCGGACACGGGCTTTGCGGTCATCAGCCTGGACTACCGCTTGGCCCCTGAGACGCGCTTTCCAGGACCGGTCGAGGATGTGTTCGGCGTCCTGCGCCTGGTGATCCAGCAGGCCGACGCCTACGGCATAGACCCCAGCGCGATTGCGCTATGCGGCGACAGTGCGGGGGCGGCGATCTGTGTCAGCGTCGCGGCCATGGCTGCCGAGGCAGGTATCGCGCTGCGCCATCTGGCGCTGTTCTATCCCGCTTTAGACCCGAGCTGCTCTACGCCCAGCCACCACGCTTTGGCTGAAGGATACATGCTGACCCGGGCAGCGATGGCCTGGTTTTGGGACTGCTACCTTGGGCCGACGCCCCCCAGCGGCCCGAGCGTCTTACCGAGCCAGCTTGCCGACCTGGCAGGCCTGCCGCCGACCAGCATAGCCACCGCCGAGTTCGACCCGCTGCGCGACGAGGGCCAGCGCTTCTGCCAGGCCCTGCAAGATGCTGGCCAGGATGCCGACTATCGCTGCCATTCTGGTATGCTTCATGGATTCTTGTCCTTGCCGGTGCGCTCGCCCGTCATTGAGGCCGCGGTGGATCACATGTGCCGGCGCATCAAGGCCAGCATGCTGGGGTGACGCTCTTACCCGCGCGCGTCGCCAAAGAGTTCCTCGCCAGCCAGTGGATAGCTCGCTTCGATGCTGTAGTCGGCGCCGCTGGGCGCAAGGCGCGAGGAATAGAGGTGAAAGGCGCGGACCGCGAACGGTGGCAAAGCCAGCGGGCCTTGCTGTGCAATCCAGGCCATGACCTCGGCGCTGGGGCGCGAGGAAAATCGGGCCAAGGTGACGTGCGGGCGAAACCCTTTGCCGTCAAGCGGGATCGCTAGGTTGCGTGCCAGTCTGCGCAGCTCTTTGCCAAGCCGTTCTAAGCTCGGCTCTGGTGCTACGCCTGCCCAAACGGCCTTGCAGACCCCCTTGCGGTCAAAACAGCCAAGGCCGGCCAAGGTGACGTTGAAGCTAGGCAGGTCCAGGCCTTGAAGGTGCCAATCCAGCTCCTCCACTTGGTCGTGGCCCAAGTCGCCCAAAAACAGCAAGGTAAGGTGCAAATTGTGGGCGGCAAGCCAGCGCGCACCCGCCAGACCACCTTGCATCAGCGCCAGCTCGCGGCAGGTCTCATCGGGCAAACTCAGCGCAAGAAATGTCCGCATGTTCGGCCTCTAGTCATCCTGCTCGTAGGCTGGCAACCCGCGCAATAAGTGCGGCAGGATCGTCAGCCAATCGCGCTCCATGCAGGGGTCCAAAGCATCCAATCCCGCCTCAACGTCCTTGGCCAAAATGGCAATGGAATTGTCCGGCTCAAAGCCGTGCTTGGCAAATTCGATGTTCTCAAACCCGCTGGCCAGCCAGTTTTGGCCCGAGCTGGTGTGCATCAAGGCCAACAAGTGGTCGGGCTCAAGCCCGGCGCGCTTGGCTTGGCGCAACGCGAGGCGGGTCAGCAAGGTATTGCTGGCGGCTAAAATGTTGTTCAGGACCTTGGCGGTCATGCCCGCACCCAAGGGCCCCATGCGATGGAAATGGCGTCCCATGGCGTCCAACTGCGGCTGCAAGCGGTCCAAAACTTCCGCCGTGCCCCCCAGCATGAAGGACAACCGACGCTCTTGCGCCGCGATGGCCGCGCCCGACATGGGCGCATCAATCAGGGCGATGTGTTGGGGCACGCGCTGGCGCAGCTCGACTATGTAGCGCGGCGAGAGGGTCGAACAAATGATCAGCGTCTCCAGCTTCGGGGCCTTGGCCAAAACCGCTTGCGCGTCGAACAACAGGGCGTTGCTTTGCGCCACGTCGCGCACCACGCTGTAAAGGGTAGTCAGCGGCCGGGCAAAGGCCTCTGCGTCCAGCAGCACCTGAGCCTGAGACGAAGAGCGCGGCACCACATCCAACCCCCGCGCATCAAAGCCCGCCGCGACCAAGGCCTCCAGCATGGGCAGGCCCATACGCCCGCAGCCTGCAACTCCAATCATAGCGCTTCCTAGGTGCTTGGGGTGAAGTGGACAAGGAAGGTGCAAAAAAAGAGCCGAGCGCGCAAGGGCGGGCTCGGCTGAGGGCTCATGGGGAGACAGAGCGGGAGACAAAACTAAGGGGAGTGACAGGCAGGCAGCGCGTTTCGCGATATCTACCACTTGCGATGGCAGACTTTCTTCCAAACCCACTCGCAGCCCTGCTTAACCTTGATGGTCTGGCATGATACGGGCGCCCACTTCACTTTATAGTGCGGCTGATGACCGTAATAAGGGTTGTTGTAGGGGTTGTGGTAACTTGTATAGCCGCCATAGTAATAAAAATTACCGAAATCGTGACCATAATCATAGCGATATCCGTAATTATCTTGCGCATGTATCGCATTGTTGATGGCATATACGTTGTCACCATAGCTATAGTGATCGTATTGGGTTGAAAACGCCTGCGCCGATCCTGCTGTAACAGCGAAGATTCCGGCTATTGCAGTGATGATTGCGAACTTTTTCATGGAACTGGCTTTCGATTAGGGAGGATATTCTCAACTTTCGGAGATTTATATTCAATCGTTGCCAGCCAAGTGGAGCTGTTAGAGCCAAATTTGCGCGGCGCATCGGGCACAGGCAAAATTTCGTGCAAGAAACTGCTGCCTAAAGGTCGCGCAAGGGCGAGCGATACCTGCCGAGCTAGGCTGCAATGCTGCAAAGCAAAACCACGACAGGCGGACGACATGGGCGAGCACAACAGCCAGACCAACACGCAACGCACAGCGCCTGGCCGCCGCCGTCGCCGCGCGAGCTCGAACGCGAGCACGGCCAGGCCCGTTCACCGCTGCAACTATCGCCAGATCGAAAACACCCTGGCGCTCAGTCGCGCCTTTTCAGACGATCACATCCAGACTATCCACCAAGAGGCCCTGCGGGCCCTGGAAGAGCTGGGCATTCGCGTGCTGCTGCCCGAAGGTCGCGCCCTGTTTAGAGCCGCAGGTGCGCGCGTGGATGAAGACAGCCAGATGGTCTTCATCGGCCGCGAGATCGTCGAGGCCGCCCTGGCTTCTGCACCCAAGTCCTTTACACTACGCGGGGCGCATGGTGCGGGCCGCGATCTACCCTTCGGTCACCGGTCGTTGGTATTTGGCCCTGGTGCGGGCTGTCCCAACGCCAGCGACCTAGAGCGCGGCCGCCGGCCCGGCAATTTGCGCGACTTTATCGAGCTGACCAAGCTGACCCAAAGCTTTGACGTTCTGGGCCTCAACGTGCCGATCGTTGAGCCGCAAGACGTGCCGCTCAAGCTTCGCCACTATGCGACGCTGCGCGCCCAACTCCAGCTCAGCGACAAGCCGCCCTTTATCTTTGCCCGCGGCCGTGCCCAGGTCGAGCAAGGCTTCGAGGCCATCCGGCTGGCCCGTGGCCTCAGCCAAGAGGCCTTTGAAAGCGGGGTTTGGGCCACGACTGTGATCAACTCCAACTCGCCGCGACAGCTCGACATTCCTATGACTCAAGGCCTGATCGACTTCGCGCGCTATAACCAGGTCAGCATCATGACCCCCTTCTGCCTGGCTGGTGCCATGGCGCCCATCACGGTTCCAGGTGCTTTGCTGTTGTCGCATGCCGAGGCTCTGGCGGGCATCGCACTGACCCAGATCGTGCGTCCCGGTGCGCCGGTGATCTATGGGGCCTTCAGCTCCAATGTCGATATGAAGTCTGGCGCGCCCGTCTTTGGCACACCCGAACACATCAAAACCAACTTCGGTGCGGGCCAACTGGCGCGGCTGACTGGCCTGCCCTGGCGCTCGGGCGGCGGCACGGCGGCGGCCTGGCCCGATGTGCAAGCAGATTATGAGACCCAGATGTCGGTCTGGGGTTCGGTGCTAGCCGGGGCCAACTTGGTCTACCACGCCGCAGGCTGGCTGGAGGGCGGGCTAACCCTGTCGTATGAAAAGCTGATCACCGATTTAGAGCTGCTTCAGACCCTGGCCGAGCTGGCCCAGCCCGTAGCCTTTGACGCGGACGAGCTGGGTTTTGATGCTATCGCCGAGGTCCAGCCGGGCGGGCACTTTTTCGCCGCTGACCACACCATGCAACGTTACGCCAACCAGTTTTATGAGCCGCTGGTCTCCGACTGGGCCAACTTCGGCCAGTGGCAGGAAACGGGCGCCGTGCAAGCCACACAGCGCGCACAAGGGATCTGGAAAGACACGCTGGAAAAGTTCCAAGCGCCGCCATTGGACCAGGCCGCTTTGGGTCAAGCGCTTGACTATATGCAGACCTGCGAAGATGCTGGCGGCGCTGACGCTGTCAGCTAGCCTCTCATGACCTCGCGAGCCTCCGATGACCGACCTTGCCGCGCCTGCTCTCAGCACTGAACCGGCCCCTGATGTTATTATCATAGGGGCGGGCATCATCGGCTGCTCGACCGCTCTGGCCTTGTCGCAAGCGGGTCTAAAGACGCTGAATATCGAGCGCAACGCCGCGCCGGGTTTGGGCTCTACCTCAGCCTCTACCGGCGCCATTCGCGTGCACTATTCCACTTTTGACGGCACCGCGCTGGCCTATGAATCCTATCATCATTGGCTGGAATGGCGCGATTTCCTGGCCGCGCCCCTCGACGAGGAGCTGGCCGCCTTCCACCACACTGGCTGCTTGGTTCCAGCCACGAGCTCCAACGACTTTCTAGCCCCCCAGCTCGCCTATTGCGACCAACTGGGCATCGCCTACCAGCGCTGGGGCCACGCGCAGATCCACGCCTATCTGGGCGCGCCCGACCTCTCCAGATTTTTCCCAGTCCGCGCGCCCGACGACCCAGCCTTTGCCGAGCCGAACGGCGGCAGCATTGAGGAAGCGATCTTCTTTGAGACCGCAGGCTACGTCTCGGACCCGCAACTGGCCTGCCTCAACATGGCCGAAGCGGCCAAACGGGCTGGTGCGCGCTTTGTCTTCACTGCGGAAGTGGCAGCCATTGAGACAGCGCAAGGGCGTGTCGCTGGCGTTCGGCTGGCCGACGGCAGACGCATCGGTGCGCCGGTGGTGGTCAACATCACTGGCCCGCACTCCAGCAAGATCAATGCCTTGGCGGGAGTCGCGCAGGAAATGGCGATCAAAACCCGTGCCCTAAAGCAAGAAAAGACCGTCCTGCCCGCGCCTGCCGCTCTTGCAGGCCGCCAGCCGGGCGTCATTTTTTCCGACAGCGATGTCGGAGTTTATTTTCGCAGTCACGGCGCTGAGGATATCTTGATCGGCAGCCAAGATTTCAGCGTTGATCCCATGATCTGGGTCGATGATCCCGACGATTGGGACGACAACTTCAGCCAGCAATGGCAGACCCAGGCTTGGCGGCTGGCCCAACGCCTGCCTCAGCTGGGCATTCCCAGCCGCATGCGCGGGGTGGTGGCGCTCTATGACGTAGCCGACGACTGGATCCCGATCTATGACCGCTCCAGCCTGCCGGGTTTCTATATGGCCTGCGGCACCAGCGGCAACCAGTTCAAGAACGCACCCTTGGCCGGGCGGATCATGGCAGCGCTGATCCAGGGCTGCGAGGCGGGCCAAGACCACGACACCGCGCCCCTGCACCTGCCGCTAGAGCGCATTGGCCAGCAAGCAAATCTGGGCTTTTATTCGCGTCTTCGGGCCATCAACGCCCAAAGCAGCATGTCCGTTGTCGGTTAAGGAGCCGCCATGACCATCCGCATAAGGGACGCCGAGCCCCGACACTTCGACCAGATCCAAGCCATCTATGCCCAGGCGGTTTTGGAAGGCACCGCCAGTTTCGAGCAGACCCCGCCCAGCGCCGACGACCTGATTGAGCGCTCCCGGTCTGCACGCGAGGCAGGTTTGCCCTATCTGGTCGCGCTGGACCCCAAAGATACCGTGCTCGGCTACGCCTATGCCTCAAGCTATCGCCCCCGCAAGTCCTACGAATTTACCATCGAAAATTCGGTCTATGTGCGGCCCACCGCCCAAGGCCAAGGGGTTGGCTCAGCGCTGTTAGCCGAGCTACTGGCGCGCTGCGAGGCCGGGCCCTGGCATCAGATGATTGCCGTGATCGGCGACAGTGGTAATGCGGGCTCGATCGCTCTGCACCGCCGCCATGGCTTCGAGCACGTTGGGATCCTGCGACGCGTCGGCTTCAAGTTCGGCCGCTGGCTGGACTCGGTCATCATGCAGCGTGCGCTCAAGCCCGAGGACAGCGCGGCTATTTCTCCGCCGGATTGAGCCGCATCAACGCTTGATATAGGCCGCCCGGCAGCAACGGCATGAGGCGGCTGGCGAGGCTCATGGGCCAAGGGAAGCTGATCAGCCGTGCGTTGCGTGCCGCGCCTTGCAGCATGATGCGCGCAGCCGGTGCGGCCTCCATATAGAGCGGCATCCAAAAATCATTGGCATCGGTTATGCGCGAGCGAATAAAGCCAGGCGCAATCAGGCTCACGCCCACCCCATCGGGGGCCAAGCGTCCGCGCAGCGCCTCAGCCAGCGCATGCACCGCAACTTTGCCCGCCGAATAGCCCGGCGCATAAGGCATGCCGCGAAAGCCTGCCAGCGAGCCCATCAGCACGATTTGCCCGGTGCCGCGCGCCTGCATGGGCGCAATCAACGGCTGAATGGTATTCAGCACACCTGTGACGTTGATATCGAAGATATGGCTCAGTGCTTGGAGGTCGTTGGCGGGCTGATCGTCCGCGCTCAAGGTGGCCGATGAGACGCCTGCATTGGCGATCACCAGGTCAACCGGTGTGGCCGCATCTTGGCGTGTCAACCAAGTCGCCATGGCCGCACGATCGCGCGCATCCAGCACCGCCGCCGACACCTCAGCCCCGCGTTGCTCCAAATCCGCGCGCACCGCGCCTAAGCGTGCGTCATTGCGTCCGGTGATGGCCAAGTGGCGGCCAGGCGCAGCCAGTTCCATCGCTAATGCACGGCCAAGCCCTGACGAGGCTCCGGTTATGACGACACTGCGCCACTTGTATTGCGGCCCTTGGCCCATTAAACCCTCTCCACAGCCCAACTGCAGGAAGCTCCCATGACCAGCGCTCCCCTTTCCATGACCGGATTTGCCCGCAATGCGGGGTCACACGAGGGCACCAGTTGGGCGTGGGAGTTGCGCTCTGTCAACGCCAAAGGCTTTGAACTCAAGTGCCGCATGGGCCCTTGGACCGACCGCTTGGAGCCCGAGTGCCGCAAGCGCCTGGCCGCCAAGATCAAGCGCGGCACGGTCAACCTGGGTCTGCGGGTCGAAAGCCCGGCGCTGAGCAGCTTTTCGCTGGATGAAGACTGGCTCGCACGGCTCAAGGCTCTGTGCGCCGATCAGGACCCCGCCCCGACCCTGGTTGAGCTTTTGGCGTTGCCGGGCGTGCTGCGTCCTCAAACCCAGCACAACGAGGAGGGTGAAGCCGCGCTGGTGCCGCTGTTCCTAGCTTCGCTGGATCGCTGCATCGACGACTTCTTGGCCTCGCGCCGCGCTGAAGGCGCCCTGCTGGCTGAGACCCTTGTCGGTATCTTGTCGGATATCGAGGCCAGCTTGCAGGCGGCCAAGGACCAGGCCAAGACCGATGCATCGGCCTTCGCCACCAAGATCGAAGCGCAGATTCAAGACCTTTTCGGCAGCGACAAGCGCCTGGAGCCCCAGCGCCTGGCCCAAGAAGCGGCGCTGTTGGCGGTCAAAGGTGATGTCGCTGAGGAGTTGCAACGCCTGGACTCGCACATCATCTCTGCCCGCAAGCTGCTGACCAGCGCTGGCCCCAAGGGGCGCGCGCTCGACCACCTGTGCCAAGAATTCGTGCGGGAAAGCAACACGCTGTGCTCAAAATCAACCAGCATAGCGATGACCAACTTGGGCCTTGGCCTCAAGTCGTCGGTCGATCAACTTCGCGAACAATGCGCCAACCTGGAGTAAGGCCATGCTCACCCTCTCCCTGCTGCTCGCAGATGCCAAGCGTTACGCCCCGCGCCGGGGCCTGATGGTCATTCTGTCCTCGCCGTCCGGAGCCGGCAAGTCCTCGACCGCAAGGCGAATTTTGTCGGCCGACGCGCTGATTGTCTCCTCAGTCTCCGCAACCACCCGGCCCATGCGCCCCGGTGAGGTCGATGGCCGGGACTACTTCTTCATCGAACGCGCGGATTTCGAGCAGCGGATCCAAGACCAGGCCTTTTTCGAGCACGCCGAGGTCTTTGGGAACCTTTATGGCACTCCCAAAGCACCCGTTATGGAGGCCCTGGCAGACGGCAAGGACGTGATCTTCGACGTGGACTGGCAGGGCGCCGAACAACTGCGCGCCGCTGCGCCTGATGATGTGGTGTCAATTTTCTTGCTGCCGCCATCGATTGACGATCTGCGGGTTCGCCTGCGCGCGCGCAATCAAGACAACGCCGAGACCGTCAATCGGCGCATGCAAGGCGCGCATGGTGAGATCAGCCACTGGCAAGACTATGAGTATGTCTTGATTAATAGGGATCTGGATGAGACCGTCAGCGCGGTTCAAGCCATCATCGCCGCCGAGCGGCTCAAGCGGCGGCGGCAACCGGGCCTACCGGATTTCGCGGGCGAACTGCTTGCTGAGCCTTTAGATCAAGCCTAGCGCCAGCGTATGCACACGGGTCTAAATGCGAAAACTGCCTAGGCTTATGTATGGGCGCCTAGGCCCCAAGGTGTGGGGATTTGAACCAAGACTTGAGGGGAATTGGCCCACGATGACTCTTGCGCTTGGCCTTAGCCCAGCAAGATCGCAGCCTCGGCGAATGAATTCGATAAAAGCGCGAATAGGATGGCTGCCCCGACGAGGGTCATTAGGCGCAAGCTGTTGATTGACATAGAGATCCCTAAACACGTCTGCTGTTCGTTATTTTTCTGAGACCATAAGGTTCTGGGCAAGAGCGTGGTGATTCGCAACCCCTCAAAAGTACAAAAATGGGAAAATTTTCACCAGCTATCCACAGCTTGTGATGTCTCGTCCCTAAAGCGTGAGTTGACCTTACCATGGTATGCCGCCAAGGTCTTTCGCACGTAGGTTGTTAAATGACGGGGGGAGCGGACATGAAACGACTAAGATTCAAAGGGTTGATCCCAGAAGCTCAAGTCACCGATGCGAAAATTGTTCTCAATCGCCGGCGGGCTTTGGGTGCTCTAACCGGGCTCGGCGCAGGCCTAGCCGGCGGGGGCTTGTTGGCTGCTTCGCCAGTCAAGGCAAAAGAGGGGCAGGCCGATCCTTCCGCTCATCTTTATCCCGTTCGGGTTAATCCAGCCTATGCGAGCGCAGACGTGGCGGGGCAAACCTACCCGGTGACGCCCTCGCGCATCACGGCGGTCTATAACAACTACTATGAATTCTTCTCAGGATTCGGCACCTCCAAGTCGATCTGGAAGCAAGCCCAAGCGCTGCCGTTGAGGCCTTGGCGGCTGGAAATCGACGGCATGGTCGAAAAGCCTTTGACCTTTGAAATCGACGACCTGCTGGCCGCCATGCCGCTGGAGGAGCGCATTTATCGCCATCGCTGCGTTGAAACCTGGGCGATGACGGTGCCTTGGTCGGGCTTCCCTTTAGCAGCGCTGGTCAAGCGCGCGGCCCCCTTGTCTAGCGCCAAGTATTTGCGCTTTGAAACCTTTAACAATCCAGAAGTGGCCATCGGCCAGCGCGAGACCCGCTACCCTTGGCCCTACATCGAGGGGCTAACGGTCGCCGAAGCCAGCAACGACCTGGCCTTCATGGCAACCGGGGTTTATGGCCAACCGCTGCCCAAACAGATGGGCGCGCCTCTGCGCCTGGCCCTGCCCTGGAAATACGGTTTCAAGTCCGCCAAGGGATTGGTGCGCATCACCTTCACCGACAAGCAGCCCGTCAGCTTTTGGGAGCAGCTCAATCGGCGCGAGTACGGCTTTTGGGCCAACGTCAACCCTGAGATCCCGCATCCACGCTGGTCGCAAGCCAGCGAGCAAGACATCGGCACGGGCGAGCGGCGCCCAACCCTGCCCTACAACGGCTATGCCGAGCAGGTGGCTGGCCTTTATAGCGACAAGACCAGTTTGGGCGACCGCCTGTTCCGCTAAGCAAGTGGCTACTGCCTGCTGATTTCCAGGCAGGCCACCAGTCCGGGCTTACTGGCTTCAAAGCTGAGCTGCCCGCCGTGTTGCTCGGCGACAGCCGCCACAATGGTCAGCCCCAGCCCAAAGCCATCGACCGCCGTGGTGTTGTCGCCCCGCTTGAAGGGCGCGATCACCGCCTCGATGTCTTCAACCGACATGCCCGAGCCTTCGTCTTGGACCCTGATCACCGCCCGATCCGCAGTCGCGCGGATTTCAACTCTGGCCCGGCGGCCATATTTCAGCGCATTGTCGATTAGGTTCGAGATGGCGCGTTGTAACGATATGGGCCGCGCCACCACCAGAATGCGCTGGCGATCCGGCATGGTCGCGTGACCCGCCTGAGCTGCGAAGACCGACCGCCCCGCCTCCACCCAAGCGCCGCCCGTGGTCGTCAAATCCACCGGCTTTCCCATGTCCTGGTAGTCCGCCACCAGGGATTCCACCAGCGCGGTCAAGGAGATTTGACGCGGTTCCTCTGCGTTGAGTTCGGCCCTGGTATAGGTCAACACGCTGTCGATCATGCCGGTCATGCGGTCGATATCGTGCTCCAGCTTTTCCCGCAGCTCGGTGTCGCCAATCAGCGCCGTGCGCAAGCGCAGGCGGGTCGCGGGCGTGCCCAGGTCGTGGCTGACACCAGATAAGACAATCGCACGCTTGTGCAGTTGGTCGCGCTCGGCTTCCAGATAGGAATTCACCGCTTCAACGATCTCGCGCAGCTCTTGCGGGCCGCTGGTCGAGTAACTGTCCGGCCCACCCAGGCGTCGGCGGTTGCGCAAAGCCCGCGCGAAGGTGTCAAAGTGCGAGGAAGTCTCGACGATCAAGGTTGAACACACGGCCAGGCAGAGCGCGCCCAGCAAGACCGCCCACAGCCGCAAATCGGCCGGCCCGGCCTTACAGCCCCAAAGCTGCGTTCCATCAATCTGCCACCAGGCGCCGTCGCCAAAGCGGGCGATCACCTTGGCCTGACTGCAATAGGTGGCGATTAGGCGGGTGACTTGCCCCACCTTTGCCGCGCCCGATCCACCGCCGCTGGCGTCCAACTCGGCCAAGGAGTAGCGCAGCCGGTCCGATATGATCGCCAAATTCAAGCTGGTGCTCAGAGTCGGGTCTGGTCCGCCCTGCGCAAGCGCGACATGCGTGACATAGGCCGGAACCGGGTTGCCCTGCAGACGGGTGAAAGCGCCGTGCTCTGCCAGATCAGCCTGTTCGGGGTTTAGTGGCTGGGCGCCGAGCCCATCGACCAAAGCGCTGCCACTGCGCAAGAACTCATAGAGCGATACGCCCGCAACGAAGTTCTTGGTCAAGTGGCTCTGCCAGGCCGCATTGGAAGAAAACCACATCCAGGCCGCGCTTAAGCTGAGGCCGACCGCCAGGCTCATCATGACCAAGCCCAACGAGCGCAGACGCAAGCTCACGCGCCCTCCTCCTCGGTCACGTCAACCGCGAACACATAACCAAGGCCGCGCTGAGTGCGCAGCAAGCGCGGGTCTTTGGGCTGCGCCTCGATCTTGGTGCGAAGGCGGCCGACCAGCACGTCGATCGCCCGCCCGGAGCCTTCTGCGCCACCTTCACCGTCGCCGGTCACATCCAGCGCGGCTGCGATCTCGTCGCGGGTTAGGGGAATGTGGGCATTGGCCAAGAAAACCCTCAACAGCGCCGATTCGCGTTTGGACAGATTGACCTGGAAGCCTTCGGGCGAGCGCAGCTCATCACGCTTGCCGTCATAATGCCAGCCCGCAAAGCTGTAACTAGCAGTGCGCCTGCGATAGACCAGCGAAGAGCTGCGTTGAGCGCGCTGCAACACTGCCCGCACCCGAGCCAGAAGCAGTTGCGGGTTAAAAGGTTTGGCCACATAGTCATCGGCTCCCACCTGATATCCGGCCATGCGGTGATGATCGGCCGACAAAGCAGAGACCAATATGATCGGTACGTCCTGATCCCTGCGCAGTCGAGCGCAAATCTCGACTCCGTTCTCGTCGCCCAGCATAACATCCAGCAAAATCAGATCGATACGCCCGGCGCTCAAGTGCTGGCGGATTTCGCTCTCACTCTTGGCGGGCAGTGCGATATAGCCGTGCTGGCGCAAGAACTCGCTCATCATCTCGCGAGTCTCATTGTCGTCGTCCACCACCAACAGGCGCGGGATCGTCATGTGGCCTCTCCTCCTCAAATCGCCCGAACCTGGGCGGCCAACCGCGAATGTTTGTAACAATGTGCAACAAAATCTAGGCTTGCGTAACAGACTGTAACAATCCAAGCCACTTTCTTATCTTTTTTGGATAATGTGATGGGATCTCCTGTTGCGATTTGCCCGAATTCAGCCAGCGTGTGCCCAGCGGCGGCCACACCCGGCCCCGACATTTCTGGGAGGAATGATATGATCCGATTTACCGCACTTGCGACTCTCTCTGCTGTGGCGCTGACCGCAGCCAGCTCGGCTTGGGCTGAGCCTAAGGCAGAAGTCCTGCACTGGTGGACGTCTGGTGGCGAAGCCAAGTCCGTTGCAGTTTTGCAGCAAGAATTTTCCGCTAACGGCGGCACCTGGACTGATATGCCCGTAGCAGGCGGCGGCGGCGATGCTGCCATGACCGCGCTGCGTGCCCGTGTTCTGTCTGGCAATGCCCCGGCAGCCGTTCAGCTCAAGGGCCCGGCCATTCAAGAGTGGTACGAAGAAGGCGTTTTGGCTGACATCTCTGCTGTGGCCGAAGCTGAAGGCTGGGCAGACGTACTGCCGGCGTCGATCGCTGGCCACATGAAGTGCGACGGCACCTGGTGTGCTGCACCTGTGAACGTTCACCGCGTGGACTGGATTTGGGCCAACGCCGACGTTCTGAAAGCCAACGGCATCGACATGCCCACCACTTGGGACGAGTTCAACGCTGCAGCTGAAAAGCTGAAGGCAGCGGGCATTATCCCACTGGCGCATGGTGGCCAGGCTTGGCAAGACGCAACTGTCTTTGAAGCTGCTGCTCTGGGCATCCTGGGCGCTGAAGGCTTCCACAAGGCCTTCGTTGAGCTGGACGCTGACACGCTGACCTCTGACGCCATGGTTAAGGTCTTTGATCAGATGCGTACCCTGCGTGGCTACGTTGACGACAACTTCTCTGGTCGTGACTGGAACCTGGCAACCGCGATGGTCATGAACGGCGAAGCAGCCTTCCAAATCATGGGTGACTGGGCCAAAGGCGAGTTCCTGGCGGCTGGCAAGGTACCAGGTCAGGACTTCTTGTGCGCCTCAACTCCGGGCGACGGCTTCCTCTACAACGTAGACAGCTTTGCAATGTTCGATGTTGGCGGCGCTGACAAAGAAGCAGGCCAGCAACTGTTGGCTAAGCTGATTGTTGGCAAGAACTTCCAGAAGGTCTTCAACCTGAACAAGGGCTCAATCCCTGCCCGCACCGACGTGGCTCTGGACGAGTTCGACAGCTGTGCGCACCTGTCTGCACAGGACATGGCTGACAGCTCTGCCAATGGTTCGCTGCTGCCCAGCTATGCCCACGGCATGGCCCTGCGTGGCGCTCAGTCTGGTGCCATCACTGACGTTGTGACTGCCCACTTCAACTCTGACATGTCGTCTGAAGACGCTGTTAAGATGCTGGCTCAGGCCGTCGCAAACTCCATGTAAGCCGACAGACCCTGCAGCGAGCCTCACTGGCTGCAGGGTCGTCTTTTGAAAGGTCGAAGTCATGGTTGATTGGTTTCAACGCCACATCCCCAAGATCGTCCTTGCCCCTTCCTTTGCCGCTGTCTTGCTCTTTGTGTACGGCTTCATCGGATGGACGGCTTGGGTCTCCTTCACTCGCTCGCGTCTGCTGCCCAAGTACGACATCGCTGGCTTCATCCAATACAAGCGTCTGTTCGCCTCCCCGCGTTGGGAAACCGCCCTTAACAACCTGTTTATCTTCGGGTTTTTGTTTATCGTAATCGCGATGATCCTGGGCTTGCTGATCGCGATCTTGCTGGATCAAAAGATCCGCACCGAAGGCGTGCTGCGCACCATCTACCTCTACCCCATGGCCCTGTCGATGATCGTGACTGGTACGGCCTGGAAATGGATCATGAACCCCGGCCTTGGCATCGAAGCTCTGGTTCGCGGTTGGGGCTTTGAGAGCTTCAGTTTCGATTGGGTCATTGACCCCAAGATGGCCATCTACGCCGTGGTTATTGCCGGCGTCTGGCAGGCCTCCGGCTTCGTTATGGCCCTGTTTTTGGCGGGCCTTCGCAGCGTTGACGGCGAGATCATCAAGGCCGCGCAAGTGGACGGCATCCCGACCTGGCGCATCTATTCGGCCATCATCATCCCCTCGATGGCTCCGATTTTCCTCAGCGCTTTCATCGTGCTGGCGCACCTGGCCATCAAGAGCTTTGACCTGGTGATTGCTCTGACCGGCGGCGGTCCTGGCTATGCGACCGACTTGCCCGCGACCTACATGTACACCATGGCCTTTTCGCGCGGTGACATCGGTCAGGCGGCCAGCTCAGCCATGATCATGATGGCGGTGGTTTTCACCATTGTCGTCCCCTATCTGTATTCCGAGCTGAGGGCAAAACATGACTAATTTTGCGCCCGCATCCACCTTCAACGCCGGTAGCGCGGGCAAATGGCGCAGAGCAATCTTGCGCCTGATCCTGCTCAGCGTTTTGGTGATCTTCGCCCTCTTCTACCTCATGCCCTTGTTCGTGATGGTGACCACCTCGCTGAAAAGCCTGGAGGAGATCCGCACCGGCAGCCTAGTGGCCCTGCCGCGCGAAGTGACCTTTGAGGCCTGGCGGACCGCCTGGTCCAGCGCCTGCACCGGCATTCAGTGCGAGGGCCTGCGCCCATATTTCTGGAATTCGGTTCAGCTTGCAATTCCGGCGGTGCTGATTTCGACCCTGTTGGGGGCCATCAACGGCTATGTCATCGCTCAGTGGAAGTTTCGCGGCGCAAACCTGATCTTCTCGCTCATGCTGTTCGGCTGCTTCATTCCCTTTCAGGTGGTGCTGTTGCCCATGGCACGCACCTTGGGCCTGATGGGTTTGGCAGGCAGCATTCCCGGCTTGATCTTCGTGCACGTGGTCTATGGCATCGGCTTTACCACGCTGTTCTTCCGCAACTACTACGTCAGCGTACCAAGCGAGCTGGTCAAAGCGGCCAAAGTCGATGGCGCAGGTTTCTTTCGCATCTTTTGGTCGATCTTCTTGCCCTTGAGCCTTCCGATCATCGTTGTGACGGTCATCTGGCAATTCACCCAGATCTGGAACGACTTTCTGTTTGGCGTCTCCTTTAGCCAGGCGGGCACCCAACCGATAACGGTCGCGCTCAATAACATCGTTAACTCCACGACGGGCGTGAAGGAATACAACGTCGATATGGCAGCGGCTATCATCGCCGCCTTGCCGACCCTTCTGGTCTATGTCGTTGCAGGCAAATACTTTATCCGCGGCCTGACTGCGGGCTCCGTGAAAGGATAATACCATGGCTCCTATTCTGGATATTACGTCGCTTTATAAGAACTACGGCCAAACCGAGATCCTGAAGGACATCAACGTCTCCATCGAGCCGGGTGACTTTCTGGTCCTGGTCGGTCCGTCGGGCTGTGGTAAGTCCACCTTGCTGAACTGCATCGCGGGCCTGGAGCCCATTACCAGCGGCAGCATTGAGATCGATGGGCGCGATATGACCCAGGTCAGCCCCAAGGACCGGGACATCGCCATGGTCTTCCAATCCTATGCGCTTTACCCCACCATGACGGTAGCCAAGAACATCACCTTCGGCATGAAGGTACGCGGCGTCGATGCCGCAACGCAGGAGGCCAAGTTGCAGCAAGTGGCCTCGCAGTTGCAAATCGAGCAACTCTTGCACCGCCGTCCCAGCCAGCTCTCAGGCGGTCAACGCCAAAGAGTTGCTATGGGCCGGGCTCTGGTGCGCGATCCAAAACTGTTCTTGTTTGATGAGCCCCTGTCCAACCTGGACGCCAAACTGCGAGTTGAGATGCGCAGCGAGATCAAAAAGCTGCACCTTAACCTGGGGGCCAGCATGGTCTACGTGACCCACGATCAGATCGAAGCCATGACGCTGGCGACCAAGATCGTTGTGCTGAAGGGCGGCGTGGTGCAGCAAATCGGCTCGCCGGCGGAGATCTATAACCGTCCAGCAAACCTGTTCGTTGCCGACTTCATGGGCTCGCCAGCCATGAACCTGATCCCGGCCCGCACACACAAAAACGGCAGTGGCACAAGAATTGAGATCGCCCGCGATACGGGTGAGCCTCTGGTTCTTTCCGACCCCAACTCGGACCTACCCAGCGATGTCATATTGGGCCTGCGCCCGGAAGACATTGCTGAGGCAGGATTTCGCGCCGGTGAAGGCGTGCAAGAGGCACGCTGCGTCATCGACATGGTAGAGCCTGCGGGCGCGGATACCTATGTCGTTTCGAGGTTGGGCGGCAAGCAGGTTACAGCGCGTCTCCACGCTGAGACGAAAGCTCAGCCAGGTCAGCCGCTCAATCTGGCCTTTGATCTCAGCAAGGTGTCCTACTTTGCGCCCGAGACCGGCGAGCGCTTGAACTAGCCGTTCGCCCATGGGGTCAAACCAAAGAGCTTGGCCCAAACAGCGCTCCGTCTAGCGCTCAGCCCAGCGGTTGTCGGTGTGCGCCAAGTTGGCCTTGACCTCATCGAGCAAACGCTGGGCTTCACTGCCCTGAATGGCGGCGATGTCGTCTTGATACTTCAGCAAAACGCCTAGAGTGGCTTCCAATTGCCCAGGCTCCAGCGCCAAGGCGTCCAACTGGATTAGGGCCTGTGCCCAGTCCAAGGTTTCGGCCACACCCGGCGGCTTGAACAGCGCCTGCTCACGCAGCTTGTGCACAAAACCCACCAGCTCGGCGCTCAACTGGGCGTCAATGCCCGGCAAGCGCGCGGCGATGATCTGGCGCTCCAGCTCTGGGCTGGGGTAATCCAGCCAGTGATAAAGGCACCGCCGCTTTAGCGCATCGTGAATCTCTCGGGTGCGGTTCGAAGTGACGATGACCAGCGGCGGCTTAGCGGCCTTGACGCTGCCCATCTCGGGAATGCTGACCTGATAATCCGACAGCAGCTCCAGCAAGAAGGCCTCAAAGGCCAGGTCCGCGCGGTCCAGCTCGTCGATCAGCAGCACCGCAGGCAAACCGTTTTCGTCCGGCTCAAGGGCTTGCAGCAGTGGGCGCTTGATCAAATAGTCCGGGCTATAAAGGCGGTCTGCCACCTGCTGCATGTCCTGGCCTGAAGCCTCAGCGAGACGGATCGCTAGCATCTGCTTGGCGTAGGCCCAGTCATAGAGCGCCGCGCTTTGATCCAAGCCCTCATAGCATTGCAGGCGAATCAGTGAGCGGCCCGTTGCGGCGGCCAGCGCTTTGGCGATCTCCGTCTTGCCGACGCCAGGCTCACCCTCCAACAACAAGGGCCGCCCCAAGCGACCGGCCAGAAAGACCACCGTCGCCAGGGCGCGGCTTGACTGATAGGCCTGCCCCGCCAGGCCCTCAACGACCTGATCGACATGGCGCCAATCGGCGGGATCTGCGGGCAAGATGGGCGGCTGGGTCATGCAATCCTTCATACGGCAGACGCGGGGCTGGCCGCTTTGCGCTGGTTCTTCTGGTCAAGCTGGTTTAGCAAGATTGCGCCAGCATAGGAGCCGCCACGCCATGATCAAGCTTATCAAAGACCAATGGCCTCTGCTGGGGTTCGGCTTCTTGTTTACGTTTGCCTCGGCCTTCGGACAAACCTTTTTCATCGGTGAGTTTGCCCCAGCGCTCAAGCAAGCCTTTGGCCTCAGCGATGGCGGGCTGGGCACGCTGTATTTTTGCGGCACCTTGGCCTCCAGTTTGGTCTTGATCTACACTGGCGGCTTGATCGACCGTATGCCACTCGCCCGCTATGCGCTGTTGGTGCTCTGTGGGCTGCTGGCGGGCGTACTGCTGATCGCCAGCGCATCGCATTGGCTGCTGTTGGTGCCCGCATTCTTCTTGCTGCGCCAGTGCGGCCAGGGCCTCAGCATTCACATCTATGCTTCGACTATGGGGCGCTATTTTCACGCACGGCGCGGGCGGGCATTGGCGTTGAGCGGCTTGGGGCTAACGCTGGCCGAATCCAGCTTTCCTTGGATCATGATAGTGGCACTGGCAGGGCTTGGGTGGCGCGGCACCTGGCTGGCGGCGGCCGGTGCAATTTTGGTACTGATGCTTTTCAGCCAGCTGCTATTGAAGCGCTCTCACCGCGTCCAGACCTTCGATGCAAGCGGCCAGTGTGTTGCGCAAGCGGGCGCCGACCTGCCCATCCATGAAACCCGGGCCTCCTTGTCCCGTGCCCAAGCCATCCGCGGGCTGTTCTTCTATGCCCAGTTCTATATCACCGCCTGCTTTGGCTTCATCGTCACGGCGGCTTTCTTCTTCCGCAAGGCCTTAGCCGAGGCCAAGGGTTGGGAGCCCGAAACGCTGGCGCAGGGCCTCAGCACCTATGCGCTCATGAGCCTGCTGGGCTATATGATTGCTGGGCCGACCGTAGATCGCTTTGGCTCGATCCGCACGGCCTGGCTGCCGTTTGTGACCTTCATCCCCTGTTTGCTGGTGCTGGCCTTGGGGCAAAGCGACGCCAGCTTTTGGGTCGCATTCGGCTTGATGGGATTTGCCCATGGGCTGCTGTCCACCATCGGCAATGCGGTCTGGCCCGAGGCCTATGGCACCCGTCACCTTGGCGCCATCCGTGCACTTGCCAGCGGCATCGCGATCTTCTCAACCGCGGCCGCGCCGATGGTGTTTGGTGCCGCTATGGATTGGGGCGCGTCCATCACGCAGATTTTGCTGGTCTGTCAGATCTGGGTGGTGTCCGCCGCCGCCCTGGCCTTTGCCCTGCCCTGGCTACGTCCCAGGCGCGACGCGCTGTAAGCGCGGCACAACCAGCCCGCCAATTTAGCCCTGCAAAATCAGCAGAGCGGCTCTGATGCATTCGAGCTACTCATTGCCAGGTGAAGGCCTATCTTTAATGCATGTCCCAAGGACAGGCGCTGACCGCGCTTTTTCGACCATTCAAGGAGCGAGAGCCATGAAGCAACACATTGATTTTTCTAACGAAATTAGCAGCATTGACCGTTACGTCGCACAAGGCCGCCGCATGCGCGCTGAAGCCATGCGCGACTTCATCACCGGCGCAGCAAAGAAGTTCAGCTCGAAGACCGACGACGCAGCCTAAGGCCACAGCCGCCTGGCAAACGACCAGCTTGAGGTCTTTGTTGACAGCAAACCCGCCCGCAGGCGAGTTGACCCAAACGAAAAAAGGTGGGGTACTTTCCGTGCCCCTTTTTTTGTCCCGTACACCAGCATATTGCAAGCGCTTACATCTGCAAGGCACGGCCTTCGTTTCTGAAGAAATTGTAACAATTTTGATCAACTTTGAAAAAATTTCGAAATTTTGCGTTGACTTCAGCCCTTTATGAGCGATGCTACCGCCACCAAACGGAACAAGCTGAGCGATTACCCACGCAGAAGACCAGAAGGGGGAACGCTTAAGGTCCGAGGAAGGCTTTTGGGCTCCGGTCCATTTCGACCAGGCCCAGAGCCAGAGGTTCATTTGCAACTCAGGGAGTGCTACTCATGAAATCTAAAACTCTAACCAGCCTTGCGGTACTGACCGCCTTCGGCCTGGGCTTGGCCGGCAGTGCGAGCGCAGAAACCTTACGCTTGCTGACCTGGGGCGGATACGCGCCAGACGAAGTGGTGGCCATGTTTGAAAAAGAGACCGGCCACAAGGTCGAAGTCACCCTTTCCAACAACGAAGAAA
Organism: Alphaproteobacteria bacterium; assembly: GCA_030428255.1. Classification (GTDB taxonomy): domain Bacteria; phylum Pseudomonadota; class Alphaproteobacteria; order UBA7985; family JAUIBT01; genus JAUIBT01. The sequence goes on along the minus strand of JAUIBT010000008.1, from coordinate 23,364 downwards.
TGATCGCAAAGTTGCGCGCCACCGGTGGACGCGGCTTCGATTTGGCCCAGCCCAGCCAAGACCGCATCGCTGGCCCCCAGGCAGAGTTTGGTATCTACAAGCCCATGGATCTGTCAAAGATCGATTCGAGCCAGTTCATCGCCTCCATGCTGGAAGCCACCAAAGCCAACACCACCGTTGACGGCGAGGTTTATGGCGTTCCCCACGTTTGGGGCACCTCCGGCTTGGTGGTCAATACGGCCATGGCGGGATCGGTCATGGACTACACCGACCTGTGTAATGCGGACGTAGCTGGCAAAGTCACCTATCGCCTGAAGCGCCCGACTTTGATCGGCTTCGCTTTCTCCATGGGCCTGGATCCCTTTGCGGCCTATGGCGACGAAGCCGCCTACCAGGCCATCATCGACCAGGTACAAGCCAAGCTGATCGACTGTAAAGCCAACGTTAAGACCTATTGGGGGGGCGGCGACGAGCTGATGAACCTCATGCGCTCGGGTGAGACCGTGGCCTCCATGGCTTGGGATACCGGCGGCTGGAAACTGAACGCAGACAATGCCGACATCACCTTTGTTGCTCCCGCTTCGGGCGCACTGGGCTGGATCGACACCTTCGTTCTGCCCGCCAAAGGCAAGGCGGACCAGGCGGCTTACGACTGGATCAACTTCGTCATGCAGCCAGAAATCGCTGGCATGATTACCGATGTCGCAGGCAACTTCACCGCCTCAAAAGGTGCTGACGAGCACGTTTCAGCCGACCTGAAAGCCCGCTATCAGGCCAGCTTCCCACCCGCAGACGTGGATAACATCAAGTGGTATCCTCCGGTTCCTGCTGGCCTTGAGGCCTTAGAAGGCGCAGCCTTGGATCGCGTAAAAGCCGCGAACTAAGCCTGCCACCACTTAGAGCAGCGTTGCGCCCCTCCTCCAGTGCGACGCTGCTCTTTGTTTTTCTGCCCCTCACCGACACAAGGTCTGATCCACCATGACACGTGACACGCCTGGCAGTGCTGACCTTGAATGCCTCGCACTCTGCAAGCAGTTTGACGCCTTCACCGCCGTAGATCATGTCTCTTTTGCGGTGCCGTCGGGCTCTTTCTTTTCCATTCTTGGCCCCTCGGGCTGCGGCAAGACCACCATCATGCGCATGATTGCGGGCTTCTTGGAGCCCAGCTCTGGCGATATCCGCATTAAGAGCAAGTCAGTGCTGGACGTGCCGCCCAACAAGCGCCCGGTCAACATGGTGTTTCAGCACCTGGCCTTGTTTCCCATGATGAACATTGCCGACAACATCGGCTATGGCTTGCGCCGCCAGGGCATGGCCAAGCCCGAGATTGGCCGCAAAGTCGATGAAGCTCTGGAGCGCATCGGCCTGCCCGGTATCGGCAAACGCAAGGTCGATGAACTGTCGGGCGGACAAAAACAGCGCGTGGCCATCGCCCGCTGTTTGGTGCTGGAGCCCGATGTCTTGCTGCTCGACGAGCCGCTCGGGGCGCTAGATCTCAAGCTGCGCGAGCACATGAAGGTTGAGCTAAAAGCTCTGCAAGCCGCCTTTGGCACCACTTTCGTTTACATCACCCACGATCAATCCGAAGCGCTGGTCATGTCCGACCAAATCGCGGTCATGAACCACGGACGCTTCGAGCAAGTTGGCAGCGGGCGCGAGCTCTACTATCGCCCCGAGACCGCCTTTGTGGCGGGCTTCGTTGGCGACAGCAACCGCTGGAAAGGCCGGGTGACCCGCGCTGAGTCGGGCCTGCTGCAAATCACCACCCAGGCAGGCTTGCAGGTCACAGGGGCCGATCACGGTCGCGGCCTGGCGACAGGCGATCAGGCCGAACTGTTCGTGCGTCCAGAAGCCATCCGCATCAGCCGCCAAGCCGAGGATCTGAGCCACCTAGAGAACCGCATGAGCGGTCAAGTCACAACCTTGTTGTTCAATGGCGCGGACAGCCGAGCGATTTTAGAGCCACAAACCGGCGGCGATCCCATCGAAGTCGCCTTGCCCCAGTCCGGTGAATACGCCGACCTGAAGCGTGGAGATGTTCTGCACTTCGCTTGGGCCGGCGACCAGGCCAACGCATTTGCGGTAAACGACCAAGCGGCACCATCCTTGGAGGCGCAGTGATGCGGGCGGGCAATAAACTGGCCCTGATCTTGCTTTTGACCCCTTTGCTGCTGTGGATTGGCCTGCTGATCATCATCCCACACATCGACATGTTCTTGGTCTCAATCCGTGAGCGCGTGGGGGTTGGCAAGTATCAAATCAGCCTGGCCAACTATTGGACCTTCTTGGGCGAACCGCTGTATCTGGTGACCTTCGCGCGCACCGCCATTATGTCGGTCCTGGCTACGGTGCTGACCTTGATCATCGGTTTTCCCGTCGCCTTTTTTATCGCCAAGATCGCCAAGGGCCGCCTGCAATCCTCGCTGTTCTTGCTGTGCTTGGTGCCCTTTTGGGTCTCTGAGCTGGTGCGCACTTTCGGCTGGATGATCCTGTTGCGCGAAACCGGCCTTATCTCCAACCTGCTGCAATGGCTTGGCTTGGTCGATGGCCCGGTCGAGCTGCTCTATAACGACGTGGCGATGATTGTCGGCCTGGTCTACACCTCCATGCTGTTCATGGTTGTGCCCCTAGTGACCACGCTGGAAAGCCTGGACGACAGCATTATCGAGGCTGGCTATGACCTGGGCGGCTCGACAGTCTCCATCACGCGCGAGATCATTATTCCCCACGCCATGCCAGGGATCGTTTCGGGCTCGATCGTGGTCTTTATGCTCAGCCTTGGCAATTACCTGACGCCGACCATGCTCGGCGGCAAAGACAGCCTCTGGTTCACCGAGTTGATTTACTCGCAGTTCATCGTGCGCTTCAACTGGGAGCTGGGGGCCGCGTTTGGCTTCATGCTGTTGATTCTGTCATCGGCCATCATTTGGCTGTTGCTGAAGCTAACTGGCCAAACACTCGAAAAGACCATGACCTAAAGGAGGCTGACCATGATCCCCAGTATTCGCCAGCCCCGCGCGCTGTCCTTGGCCTATCGCGCCTACGTCACCTTGTTTTTCGTTTACCTGGCGCTGCCTTTGTTGGTTGTATCGGTCTTCGCCTTCAACGACAGCCTGTTTCCCTCGCTGCCCTGGAAGGGCTTCACCTGGGCCTGGTTCTTCGGCGACCAACACCCCAGGATCGGCGTTTTCCATCAAGAGCCCATCTTGCGTGCCTTGGGAAATTCCGGTTTCATTGCCTTCTTTGTGTCGCTCTTGTCGGTGGCTGTTGGCACCTCGAACGCCTTCTTGTTCAACCGCTACAGCTTTCCGCTGCGCAACCTGCTCTACGTCTTGATGCTCATGCCTTTGGTCATTCCAGGCATCGTGTTGGGCATTTCGATCTTGGTCTTTTCCTCGACCATGGCCAATGGGCTAGAGGACAGCTTTGGTTGGGATATTGGCGGGCTACGTCCGGGGCTGATGCTGGTGATCTTGGGCCAATTCTCCTTCATTACGACCATCGTAACGCTGGTGGTATCGGCGCGCTTACAGAAGTTTGATCGCTCGCTGGAAGAAGCGGCGCTCAACTTAGGCGCCAGCCCCCTGACCGCCATTCGTACCATCACCCTGCCGTTCTTGCTGCCCGCCTTGGTCGGAGGCTTTGGTGTCGCTTTCTTAATGAGCTTTGAAAACTTCAACACCACGCTAATGCTGGTGGGCTCGGACGCGCCCTTGACCATCGCCATGTTCGACCGGCTGAAAGAGGGCTCGACGCCATTGTTGAACGCGGTGTCCTTGCTGCTCATGCTTGGCTCGTCGGCGCTGGCGTTGGTGATGATCTCATTCCAACGCAAGAGCTAGGCGGAGCGCGCGCAGCCAAAAAACCCACCCCGTGACGCGACTGAGGCAGGGGAGTCGCGTATGAGGGCGAGCCTGCTAGGCCCCGGGACTAAGACTTGGGAAGTAGATTCAGCTCGTCCTCAGAGGTTGTCATGGCCAGCTCCCTTCCCACCGCAGAGGCTCTAGCGGCCACGCCACCAGCACCAGAAGCAGGTCCGCCCATTGAGGCACCCGACCCCGCCGCGCAAAAGCCGCAGCGGGTCACTTTGGGCTTGTTAATGATCGTCGCCGCCCTGGCCCTGTTTTCGCTGCAAGACGTGTTGGTCAAGGGGCTGTCAGACAGCTACCCGGTGCACGAGGTGGTTTTTGTGCGCAGCCTCATCGCTGTCTGGCCGATGATCTTCTTGTCCTGGGTCTTAGACGGCGGACGCAGCATGCAGCTCAGCCGCCCATTTTGGCAAAGCGTGCGCTCGTTGATCATGGTGGTGTCCTTTACCACCTACTACCTGGCCTTCGCCTCCCTGTCGTTGGCCCAAGCCACCGTGTTGTTCTTTACCGCGCCCTTGTTCATTACGCTGATCCCCTGGGTGCTCGGCACCGCTGAGGTGGGATGGCGACGCCTGGCGGGCATTTTGGTTGGCTTGCTGGGTGTGGTGGTCATGATCCGCCCGGATGCCCATATCCCGTTGGTCCCTGCCCTGTTTGCCCTGACCGCGGCGGTCTCCTATGCCATTGCGCAAACCATGACCTCCTGGCTGGGCAAGACCGAATCTGCCACCTCCATGTCGCTGACCTTCATGTTTGCCAACATGGTGATTGGTGGGTTGATGCTGTTGGTCTTCGGCGACGGCTGGGCCCTGGCCTATGTGCCCGACAGCTTGACCTTCTTGCTGCGCCCTTGGGTCTGGCCGACCCGCGAGCATCTCTATCTGCTGGTCGCCATTGGCCTGTTCGCCGTGGTCGGCTTCTTGCTGCTGTTCCAGGCCTATCGCCTGGCGCCCAGCCACGTCGCCGCGCCCATGGAATACGCCTTGCTGATCTACAACATGCTCTGGTCCTATTTCTATTTCGGCGAGGTCCTGGATCATTGGACTTTGATCGGCACCTCGCTGATCGTCGGCTCTGGCCTCTTCATGCTGTATCGCGAGACCGCGCGCGGCGAGCCCTTGGTTCGGCGTCTCTTCAAGCCACGACGCCTGCGCTAACCTGAGCCGGCCCGCAACTTTCCACGCTCAGCGACAGCTTGGCACCTGACAAGCGGCGCGCGCTATGCTTTGTTGCGCCAGCGCAGACCTGCTGCGCTGAACTCATGCAAGGACACTTGATTTATGACCAACGTGGTGGTTGTCGGCACCCAGTGGGGCGACGAGGGCAAAGGCAAAATCGTAGACTGGCTGTCGAGCCGTGCAGATCGCGTCGTGCGCTTCCAAGGCGGTCACAACGCGGGCCACACGCTGGTCATTGATGGCACCTCCTATGCGCTGAGCCTGCTGCCCTCCGGCGTCGTGCGGGACAACACCATCTCCTACATCGGCAATGGTGTCGTGGTCGATCCTTGGGCGCTGTTGGCTGAAATCGAGCGCGTCACCGCTGCAGGCTTGACCGTCAATCCCGACAAGCTGCGGTTGGCCTCGAACGCCACGCTGATCTTGCCCGTTCACGTCACCTTGGACCAGCGCCGCAACAAGCACATTGGCACGACCGGGCGCGGCATTGGCCCGGCCTATGAAGACAAGATCGCCCGTCGCTCGATCCGCGTCGGTGATCTGCGCCAGCCCGAGCAACTCAAAGAGCGCCTGCTGATGATGCTGGAGCACCACAACGCGCTGGCGATCGGTATGGGCTACGAGCCCTTCACCTTCGACGATCTCTACGCCGACATTCTGGCCATCGCGCCCAAGCTGGAGCCTTACATCGACCGCGTATGGCAGCGCTTGGACGAGGACAAAAAGGCCGGTCGTCGCATTCTGTTTGAAGGCGCGCAGGGCATCATGCTGGACGTAGATCACGGCACTTTCCCCTTCGTCACCTCATCAAACACGGTCGCACCGCAGGCGGGCACCGGTTCGGGCCTGGGCGATATGAGCCGCAGCTACGCGCTGGGCATCACCAAAGCCTACACCACCCGCGTTGGCAACGGCCCTTTCCCGACCGAGTTGTTCGACGAAGTCGGCGATGGCCTGGGCGAGCGCGGCCGCGAATTTGGCACCGTCACCGGGCGCAAGCGTCGTTGCGGTTGGTTTGATGCGGTCATGGTCCGCCAAGCGCTAAAGATCGGCGGTATCAACGGCATTGCGCTGACCAAGTTGGACGTGCTGGACGGCATGGATGTGATCAAGGTGTGCGTCGGCTATGAACTGGACGGCAAGCGCATCGACTATTTCCCCTCTGCCACCGCTGAACAGGAGCGCGTGGTGCCGATCTATGAGGAGCTGCCTGGCTGGACGGGCACCACCTTCGGCGCGCGCAGTTGGGCTGAGCTGCCTGCCGAAGCGGTAAAGTACGTGCGCCACATCGAAGAGCTGATCGAGCGCCCCGTCGCGCTGCTGTCCACCAGCCCCGAACGCGAAGACACCATCTTGGTCACCGATCCTTTCGGCGACTAAGGTGCATCAAAGCTGTCGATAGCGACGGCGGACAGAACTCCAATCCCCCCGAGGGCCCGCGCGGCCCTTGGGGTTTTTTGTGACTGCCATCCCCGACGTCGACCAAAGTTTCTTGCTCGCACTTCAATGCCAAGTATTAGCGTTTTGCTTTTGAAAAGCCTGCTCTTATGATGGCGTTCTACGCTCCACGAAGAAGGAAAACCTCGCATGTTCGAGTCCCTCAAGCCCGGCACACCTGATCCCATCTTGGCCGTTTTGGGCCTTTATCGCGACGATCAGCGCCCGCACAAGCTGGACCTTGGCATCGGCGTTTTTAAGGATCACAGTGGCAACACACCGATCCCCAAGGCGGTCAAGGCCGCCGAGCGTCGTTTGCTGGAACAGCAGACCTCCAAAGCCTACGTCGGCATGGCGGGCGATCTGGCCTACAACGAGGCCATCAAGCGGGTGGTCTTCGGCGATCTGGACCTGGGCGATCGTTGTGCTTCTCTGCAAACTGCGGGCGGATCGGGAGCGATCCGCTTGATGGGCGAAATGTTGAACGCCAGCGCGCCGGGTGCGCGGGTCTGGCTGCCCGGCCCCACCTGGCCGAACCACGCCCCGACGCTAGCCACCGCGGGCCTCAGCCTGGAAACCTACCCCTATTTCGACTTTGGCAGCCAGAGCTTGCTCAAGGAACAAATGTTCGCAGCGCTCGCCAAAGCCGGCAAGGGCGAAATCGTGTTGCTGCACGGCTGCTGCCACAACCCCACCGGTGCCGATCTGGAGCTGGAGGATTGGCACCGCCTGACCGACATGGCGCTGGCGCAAGGTTTTTTGCCCTTCATCGACCTGGCGTACCAGGGCTTCGGGCTGGGGCTCGAGGCTGACGCCGCCGGGCTGCGCCACATGGCCAGCCACCTGCCTGAGATGCTGATCTCCGCCTCATGCTCTAAGAATTTCGGCCTCTACCGCGACCGGATTGGTGCGGCGATCTTGATCGGCGCGAACGCCGCATCAACCTCGGCCATGCGCGATTTGCTCATTTCTCGCACCCGCCTGGCGGTCTCCATGCCCCCGGCGCACGGCGCTGAGGTGGTGCGCGAAATCCTGAGTGACGTCGCCTTGGAGCAGTCTTGGCGCGAAGAAGTCGAGGCCATGCGGCTGCAGATCCAAGGCGCGCGCCAGGCGCTGGCCGATCAACTGCGCAGCCTGTCCAACTCAGATCGCTTTGACTTCATCGCTCAGCAGCGCGGCATGTTCTCGACCCTGGGCATCAGCGCTGAGCAGGTCGCCTGCCTGCGCGATGAGCACGCTATCTACCTGGTCGGCAATGGACGCATGAACCTGGCCGGTCTGCGCGCAGACCAAGCCGAGCCCCTGGCGCGCGGCCTGCTGGCGGTGATGAATGCTGAGGACTGATCCATGCAAAGGTTTCTCTACACCCGACGGACCCGCCTTGTCATCGGCTTGGCGGTGGCGGCTGGTTTGGCCCTGAGCGCTTGCGGCGTGTTTCCGGTCTATAAGACCGAGTGGCTGCCTGTCCCGGGCCAAGTTCAGACCAACCAAGACGCAGCGCTGGCCATCTGTAAGCCCATAGCCGAAGCCGAGCGCAGCCGCATCGAGCTGGAGACCGATTGGCCGCAAGACAGCGCCAAGAATACCAGCGACCCCTACTATGACCCTTGGGCGGTCAGCGACCGCAGCTCGTCAATCGAGCAAGGCAGGATGGTGGCCTGCATGGCCGACTATGGCTGGTATCCCAAGCGGGTCTGTGTGGACAACTGTTGAGCCAGGGCATCACCCAGGGGAGTATCAGGCGAGCACCAGGAGAGCATCAGGGGAGCATCAGGGGAGCATCAGGGCAACATGGGACGCCGCTAGGCAGCTTGCCCTTCGTACCAAAGTGCATTTCGTTGAATTGCATTCGCTTAATGCGCTCTAACCATTTGACTTTAAAGCAAATGTACCGCGAAGATCTTTGGCACAATGCAGGCGACTGCTCGGGCTGCGCTTTAGCGCCCGATGCGGCGCAGCTCTTCAAGCAGGCGAAGCGTGCGAGCGTCCACGTTGGGGTCGGCCTGTAAAATCTCGTTTTGAACGGGGCTCTCAGGGACCAAGGGCTGCCCGCCAGCGGTTGGGGCCGCGTTGCACGGCTGCAAGCTGCTCTGTGCTTGGGGAACGGGTTGCGGCTGAGCCGTCGCGCCCATTGCTGAGTCCTGCTGATCCAGTGTCGCCAATCTCTGTTGCATGGATGAAATCTGCATGCGTGCCAGCACCAGCTCGGCTTCAGCATCGTTGAGCTGGACCACCAAAAGATCATAGTTGCGCCCAACGGCGGTCTGCGCGTCGATCACGGCCTGACGGCGCTGCAACTGACGGCTGAGTTCCAAGGCTTCGCGTTGCTTATCGGCCAACAGCGCGCGCAAGCGATCACGGTCGGCTTCGACTTCGCGAAAGGCCTGTTGACTGGCCGCTAGCTGTGCTTGTTGATGCGCCTCGCGCTCACTGCTTTGCTTCAGGCGCGCCACCTCCTGCGCCAAGCGATCACGATCTTGAATCAGGTCGTCAAGCAGGCGACGCAGTTCCAGCGCATCATTGATGGCCTTTTGGCGCTGGGCTTGGCTGTCGGCCACAGCGGTGCGCGCCAGATTCAGATCGGCCAGCAAGGCCTTGATCTCATCTTCCGCACGCCCCAGCAGGTCCAATTGAGCGCTGTGCCGCTGCTCAGCATCCTCCAGAGCTTGGGTCAAGCGCGCGACCGCGCCCTGCTGCTCACCGCTCTGCGCTTGTTGCAGGTCGGCCAGCGAGCGCAACTGGCTAAGCTCGTCGCTCAAGCGCGTGATTTCGGCCACCAAGCCGCGTCGCTCCTCGTCGTTTGCCGCCCTCAAGCTTGCAAGAGCCTGCTCCAACTCTTGGTTTTGGCTGCCAAGGTTCGCAAGCAAGCCTTCAAACTCACTGCGTTCTTGGACCCGTGCGGCGCGCTCGTCGCGCAACGCGGCCTCGGCTTGCTGCAAGGCAGCCGCGCTGTCAGCCCCGCTCTGTCCCTGGTTTTGCAAACGCAGCACCTGGTCTTGCAGCGCGGCAATGGTCTGGTCGCGGTCTTGCAGAGCAGCCGTCAGCGCGGCCATGTCATCACGGCTGCTGCGACGCCCTTCTTCCAGCTTTATAAGTTGACGTTCCAGGGCCGCCTTGTCGGCCTGCATGGCCTGCAGTCGCCCTTGCAGATCCGACAACTCCCGATCGTTGGCCGCCGCCTGCGCGCCCGTGCCCGCCGATCCCTCAAGAGCGATTTCCAGCTTAGAATTTTCCTGGCGCAAATCCGCGATCCGTGCGCGCGCTTGGTCAAGCTCGCCGGTCAGTTCTGCCAAACGGTCGGTCAAGGCCCGCTGATCGACATTTTGAGCGGCACCTTCCAGCCCGCTGGTACCGTCCTGGCCCACCTGCGCCAACAGTGCGTCGCGTTCTTGGCTCAAGGTCATGATCGTGCGCTGAGCGTCTTCCATGCTCTTTTGCTGTCTGGAAATCCGCACGCGGCTGGCGGCAAGCTCCTGTTCCTGGCGAACGTTGTTTTCCGTCAGCAGGTCCAGCTCCTTCTTTAGCCGCTCCAGCTCCTGCACCGCAAACAGCGAGCGCTGTCCCAGAGTTGGCGTGGGGGCATCGCCGTTTAGCTCTTGCTTGAGCCGACGAAGTTCCGCCAACAGCTCATCGCGTTCCATGAACAGGCGTTGCAGCTCTTGCTCGCGTGTCGCGTCCTCAGAGGTTGGCGATGTCAGGGGATCAAGCGTGCTCGCGCCAGCGCTTGTTTCGCCCGTCTCGCCGCGCGCAAACCGCAATTGGCGAATCTGCACCTGCAAGTCTTTGACTTGCTGCCCCAGGGCCTGAGCCTGGCGCGCTTGCTCCTGCGCGAGCTCGGCGACCTGGGTGAGTTTGCTCAAGGCTTCGTCGCGTGCCTGGGTCAACCGCTGGATTTCGGCGTCTTTGAAGTCGAGCTGCTCTTGCATATCCGCCTGGTCGGCGCCCCCGACACGGGCTTGGCCTTGTTCCAGGTCCTGTCGCGCCGCCTCGGCATTTTGCGCCGCTTGGCTGAACTGGTTGACCTGCTCCTGGCTGGCAATGAGCTGCTGCTGCACAACGTTGAGGCGGATCAAAAGCCCCGCCAAGCCCTGTTGACAGGCCTCCAGAGTCGGGCAGACCCGCGCCACTATGCTGGCCAACTTGGCTTGATCAACGCTTTGCTGTTGCGGTGCGGTTTGGGCAAGCAGCCCTGTCAAATCTTGCTGTGTCTGAACCGGCCGATCCACCTCTCCTATAGCTGCCCAGGCCCCGGCAGTCGCCGTTGCGATCAGCAAGGGACATGCAAGGCCGACGAGCAGCGCGCGAGAAAGGAGCGGGGTAGGCAAAAGGTTGTCTCAATTGGCACGATTCTGATTGTGCAACCTAACGATCCCCGGCCGTGAAATAAAGCCCTGAAAGCGAACAAGAATTCATCCACAACCTTAAGATGTGCGAACGTATACCTCTGCGTAAGGCGCTCGCCTTTTGCGACCCTCCGTTGAGGGAAACTCAGTTAAGAGAAACACAGCTGAGAGAAATTCAGGCGCCTCAGCGCTTTAGAGATCGAGCCGAAGGGACAGCAAGGCTTGCCGCCATGATTCGCGGCGTTTGGCCGACAGGCCCTTGGGCGGCGGCATAAGGGCCTGGCCCTCGAGGCCCAAAATCGCCTGGTAGACAAGGCCTTGTTCGGGCGCCTCCGGCCTCAGCCAGTCCTCACGCACCAACTGTTCCAGCGCGCGCCATGCATCGCCCCCCAGCAATGCCCCATGGCAGCGACCACAGCGCGGTACCAGAGTCTCGCGATAGAAGCTTTGCCAGGCTGTGCTGCTGGCCAACGGCTCTAGGTTGGGGGTCTTCGCCTGCTCCAGCTTGGACGCAGCGGCGCTCGCCGCTTGCCCGTCGGCCATCAAGACCAAAATCGCCTTGTTGCGATCGTCAGCCATCCACAGCCAGCCTTGGTGGTCAAAATTGAGGGCCACGGGCGCGCCGCGCGGGTGCAAACCGGGCCGCTTGTGCCAGTTGAAGACCAGCTCCGTGAGCTTGCCCGTCGGCTGCCCCGTCGCATCCGCCTCAATGGCGACGATGCGGTGGCCAGTGTCGCGATAGCCGTGGTAGCCAATCAGCCAATGCTGCGCGTATCCTTTCAGCCCCTTGGCTCCCGAAAACACCAGCCCCAGAGGTGCAGCATGTGCGGGCAGCAAGCGGATCGGCGCTTGGGTCGTGCTGCAGTCAAGGCCCCGCTGCTTGCGATAGTGCCGGGCTGGCTTTTGGTCCTCAATGCAATAGGGCCAGCCGTAGTGCGCGCCGGGTTCAATGACGTTCAGCTCCTCTTTGGGCTGGTCGGGCTCTTTATAGTCGATGCTGTTTTCGGCCTGAAGCAGCAGGCCGGTTCGCGGGTGAAACGCCAACGCCATCGAGTTGCGCAGACCTTCGGCCAAGAGTTGGGGTGGGGCAACCGTATCGCCTTGAATGCGCGCGCGATACAGCGCTGCTTCTGGCCGTTTCCCCTCAGAGCTGGGACAGGGCGCAGCGACGGTGTTGGGCTTGTCCGGATCCAGCTCGCAATGATCGCTGGGCGCGCCAACGTTGATGATCAGCGCCCCGGCCGGGTCATAAGCCAAGTTGGTGAGGGGGTGGCGTCCTTTGGTCGGCAGCCCGCTCACCACCTTGCGCTTGCTGTCCTGCGGGCGCGTGTCCTTGGGATCATAGCCCCACACCGCGCCTGCCGTCCCCAGATAAACCCGCCCGTCATCGCCGCGCACTAGGCCGTGCGGGCGGTCCAAGTCTTGGTCAAGAACGCGAAAGCGCGGCGCCTTGGGGTCGCGAAGGTTCATCCGCCACAACTTGCCCCGGTTCGGGTTCCAGCCACCCATATCGGTGAGCCAGAAAATACCCGGCTCGATTTCAATCACGGTGCGCGGAAACCGCATGCCCTTTACGTCTTGTGCTACCAATCCGAGGCAAAGCCCCGGGGCCGTGGAGACCGCCACGCGCACAAAGGGCCCGCAGCGCATCTTGTTGCGCCCATAGTCCTTGGCTGCCGCAGGTTGACCGATGTCGCCCGCAAACAGCAGGATCGCCGCAAAAACGACAAAGCTCAAGGCAGGTCTTAGTCCCAGCGTTGGCATGGCAGTTGTCCTTTCAATGAGGCTTGCCAGCCTACCCCAAGACGCGGGCAAGAACCAGGCCTTGCCCTGGTCCCTGCCCGTTGCTCTTAAAGCGACGCCAGCACATTTTCTCGCGAGCGGTCCCCGTTCGGCTTGCCAGACGCCAAAGCTCGTCTAGGCTGGGGCTTCCTGCGATCAAACGAGCCCGCCATGACCGAAACCTCCAAAGCACCCGCCGCCCAAACAACGACTGGCCAAGCGCCCGCCGCTTCCCTTCCCGCTGCGGTCTTGCTGGCGGTTATCGTTGTCGCGCAGGTCGCTGGCACAGCCCAATGGTTCGCAGGCAACGCGGTTATGGGCGACCTTATTGCCGCTTGGGGCTTGCCCGATGCCTTTTTGGCGCATGTCACCTTGGCGGTTCAGCTTGGCTTTATTCTGGGAACCTTGGTCTTTGCCGCGCTATCGCTGTCTGACCGCCTGCCCAGCCGCCTGGTGTTCTTGCTGTCCTGCCTGTTGGCGGGCAGCGCGACCTTGGCGCTCACCGTTTTGGATCACCAGCCCGGCTTGTTCCTGGCGCTGCGTTTCGCTACCGGGTTCTTCATCGCTGGGATTTACCCAGTGGGCATGAAGCTGGCGGCCAGTTGGTTTGACAAGGGGTTGAGCGTTGCCATGAGCCTGCTGGTCGGTGCGCTGATGGTCGGCACCGCACTGCCCCACTTGTTACGCGGGGCTTTGGCAGACACCGACTGGCAACAAGTGATCGTGCTGGTGGCGCTGGTCAGCTTTGCGGGCGGTGCGCTGTTGTTCGCGCTGGTGCCGCTGGGGCCCTTTGCCAAACGAGGCGCACGCTTTGACCCCAAAGCCGTGGTGGCCGCCTTCCGAGAGCCCGCGTTTCGGCGCGCGAGCTTGGGGTATTTTGGGCATATGTGGGAGCTGTACGCGCTTTGGGCCTATTTCCCGGTGCTGATCACCGCCGTTTTTGCCCAGCGCGCGCTGGGCGGCGAGACCATTGCGCTCTGGTCCTTTTTGGCCATCGCTGTCGGCGCGCCCGTTGGCGTCCTGGGGGGCTGGATCGCGCAAAAGCGCGGCAGCGCGCGGGTCGCGCAGCTGTTCTTGGCCGCCTCGGGCGTTTGCTGCCTAGCTGCGCCCTTGACCCCCTTTATGCCCTTAGGCTTGTTTTTCGTCTTCCTGCTAATTTGGGGAGGCGCCTGCGCCGCCGACTCACCGCAGCTCTCGACCATCAACGCCAAGACCGCCCCGCCCGCCTACCTGGGCTCGGCCTTGACCATGGTTAATTCGCTGGGCTTCAGCATTACGCTGATCAGCATCACCATGATTGGTTGGCTCGTGAGCTTTGTGCCCATCGAGTGGGCTCTGGTCGCCTTGGCCCCCGGGCCCTTGTTAGGCGCTTGGGCCGTCAGCGGCGCGCGGGCACCGTCGGGAGCTGCAATCTAGCGCAAAGCCCACGCTCTCGCAGGGCAGGCCAAGACGCCAGCGCACCTATGCGGGGTTTGCGTGCTCGCTAACGCAAATCCACCTGCGGTGATTGCGGGGGCCAAGCCGCGTCGCTCCATGCCGGACCGGACTATGACTCGACTTGCCATGCCACAGCCTATCAGAGCAGCGGGTGGTCACTGCGGCGCGGCGCCAACAACAATCCGCCGCAAATCCACCTGCGGGGTTTGCGTGTTCGCTACCGCAAATCCACCTGCGGGGTTTGCGTGTTCGCTACCGCAAATCCACCTGCGGTGATTGCGGGATCAAGCCGCGTCGCTCCATGCCGGACCGGACTATGACTCGACTTGCCATGCCACAGCCTATCAGAGCAGCGGGTGGTCACTGCGGCGCGGCGCCAACAACAATCCGCCGCAAATCCACCTGCGGGGTTTGCATGTTCCCAACCGCAAATCCACCTGCGGGGTTTGCGGGATCAAGCCGCCTCAGCCTCTTTGGGCACGATAATCACCGGCTCCATGCGCGCCAAGACCTCTTCAGCCAGGTGGCACTTGATTTGATGCCCATCTGCCATGGTCTTATAGCCCGGCACCTCGGACTCGCACTTGGAAGCGATGTCAGGATTGGCTCGCTTGTGCGGACAGCGCGTCTGGAAGGGACAGCCGGACGGCGGATTGACCGCCGAGGGAATGTCGCCCTCCAAGATGATATGCCGCTTTTGCACATGGGTATCAGCGATGGGAACCGCCGACAGCAGCGCTTCGGTATAGGGGTGATAGGGCGGTGAGAAGATCTGATCCGTCGTGCCCTGCTCCATAATGTGGCCCAGGTACATCACCACGATACGGTCGGACAGGTAACGCACAACCGACAAATCGTGCGAAATGAACAGCAAGGTCGTGCGATGCTCGCGCTGGATCTCCATCAATAACTGGGTCACAGCGGCTTGCACCGACACGTCCAACGCCGAGACAGGCTCGTCAGCGATCACCACCGAAGGATTGCCCGCAAAGGCGCGCGCGATCCCGACGCGCTGCTTTTGCCCGCCCGAGAGCTGGCGCGGCATGCGCTTGGCGAAATCGCGTGGCAGCTTGACGATATCCAGCAATTGCAGCACCCGCTCTTCGGCCTCGCGCTTGGAGGCCACCTTGCCAAAACGGCGAATCACGCGCTCAATCTGCGCGCCGATTTTGTGCGACGGATTGAGGGTGTCGAAGGGGTTTTGGAAGACCATTTGCAGGCCAGCGACCAAGTCAACGTCGCGTTCCTGCACCGGCTGGCTGCCAATTTCGGCACTGCGCAGCGTCACGGTGCCATCGGTTGCGGTTTCCAGCCCCATCAAGACCTTAGCGAAGGTGGACTTGCCACAACCGGACTCGCCAACGATGGCGACGGTTTCTGCTTCACGGGCATTAAAGGTCAGTGTTTCGTTGGCCTTGACCGAGCGCGTCGCGCCGCCAAAAGGACCAGAGGGAATTTCGTAGTACTTCTTCAGCGTATCCACTGACAGCACCACCTCACCCACCTCGGTCGGTTCACTGGTTGGGACCTCGGGCTTGTAGCTTGCCCAATCGATTTCCTCAAGCCGCGCACAGCGCACGCCACGATTGGCATCGTCGGCTGAGCGGAACATTTTGATGTCGCCGCCATCACAAGCGCCGGACTTAAAGAAGTCACAACGCGGGCCGAAGTTACAGCCCTTGGGACGCTCATGCGGCAGGGGCAACTGGCCCCGGATGGGCAACAGTGGGCGCGCGTTCTTGTCTGAAGTTGGCAGCGCAATGGCGCTGAACAGACCGCGCGTATATGGGTGGCGCATGTCGTTGAAGACTTCTTCGACCGACCCGGTCTCCACCGCTTCGCCCGAATACATGACCGTAATGCGCTCGCAGGTCTCCAGGATCAGACCCAGGTTGTGCGAAATGTAGATCATCGAGGTGCCGAACTTCTGGGCGATCTCCTTGATCAGCTCAACGATGCCCGCCTCCACGGTCACATCCAGCGCGGTCGTCGGCTCGTCGAGCAACAAAAGCTTGGGGTTGGCCAGCAGCGCCATGGCAATGACCACGCGCTGTTGCTGGCCACCAGAGATCTGGTGCGGATAGGCGTTCATGATGCGCTTGGGGTCGGGCAAGCGCACGTCGGCAAGCATCTTTTCCGACCGTTCCCAAGCCTCGCGGCGCGACACGCCCTCGTGCTGGATCAGCACTTCCATAAGCTGGTTGCAGATCTTCATCGAGGGGTTCAGCGAGGCCATGGGCTCCTGATAGACCATTGAGATTGCCGAGCCGCGTATGTCCTCAAGCTCAGCCAAGCTCATGGTGCGCATATCGCGGCCATTGAACAGGATCTCTCCGCCCACAATGGCGCCGTTCTTGCCCATGTGCTGCATGATGGCCAGCGCGACGGTGGACTTGCCACAGCCGGACTCACCCACGATACCATGGGCCTCGCCCGGCATGAGCTTTAGGTTGAAGTCCACGACCGCCGGAATCTCACCGGCGCGCGTGAAATAAGAGATGCAAAGATTGCGGCACTCCAAGATCGGCACTTGATCGGCGTCAACTTGGTTGCTCTGTCCTTGAGCCTCAAGGTTTGCGTCTGTCATAGCCATGCTCCTTAATCCTTGAGGCTCATTTCACGCAGGCCATCGGCCAGCATGTTGATGCCCAAAACCAGCGACATGAGCGCCAGAGCTGGCGGGATAACCATGTGCGGGAACGAGCGCGCCGCGCCCCGCCCAATGTTGATCATGGTGCCCCAATCCGGGCTGGTGGGCTCAAGACCCAAGCCGAAGAAGCCCAAGGTACCCAGCAAGATGATGGTGTAGCCAATCCGCAAGGCCGCATCGACGATCAGCGGTCCACGCACGTTTGGCAGGATTTCAAAAATCATAATGAACCAGGTGTTTTCACCCCGGGTCTGAGCCGCCGCCACATAGTCGCGCGTCTTGGTTTCAAGCGTCAGGCCGCGCACCAGGCGGAACACACCCGGCGCCGAGGCAAAACACACTGCAATAAAGACGTTCAGCGCCGCGTCGCGCGGGATAAACAGCGTTGAGACAAGGCCTTCGGCTTGGTTGTACTCCTGACTACCGACCTCACCGAACAGACCCGCGACCAAGGGGGCGATGGCGCTCAGGTCCGGCAAGGAGAAAGCAACCCGCGAATAGGCAAAGCCCAACAGCGGCACCGCCACCAGAACGAAGCCCGCCAAGCGGGAGTCGCCACAGTTGATCGTGCGGGTGACGAAAAACACCGCCCAAGCCGCCATGACCAGCCACCCCAGCGGCCAAAATAGGCCGCCCAGCAGCCAGGCCGCGACGATCGCTACGGGAAGCAGCAGTGTTGCCACCAGAATGCCGGTCTGCCCTGCCCGCCCGCGCAGACCAAAGGCAGCGGCCATGATGAAGAACACCGGCGCAAAGCCCAAGGTTCCAAGTAGGGTTGGGATCAACGGACCATCGCGGGCAATCAAAACGATCAAGATGAACAGCAAGATAACCGGGAAGGCCAAAATAGCGTTGGCCATGAAGGACAAAATCGCGTCGGTACGGCGGCCAAAATAGCCCGCTGGCAGACCAGCAACGATGCCTACCACAAAGGCCAGAGCCGTTGCGGTCACAGAGACCGGTATCACAACGCGCGCGCCATAGAACAAGCGGCTGAAGATATCACGACCCGCCACGTCGCCGCCAAGAAGCGAGACCATGCCGCTTGGATCGACGGCACCCGGACCCTTCTTGCGCAAGGCGACCGACTGAATCTCGGGGCCGAAATCACCGATGACACCGGCGAAAATCATGCCGAAAATCCAGAACAAGCAAATATAGAGCCCCAGCACACCAATCGGATTATCATACAGCTTGCCGTAGAGACCCGTCACGTGGCGCGCGGGCCAAGAGATGGCAAACACCAGCGCCAATGAAACCCAAACCGGCCAAAGGTGCGCAACAATAGAAACAAACACGTCCATTTCGTTTTCCCCTTTAACCTAGCGCAGTCGCAAGCGCGGATTGAGCAGTACGTAGCCAAGATCGGAAATCAACTGGGTCAGCAGCACCACGACGACCGAAATGACGGAGCAGGCCATGACCATGTTGAAATCCATGTTGGTTGAGGCCACAAACAGCGCCTGACCAAAGCCTTTGTAAGCGAACATCACCTCAACGATCACCACGCCGGTCAGCATCCAAGGGAACTGCAGCATGATCACGGTAAAGGGGGCAATGAGAGCGTTGCGCAGCGCATGGCGCAGTATAACGGTCCGCCGCGGCAGACCCTTCAGGATGGCAGTGCGCACATACTGGGAATTCATCACCTCGGCCATGGAAGCGCGGGTCATACGGGCGATGTAGCCCACGCCGTAAATCACCATGGTCAAGACCGGCAGGAAAAGGTCGTCGAAGTCCAGACCATTGCGCAAGTTGGCCACTGCCTTGAAGTAAAAACCATCCAGATAGGCCATCTGACCGGTGGAGATCCAGGTCGGAATATCAGGAATATTATGAAAGATGTGATACTTACGCGAGGCCAACATCACCATAAACAAGATGCCTGAGATGTATTCAGGCGTCGCGGTGGTCATAATTGCAAAGGAGGAGATGCCGCGATCGCGTAAGGAGCCCTCCTTGACCCCGGCGAGCACCCCGAGTAGGAGCGCCAAGGGCACCATGATGGCAAACACCCAGAGCGCAAGCATACCGGTGTAATAGAGCCGCTCGTTGATCACCCCCCATTGGTTGCGATCCAAGCTGCTATCATAGCCAAAAATATGTCTGCGGAAAACCGAGGATGTTCCCCAATCCCCCACCACAAAGCCCGACAGCCACTCGCCGTACCGCACCACCAATGGTTTGGTCAGAATGTTATCGTCGATCCAGGAATCCAGGTCCTCGGCGGGCGTTTGCGGTCCAAGTTCGTTGATCGCAATCGTGCGCAAGGTGTTGTTGTTGGTATTGATCAAAGTGAAGATCGTGGCGGTCAACACCAGGATCGTCAAAAAGGCCAGCAACAAACGGCGAATGGCAAAAACAAACACGGAATCAAACCTCTAGAGCAAAACCTCTGCAATTGATATCAACTGCAAAAGGCCGACTTTTGCGGCAAAATCGACCAGCGTCGGCTTTAAAATCGCGCACAACCGAACGATTTTTGGTGCCTACCCCTGGGATTTTGTAAAAAAAGGGAGGCAAGGGCAGCGCCCTCGCCTCCACCTCTTGGCTCTACGCCTTATGCGTCAAGCCAGACACCTTCAAAGTGGTGCTCATAGGCCTGGTGCATGCGATAACCCTGCACTTCCGGTGTGGTGTGAGAGAAGAGCGAGCGCCAGTAAGGCTGGATCATGATGGCATCATCCTGCATGATGGCCTCGATCTTCGCCATAATCGCGCGGCGTGCTTCTACGTCCGCAGTCGCTTCGGCCTTGTCCAACAGTGCGTCGAACTCGGGGTTTGCATAAGCGGTCTCGTTCCACTTCACGCCCGAGCGGTATGCCAGCGACAACACCTGCGTGCCCAGCGGACGACCGTTCCAGTTTGTGGAGGAGAAGGGGTGAGTGGTCCAGTTGGTCCAGAAGGTGGAGCCCGGCATCACGATACGGTTGATGTTCAGGCCCGCTTCTTCCAACTGCGCGCCCACAGCGTCGGTGGTCAACAGACGGTAGTCAGCGTCCAGCGAGTAGAGGTCCAACGTGGTGCCAGCGAAGCCGAGATCGGCGATCTCTTTCTTAGCAGCGTCCAGATCACGAGAGATCGGAGGCAGCTTAGCGTATTCTTCGTGCACCGGACCAACGTGGTGGTTTTCAGCCACAAGACCCAGGCCGTTGTTGCCCAGTGCCAACAGGTCTTCGTTAGAGACTGCTTTAACAATCGCTTGACGCAGGGCCTTGTTGTCGTAAGGCGCGGTGTCGGTGTGCATGCGCACAACGATGGTCGCACCGGTAGCCACTTCGTGACGCTGGAAGCCCAGATCGTCAACGGTATCAACCTGCTCAGCTTGGGTTTCGAAGTTGGCGTGGATTTCGCCGGCTTCAAACGCACCAACGACCGCTGCGGGGTCTGTGCCGTAGTCGATGTAGTCGATGCCGTCCAAGTAGACTTCACCGCCCCACCAAGCATGATCGTCGTTGCGGTCGTAAGACGCACCGACTTCGGGCTCATAGTTGGTCATGCGGAACGGACCCGTACCGATGCCGTCCATGACAGACGAGCCAGGATACTGGATCAGCGCCGGGTAGTCAGCCATGCCAGCAATGATGGCAATATCCGGCTTGTTCAGGTTCAAGGTCACGGTGCCAGCGGCATCGTCAGCAACGATTGAGCCTGCGGTCGCCTTGTTGGTATCGCTGTCAACCAGCGACGCAACACGCGCTGCCATTGAGTTGCCATCTACGTCGGCTTCAGCCCAACGCTCGATGTTCCACGCGACGTGAGAAGCCGTCAGCGCCTCACCATTGTTCCACTTAACACCTTCACGAACCGTCAAGACGTACTGCGTAGCATCGCCGTTTGCTGTCCAGCCAGACAGCAGGTAGGGGGTAAAGGTAAAGTCGGGTGTCCAACGAACCAGCGGCTCCAAGAAGTGGCGCGCGGCGTTGCCCAGCTCTGACCAGTCAAAGATGCGCGCATCTGTGAAGTTGGCCTTGATCAGCATGGAAACGCGTAGGCGCCCGCCCTTCTTCGCGTGCGCGGCGGCCTTCGCTTCAGGCGCAGCCAGGCCCAGCATGCCATAAGCAGCCGTGGCGGTCACGCCCAGCGCGGTTGCTTGGGCCAAGAATTCGCGGCGGCTCATGCGGCCTTCACGCGCGGCTTTCGCAAAGCCGTCGACAGAAGGATGCAAAGGCGCACCGGTCAGCGTTCTCTTATCTACCATTGTGAGTATGTCTCCCAGTTCACAACTGGTGCCTGACAGCACCGATTTTTGAGTTTGCGACATGGCAATCCGTCGCCCAGAGGCAAGTTTTGCGCGTGTCATGCGAAAGTCGTAACCCGGCTATTCGCTTAACGCAACCCTGAATACCCGCCAAGTAGGGTCATGTGAGTTCAAAGACGACGGATTGTAATTTCACGCGGCGAAAATGAGACAATTCCTTTCGCATTTGGGTCTGCTGTGGTAATTTTCAGGCAAGAGTAGCCATCAGTCATCAACAGCGCGCGAGACCCAAGCGCTGCACGCTTTATGCGGAGCTCCCAATACGAACTGCTAGGACTGCGTACTTTGCGCCTGCCCAAATTGCTCAGGCCCAAACTACTCAGGCCCAAACTACTCAGGCCCAAACTACTCAGGCCCAGATTGCGCAGGCCCAGATTGCGCAGGCCAGTCGCGCGGCGGGGTGGATAGCGAGCGCGGTTTGCGGTCCTCGCTGGGGCGCAGGCCAAAAATCTCGCGATATTTGCGCGCGAAGTGCGAGGCTGAATCAAACCCACAGGCCAGCGAAATTTCTGTGATCGGCATCGAGGTTTGGCGCAACAAATTGCGCGCGCGCTCAAGGCGCAGCTTGAGGTAAAAACGGGTCGGTGAGTCGCCCAGGTTATGGCGGAACAAGCGCTCAAGCTGGCGGGTCGAAAGGCCGATGCGCTCAGCGATGTCTGATTTGGGAACCGGCTCCTCGATCGCATCTTCCATGATCTGCATGGCGGCGATCAGGCTGGGGTGGACGACGCCGTAGCGGTGGCGCAGGTCGCTGCGCTGGCGCTCGTTGCCTTCGCGTTGGCGGCCGTGGACGAACTGGTCCGAGACATCGCTGGCCAAGCCGGGCCCGTACAGGTGGCGGATCACATCCAGCATCATGTCCATGGCTGCAATGCCGCCGCCCACTGTCACTCGGTTGCGATCCCACACGAAAATCTCACTGCGATGGTCGATATGGGGGTAGGTCTCCTGGAAGGATTCCGAAAACTGCCAATGGACCGTACAAGCGTGATCGTCCAGCAGGCCCGCCTTCGCCAGCACAAAGGTGCCGGTGGAAATCGCGCCCAGCGCCCTGCCCCGCCGCTCGAAATCGCGCAAAAAGCTGAACATGGCATCGTCGCGAAAATCGCGGGCATCGGTTCCCCCGCACACCAGCACCATGTCGAAGTCGTGGCCACGCGCCTCAGGGATCGACTGGGTCTTCAGCTCCAGGCCGGAACTTGAACGCATCATGTTGCCGGTGTGCGAAATCAGCTCCCACTCAAACAAGGGCTTGTTGGCGATCATATTGGCATTGCGCATGGGCTCCATAGCCGCACAAAAGGCCATGAGCGAGAAATTCGGCACCAGGACAAAGCCCACGCGATACGGCTTCACTGCAATCTCCACCTCAAGGCCCTTTGCAAGATCGACGGTCTGAATTGAGCAGAAAGGCAAGCATAGAGGCGCTTACATGTCGATTCTGTTTTGGTCGAGCCACTCTGCAAGCCTCAATTTGGGGCGAAACACATCGAAAGCCGCCGACCATGCACAACCTCATCGCGCCACTGCCCCTTTGCTACGCCGCCCCTGGTGGTGGTAGCGCGGGCACAGCTCAAGACTCGACATCGGCGCGCAGCTCACGCCGCGGACGGACGCGCCGCGCTCCCGCGGGCCAAACGATCCAACAGCAGCCCTTTGGCCAGGTCGAGCGCTGCATCAAGCCGATCGACCTGATCAGCGCCGACCACCTGGAGGCTATTCACCAGGCGTCGCTGACGATCTTGCAGGAGATCGGCATCGAGTATATGAGCGCGCGGGCCCGCCAGATCTTCCGCGACGCGGGCGCCGAGGTCGATGAGGCGTCGCAGATGGTGCGCCTGACCCCAGAGCTGGTTGACCAAGCCCTGACCAGCGCGCCCGAGCACTTCACGCTCACCCCGCGCAACCCAGCCCACGCTATTAAGATGGGCGGCGGATTTTGGGCGGCTGGCTCGGTGGCGGGTCCGCCGCAGGTTCACGATGGTATCAATGGCCGTCGCCCTGGCAATTTGGCGGACTTCACCAAGTTGATTCAGCTCTCGCAGTATTTCAACGCGGTGCAGATGTTTGGCTATCATCCGGTCTCGCCCATCGACATTCCGGCCAACACGCGCCACCTAGATACCTACTATGTCTGCCAGACCCAGGGTGATAAGGCCTACAAGATCTCTGCCATTGGTCGCGAGCGGACCCAAGACGCCATCGACATGATGGCCATCGCCAAGGGCATGGACCGCGAGGCCATGAAGCATGAACCCGCAATCGTCACCACCATCTCTATGTAAGCGGTGGCTGGACCGCACGTTGCTTGGCTGGGTCCGGCCTGCGAGTTGATACCCATCACATGATGGGGAGTTCTTTAGGCTATGGAATCTCAGACTGCGTTTCTCAGGTCGCTCGAGGTTGA
>JAUIBT010000043.1 GCA_030428255.1 Alphaproteobacteria bacterium | reverse complement strand
ATCGGCGTAAGACGGGCATTGTTGTGGATGTTCATTCGAGCCTCTCCTGGAAACTTGAGCTGTGGTAACTCCAGTCTCCTCGGTCTGGCTCGAATGGACAACCTGTTGAAAGCTCACATCTAGAGCAGCTTCGAACAACTTCTATTTCGACCCAAACTCCGCATACATGCTCTTCCGATTTACCCCCAACACCGCGCCAAGCGGCTCTGTGTTAAAGCAGCCCTTCGAAATTGGAGAGGAAGTCAGCATAACGGGCAAGTGGGTTCTCAAGAGCAGAGCAGGGATGTTTGGCAAGGCACCCGGCAGCCAAGAGCTGATGTCGGTTTGACAAGACCTTCACATGGCCGCGCGGGCGAACGATGGCGTGCTGCAAACGGAGATCAATCACGCGATTGGCGATGGATCGGTCTTGTTCAACCTCGTCTTCCGCGATGCAGATGCGCCGGTCGCCTTCTTTGAACCGCATGTGGCTGCGCATGCGATGGTGCTGCGCAAGGTGGCGCGGTCAGAGCTGCACTTGCTGCGAGGTGTCGCGGTGCCGGACAGGTTCAAGAGGCGCCTTGCGGGGCTGGAAATCCCCACGACCATCGGCAGCAATAGCTACGGTTTTGTGCGCAGCTATACGGCACCCGACCCCAGCAAAGCGATCCAGGTTACGGCCAAGTGGCGCTGCAAACCCAACGCGCCTGCAGGCAGTGGCGAGGCGCTGGCCTCCATTTGGCGGCAAGTCGGTACCGATGCCTTTGACTTAGAAAAAGGCTTGCTGCGCTTCGAAGTCTAGGCAGTCGCGAGCGGGGGCGAAGATGCGTTGATCATTTACGAGACCTTCGCTGACACGGACCTGCTCAAGTTTCATCTGACCAAGGGCACGGCAAGCATGTACAAAAAGCACTTGGACGCGATCGCCGCGCCCGACAACTACTATTTTCGCGGGCCGGTAAGCTGGTTGATCCGAACCTAGTCAAAGGTCATGCGCCTGCCAGCAACCTACTCGCGCCGGGCGGGTCACTACAGTGTGCCTGGCGATAGCAATAGGTCAGGCACGAGCTAGCCGACGGTTCTGGTCAAAGCCCGCAGCGCGCGCGCTACAGATCTGTCAGGGTGCCCAACGCGCGCTCGGCCGCAAAAGCCAAGGTCTCGGAAAGTGTCGGGTGCGCATGGACGGACAGCGCCAGGTCTTGCAGACAGGCACCCATCTCAATCGCCAGCGTGGCTTCGGCCAGAAGTTCGCCCGCGTTGGTGCCGACCAGGGTCGCGCCCAATAGGCGCTGGGTGTTGGGGCAATAGACCAGTTTGGTCAGGCCATCGCCACCGCCCGACGCCAGGTTGCGTCCACTGGCAGCCCAAGGAAAGCCCGTTACTTTATGGGCGATGTTCTGAGCTTTGGCTTGCTCTGCGGTCAGGCCGACCCAAGCCAGCTCAGGAGCCGTGTAGGCCACAGACGGTATAAGGTCCGTATCCAACGCTGCGGCGTGACCAGAGGCCACTTCGGCAGCCACATGGCCCTGATGGGTGGCACGGTGCGCCAGCATGGGGTTGCCGGTCACGTCGCCAATGGCAAAGATGCCCGGCACAGTGGTCTGGCAGCTCGCGTTGACCTCGATGATGCCGCGATCGCTAACCGCGATGCCAGCGGCTTCTGGGGCAACGCCAAAGGCATTCGAGCGTCGGCCCACCGCCTGGATGATGGCGTCGGCTTCCAGGGTTCCGGCAAAGGCGCCCTCGCAGTGCAGCGTCAGGCCGTCTTTGGAGGCCTCAACGCGGGCAGTCTTGGTGCTGGTATGAAGGGTCACGCCCTCTTGGGCCATGGCGGCGTGCAGGATGCCCGCAGCCTCGGCGTCGGCGCCCGGCGCGATTTGGTCGGCCAGCTCGATGACCGTGACCTGCGAGCCCAGGGCCGCATAGACCGTGGCCATCTCAAGCCCGATGATACCGCCGCCGACAATGGCCAGGCGCTCGGGCAAAAACCGCAGCTCGAGCGCGGCTGTGGAATCCCAGATGCGGTCATCTTCGGGCCAGCCGGGCAGTTGAATTGGCGACGAGCCAACCGCAATCACCGCTTGCTCAAAGCTCCAGGTTTTGCCGTCGATCTCCAGCGTTTTGGCGTCGGTAAAGCGCGCGCTGCCGCGCACAACCTGCACCTTGCGCCGCTTGGACAGAGCGCCCAGGCCGCCGGTCAGTTGGCTGACAATGCCATCCTTCTTCGCGCGCAAAGCGTCCAGATCGACCGTTGGAGCGGCGAAGTTCAGCCCCCAGTCGCCGCCGTGGCGGGCCTCGCGCAGCACTTGGGCGGCGTGCAGCAGGGCCTTAGAGGGGATGCAGCCCTCGTTGAGGCAGACCCCGCCCAGCGTGGCGCGCGGATCGACCAGCACCACCTTGCGGCCCAGATCCGCAGCACGAAAGGCGCAGGCATAACCGCCCGGCCCAGCGCCCAAAACGATGAAGTCGGCGTGATTGTCGGCCATGAGGGAAGTCCTTGCTTAGATCATCATGCGGCGCGGGTCGGCCAAGAGGCCGGCGAAATGCACCATGAAACGTGCGGCTTCTGCCCCGTTGATGACCCGGTGGTCATAGCTGAGGTCCAAAGGCAGCATGGGGACGGGCTGGAAAGCGCTGCCATCCCAGACCGGGGTCATTTCAGCCTTGGTGATGCCCAAAATCGCCACCTCGGGCGGGTTGACGATGGGCGTAAAGGCCGAACCGCCAATGCCACCCAAATTGGTGATGGTCATCGACGCGCCGCCCATCTCGTCGGGCCCGACTTTACGCTCTTGCGCGCGGGCAGCCAGGTCGGCGATTTCGCTGGCGATCTGCCACAAGCCCTTGCGGTCCAGGTCGCGCACCACCGGCACCATGAGGCCGTGCGGCGTGTCGACAGCGATGCCAATGTGCGCGAAATCCTTAAAGGTCAGCGTTTTGCCGTCAGGTGACAAAGAGGCGTTGAACTTAGGAAAGGCGCGCAGGGCAACCGCCAACGCCTTGGCCTGAAATGCCAGGGCCGTCAGCTTGATGCCGCGCGCCTTAGCCTCGGCCTTCAGCTCAGCGCGAAAGGCTTCCAGAGCGGCGACATTGGCGCGGTCGTGGTGAGTAACCTGCGGGATCAGCGTGTTGGCTGCGCCCAGGTTCTGGGCGGCGATTTGCGCAAAGCGTGAGGTGGCTTCTTCGCGAACCGGGCCATATTGGGCGTGGTCCACGTCCCAATAGCGCGTGGCATCGCTGGCTTGAGTGCTGGCTTGACCGGCGGCGACGCTTGGCTTTGGGGACAAATCATCGGCGGTCAACTGGCTGCGCCCAAGCTCTTGCGCACGCGCGGCCAGGTCAATGCCCTGCTCTCGCGCTTGGGCGCGGACGGAGGGGGAAGCAATGGGGGTGGTCATACTGAGATCCTACCAGCTAGTGGAGATGTACTGGGCTTCCATGAACTCCAGCATGCCTTCGTGGCCGCCTTCGCGCCCGAGGCCAGACTGTTTGACGCCGCCAAAGGGAGCTGCGGGGTCAGAGACCAAGCCGCGATTAAGGCCCACCATGCCGAATTCCAGACGCTCGCAGACTTGCAAGCCGCGCTTCATATTTTCGGTGAAAACATAAGCGACTAGGCCGTATTCGGTGTCGTTGGCCTTGGCGATAATGGCGTCTTGATCGCTGAAGGTTTGGATGGCTGCCACCGGTCCGAAGATCTCGTCTTGCAGGCACTCCGCGTCGTCTGACACGTTGGACAGCACGGTCGGCGGGTAGTAGAAGCCGCGACCGCTGGGCTGCACGCCGCCGACTTCGACTTTGGCCCCTTTTGCCACCGCGTCGGCAACGAATTCGGCCACCTTATCGCGGGTGTCGGCATTGACCAGCGGGCCAACGTCAACGCTGGGGTCGGTGCCATCGCCGACCTTCAGCTTGCCCATGGCGTCTGAGAAGCGGCGGGTAAATTCGTCGGCAACCTTTTCGTGCACATAGATGCGGTTGGCTGCCGTGCAGGCTTCGCCCTGGTTGCGCATTTTGGCCAGCATAGCCCCTTCGACAGCCACCTCAAGATCGGCATCGTCAAACACGATCAGCGGTGCGTTGCCGCCCAGCTCCATCGCGGGCTTGAGCACTTGGTCAGCAGCCGACTTCAGCAGCTTGCGTCCAACGCCGGTCGAGCCGGTGAAGGAGACGACGCGCACGCGTGGGTCGTGCATGAGGTGATCGACCAAGGCGCCGGTGCGCCGTGAGGGCAACACGTTGACCAGACCTGCGGGTACGCCTGCTTCTTCCAACAAGGGCATGAGCGCCAGCATGGTCAGCGGGGTCTCGGAGGCCGGTTTGATGATCACGCCACAGCCAGCAGCCAGGGCGGGTGCAATTTTACGCGTGCCCATCGCGGCGGGGTAGTTCCAGGGCGTCACCAGCACCGCCAAGCCTGCGGGCTTGTGATGCACCATGATGCGCGCGCCAGAGCTGGGAGCCTGAGTCAGCAGGCCATCGGCCCGCACAGCTTCCTCAGAGAACCAGCGGAAGAACTCCGCGGCATAGGTGGCTTCGCCCATAGCGTCTTTGCTGGCTTTGCCGTTCTCCAACGTGATCAAGCGGGCAAAGTCGTCCAGGCGCTCGGTCATCAGCTCCCAAGCGCGGCGCAGCACTACGGAGCGTTCGCGCGGGCTGCGGGCGGCCCACTCGGCCATGGCGGCTTCGGCGGCATCTAGGGCCAGATCGGCGTCGGCCAGCTCGGCAGAAGCGACGGAGGCCAGCACCTCTTCGGTCGCTGGGTTCAGCACGTCAAAGCGTTGCGCATCTGCGCCTGCGCGCCAAGTGCCATTGATATAAAGATCTGTATGTTTCATAGCGGCCTCAAGGGCTTACAGCAGGTGGCGCAAGGGCTGAGCCATGCGATCTGCAAAATTGGAAAGAAGGGCGATGGCCTGCTGAGCGCTGATGTGATCGGCATCGGCTTCAAGCGTCAGCTCCAAGCCCGCGCCTGTATTGACCAGGCTGATCGTGGGAGCAGCCGCGCTGCCGACCGCCAGGCCGGTGATGCGGCTCCAGCGCAAGTCGCGCACCACAAGATCGGGTTGGCAATCTTCTGGTTCGCAAGGCTGAACCGCAGACAAACCAGCCAGCGGGGCTTGGTAGCTCTGGGTCTTGCCTTGGCCCTCAACGGCAACGCAGGCTTCGTGGCCCGCGCTGGCTGCCGCGAAACCGGCCAGCAGAGCCGCGCTGTCGCTGAGACCGTGTTCGCTGGCCCACAGGGCGAAAGCGTCAAAGCCGGGCGTCTCGACCAGAGCGGTCAGGCGCAGGCTCGCTTTGGCCATGGCTGAGGTTTGCGCATCGCTACCGGCAACCGGCAAGCCTCGCAGCACCTCAAGGTCTGAAACGTGGTAGGGCTGCGGGTGGCCCGCGGCGGCCAAACGCGCCAGATCCAAGCCCTGTTCCAGCGCCAAACGGCGGGCTTTGGGCGAGGCCAGAATGCGACCGTCTTTGCTGGCGACCGCTTGCTTGGCGGGCGTGTTCGCGCGAGCCGGGGTTTTCTTTGCTGGCGTTGCTGGTGCCGCTTCTGGAACCGCTTCCTTGGCTTGGGGGGCGGGCGCGCTGGCGGCAGAACTGGCAGCGCTGCGAACGACCGGAGACGCCGGCTGTTCCTTGGAGATTATTGCGATGGTCTGGCCGACTGGCACGTCTTCACCTGCCGAAGCCAATACCGCTGCAAGATAGCCGTCAAAGCCAGCGGGGACCTCAACCGTGCTCTTGTCGGTCTCGACCTCAAACAGCACGTCGTCGGCGGCGACCGCCTCGCCTGGCTGTATGGTCCAGGCGACCAACAAGCCCGTGTCTTGGGCCATACCTAACGTGGGCATGATGACCGTATGCCCCTCGGGCAGGGCCTCGGCGCTTGCCGCGCTGGCGCTTGCTTGCGGTTGGGGCGCGTCGCTGGCGCCAGCATCGGCGGTCTCAGAGATCTTGGCGATCACTTGCCCGACTGGCACAGCCTCACCCGCCGCAGCGGTGACATGGGTCAAGAAGCCGTCGCCAGCCGCCTCGACCTCCATGGTGGCCTTGTCGGTCTCGACCTCGAACAGCACGTCCCCGGTGGCCACAGCGTCACCTGGCTGCTTGAGCCAGGCTACGATCAAGCCCGTGTCTTGCGCCATGCCGAGGGCCGGCATGATGACATCAAGCGGCATGGATCATCTCCCCAGACATGAGCAAGCGGGCATTGGCCGCCACGGCTTCGGGTGTGGGTACGGTGATGTCCTCCAGCGCTGGAGAGAAGGGCACAGGCACGTCCATAGCGCCCATACGCAGCACCGGTGCATCCAAGTGATAGAAGGCTTTCTCGTTGATCCGTCCGGCAATCTCACCGGTGATACCATAGCTCTGGTGGCCTTCGTCAACGACAATGACGCGGCTGGTCTTCTTGGCCGACTCGATCAGCGTTTTCTCATCCAGCGGCACGATGGTGCGCGGGTCGATGACCTCGGCGCTGATGCCTTCTTGCTCCAGGATCTCGGCGGCCTTCTCGCAGACTTGCACCATTGAAGAGGTTGCGATCAAGGTGATGTCGCTGCCTTCGCGCTTGATGTTGGCCTGACCGAAGGGAATGAGGAACTCCTCTTCCGGTACGGGGGCCTTGTCGTTGTACATCAACTTGTCTTCGAAGATCACCACCGGGTTGTTGTCGCGAATGGCGGTTTTCATCAGGCCCTTGGCTTCATAAGCCGAAGAGGGCATGGCCACCTTCAGGCCCGGTATGTGCGCCACCAAAGCATGCAGTGACTGCGAGTGCTGGGCAGCAGAGCGACGAGTCGCGCCCAGGTTTGTGCGCAGCACCAAGGGCACGCTCAACTTGCCGCCGGACATATAGTGTGTCTTGGCGGCTTGGTTACACAGTTGGTCCATGATCAAGAAAATGAAATCGCCGAACATAAGATCGACAACCGGGCGCGAGCCGGTCATGGCCGCACCAACCGCCAGGCCCATAAAGCCGGGCTCTGCGATGGGGGTATCCACGACGCGCTGGGTGCCGAATTCTTCGACCAGACCGCTGAGGACCTTAAAGGGCGTACCGGCTTCGGCCACGTCTTCACCAATGATGAAAACGCTGTCGTCGCGGCGCATTTCTTCGGCCAGCGCTTCGTTGACGGCCTGTGAAAGGGTAATGTTTCTCATGGCTAAGTCCTCAGGCCAGGGCGTGTTCAACGTCGGTGAACACGTGCATGTCCACTTCGCTTACATCGGGGTATTTGGCGGCCAGGGCGTATTCAACCGCCGCCGAGGCGTCGTCTTTGATGGCCGCGTTCATGGCTTCGATCTCGTCTTCGCTGGCGATGCCCTCTTTGACCAGCCAAGCGCGGAAGCGGGTGATGGGATCGCGGTTTTCGCGCCAATCTTTTTCTTCTTCCTTTGAGCGGTAGTATTCGCGGTTGATATCGCCGACGTGGTGGCCGTGATAGCGGTAGGTCATCAGCTCGATAAAGAAGGGGCCTTCGCCCTTACGGCAGCGCTCGACCAGCTTTTGGCTCAGTTCGTTGACCGCCAGGACGTCTTGTCCGTCGATTTGGAAGGCTTCGATGCCGAAAGCCTCAGCGCGGGCAGTGATCGAGCCCGCTGCGATCTCGTCGGTGCGGGTGTATTCGGAGTAGCCGTTGTTTTCGCAAGCATAAATGACCGGCAGCTTCCAAAGCGCGGCCATGTTCATCACTTCGTACATCAGGCCTTGCGCCGTCGCGCCATCGCCAAAGAAGCAGACTGCCACATCATCTTTGCCCAACAGCTTGGCGGAGAAGGCCGCGCCGGTTGCGATGCCCATGGAGCCGCCGACGATGGCGTTCGCGCCCAGGTTGCCGTTCGACTGGTCGGCGATGTGCATCGAGCCGCCTTTGCCCCGGCAATAGCCTTCTTCCTTGCCCAGCAACTCGCAAAACATTTCTTTGAAGTCTGCGCCCTTGGCCACGCAGTGGCCGTGGCCACGGTGGGTTGAGGTGATCTTGTCGCTGGTGCGCAAGGCTTCACAGATGCCGACGGCGACCGCTTCCTCGCCTGAGTACATGTGCGTCAGGCCGGGCATTTTTGCCGACAAGTAGAGCTGGTTGGCATTGTCCTCAAAGGTGCGAATGCGGACCATTTGGCGGTACATGCGCAGGTAATCTTCGGCGTTGGTTTTCGTCATGTGTGTGGGCCTTGGCTGTATCTAAACTGCCCGCCAGGCCCCAAGAAATGGGCTGGCGGACTGCGGGAGGAACCAGAGCGCGGCGCGGCTTATGGGAGTTGCCGTGCTTGCTCTGGCTCATTGAAGGGACCAAAAAAGGTCACCCTCCCGGCCTTGGGTCGGCTGGGAGGGGCTTGCCTTAGTAGCGGTTGGCAATCGGCAGTTCTTGGGCCGGGAACAGCGAAATCACTTCGCAGCCGGTATCCGTGACCACCACTTCTTCTTCGATCCGTGCGGCTGAGTAGCCGTCTGCCGCTGGGCAGTAGGTCTCAAGCGCGAAGACCATGCCGGTTTGGATCTCCATGGGGTTCTCCAAGGAAACGGCGCGGCTAATGATTGGGCGCTCGTGCAGGGCCAGGCCCAGACCGTGACCGAACTGCAGGCCGAAGGCTGACAGCTCATCGGGGAAACCGAACTCTTCAGCCTTGGGCCACAACTTAGCCACCTGGTCGGTGGTTACGCCGGGCTTGATGGCTTCGATGGAAGCATCAATCCACTCGCGCGCCTTGACGTAGGCATCCACTTGCGCCGGGGTCGAGGTGCCGATGTTGAAGGTACGATAATAACAAGTGCGATAGCCCTGATAGGACTGCAAAATGTCAAAGAAAGCCTGGTCGCCGGGGCGGAACAAGCGGTCTGTGAAGTTGTGCGGGTGCGGGTTACAGCGCTCGCCAGAAATCGCGTTGATCGCCTCAACGTCGTCCGAGCCCATTTCGTAGAGCATCTTGTTGGACAGAGCGACGATATCGTTTTCACGCACGCCCGGCTTCAGTTCTTCGTAGATCATGTGGTAGACGCCATCGACCATGCTGGCGGCTTGCGTCAACAGTTGGATTTCGTCCCAGTTCTTGATCTCGCGCGCGGACAGCATGATTTGCTGGCCGTCAACCACGTTCAAGCCCGCTTCTTTCAGCGCCTCAAACATCGCGGTTTCAGCGTAATCTACGCCCACCGGCATGCCTGCCATGCCCGCATCTTTGATCAAGCCGGCGATGTCTTCAGCGTACTTCTTCATAAGGCCGAAGGACGGCGGAATGGTTCCGCGCATGCCGACCACGCCTGCGTGGCAGTTCTCAGGAACCAGCCAATCAGAGTATTTGCGGTGGTGAACCGCTGCCGAGCCGAAATCCCAGACGTGTGGGGCATCGTCGCCAGTCAGCAGACAGAAGCGACACATCTTGTCCCGCTCCCATTCGCCGATCTTGGTCGCCGAAACGTAGCGGATGTTGTTCACATCAAACAGCAACAGCGAACCAGCGTTGCTTTCCTGAAGCGCCTTGCGCGTCCGCCCGAGGCGATAGCGGCGTAGGCGGTCGTGATCGATGCGGCGTTCGAAATCGACCGAGTTGTGACCCCAAGCAGGGATACGGCCTTCCCACTGCCAGTTGGGTTCTATGTCCTGAGGCGTCAGGAGGTTGGGGATGAGGGCGCGCGACATGGCTTTCTCCTTCAGACGTGCAGATGCACGCCTGTTTGTTACACAAAATCAATAAGTTAATTTGCTACTGTATGCACCAGCCGCCGTCGATGTGCAGCATCTGGCCGGTCATATAGTCGCTGTCCGGGCTGGCCAAGAAGGCGGCTGTGCCCTTGATGTCATCGGGGTAAGAGACCCGCTTGATGACCAGTTCGTTTTCAACGATGTCGTCGTAAGCTTGGCCCGCGCGGTCTTTAAAGCCGATCTCAACCAAATCCTTGTCGAGCTGCTCCCACAGTGGGGTAACAACAACACCCGGAGCATAGCCGTTCACGGTGATGCCGTGCTCAGCCAGGCCAACCGCGCCACAGTGGGTCAGCGCCAAACAGCCGTACTTGGAGGTACAATAGACGGTCACGTCCACCAGCGGCTTGCGCGAGGCAATCGAGCCGACGTTGATGATCTTATAAGGATAGTCCTGCTTACCTTGCTTGATCATCTGGCGGGCGGTTTCTTGCATGCCCAGCCACATGGCCTTGGTGTTGACATTCATGATCATGTCCCAGTTGTCTTCATCGATATCCATGAAGAAACGGGGCTTGTTGAGGCCAGCGTTGAACAGGCCAACGTTGATCATGCCAAAGGCTTCGACGGTGGCTGCAACCGCTGCGGCATTGTCTTCACGCTTGGTGACGTCCATTTTAACCGCGATCGCTTTGCCGTTTCCGCGCGCATTGATGCGATCAGCAACAGACTGCGCCTCGGCTTGGTCCAAATCACCAAGGCAGACGTTTGCGCCCAGCTCAGCGAAGTGCTCGGCATTGGCAGCACCCATGCCGCGGGCAGCACCGGTGATAAGGATGTTTTTGCCTTGAAGGCGATTGGGGTCCATAGCTGATCCTCCTTGATTTACCTAAACCCGTTGTTCATCAACGCGTCGGCCCGGTCTTGGGCTCTGCGCAGTGCGTCGCGCGGTGGGGTTACACCGCGCAGCATGTCGTGAAATTCCTCGCCACAAATCTGGATGATGTCGCAGATCTCCGGGACCGGAGGGCGTGGCCAGAATTGCAGCTCGTCGCGCCAGGACATGGCATCCACGTCCTCAAAGATGGGCGACAGGCGGCGCACCTCAGGATCGATACCGACCGAATAGCGCGCATTGGTGCGGCTGCCGTTCTGGACGTACATCTTCTGAGCTTGCGGCGAAGTGAAGACCAACAAAGCCTCAACGGCGGCGGGTACGCGCTCGAGGGGCAGGTTGGCGGGAATGCCCATCATATAGCCACCGACAGGCGCCACCGGCGTACCGCCGGGGCCGGTCGGATGGGGCAAATAGCCGGTCGAGTTGGCCGCTGGTGAGGAGGGGTCAAGCTCGAAGTAAGGCGCCAGCAGGGTGTAGCCGTAGGCCATGGGAACCGCGCCAGTGGCGTAGGGGCGCACGCGCTCGTACCATGACATGGACAGGATGTCCGGCGGCGAATACTGCATCAGCTCTTTGAGGAACTCGACGGCTTCCAGACCAGCGGCTGTATCGATGGTCGGGCGGTAAGAGCGCTCAGAGAGCTGGTCGGTGTTAAAGCCGCCCGCAATGGGCTCGAGGTCCAAGACGGGCTGCCCGAAGTCGGCCAGGGTCATCAAAACGGTGTGCCCCAGCGCGGTGCCGCGGGCAGCGTTCCAAGCAATGCCATAGCGTCCGGCGGCAGGGCGGTGGAAGTGGCGCGCCGCGCGCAACAGATCGTCGGTGGTGCGCGGCGGCTCCAGGCCCGCCTCTGCGAACAAGTCTTTGCGGTAGAACAGCAACTCAGGGGTTGTTTGGGCGGGGACGCCGTATGGTCGACCGCCCCAGAAGGTGGCTTTCCAGCCTGCGGAATGAAAATCTGCGGGGTCTAGGCGGGCGATGTCCAGTGCTTCGTCTAAGGGCATCAGGATATCGGCGTCCGCGAACCCGCCGAGCCAGGGCAGGTCGACTGCGATAATGTCATAGCGGCTGGTCTTGCGCTCGCCATTCTTGATCGCCTCTTCGCGCAAGCGGTCAATCGAAAAGGCGCGCTGGTGAATCTGCGTTCCGATCACCTGCTCGAACTGACGCTTGAGGTTGTCCATGACCATGAAGGTCGGATCACCATGGACCAACACGCGAATGCCGCCCGGCACTTTCAGAGGCTCGCCTAGAACCTGGAGCGGGGGAATAGAGCGCGCTTCAAGGTAGGAGCCGCCAAAAAAGTAGTCATTGTTTTTGGGTTCGTTTTGCGCCAATGACCCGCCGAACTGGTTGGCGGCGAGGCGCTGGATGCGGCTGGAAAGCTGCATCCATTGGCCCAACAACTTGGGGCTGGGGTGGAGCGAGAAGCTGCGCCCGCTCTTGGTACGCGGGCGTTGCTCAACCAGGCCGGCGTCCACCATGTCCTTAAGGCGGCGCGTGGCGGTGGCATAGGGCACCCGGCTGGCACCGATCAGTGATGTCGGCGTAATGACCTTCGCCTCAATATGCCCACGCATGAGGTGCAAGAACATACGAAAGAAGGGGTTGGGTGCTGACACCTCTAAGATGTCGTCGAGCTCGTCGCCGAAATCCTCCAGAAACGTCACGATCTGCAACATCTCGGTTTTCGCCTGAGGCGATTCCGGTATCTTGTGATGATGTTGATCCATGGCGTTCATGTCGAGTGCGCGGTCTCTTTGCGGTAGCTTCGCTGTGCCCTTGGGAATGTCCAAATTGGGGGTTTTTTTGAAAGACATAAGAAAGCACCGTCGTAAAATGTTCAAAATGACATCGAGAGTGTACCGCAAATAAATCCAAATTGGATATCAAAACATTCAAAATGAACTACTTCTGGGGGGCTTTCGGATGAATTGGTCGGCATAGTTCAACCAGTCGGCGAGGCGGCGAGCGTTCAGCGCTTGTGCGGTATCAAAGACACTGACTGTTGCCGGGCAAATTGGCTTTGCCCCACGTCGCGACAGGCACTGACACACTGACACACCGAATTCAGTAAACCCGGGAGAGGAGACCCCCATGACACGATTTACTTTGGTAGCAACAACGGCAGTAGCAGCACTTGCTTTTGCTGGTGCAGCGACAGCTGAAAGCTTCAAGATTGGCATTACGCAAAACAACGTTGGCGTAGACAGCTACCAGACCACCTACGAGAAGGCCTTCATCGCTGCTGCCGAAGCAAATGCAGACGTTGAAGCCGTTGTTCTGGACGCAGGCGGCGACGTTGCTCGCCAGATCGCTCAGATGGAAGACCTGATTCAGCAAGAAGTTGACGCCATCATCATTTGGCCAACCAACGGCGAAGCAGTTATTCCCGCTGTTCGTAAGGCGCACAAGGCTGGCATTCCTGTGATTGTCACCAACTCTAACATCGCTGAAGCTGGCTTCCCCTTCGTTAAGTCTTTCTCTGGCCCCGACAACATCACCCAGGGCTCGCGTTCTGCTGAGATCATGTGTGACAAGTTCAAGGCTATGGGCATCGAAAACGAAGCTAAGGTTGCTCACATCACTGGCCAGCCTGGCTACACAACCGCAATCGAGCGCGCCAAGGGCTTTGAAGACCGTCTGCCAGAAGTATGCCCGAACGTAACTGTTCTGGACACACAGCCCGGCGACTGGAACCGCGAGAAGTCACAGAAGGTTATGGAAGCCTTCTTGGTTAAGTACGACGACATCGACGGCGTTTACGCTGGTGACGACAACATGGGCGTTGGCGCATTGAACGCTGCCAAGGCTGCTGGCCGCGAAGGCATCATCTTCGTCGGTGCGACCAACTTCGCAGTTGGCTACGAAGCCATGGAGCGCGGCGAGTACTGGGGTTCAATCTACCAGTCACCCGTTGACGATGCTGAAGCTGCTCTGAAGACCGCTTTGGACGTACTGAACGGCATGGACGTACCCTTCCTGAACTACTTCGACACTCCGAAGATCACTCAGGACAACCAGTCTAACTTCACCAAGCCTGTATTCTAAGCTGGCTTAGGAAGGCGGGCGATCCATCGGGGTCGCTCGCCTTTTTTTATTCCTAACATAAGACAAAATCATCTTCGTTGCGGGGGAAAGCATGAGCGGTTCGTTTGGTGAGCGTGTTGCTGGACGCTCTTGTATTGTGACCGGTGCAGCGCGCGGCATTGGCCGTGCGATCGCTGAAGCCCTGTTGGATGAGGGCGCTGATGTCTGTTTTGCGGACCTGAACGGCCAGGCTGTCGCAGACTTAGCAGAAGCCAATCGCCGTCGCCTGGATGGGCGCGGTGGTAAGATTACCCACGCTGAAGTCGATGTCAGCAAGCGCGACCAGGTGCGCGCCATGATCGACCACAGCGTTGCAAAATTCGGCAAATTGGATGTCAAATTCAATAATGCTGGCGTGAACAAGCCGATGAATTTCATGGATGTCACCGAAGACAACTGGCATTTCATTATGGATATCAACGGGCTTGGCTGCATGATCGGTATGCAAGAAGCGGCGCGCCAAATGATGGCGCAAGGTGGTGGTGGCAAGATCATCAACACCGCATCGGTTGCGAGCCGCCAAGGATATGATAACGTCGCCCCCTATTGCGCAAGCAAGTGGGCTGTGGTCTCCTTGACCCAGTCTGGCGCACGCGATTTGGCAAAGCACAATATTACTGTGACCGGTTTTGCACCGGGCGTGGTGGCCACAGAGATGTGGGAAGAGGTTGATCGCGACCTGATGGACATAGGGGCCGCAGAGCGCCCCGGCCAAGCCATGCAAGAGTTCTCATCTGAGATCCTAAAAGGCCGCGTGGCTTTGCCTAGCGACATCACCGGCACGACGACCTTTCTGGCGTCAAAGGACAGTGACTACATGACCGGCCAAATCGTGATGATTGACGGCGGCATGACTTTGGTTTGAGCCCGGCAGGACGCGCGGCGTCGTCTGAAGCGGGATTTAAAAGACTTATTCGCGACCTCCAAGACAGCGGGGGGTGACGAAAACCGGGAGGACTCTATGCCCAAAATCACCAAGGCCAGCCTTGGCCGCTTCCTTGCCAAGCAAGGAATCTTGATTGCCTTTATCTTGTTCATGGTCGGCTTCACGCTGGCCAATGAGCGATTCTTGGCCCCTGAAAACGTCATGGGCGTCATTCGTTCGTCCGCCATTTTGGGCGTAATGGCCCTGGGCGTGACCTTCGTGGTCATCAGCGGCAACCTGGACCTGTCGGTTGGCTCCATGATGTCGTTTTCCACGATCGTGGTGCTGGACCTGCACGATAAGTTGGGCCCGACCCTGGCCATTCCGGCCATGTTCGCCATGACCTTGTGTCTGGGGGCGATCATTGGTTTTCTGGTCGGCTACCTGAAACTCAACTCGCTGATCGTTACCCTTGGCATGCTGTCGGCGATCCACGGTCTAACGCTCACCTATTCGGGCGGTAAGAACATGGATATCGCCGATAAAGAAGGCACCTGGTTCAGCGTCTTCGGACAGGGCGAATTGCTGGGCGTGCCGGTTCCAATCCTGCTGTTCGTCGGCTTGGCGGCCTTCTTGGGCATTGTACTCTCCAAGACGCCGTTTGGCCGCAAGATCTACGCGGTTGGCGGTAACGGCGTGGCGGCCACTTTCTCTGGAATTCGCCGCCCGCGCGTGGTTTTGGGCTGTTATCTCGTCTCGGCATTTTGTGTCGCGACCGCTGGTCTGCTGCAAGCCAGCCGCTCTTTGGGCTCGCAAAACACGGTGGGCCAGGGCCTGGAGCTGGAGGTCTTGGCGGCGGTCATCTTGGGCGGCGCATCATTGCTGGGCGGCTCGGGCACCATCTTCAAGACAGTTATCGGTGTCTTGATCCTGGGCTTTATCCAAAACGGGTTGCTATTGGTCGGGCTGCAATTCTACGCGCAGTACGTTGTAACCTGGGTCATTATTATTCTTGCGGTCTGGCTGGATATTGCAGCCAAGCGCGGCAAGCTCTTGTCCCCCATCGCATAAGGAGCTGACGACATGGCAAGCGGAATGCTGAGCACTTTCCTCAAGCGCGGCGCGATTTGGGGCTTCATCCTGGTCGAACTGATCTTCTTTTCCATCGCTGGCGAGCAGCTATCCTTGTCCGACAAGGCCTTTATGGACCTGGACAACATGCTGCTGCTGTTCAAGCAATCGGCCCCCATCGGGATCATTGCGATTGGCATGACCATCATCATGATCAACGGCAACATTGACCTGTCCGTCGGTGCCATCTTTGCGCTGGCCGCCATCGTGCTGCTGGATAGCATGACTTGGCCCATTTTTGCTGGACTGGGCGACTGGGCGATTCCCTTGGCCTGGATCTTGGCCCTGCTGGCCGGCGTTTTGCTGGGCGCGCTCAACGGCTTCATCGTCTGGAAAACCGGTATCGATGCCTTTATCGTGACCCTTGGCTCCATGCTGGGCTATCGTGGTTTGGTCTTTATCTACAACGGCGAAAACCCCACGTCGCACTTGAATTGGACCTTGGTCGATTTCGCCGAAGCCCAGTGGCTGGGCCTTCATACCGCAACCTGGTTCTTGCTGGGGGCGACCTTCGTAATCTGGTTCATTATGAATCGCACCGTTCACGGTCGTAACGCCTACGCCATCGGCAATAACCGCGAGGCGGCGGTCAACGCCGGAATTCGTGTTGGGCCCCACATGATGATCAACTTCATGCTGATCGGATTTCTGGCGGCGCTGTCAGCGGTGGTTTTCTACTCTGAGAGCGGTTCGGTAAACCCCAACGACGGCGAGCTCTATGAGCTGTGGGCCATCACCGCGGTGGTGTTGGGCGGCACCAAGCTGACGGGCGGGTCGGGCTCGATTATCTCCACCTTCGGCGGCGTGTTGGCGATCCAATTGCTGCGTAAGGGCTTGGGGCACATCGGCGCTGATACCGAAACCGTGAACCTGGTTATCGGCTTGATCCTGATCGCCGTCCTGTTCTTGGATCGTCAGCTCAACATCAAAGGCAAAGAGGAGTTGCGCGTATGACCGGTCAGTCTCCAAGTGCGGGCGCTGATGCGCCCCGCACTCCTGTATTGCGTCTTGAAGGGATTGTGAAAACCTTCCCCGGCGTACGGGCCCTGGATGGCGTGTCTTTTGATGTGCTGCCCGGTGAGGTTCACGCCCTGATGGGCGAAAACGGTGCCGGCAAGTCCACCTTGATGAAGGTGCTGGGCGGTATCTACCAGCCCGATGAAGGGCAAATCATCGTCGGCGAAAAGCCGGTTGTCATGACCTCGCCCTTGCAGGCTAAAGCCACTGGCATTGTCTTCATTCACCAGGAACTGAGCTTGGCCACCGAGCTGTCCGTGGCAGAAAATGTCTATCTGGGCGAGCTGCCGAAGCGGAGCTTTGGCCGCGTTGATTGGAAGACGCTTTACGCCAAGACCAATGAGATCTTAGGTCGCCTCAAGGTGGGGTTCGACGCCAAGACCAGGGTCGGCGATCTGTCGATCGCCAACCAACAGATGGTCGAGATTGCCCGCGCGCTCACCGTTGATGCAAAGGCGGTGATCTTCGACGAGCCCACCGCCTCGCTGACCGATGCGGAAAAGGTGGTGTTGTTTGATGTGATCGCGGACCTGCAATCGCAAGGCGTGGGAATCATCTACATCTCCCACCGCATGGAGGAGATCTTCAAGATCACCGACCGGATCAGCGTTCTGCGCGATGGCCAATACCGAGGCACACTGTCCACCGCAGAGACCAACGAAGACGAAGTCACGCAATTGATGATCGGGCGCAAGCTGGATCTGTCGCGCAACGTCAGCCATCACGACCTTGGCGATGTCACCATCGAGGTGAAGGGCTTGAGCTGCGGAAACCTGTTCCAAGACGTGAGCTTTCAGGTGCGCGCTGGCGAAGTCTTGGGCTTCTATGGCTTGGTTGGCGCCGGACGGACCGAGATTGCCGAAACCCTGTTTGGCCTTCGCGAGCCAAGCGCGGGCCAGATCTTTGTGCAAGGCGAAGAGGTGCAAATTCACTCACCAGCCGACGCCATTTCTAAGGGCATTTCGCTGGTACCAGAGGACCGCAAGGGACAAGGGCTGGTGCTGGGCATGAGCTGTCGCGATAACATGACCTTGCCGCAGATCGAAGATCTGAAGGCGGGGCCCTTTGTTGCAGAGGGCGCGGAGATCGCCATCTTTGACAAATACCGCGATAATCTGGATATCCGCACGCCGGGCTGGCGACAGTTGGTTGGCAATCTTTCGGGCGGAAACCAGCAAAAGATCGTCATCGGCAAGTGGCTGTCCATGCATCCCAATGTGTTGATCGTTGATGAGCCAACCCGCGGTATCGACGTTGGCTCTAAGGCGGTGATCCACGACCTCATTCGCTCTTTGGCGGCGCAGGGTTATGCGATCATTGTCATCAGCTCGGAAATGCCTGAGGTGTTGCACGTCAGCGATCGCATTGCGGCCATGTACAGCGGTAAGCTGATGCGCACCTTCACCTCTGACGAGGTCAGCGAGGATAATCTTATCCAAGCCATTTCAGGCCTAAAGTCTGACCAGGCTGCTGCTGCGTGATTGTTGGATTCCTTGGGCTGGGTCGTATGGGCCAGCACATGGCGTGCAATCTGGCGCGTGCTGGTTTTGAGCTGGTGGTGTGGAACCGCAGCCAGGATAAGGCGCAGGCCCTGGCCGCTGAGCTGGCGGCCGAGTTGGGGCCTGAGCGGCGCATAGACGTGGCCAAGACGCCGCGCGCGGTGGCTCAAGCGGCTGATGTGGTGGTGACCATGTTGGCCGATGATGCGGCGTCAGAAGCTGTCCATATGGGCGATGAAGGCTTGTTCGCTGGGAGCACAGACAGCGCCAGCAAAGAGAAGTGGTTGCTAGAGATGGGCACCATGAGCCCGGCGCACATTCAAGCGCTTGTGGAGGCCGCGCCTGCTGGCGTGTCGGTGATCGACGCGCCTGTATCTGGCGCGACCCAAGCCGCACAAGCCGCTCAATTGCTGATTATGGCGGGCTGCTCCCAACAGTTGGCTCAGCCCTTGGCTCCGATTTTTGACGCCATGGGCAAGCAGACGATTTGCCTTGGCGCGCCCGGCACCGCAGCGGTGATGAAGTTGGCGGTCAATTCGCTGATCCACGGGCTCAATCAAACTCTGGCCGAAGCTCTGGCCCTGGCCCAAGCCGCAGGCATTCAGCCCGAGGCGGCCTTTGATGTGATCGAAGCCTCGGCGGCGGCCGCGCCCATGATCAGCTATCGCCGGGCGCTCTATTTAGACGAAGCGGCGCAAGATGTGACCTTCACGGTCGCGCTGGCGCGCAAAGATATGGCGGTGACCGCCGAGCTGGCGCAGAGCTTGGGATGCTCTATGCCGCAAGGCCAGGTGACTTTGCAGCAATTGCTGGACGCTGAAGCGCAGGGCTATGGCGCGCGCGATATGGCGTCGATCGTGGCCTATATGCGGGAGAAGACAGCATGAAAGCAGCTCTATTTGTCGGCGGTTGGGAAGGCCACGCGCCCAGCGATTTTGGGGACTGGTGTCGTGACTTGCTGGAAGCTGATGGTTTCCAGGTCGCGGTCTATGACACTTTGGCACCCCTGGCCAATCCTGAGGGGTTGGCGGATGTCGATGTGATCGTACCGATCTGGTCGTCAGCGCGCTCCTCTCACCAGCCTGAGTTTGGTAATATGACCAAGGCTGAAGAGGACGGCTTGCTGTCCTTGGTGGCGAACGGCTGCGGCTTGGCAGGCTGGCATGGGCATATGGGTGACGCCTTTCGCGACCGCCCGACCTATCACTTCTTGATCGGCGGCCAGTTCGTCGCCCACCCGCCAGGTTGGCCCGACAATCCGGTACCTTCGGATGACTTCGTGGATTACGATGTTACCATCTGCCGCCCGGCGGATCCTCTGGTGCAAGGTATCAAGAGCTTTCGTCTGTTTTCCGAGCAGTATTTTATGCTCACCGACCCGTCGAACGAAGTGCTGGCGACCACGACATTTTCGGGCGAGCATCTGTGGTGGATCGAAGGCACGGTGATTCCGGTGGTCTGGAAGCGACGCTGGGACAAGGGACGAATCTTCTATTGCTCGATTGGTCACCGCCTAGAGGACCTAAAGGTGCCGCAAGTGACCGAAATGATCCGTCGCGGCGCACGTTGGGCCGCTGAAGGCAAGCGCGCGGCATAGAGCCGACTTTGAGAAAACTGCACGGCCTGTCCGCATGGCATTGCGGTTACGGACCATGCCTGGACCTCTAACCTCGGCGCTGATCCTAGAGCGTCGGGCGATTAGTCTGCAACGCATCCTGCGGCCTTGAAGAAGTTCCAGCACTCCTGGGGCGTGAACAGGTCGCAGATCTGGCCGACGGCCTTCCAAAGGTCGTCATATGTTCTAGCCT
>JAUIBT010000007.1 GCA_030428255.1 Alphaproteobacteria bacterium | reverse complement strand
TCTCATGCTCTTTCAAAATACCGATGATCTGCTCTTCTGTGAACCGTGATCGCTTCATTTTGTCCGTCTCCTGTTTTTGAGACAGACTCTACACAAATCTGGAGGAAATTCAGGGGCTCAGGTCAGCGGCATTGCGGTCGTCGACGCAGCCCGTTTGCAAGACAAGTCCCAGCGCAGTTACTTGCAAGCGGCGATGAAGTTGGCACCTGGAGAAATCTTCATTTCTGAGCTCGATTTGAACATTGAGCGCGGAGTCATCGAAGAGCCGTTTCATCCCATGCTGCGATTTGTCCAAGTTGTGCCGGATCGCCAGGGCCGAAGCGCTGGCTTTTTGATATTGAACCATAGTGCGCAGGATATTCTGAATGCACTGAAAAACCCGAGAGACGAAGAAGACATCTCGACCATTCAATTGGTGGATACTCACGGCAACTATCTTATCGCTCCCACCCCCGACCAGGAGTGGGGCTGGCTTCGCGGCAAACCAGAGTTGACGATAGCCAATTTACATCCGGAAACCTGGCACCACATAAAAGAACACGAAACTCAGGTTTTTGAGATTGAAGACCATGTTCTTATCTATTTGGCCATTGATCCGTCTCAGGACCTTAGTCGCCCAATTTTTGTTCGCTCGCCGAACGAAACTCTGCGATTTAACTTCGAGTTTCCAGTTTTTCAAGCAACCGAATGG
The DNA here is from genome assembly GCA_030428255.1 of Alphaproteobacteria bacterium. Classification (GTDB taxonomy): domain Bacteria; phylum Pseudomonadota; class Alphaproteobacteria; order UBA7985; family JAUIBT01; genus JAUIBT01. Next base: position 132,696 of record JAUIBT010000007.1, on the reverse strand, counting down.
ATCTTAATTGACCTAATCGAACGCGACGAGCTCAATTCCGGGGCCATGTTGAATCAGACCTTCATCTGGTTATTTATCGTTGCGATCTATGCTATTATTTTGTTGCTGTCCTACGCTGTCAGTTATTTCTACGGGCGTCAGGAATACGCGCGCGCAAAACTGCTGGAAGAATCGCAGCGCCGCGAAAAGCAGCTCGATGGTTTTATCGAGGCTGCGCCTGATGGCATCGTTGTTTCGAACGTCGCAGGGGAAATCCAAAGGGTCAACTCACGCCTTGAGGACATGCTGGGCTACCGCCGCCACGAACTTATCGGCCAAAGCATCGATATGCTCGTGCCCCAGCACTTGCGCGCAGAGTTTGCGTCCAAGCGCACGAACCTTAAAACAACGAGATCCGACCAGAACAAGGAAATCGGTCTCGATTTTTCTGCACAGAAAAAAGACGGCAGCTTGCGCCCTGTCGATATCGCTTTAGGCAAACTGACCCGTGACGGAAGCGCGCTCATTATCAGTTCGATGCGCGACATCAGCAATCTCAAGGAAGCCGAGCGCCAACTCAAGTTGGCCACGGTCGAGGCGGAAAAAGCCAATCAGTCAAAGAGTATTTTCTTGGCCAATATGAGCCACGAAATTCGCACGCCCCTAAACGCCGTGTTGGGCAACACCTACCTGCTGCAAAAGAGCCAGCAGCTCAACGACACAGCCAGCACGCAGGTCGCCCGCATTTTGCGCGCCGGCAAAGCTTTATTGGCCATTATCAATGACATCTTGGATCTCAGCAAGATTGAAGCCGGTGAACTGCAGTTGGAACAAAGGCCGCTCCGGCTGCCAAGCTTGTTGCTAGATGTCGAGGCAATCGGACGGAGTCAAGCCGACCCAAAGGGCATTGATTTCATTGTGGAAGACCTGCCGTCGGACCTGTGCCCTGACGTTGTGACCGATGACGTTCGCTTGCGCCAGATCCTTCTCAACTTGGTCAGCAATGCGGTCAAGTTCACCTTAACTGGCCAGGTTCGCATCTCTGTCGAGCGCGCACCAGTACTGGACCCATCTTCGACGAACACGCAATGGGCGACGTTCCACATCCATGATACGGGCATAGGTATCGCTGACGAGCAAAAAGACCACCTCTTTGAGCCATTCAAACAGGCGGACTCTTCGACGACCCGCATTTTTGGCGGCTCGGGTCTGGGCTTGACCATCGTTCAGGAACTTTGCGTCGCCATGGGCGGTTCGGTCAGCTTTGAAAGCCAGCTTGGCAAAGGAAGCCGCTTTTCCGCCACCCTTCCTTTGACACTTGCGAGCGAAGAAGACATGGAGGGCGTGGGACTCCAAGTGCGGCCGCTCGAAATATTGGTCTGCGAGGACGATCCACAAGCTGGCGAGCAGTTGAGGGAAATTTGCGCCAGCCTGGGATGGCGCGCTGAAATATGCAGCGCTGGACCGGGCTTGGGCAAAAGGTTGCTGCAACGCCACGAAGCGGGCTTGCCGACCGATTGCCTCATCTTGGAAGGCCGCACCAACGGTAACTGCAATTTTGAGCGCCTGGCCAAGCTCGTCGATACCATCGGCGCGGAAAACGCAGCACCGGCCTTGTTCTTGCGAAATCCTTTGGCCAAGAACGAGGCTGACGCGATCCCGCCCGTGGATGCGCTATCCGTCCCCTGGGCGGTCGCCGACCTGCCGATCGATCTGGCAAGCTTGTTCAACAAGGTAAGCGAACTTCGTGTTGCTCACGGCACTCCCCAGGCCTCACTGCTAAGCCGCACAAGAATGGACCAACCCGAGATGCAGTGGTTGGCGGGAGCCAAATTCTTGGTGGTCGATGATAGCAATGCAAACCGCGATGTCGCGAGCAGCATTCTTAAGAACCAGGGCGCCCAGGTGTTCGGCTGTACGAATGGCGCTGAGGCTCTGGACTGGTTGAGAGATGAACGTCACGCCGTAGATTTAGTCCTGATGGATATTCAAATGCCCGTCATGGATGGTAATCAGGCCGTGACCGAACTGCGCAAAATCGACCGCTTGCGCGATTTGCCGGTCATTGCGCTGACTGCCGGCGCGCTCGCGGATGAAAAAGACCGGGCTTTGTCTGCGGGCATGACCGACTATATGACCAAGCCCTTTGATCCTGAGCGCATGGTCAGATTGCTCCGCCAACAACTTGAAGCCCGCAATGGCAGTGTTCTGCCAGCGCAAGTTCGACCTGCGGGGCCCCAAACCTTTGACGGCGGCGCATTCGATGATGGCCATCCCTGGCCCAGCCTGCCAGACCTGGATGAGACACTGGCAAAACAGCGGTTGAGCGGAGACCTTGAGCTGTTCCTCCAATTGTTGGACAGCCTGACCGAAGAGTTTAGCGACCTTGAGACTCCTTGGCCTCTGCCCGCCTCTGTTGACGAGGCCAAGGCCCTTGCCGCGCGGGCCCACAAGTTGGCCGGCAATGCAAGCCTGGTTGGCGCAACCCGGTTGTTCGATCTAGCTAAAGAGATCGAGTTGGGTTTGACTCAATCCGCCGGGCACCCTGATCTGCCAGACCTTTCAAGGCTCAACGCACCGCTGGAGCAACTCTCACAGCTCTATCTGTGCCTCGCTGCCGCCGTTATAGAGCTGCCGACCGACCTGCGCCAACTGGAATCCGCCCACAATGAGCACAACGCAGAGGGCGAGGACCCTGGCCAAGCTGTCACAGGGGCCTTGGATGCCGATCCCCTGGAAGCACTGCGCGAGGCCTTGGTTTTGCGTAAGATATCAGCTCTTGATCTGCTAAAGGCTTTAGAGCCAGACCTCAGACCGCGCCTGGGTGAGAGCCGGTGGGATCAGATAACTGCGACCAGTGCAAAGCTCGACTTCCAAGGCGTGTTGGCCGTGCTGGACACACTGGACGATCAGGACGCCACTGCAGAGCTTGTATCCTAAAGCACGTTTCGTTGTCTTGCACTCACTCAGCACAGCTCAAATACTTGATTTTAAAGCAAATACTCCTTGTGAGCCTTTGACGCTGTAGCAATATCCTATAAGACCGTCACGCAGCTTTCTTGCGGTTGGCACTCGCCGCGCTAGATCTCCAGCTCAAAGCCCTCCGATCCATCTTGGGCATCTTGCGGGGGCTCAAGCGCCGTGATAATCGCCTGACGCAAGCGGTCTTGGCGGTCTTGCGAGGTGATTTTGTCCCCCAAAGGATCGACGACATAAAAAGCATCGCTAAAGCGCGTGCCATAGGAGGCGATTTTTGCGTTTTGGATTGACAAGCCTTCTTGGCTGATCTCAAAGGCGATGCGATAGAGCACGCCCGTGCGGTCATGGCCGGACACCTCAATCATGGTTTGGTCGGTCGAGGCCTTGTTATCGAACACCACCTTGGTCGGCACACGAAACACCTCCATGCGGCGGTCTCGCCACGCTGGCTCGTTGCGGCGCAGTTCTTCACTAATGTTGACCTTTGTCTCCAGCACGCGGCGCAGACTAGCCTCTGCCGCCCGTTGATCTGTGACGCTCAGGCGGCCTTCACCGCTGGTCTTTCGAACCCAAAAGGTATCCAGCGCCATGCCATTGTTCAGCGTATGCGCGCGCCCTTGTTCAATCGAAAGATTGCGCAGAGCCATGGCGCCGGCCAAAGTCGCAAACACGCCCGCGTGGCCCGGCGTATAGACCGTCGCAACGGTCAAGTCGCGCTCTTCGTCATAGCGCCAGTCAAAGGCCAGCAAGGCGTCGGGATCGTTGGCGACCAGCTTGGCATGCGCGGCTAAGTTGGGAGGACGATAAGAGAGCCAATAGGCCTCGTGTCCCAATTCAAAATACCGCTCCAACTGCTCGTCACTCAGTGCATCGCCGACCAAACGGCGCACCTCGCGCAGGCGCGCGGACTTGCGCTCCGCCCGCACTTCTTTGTGGGCTTTGCCCTGCAGCAGATCTTGAGTATGCCAAAATGCGTGCCGCTGCAGCGCTGCTTTCCAAGCTGTGTAGCGCCCGGGTCCGACCGCCATCACATCGGCTACCGTCAAGATGTTGAGCAAGCGCAGGCGCTCAACGGTTCCTACGGTCTCGGCCAAATGACGTATGGTTGCTGGATCTTCCAGATCGCGTTTTTGGCTGGCATCGGACAGCGTCAGGTGCTCACGCACCAGGAACACCACGGTCTCGGTCTGCTCGGCGCTTAGCCCCAGGCGCGGGCAAAGGTCGGCGGCGATCTCTGCACCCAAGATCGAGTGATCCTGCCCCCGCCCCTTGGCAATGTCGTGCAAGAACATGGCCACGTAGAGATCGGTTCGTCCTTTGATTTCATGGATGAGTTCGCTGGACAAAGGGGCCTCTTCGCGCAGCTTTCCCGCCTCGATCAGGTGCAGGAAATCAACCGCGAAAATGGTGTGCTCATCGACAGTAAATTGGTGGTATCGGTCAAATTGCATCATGCCGGTGATGCGCTCGAAATCGGGCACGAAGCGCCCCAAGACCCCGGTCTCGCTCATCTGGGTGAGGATGCGCCGCGGGCTCTCACTCTTCGCGGTCAGGATCTCCAAGAACCAGGCGTTGGCCTTGCTGTCCTGACGCAGCTTGTCGTCGATCAAGGCGAGCTTTTGCGACAACAGCCGCAAAGTTGCTGGCTGCACCCCCCGCTTGGCACGCTGAGCGACAAGGAAAATGCGGATCATGTCGCGCGGCGTGGCATCAAAAGCGCTTTGGTCGGCGACCGCCACCCGCCCAGCCACCAGCGCAAAGCCGTCCAAACTCTCCGGCTCGTTCTTGGAACCGCCGAAGGGCCAGATGCGGCGCAGCCAAGGCTGGCGGTCGGCCCGCTCGTCTAGGTCCGCTAAGACCCAATTCGACAGAATGCCGATGTTCTTGGCGGTTAGGAAATAGTGGCGCATGAAGCGCTCAACGGCGCGTTCGCTCTCGCCTGTGTCGTCGCGAAATCCGATCCGCTCGGCAATGGCTTGCTGGCGATCAAAGGTCAGCTTTTCTTCAGCACGTCCGGCGGCCATATGCAGGTGAAACCGCAGGGCCCAAAAGAAGTTCTCGCCGCGCTCTAAAATCGCGCGTTGCCGCTGATCCAGCACGCCCTTGGTCTGCAAATCGCGAATAGTATCAATGCCATAGGCCTCACGCGCGATCCACATGAGGCTCTGAAGATCGCGAAACCCACCCTTGCCTTCCTTAATATCAGGCTCCAGCGCATAGCGGGCATAGCCAGCGCGCTTTAAGCGTAGTTCGCGCTCTGCCAGCTTGGCAGCGATGAAGTCTTTGGCATCGGCGCGGCGCAACTTGTCAAAGCGGGCCGTCAGCTCGTCGAACAATGGCTTCGAGCCGACCACCAGGCGCGCATCGGCCTGAGCGGTGCGGATGGTCCAATCTGCCTTGCACTGCTCGATGGTCTGCGCCGGTGTACGCACCGTATGCCCGACCTTGAATTTCAAATCCCACAAGAAATAGAGAATGAAATTGATCGCCTCCATCTGGGCTTCATCGACCGCCCCAGGCACCAAGATCAGCAAATCCACATCCGAAAATGGAGCCATGGCAGCGCGGCCATAGCCGCCCACCGCAACAATGGCAATGTCATCAAGCTTTGAATCGGGGTTACAGCTACGCGCAGCCGCAAATAGCTCTTTCAGCAAACCATCGGTGATGGTCGCCAACTGCCCGGCGGCATCGCTGCCCCACTGCGCACCCTCATCGAAAGGCTTCAACACTTGACGCCGCGCTTCTGTGAGGCTCGCACGAAAGATGTCAAACAAACCTTGGCGTGCTTTGGCATCGGGCAGGCGCTGGATGAGGCGCGCAAGCCGCTCTGGTTCGGGCGCAGCTTCGGCCAGACAGAGCTCAAAAAGTTGGGGCATAAGAGGCGGTCGGTGATCGGCGGTGGTTAGGGCCCCCGAACCTAGCACAGTGGCAGGCAAAGCCAAGCCGCGCGACCGAAACCACAAAACCAGTTGTAACAACAAAGGGCGACCTCAAGTTGAGACCGCCCCTGTATTTGATTTCGCCTTTGGACTTCGACTAGGCCACGCGGCTATCGCGGCTCAGCGCATCGCGCAGGTAGAGATAAAGCTTGCCCACATCAGCCGTCAGCACGGTGGTGTGCATCAAGCGGCTTGGGTCGGCGTCCAGAGCCAAGCGCAAGAGGCGCTCACAGCCGCTCATGAAGGTGTCAGCACTCTCGCGGAACTCGCGGTCGCTGGCGTACTTGTTGCGGATCGGGCCGTCGGCATCGCCGCGCATGCCCAACAGGCGACGCACCGACACGCTGCGATCGCCAGAATTGATCGCCTGGATCACCTTGTTGGGCAGTTGGCCTTGCAAGATGGTGTCCACGTCAATCGCCGCGTCCTGCAATTTGGCCACCAGCTCTGAGGCGGTGCGCAAGAAGGCCGATTTCTGCCCCTCGTTCAGGGCGTCAATCAGATGCTGAGCGCGGGCCTGGGCCTCTTCAGAGTGCGCCGACAGCTTAGCAGACTGTTGGTCCGCCACCGCTGCCATGTTCTCCAGAGTCGTCTGCAGGTCGGCCACTTGGGCGGTGACTTCGTTCAACGAAGCCCCCATAGTCTGGCGGGTCTCCGACCAGCGCTCGAAGGTGGTCTTGCTCAAATGATCGAGGCGCAACAGGTCGTCTTCGGCCTCGTTGCTGACATCCACGGCGAACTTATGTGCGGTCTCCAGGTGATTGGTGGCCACTTCTGCCAGGCTGCGCAGGCGCGTTTCAACGTTCTCGACAACGTGTCCGGTTTGCTCGGTGCTCTCGGCCAACAGGGCGGCACGCTCTTCGATGGCGCGGGTCAGCTCGCCGCCTGTGGCGTGGAAGCTGGTGAGCAACGACTGCAGCTGATCGACCTGGCTGCGCACGGTATCGGTCTGGTTGTCCAGGTTTTCACCAACGCGATCCACTTGCTCGTCAACCGCTGCGACGCGCCGCTCGATGCGCCCTGCCATCTCCTCCAGCTCGTTAACGATGCTGCGGATTTGTTGGCGCTGCGAGCCATAGGACTCACCGGTTTGCTTCAGGACCGACAGCGCTTCTTGTGCGCTGACCGCCATGCGCTCTGCCAATTCAGGCACCTCGCGACCTTGAGCGATCAGCTTGGAGATCGCAGAGTCGCTGGCTTCAGACATATCGACCGCAAAGCTGTTCAGCAGGCGGCGCATATCGTCGGCCACCTTGTTGATGCCTTCGCGCATGCCCGCTTCGGTGCGTGCCACGGACTCTTCGGTCAAGCGCGCGCGCTCCTCGACGGTATCGAACAGATTGACCAGGCGGGCAGAGACCCGTTCGGCAGCACGATCAGCCAGATGCTCGCTCTGACGCGCGGCCACTTCGGTCTGCTGCTCAACGGCATGGCTGACGCGGTAGGCCGAATTCGCCACTTCGGCTTCGAACTCAAGCAAGGCTTGCTCGGCCGCACCCAACACCTGGTCTGTGGCGTTGCGCAGCTTGTGGAACCAAGCCTCTGCGGCGGCATCGATGGCTTGCTGGTTGACTTGGTCGACCTGCTGCAAGGTCTGGCGCAGCGTGTCGATCTCCCCACCAACCGACTGCATCTTGTGGCCGATCATGGCGATGACCTCGCCCATTTGGCCCTCAATCTGCTGAGCCATGTTTTCGGTCAGGCCGTTCAAGTGGTGATCCAACTGCTGGCGGCGCTTGTCAAAGCCCATCAAGCGCATGTCCATGGCCTTGGTGGCCTCATGGGTGTGGTTCATCAGGCTCGCGCCCAAATAGTCTGACTGCTCACGCAGTCCGCCCATGCGCTGCTCCAGATCTCCAACGATGCGATCCCCGTTTTCGGCAATGCTATGGGTGACGCGTTGCGCCAGGGTGGCCAGAGCCTCCTCCAAACGACCAGCGTCATATTCGGCACCCGCAAAGCTGTCACGAATGCTGGCGATCATGCGCTCCATGCGGCTGTTCAGCTCGTGCATGGCCTGAGCGGCCAGATCGTTCTGGCGATCAAAGACGGCTTGCATCATGCCGCGCGCCGAATGGCTGCTTTGGCCCAAGGCCTTTGCGGCGTGCTGGGACTCAGCGATCAGGCTGCGCAGATCCTTAGCGATCGACTTAGAAGCGCCGTTTGACAGCTCATCCAACATGCCCGCAAGCTGGTCGAGCTGCTGGGCCTGCTGAGCGAAGGTCTGCTGCATGGTTTGGCTGCGCTCGGCCATAGCGTGGGCAGTGTCCACGGCAATGTTGAGTTGGTGGGTCAAGCGGTCTTCGAGTTCCGCGGCCTTGCCCGATGCGGTAGCGCCCAGCTTTTCAATGGCGTCGATCTGCTGCGGCAGGCTGCTGCCCAAGTGCGCCAACTGCTTGTTGGTGTGGGTCACGACAGCGGCCAGCTCTTGGCTCTGGTAAGCCACGGCTTGCTTGGTGTCTTCTGATAGCAGGCGCGCGGCTTCAAAGCCCTCAGCGGTCTCATCCAACTGGGTTTCCAACGCCTGGATCAAAGCGGCCATTTCGCTGCTGCTCTTGGCGATGCGCTCTTCAACCAGCTTGATTGGGTCAGCCAGGCGCTCGATCACCTCAGCGGTGGCCTCGCGGCTCTTGGCAGTGGCCCCTTCCAGGCTGGTCAGCAAGCCCTCGGTGCTTTCCTTGTTACTCGCCAGGGTCTTGGCCTGGGCGTCCAAAGTCTTGGTAATGGTGGCTGATTGCTCCACCAAGCTCGATTGCAAGGCCTCAACCTTTGAGCGGCCGGTGTCGATGTCACCGTTCATCTTCTCGAGCGTCTCGGCCAGGCCCTTGCACGAAGCCTCAAAGCCCTTGGTCTGCTGTCGAAACGCTTTGGTAATCGCTTTGATGTGGTTGTCGGTATTCTCGGGCAGAAGCTGCACGCGTTTGAGCGCATCGATCTGCTCGCTCAACGCCGCGAATTGATCCGTCGTCAAGCCGCTTGGCTGCCCAGCGCTCCCAGGGGCTTGCGCGCCCTGAAGCAAGCTGCGCGTCATGCTGCGGATCAGCACCAGCGGTGCAGAAAACCCCGCAACGACCATACACAGCTCTGGCAAGCTGGCTTGCAGCAAGCTGGCAGCAGCACCCGAAAACATCGCGTATGAGAGGAAAAAGGCGGTCCAAGTCAGGGACAAAAAGACTCCGACCATAGGCGAAATACGCAACCCCTTAGCCATAAAAGCTCTTCCATCAAATGGGGCCCACCTCTCGCCCGACCAAAAATCGGTCGATGTGCAATGAGCGGCAAGCCTGTTCAAAAAAATCCGTGTCACAGTCGCCAAAATTGCGATTGCTATTTTTAGTTATCCCAAGCCTTAGCCAAGAAATGTGGATAAAATTTGATTAATCTCCAGTATCTTGCAGTCAGGCTATGCGAATGCGCCACAAAGAGGTCACGATGTTCGGCTAATGTTCGCGCATTCACCAGCAGGGGTTGCGGTGCCCCGAGCGGCAGGCTCGGCGCTGACTTCGCCTGCAGACATACTAGACGCACTTTTCCCGGCGCGTGCGCATTTGAGCGCTCGCCTGCAAGGCATATTCGATAGCAATGAGATTCTTGCGAAGCCTGTTGATGGGCCTGCTCTATTCTTTGATTTGGCGGATGATTTGGAGCCGTTGGGGCATGCTGATGGTCGTGCTGTTTGGCGGCCTGTCCGCCTACACCGACATTCCCAGCCGCCTGGTCGGTGAGCTGGCCTTGGCGCGGCCCGCGCAAGAGGTCTACGTCGCCAGCGTGGCGCGGATTGTTGACGGCGACACCCTGGACGTGCGGCCCCTAAGCGGCTGGAGCCCTTTTGCGCGCCGCCTGCGCTTGGCGGGCATCGACACACCCGAGAAATTTGGCCGAACCGCCTGCCCACAGCGTGCCGCGCAAGCCAGCCGCGCCCTGTTCGACGCTCTGGTGCCGTCTGAATTCATGGTCGAGGTGCGCATTCAAGAGCGCATTGGCAAACGGTGGCTGGCCGATGTGCGGCGCATGGACGGTCGCTCGCTGAGCAGCCTCATGCTGGCGCAAGGGCAAGCCCGCGCCTATTTTCCTGGCGCCAGCAAGACCCCCTGGCGCGACTGCCACTGAGCGACACCCCAACACAGCCAAATGATGTTGCCATACAGCTTGGCCGAATAACCGCGTTTCCAGAGAGAGCCTGCGCATCGGCATGGCTGCGCGACAATCCGCGCGCACCGGTTTGCGGGCGTTTTTGCGTCGCCATGGCGTCGTGTCGCAGGCGCAAGCATTGGCCGCTGGCTCGCTTCTTCCTATGGTGATGCAGCAGGGTGTGGCGCAAATCGCGCGGCACCTTTTGTTCTTTGGTGTTGGCTTGCTTCTTGCTTGAAGTGCCAGCGGTCATGCCGGTACCCGACGCGCGGCCCCTGTCTTGGTCACCCTGACCACAGCAGGAGATCCGCGGTTACGGCTAGCCGTTCGCTCGATCTGGACGATGATCATGAAAAGTGTCTTCTCTTCTCCCCGCGCGCTCCTATGGCTGGCAGCATTGGGATGTGTTGCCGTTTTTCTGGGTGTGGTGGTCACCTTGGGCCTGGCCCCCAACAGCCCGCAAACCCGCCAAGATACCAGCAGCGGAACCAGCTTGATCGGCGGCCCCTTTACTCTTGTCGATCACACCGGCCAAGTCCGCAGTCATACTGATTTCTTGGGAAAATACAGCCTGATCTATTTTGGCTACACCTATTGCCCCGATGTCTGCCCGTCGGCGCTGGGGATCATGACCCAAGCCCTGGGCCAGCTTGACGAGGCCCAACTCGCCAAGGTTCAACCGCTTTTCATCACCTTCGACCCCGAGCGGGATACGGTCGAGGCCCTGGAGGGTTACGTGAGCTTGTTTCACCCCAAGCTCATCGGTTTGACCGGCACCATCGAGCAGACTAAGGCGGCCGCCAAGGCCTACCGCATTTACTACGCAAAGTCAGAGCGCGACGATTCGAGCGACTACTTGATGGATCACACCTCCTTACTCTATCTCATGGCGCCGAACGGCGAATATCTTAAACACTTCTCAGAAGCAGACGGCGTCGCAGGCTTGGCCGACTTCTTAAAGCAAACGCTCTAGAGCATGTATCGTTGGCTTGCATTCACTCAACGCGCTCTAACTATTTGATTTTAAAGCAAATGCACCTTCACAATCGAGAGCGATTGCTCGGGCTTTGCTCTAGCGGCCTGGTAGATGGGCCTGCTCAAGGTAGGCCAAAATGGCGGACCGCGCAGTCTTCACAAAGCGCGCCTGACGCTGGTCCGCGCCCTGTTCGCTAAGGCGCGGCACGATCCAACCCAGGTAAGTCACCGCGCGCAGGGCCATAAACAATGACAAGAGGCCTAAATCCAACCTCCTTACTTCGGCATAGCCTTCAAGCAGCGCTTGCTTATTTGAGGCAAAGTTGGGCTCTGCCTGGACCTTCAACAGGGCCGTGGCGATCTCAAACAACCGATAGCCATAGCCGCCGTCGTCAAAATCGATCAGGCTGAGCCGTCGTTCGCGTCCCTGCCCCGCCAGCATGACATTCTCACGCACCAAATCGGCATGGATCAAGCCGTAGTCGAGCTGCGCGCCCGCCGCTGCCAGCGCGCTTTGCGCTTGCTCGCGAAAGCTGAGCATCAGGGAGCGATCTGCGGGATCAAGGCGCGGATTATCCCAGAATCGACCCCACAGCGGTTGTTCGCCCAGCAGGCCGTCGCAATCCCAGGCCCAGCGCTCAAACCCTTCGGGCGGCTGCCAGTCGTCGCTAATGACGTGCAAGCGCGCCATGGTCCGGCCAAGGTCGCGATAGATCGCGCTGCTGTCTGGATAAGGGAGCGGCTGGTAGCTCTGGCCCATGGGCGCACCGTCAAGCCAGGTCAGCAGATCAACTTGCCAGCCCGCCACCTCCTCTATCAGGCGGCCAGATCGACTCGTGACCGCCTCAGCGACCGCCATACCACGGTCGGCCAAGGCCCGCGTCCAAGTCAATTCGCTCAGCAGTTCGCTGGTCTTGCGATAGCCAGGGCGATGAAACCGCAGGGCGTAGCGCAGGCCCTTGTTTATGTCTGTCCTACTGGCCTCGTGAACCGTGTCAGCCTTAGGGGCATCGACCCGAAAAACTTGGTTCTCACGCTCAGCGATCAACACAGGGCTGCTGTCTTGCAGGCCCCACAGTTCCAGCGCAGCTTGTAAGATCAGCGTGTCAGGTCGGGTGCGCGCCTCGTTCATGCCTCAGCGCGCTTCAAAAGGGGTGGCCCGCAACACAGCGTCAAGAGTGTCGATTAAGAGATCAACCTGTTGGCGCGCAAAGGGCATGGGCGGGCGGATCTTGAGCGTGTTCTTATGTAGCCCGAGCTTACTGAGAATGATGCCGCGCTGGCGCATGGCATTGATGACGCGATCGGTAAAATCGGCCGCAGGCTCTTTGCTCAGGCGATCCAGCACCATTTCCGCGCCAAAGATCAGCCCTTGACCGCGCACATCGCCGATCACGCTGTGCTGGGTCGCCAGCGCCTGTAGCTGTTGCTTGGCATAACTGCCAACCTCGAGCGCTTGGGCCATGAGATCGCGCTCCGCCAACTCGTCGAGCACCGCCATGGCAGCCGCGCAGGACACGGGATTGCCGCCAAAGGTATTGAAATAGCGGTAGGTGTCGCGGAAGGCCGCCATGATCTCTGCGCGGGTGACCAGACCGCCGACTGGGTGGCCGTTCGCCATGGGCTTGCCAAGGGTCACGACATCGGGCGTCACGCCTTGACGCTGGTGCCCCCACATGTGCGAGCCAAGGCGGCCAAAGCCAGGTTGGACCTCATCGGCGATAAACAGCCCCCCGGCAGCATGAACCCGTTCGATTGCGGGCGCGAGCCAGCCCGGCGCCAGATCAGGAAAGCCCTCGTTGACAAAATGCGGGCAGAGGATCAGGCCCGCAAAGCCGTGCTCGCTGGCCTCAAGTTCGGCGATGGCCTGGCCAACCTGCTTGGCGAAGGCCTCGGCGTGCGCTTGCCCTGCCACTCCTCCCAACGGGCGGTAGGAATCCGGGGCGCTGACCCAGCGGATATGGCTGGCCTGCCCATAAGGCGACCGGTTGTTGGCAGACAATTTGGCCACCGCTGTTGTGTTGCCGTGATAGGTGGCATCGCTGGCGATGATGCCGGTCTTACCGGTCATCGCGGTGGCCATGCGCAGGGCGACATCGTTGGCCTCAGAGCCCGTGCAGGTCATGAGGGCTGTATCCAGTGCGGGCGCAAAACTGGCGGTTAGGCGCTCTGTATAGTCCAAGATACCTTGGTGCAAATAGCGGGTGTGGGTGTTGAGCCTTGCTGCTTGGTCGCAGATGGCCTTGACCACACGCGGGTTGCAGTGGCCAACGTGGGGCACATTGTTATAGCAATCCAGGTACTTGCGGCCGTCGGCGTCCCACAGCCACACGCCCTCGCCCCGCACGATGTGTAGCGGTTGATCATAGAAGGTGGGCAGATTGGGGCCGAGCAAGCGCGCGCGGCGCTCCAGCAAGCTGCGTGTGTCCTGGGGGTCGGATTGCTGAGGCATAGGGCGGCTCGTTTCTGCTGGCAGGCGGCGATGGGACCGAATGGCCATGCGGACGCGCTCTAAACGATTGGCCCGCAGGTCACGGCCAAAGCCTAGCAAGCCAGCAGCTATGATCAATGATTAATTAACACGTTATCAAAACCACACCAAGGTCCTGCCCGCCAAGTCGTGGTTAGCAATGCAAAACGGGCTCGGCTCCGCACCTGGAACCGAGCCCGTCGTTGACGGTAAGGCTGCTTGCCATCGCGCGATATGCGCACGCCAAAGTTCCTAAAGATTGGAACCGTCGCTTAGGGTATCGGAGGAGGATCAATGGTGGTGGTGACGATGGTCCACGTCGCGCTTGCCCCGGCTGCAAGCGTCGGAATTGTCCAAGTCAGGGTCTCCGGTGGGCCTGCGCTATAGCTGGTACTTCCGGTCGAAGGCGTATTGGAGTCGTGGACTGTTTCAGGCGGCAGCACGTCGGTGACAATCACGCTGGTGGCGTCAAGGCTTGGATCATTGTTGGTCACCGTAACGGTGAAGGTCACGGTATCCCCTGGTCCCGGCGCCGCGTTGTCCACGGTCTTGGCGATGGACAAGTCAATCGTCACATCAGCGGACACAACCGTTGCGGTGTCGTAGTCGTCTTCGCCAGCCCCAACTACACCGCCGTTGCCAGGCGTAGAATCGACGTCGGTTTGATCTAGGCTCCAGACCTCCGCCTCGTTCACAAAGACGCCGACGGCATCGACGTCCGCGGTGATATTCAGCGTCGTCGTCGCGCCCGCCGCCAGGGTGCCAATCGTCCAATCGCCTGTTACGCTGTTGTAGGTTTGGGGTAGCGCCGCGTCATCCGAGGCATATCCCAGACCAACCGGTAGGAGATCGCGCACAACAACATTGGTCGCCTCGCTAACAGCGCTTTGGTTGGTGACGGTCACGGTAAACACCACCTGGCTGCCTAAGGTGGGCGTTGGGTTGTCTACCGTCTTCGACAACGCCAGATCCGTGACACAGATCGAGCCGATATCAGCGAACACATTGGCAAAGCTTGTGACAAGATCGTAGTCCGCGGCCTGGAAGGTCAAGGGCGATCCGTCCCATTCGACTGCACCGGGCCCCGTCATTTCTGTAACGATGTACTGCTCATTGGTGCTGCCACCGCTGTTGAAAACGATCGCAAAAATATGCGTCGCGTTGTTCTTAAATGCGTTGGCTTCATCGACCATGGCAGCCGCAGCGCTCGCCTCACCCTGCGCGACGGTCGCGGTGCCATTGTCGCTGGAATCGTCAACCACCATCTCGACATTCGGGACGCCATCAGTGAAGAACAACAGCAGGTCAGGATAGCGCGCGCTGCCCAAATTCTCGCCCGCGTCAAGGCCATAGCTGGTTCCCGCTACGCCATCAACGCTATGTAACATCGTCCGTAGGCCAGCTTCGTAGTTGGTGCCGCCGCCGGTGCCGACAGTCCGCAGATTTGTCGCAATCAGGGTCGAATTTACGGTGGTCAGGGGGATGTAGCTCTGCTCAAGGTTGCCAGAGTTGGCGAAGGTGGCAATGGCAATGGCGTTTCCACGGTCGGAATACTGCAGCATGAACTGCTCAAGCGAGTCGATCATGTCGGAATATTCGGTAGAGCTGATTGAGCCGGATGTGTCGAGGATAACCCCGATATCTAAGTTTTCACAGATCCCAACCAGATCAGGGTTGTCGGCTGACGGCTTGACGGTCGCCGTGGCGTAATCATCCTCAGTGGGGACACCGTTGTTCGGGGTCGAGTCTGGGTCGTTTTGATCCGCAGCGGTAATCTCCGCGACATTGGTGACGGTCGTATTGGATTGGACCCGAGCCGTAATCGTCAAGGTGGCGCTGCCACTGGCAGCAATGGTCCCAATATCCCACAATCCTGTTGCAGAATTATAGGTGCCGGTTGAAGTGACCCCGCTGATGGTGTCAAACCCATTGGGTGGAGTCGGCAGAAGATCTGTGACTTGAACACCAGTTGCCGCTTCCAAGCTGGCGTTATTCACGGTCAGAGTGAAGTTGACAAACTCACCTGAGTTGGCAGCACCATTGTCCACGGTCTTGGTCAAGGACAGATCGCGCAAACAGGCATCGGCCACACCATCAAACACCGTCGCAAAGTTGTCGACCAGAACATAATCAGCAGTCGCCAAGGTGTTGGCCGCACCGTTCCATTCGGTTTCGCCCGGTCCGGTGATCTCAGTAATAATGTACTGCGCGTAGTCTGGAGTTGTGGGGAACAAGAGGTTGATGCCAAATTCCAACACCAACAACAGGTTGCCAAGAAGGCCGCTTCCGCTTCCGTGGTCAAAGGTCAAAGAAAAGACGTGAGTCCCGTTAGCTTTGAAGGCGTTGACTTCGTTGATAGCGGCGTTCGCAGCGGTCTGATTGCCAGCCGAGGAAGTGGTGGCATCGTTGCTGGTGATGTCGTCACTGGCGTTGACGGTGTTTGGAAAGCCGTCGGTAAAGAACATCAGCAGATCAGGATAACGCGTCACATTGCCGTTGTTCAGTGTTCCGCCCGTGCCAAATGTTGTGGCGCCGTCGCCGTCGAGCGAGTGCAGCAGCGCGCGAAAGCCAGCTTCATAGTTGGTATTGCCGCCGGTGGTGACGGCGCGAAGCTGGGTGATGACGGGGCCAATATTGGCGGTTGTGATATCGAAATAGTCAGTCTGGACCGTGCCGGTGGTCGAGAAGGTCACGATCGAAGCCGCGTTGCCAGTGTTGGCCAAGGCATTCAGGAACGATTCGAGTGAGTCGATAATTGCATCATAGTCCGAGGCGGAGATCGAGCCGGAGGTATCAATCACAACGCCGATATCCAACTCACCACACACTGCGGTCATGTCGGGGTTTACGGCGGGCGTCTGCGCCCGAGCAGCTGTGCTCAGCCCCAGAACCAAGATAAGTGATGCGAGAAACCGAAGCAGGGTTTTTGCCATTGGATTTATTCAACTCTTTGGTTGGCCAGTCGTGACATCCTACACAAAGACTGGCTAGAGGTTTAGAAAAAGGCACCCCGGGCTCGGAAATCGCCCTTTTCGCGCTTCCCGGGTGCCATTTGGGCTGCAACCTGCAAATCAGCTCGCACATTGCCAAGGAAATCCTTGCGCGTCAGCCCTCCCTTTAGGCAGGCCGGACGTGTGTTCGGAGAATCGAATGGGCAGCTCGCAGGTACCTTTTGGCTAGGTCCAAGCCTACCATTGCTCAGGCCGTCGCCATACAGCCTAGGGTTGATTTGTGCGGTAACGCATCGGTTTATCTGCCGGTTTGAGCGTCAAAACCCGCAAACGAACTTCCGTGTTTCCGTCCGTCGATGCCCCCTTTACAGCACGAGTTTGCAGTGCCAATGTCGGCACGCTGAGCTTTTGGCACAGCAAGCGGCGCTCCCAATGAGAGCGCTTACATTCACTGCGAGCGAGCAAGTATACCCCATGGCAAAACAGCCCGACCTCGATCTTAATCCAAAGGTCAGCGACGAGATTCGAAGAACCACTTGCTATATGTGCGCCTGTCGCTGCGGGATCAACGTACACTTGCAGGATGGTGCGGTGAAGTACATCGAGGGCAACCGCGATCACCCGGTTAATCGGGGCGTGCTTTGCGCCAAAGGCTCGGCGGGCATTATGCAACACCTCTCGCCCGCGCGGCTGCGCACGCCGCTGTTGCGCACCGGCGAGCGCGGGGCGGGCGAATTCAAAGAAATCTCATGGGAAGAAGCGCTGAGCCTCGCCGCCACGTGGCTCGCGCCCCTACACAAGGACTCGCCGAACAAGCTGGCCTTCTTTACCGGCCGCGACCAGAGCCAGTCCTTCACCAGCTTTTGGGCGCAGGCTTTTGGCACGCCCAACTATGCGGCACACGGCGGCTTTTGTTCAGTCAATATGGCCACTGCGGGCATCTATACCATGGGCGGCGCATTTTGGGAGTTCGGCCAGCCCGACTGGGAGCGCGCCAAGCTGCTGATGATCTTTGGCGTGGCCGAGGATCACGATTCCAACCCCATCAAAATCGGCCTTGGCCAGATGAAAGCGCGCGGCGCCAAAGTGATCGGCGTCAATCCGGTGCGCTCGGGCTATAACGCCGTTGCGGACGAGTGGGTGGCCATTACGCCGGGCACCGACGGCCTGTTGATCCTCTCGCTAATCCGCGAGCTGCTGGCAGCTGGTCAGGTCGATTTGGACTACTTGGCGCGCTACACCAACGCCCCCTTCTTGATCGATGAGACCAAGGGCGAGACCAAGGGTCTGTTCTTGCGCGACGAAGCTGGCAAGCCGCTGGTCAAGGACCGCAGGAGCGGCGAACTGGTCGCCTTTGACACCCCGGACTGTCAGCCTGACTTGTCTGCCAGCTACAGCGATGCAGCAGGCCAAACCCACCGCACAGCCTTCCAGCATCTGGCCGAAGCCTACCTGATCGACGAGTATGCGCCCGAGGCCGTTTCGTCCGTCTGCGGCCTGACCCCGGAGCGCATTCGCGGCCTGGCGCAAGAGTTGGCCGAGGTCGCCTTTAGCCAAAGCATCGAGATCAAACAGCCCTGGACCGACTTTCGCGGCCAGCGCCACGAGAGCATGATCGGGCGACCAGTGGCCTTCCACGCCATGCGCGGAATCTCGGCCCATGCCAACGGCTTCCAGACCTGCCGCGCCTTGCACGTGTTGCAAATCCTGCTGGGATCGGTCGAAACGCCGGGTGGTTTCCGCTTCAAGCCGCCCTACCCTAAGCCGATGGAAGCGCACCCCAAGCCGCATGCTTCTTGGACCCCTGGCGCGCCCTTGTCCGGCCCGCACCTGGGCTTTGTGACCTGCCCCGACGATTTAGCGCTGGACGACCAGGGCAAACCCATGCGTATCGACAAGGCCTTCACTTGGGAAAACCCACTGTCCGCCCACGGCCTGATGCACATGGTGATTTCAAACGCCCACGCGGGCGATCCCTACGAGATCGACACCTTGTTCATGTACATGGCCAACATGGCTTGGAACTCCAGCATGAACACGGGTGCGGTCATGGACATGCTGACCGACAAGAAAGAGGACGGCAGCTATCGCATTCCGCACTTTATCTATTCGGATGCCTACGCCTCAGAGACCGTGGCCTACGCGGACCTGATCCTGCCCGACACCACCTACCTTGAGCGACACGACTGCATCTCCTTGCTCGATCGGCCAATTTGCGAGGCCGACATGGCCGCCGACGCCATCCGCTGGCCGGTGGTCGAGCCAGGCCGCGAGGTGCGCGGGTTCCAGTCAGTCTTGCTGGATTTGGGCGCGCGCCTGGGCCTTAAGGGCTTTGTGAGCGACGATGGCCAGCCGCTCTACAAGGACTACGCCGACTATATGGTCAACCACCAGCGCCGCCCGGGCGTCGGCCCGTTGGCGGGCTTCCGGGGCGCAAATGGCGACCAGGGCGGGCGCGGCGAGCCCAACCCCGACCAGCTTCAAGCCTATATCGACAACGGCGGCTTTTGGAGCGCTCACATCCCTGACGAGGCTCTGTTCTATAAGCCTTGGAACCAGGCCTACCAAGATTGGGCGGTCGAGCTGGGCTTCTTCGACAAGCCCCAACCCTATGTTTTCCAGCTCTATCTGGAACCGTTGCGCCGCTTCCAATTGGCTGCCGAGGGCTTTGGCGAACGCCAGCCGCCGGACCATTTGCGCGAGCAGGTTCGCCAGCGCTTTGCGCCGCTGCCGACCTGGTGGCCGAGCTGCGGCGATGAAGAGCAAGCCGAATCTTACCCGCTGCACGCCCTGACCCAACGCCCAGCGGCTATGTACCACTCTTGGGGATCGCAGAACGCTTGGCTGCGGCAAATCCACGGCGAAAATCCGCTCTATGTGCCGCGCAAGGTCTGGGACGAACAGGGCTTTAGGCCCGGCGACTGGGCTTGCCTATCTTCGCCGCACGGCTCGATCACTGTACCCGTGGCTCTGATGGAATCGCTGAACGAGAACACAGTTTGGACCTGGAACGCCATCGGCAAGCGCTCTGGGGCTTGGGCCTTGTCGCCCGACGCGCCCGAGGTCAAGCGTGGCTTCTTGCTCAATCACCTGATCTCGGAGCTGCTGCCACCCAAGGGTGACGGTCTGCGATGGTCCAACTCTGACCCCATCACTGGGCAAGCGGCCTGGTTCGATCTGCGGGTCTCGATCGCCAAGACCGTGCCGCCTGCGCGCAGCCTGCCGGATATGGGCGCCCAGACCTCGCCTGTTCCGCCTGCGCCACAAGACCTGGCTTTTGGGCAGGCCTTCGATCACCCCGGCAGCGACCAGACCGTCAACGTTGAGACCCAGGAGGCCGCAGAATGACCAGCTTGCCAGCCAGCACCCAGCGCGCCCTGGGCCTTGCCATCGACCTCGACACCTGTGTGGGCTGCCATGCCTGCATTATCGCTTGTAAGGAGTGGAACACCGCCAACTATGGTGCGCCCCTATCGGATCGGGATGCCTACGGCAGCGACCCGGTCGGCACCTTCCTGAACCGCGTCCATACCTATGAGTATCAACCGGCTGACAGCGACAGCCTGGACTTCCAGGTTACCCACTTCCCCAAATCCTGCCTGCATTGCGAGGATGCGCCTTGCGTCACGGTCTGTCCGACTGGTGCCTCCTATAAGCGCAGCGAAGACGGCATTGTCTTGGTCAACGAAGAGGCCTGCATCGGCTGCGGCCTTTGCGCCTGGGCTTGCCCCTATGGCGCGCGCGAGCTGGACGCTACCGCAGGCGTCATGAAAAAATGCACGCTCTGCGTTGATCGCATCTATAACGAAAACCTGCCCGAAGTTGACCGCGAGCCTGCTTGCGTGCGCACCTGCCCCGCCGGTGCGCGCCACTTCGGCGATTTCGCGGACCCTGGCTCTCAGGTCTCTCAGCTTGTGCGCGAGCGCGGCAGCATCACCTTGATGCCAGAGATGGAGACCAAACCGGTCAACGCCTACCTGCCGCCGCGCCCCAAACAGCAGGCCTGCGGCCACACGGCCAGCGCAGTGCAAGCCAAGAGCGCACCGGAGACCGCCAGCCCGACCGGCTTCCTTGCTTGGCTCGACGGGGCGTTGTCGCGCCTTGAGGGCTCCAGTTCCGACAAGACTGCATAGGGAGGATCGACCATGCATCCCGCACCATCGCTGATCCTATTCACCAGCTTGTCCGGCCTTGGCTTTGGCCTTTTGACCTTCTTGGGCCTGGCGACCCCTGGGCTTGTCGGCTGGCACGCCTTCCTCGCCTTTGCGCTGGCCTTTGGCTTGGCGTGCGGCGGCCTGCTGTCGTCCCTCTTGCACCTGGGCAACCCGCAGCGCGCCTGGCGCGCCCTGTCGCAATGGCGCAGCTCTTGGCTGTCGCGCGAAGGTGTGCTGGCGATTGCAACGCTGATGGCCTTTGCGCCCGTGGCAATGGCCCGCATTTGGTGGCTGACCGACCTGCCCCTTCTGGCGGTGGTCGCCAGCCTGCTGGCGCTGACGACGGTCTTTGCCACCGCCATGATCTATGCTCAGTTGCGCACCGTGCCGCGCTGGCATCATCCGCTGGTTCCTGCGGTCTTTCTAGCCTCCACGCTGACTGGCGGAGCGCTGTTGAGCGGTCAAACCGCTGCGGCCGCGCTCTTTCTGGTCGTCCTAGGCGGACTGCAAGCCGCCTATTGGCACCTGGGTGACGGCCTGTTTGCCGCCTCTGGCAGTGATATGACCAGCGCGACCGGCCTGGGACGCGCGGGAAGTGTGCGGCTGCTGGAGCGCCCGCACACCGGCGCCTCCTATCTGACCAAGGAGATGATGTTCCAGGTCGGACGCCGCCGTGTTGTGGCGCTGCGCCGCCTGTTCTGGGTCCTGGGCATCGCCCTGCCCTTGTTGTTCGTGGTGCTGGCAATCTTGACCCAAGGCCTGGGCGCCAGCTTAACCCCCCTGTCTTTGCTGGCCGCGAGCGCCAGCCACATCGTCGGTCTGATCGCCGCACGCTGGCTATTTTACGCTCAAGCAGAACATGTCGTTGCGCTCTACTATGGAGCCCAAGCATGATCCAGCCTTGGGACGCCGCCTCGCCCCTATTGGATGAGCAGGGCTGGCCCATGGGTCTGCGAGACATAGGGGCCAAGCTGCACGGGCGCGAGCTGCGCGCGGTCGATCTGGTCGAGCGTCTCTACGCCTGCATCGCCGCTGGTGCGCCACACGTCTTTGTCAGTTTGACCAAGGAGCGCGCCTTCGCTGAAGCTGAGGCGGCGGACCGGCGTCTTGATGCGAGCAGGCCCGCCTCGCCCTTTGACGGCATCCCAACGGCCTGGAAAGACCTGTTCGCCATGGCAGGCGAACCCAACCTGGCGGCCTCCAAACTGCTGGAAGGCATGCCGTCTGCCGAGCACGATGCAGCCGTGGTCGCCACGACCGCCGCACTGGGCTTTGTCTCGCTGGGCCGCCTCAACATGAGCGAAATGGCCTATTCGGGTATGGGCCTGAACCCGCATTTCAACACCCCCGCCAACCCGTGCAGCGACAGCGTGGCCTATGTGCCAGGCGGCTCGTCTTCAGGCTCGGCGGTTGCCGTAGCGCGCGGCTGGATGCCCTTTGCCTTTGGCACCGACACCGGCGGTTCCGTGCGACTGCCCGCTGCCTACAACGGGTTGGTCGGGTATAAATCGTCCGAAGGCCGCTATGCGCGCGACGGTGTGGTCAGCCTGTGCAGCACGTTGGATACCGTGGGGCTCTTGACCCGCTCGATGGCCGATTGCCTGGCCCTAGACCCCCACTTCGCCCAGCCTTGGGTCGAGGCGACGGCCAGCCAGAGCTCTCAGCCGCATCGCTTTTATTGCTTGCAAAACCAAGTCCTAGAAGAGCTAGCACCAGCCGTCGCCCAGGCCTACCAGACCTCGTTGCGCCGCATCGAGGCTGCGGGCTATGTGCTGGAAGATATCCACCTGCCCGAATTCGATTTGGCAGTGCAACTGTCCCAGGACTGCGGCACGCTGACGGCGATTGAGGTGTCACAGACCTACGCCGACCGCTTGACGCCTGAGCGCCTGGCCGCCATGGACGAACGCGTGGTGGATCGCATGCAACGCGCCCAAACCATGAGCGCCCGCGATGTCGCGCGCCTGCACATGGCGCGTCATGCCGGTCAAAAGAGCCTGGCGCGCAAGCTGCAAGACGGCTTGCTGCTCATGCCGAGCGTGCCAAGCCTTGCACCAGAAATCGCGCCGCTAGAGGCCGATAAGGAGCTGTTCCATCAGCAAAATGTGCTGGCCTTGCGCAATACCACCATTGGCAACTTCTATAACCTGCCAGGCGTCTCGCTGCCCAATGGCCGCGCCGCAGACGGCCGCTTTACCGGCTTGTTGGTCTCAGCAGGCCCATATGACGACCGCCGCTTGCTGAATGCCGCAGCGGCCCTGGAGCCTCTGGTGCGCCAAGACTAAACATTTAGGGACTTCGCCGGATCAGCCCGAAAAGCTGATCTTGGGCAGCTTGAACCAAGATTTCTTGCCGCCATCCAACTGCGCCAGCAAAGCGTCGGCTATGGCCAGGTAGGCCGCCGCATGCGGGCCTTGTGCATCGCTGGCCACAATGGGCTGACCGCTGTCCGAGGTCTCGCGAATGGCCATCTCCAGCGGCACAGCACCTAAGAAGGGGATCGACAGACGCTTGGCTTCGCGCTCAGCGCCGCCGTGGCCGAAGATCGGGCTTTCGTGCTGGCAGTTGGGGCAGATGAAGCTGCTCATATTTTCGATCAAACCTAAGACCGGCACGTTGACCTTGCGGAACATGGTGATGCCCTTCTTGGCGTCCAGCAGCGCTAGGTCTTGGGGGGTCGAGACGATGACCGCGCCTGCCAAAGGCACCTGCTGAGCCATGGTCAACTGCACATCGCCCGTGCCCGGCGGCATGTCCACCACCAACACATCCAGCGGCCCCCAATCAACCTGACGCATCATCTGCAGCAGGGCAGATTGAACCATAGGCCCGCGCCAGATCATGGCCGTATCTTCTTCGATCAAGAAGCCCATGGACATGACCTTGATACCGATTTTTTCTTTCGGCTTCATGCGGTTATCTTCGACCTCTGGCTTGCCGTCCAGCCCCAACAGCTTGGGCATTGACGGGCCATAGATGTCGGCGTCCAAGATGCCCACCGCCTTGCCGCGCGCCTGCAGCGCCAGCGCCAAGTTGACAGCCGTCGTGGACTTGCCCACCCCGCCCTTGCCGCTGGCCACGGCGATAATCGTTTGCACGCCCGGGATCGGTCCGCCGCGCTGCGGCTGTTGAGCTGGGGCAGCTTGCTGAGCCGGGCGCTGCGCCTGCGTAGGCGTACTGGCTTTGCCGGGCCCTGCTTCTGCGGTCAGCACAACTTGGACAGTCTCCACGCCCTCCAGGCTTGCAAGAGAGGCTTCGACCTCCGCGCGCAGGGGCTCCAGCCCCGAGGCCAGAGCCGGGTCAACTTGCAGCGCCAGCATAACGCGCGCCTGATCGACATGCAGTCCGCCAATCAGCTTGGGGTTCCAGCCCTTGATCTCAAGGCTTTGTAGGTGGCGCAGCACGTCGTCAGATGTCAGGCTCATAGAAGCTCCGAAAGGGATGAAGGGGCGGCAGATCGCCGAACAGGCCGCAGCCTAGCGCGCAATCGCGGCCTTGAGCCCGGCGCGCCCTTGGGCTACCTGCTAGATGTAGGCCTTCGTGCCCCAAACCCAAGCGCAAAGCAACCATAAGCCACCATGCCAAGCCACTCCCCCGCCGCTGCTCCCCTGCCCAGCGATCCCGTCCCCACCGCGCTCGACTACAATCGCAGCGAAAAGCTGCTCACTGTCAGCTTTGAGGACGGCCAAAGCTTTGCCATCCCCGCCGAACTGCTGCGGGTCGAAAGCCCCTCGGCGGAGGTTCAGGGCCATGGCCCCAGCCAAAAAGTCACCGTCCCAGGTCGCCGCCATGTCGCCATCATGGATATCGAGACTGTGGGCCACTATGCGGTGCGGCTGGTGTTCGATGATCTGCACGACACCGGCCTGTATACCTGGGCAACGCTGTATCGCCTGGGCCGTGATCAAGATCAGATTTGGCGCGACTACCTGAGCGCGCTCGACGCGCAGGGCCTCAGCCGTGACCCCTAGGCGCTTTGATACGCTGGTGCTGGGCGCGGGCGCTGCAGGTTTGTTTTGCGCCGGGCGCTTAGCGCAAGCAGGCCAGCAGGTCGCGGTGATCGACCAAGCCCGCAAACCCGCCGAAAAGGTGCGCATATCCGGCGGCGGACGTTGTAACTTCACCAACCGCTTTTCGACGCACGCCAACTTCCTGTCGGCCAACCCAAAGTTCTGCATTTCAGCGCTCAAGCGCTTTACGCCTGCCGACTTCATCGCCTTGGTTGAGGCGGCCGGCATCGCCTATCACGAGAAATCGCCGGCCTTGGGCTCTGGCGACGAGCGCGCCCTAGGCCAACTCTTTTGTGACGGCTCGGCGCTGGAGATCATCGCCATGCTGTTGGAACCGCTGCGTCAGGCAGGCTCTGAGATTGCCTTGTCCAGCCCGATTGAAGACGTCGCGGCGCTGCCCGAAGGCGGCTTTGCCGTGACGGCGAGCGGACAAGTTTACCAGGCGGCGCGGCTCGTCGTGGCTACGGGCGGCAAATCCATCCCCAAAATGGGTGCGTCAAGCATCGGCTATCAGATCGGCGCGCAGTTCGGCCACAGCCTGATCGAGCCGCGCCCTGGCCTGGTGCCCTTTACCCTGCAAGGTGCGCTGCTAGACGACTGCAAGGCGCTGGCCGGTGTGGCCGTGAACGTGGAAGCCAAGGTCGGCAAGACCCGCTTTGAGGAGGGCTTGTTGTTCACCCATCGTGGCGTCTCGGGCCCAGTGGTGTTGCAACTCAGCTCCTATTGGCGCGAGGGTCAGGCGGTCAGCGTCAATTTCTTACCCGGCCAACCGCCAGTCTTCGAGGCCTGGCGCGCCCTGAAGCACAGCCAGGGCAAGCGGCGAGCGCTGGACATTGTGTGCGAAACCTTGCCCAAAGCTTTGGCGCTCTGGTTGCTGGGTGAGCCGCTGGCCGCTAAGAACCTAGCCGACATCCCTGACAAGGCACTAGGCCAGCTTGAAGAGCGGCTTCAGCGCTTCAGCCTGCTGCCCAGCGGCACCGAAGGTTATCGCACCGCCGAGGTGACTTTGGGCGGCCTGGATACGCGCCAGGTCTCAAGCCAAAGCTTTGAAAGCTTGCTGCATCCTGGCCTTTATTTCATCGGCGAGGTGCTGGATGTGACCGGGCATTTGGGCGGCCATAACTTCCAGTGGGCCTGGGCCAGTGCTGCGGCCGCCGCCGATGCCATCGCGCAGCAAGGCCCAAGCTGATCGCAAAGCCGCCGCCGCGTCCATGCGACCGCCAGCTGCCCCTTGCCAGGGCGGCCAAGCCTTGCTTTAAGTGGCCTTCCAGTCGCGCGCTCCTGCTACAAAGTCTTCGCCATGTACTTGCTGATCGATAACTACGATTCCTTTACCTACAATCTCTACCACTACCTGGGTGAGGTCGGGGCAGAGATGGAGGTGGTGCGCAACGACCAGATTAGCGTTGCCGACGCGCTGGCCATGCAGCCCGAAGGCGTGATTTTGTCGCCCGGCCCCTGCACGCCCAACGAGGCTGGCATCTGCCTGGAGATGGTGCAGGCGTGTGCGGAGCGCAGCCTACCTCTGCTGGGCGTTTGCCTGGGCCATCAATCCATCGGCCAAGCCTTTGGCGGCCAGATCGTGCGTGCGCAACAGGTCATGCACGGCAAGATCTCTGAGATCAGCCACGAAAACAAAGGCCTGTTCGCGGGCCTGCCCAATCCGCTGAAGGTCACGCGCTACCACTCGCTGACCATCGATCCCGCGAGCCTGCCAGATTGCCTAGAGGTGACGGCCCGCTCCGACGATGGCGTGATCCAAGGTGTGCAGCACAAAAGCCTGCCAATCCACGGCCTGCAATTTCACCCCGAGAGCATCGCCAGCCAGCGCGGCAAAGATATGCTCGCGAATTTCCTGTCCCTGTCTCGTCCCAGCCAAAAGGCCGCCTAGATGTCTGACGCTTTCAAATCCTTCCTCGCCCAAGTGGCAGACGGCCAGTCCTTGAGCCAAGACCAGGCACGGGCTGCCTTTGACCTGCTGATGGCTGGCGAGCCGACGCCCTCACAGATGGGCGGCTTTCTGATGGCGCTGCGGGTGCGTGGCGAAACCGTTGATGAAATCACAGGCGCAGTTCAGGCCATGCGCGCGGTCATGTCGAGCGTTCAGGCCCCTGACGGTGCGATTGATCTGGTGGGAACAGGCGGCGATGGCGCCCACACCTATAACATCTCCACCGCCTCGGCTTTTGTGACCGCCGCCTGTGGTGTACCCGTCGCCAAGCACGGCAACCGCAGCGTCTCAAGCCGCTCTGGTGCCGCCGACGTGCTGACCGCCTTGGGCATCAACATTGATCAGGCCTTAGATCGCATCGGGCCGTCGATTGAGGCCACCGGCATGGGTTTCATGATGGCCCCCAAGCACCACGCGGCGGTGCGCCACGTTATGCCGACGCGCATTGAGTTGGGCACGCGCACGATCTTCAACATTCTGGGCCCGCTGGCCAACCCGGCGCGCTGCAAGTTTCAACTGATCGGCGTCTATGATCGCGCCCTAGTGCAGCCGATGGCCGAGGCTCTGGCCAAGCTGGGCAGCGAACGCGCGCTGGTGGTGCATGGCGACGACGGTCTGGATGAAGTGACGCTGACCGGCCCCACCCAAGCCGCTTACTTGACCGACGGCCGCGTCGAGGCCTTGACTATCGACCCTACAAGTTTGGGGTATGATACCTGTAGCCTTGACGATCTGCGCGGCGGCACGCCCGAGGAAAATGCTAGTGCGCTGGAGGCCATATTCAGCGGCGAGCGCAACGCTTATGCCCAGACCGTCGAGTTGAACGCTGGCGCGGCCCTGTTCGTCGCCAAGCGCGCGGCCAGCCACGCCGAAGGCTGCGCAATGGCCCGCCAAGCGCTGGGCGATGGTTCGGCTGCAAACGTGCTGGCCAAACTGCGCGCCTTCACCAACGCCTAACGCCCTGGGCAAGACGCCCGCTACAAAACCGAACGAGACCCTAGTTCCATGAGCGATACTCTGGCCAAAATTTGTGCCACCAAACGCGAACACATCGACGCCGCCCAGACCGCGACACCCCTGGCGGAACTGCAAGCCCGCTTGGGCGAAGGTGCGGCCCCGCGCGGCTTTACCGCCGCCCTTCAGGCCACCCACAGCAAAGGCGGCCTGGCGCTGATTGCCGAGATCAAAAAGGCCTCGCCGTCTAAGGGGCTCATACGTCCCGACTTTGACCCGCCGTTGCTGGCCGAAGCCTATAAGGCGGGCGGCGCTACTTGCCTGTCCGTCTTGACCGACGAACCCTATTTCCAGGGCCAGGATAGCTACCTACAAGAGGCGCGCGCGGCGGTCGATCTGCCCTGCCTGCGCAAAGACTTCATGCTGGACCCCTACCAGATTTATGAAAGCCGCGTGCTGGGCGCTGACTGCATATTGCTGATCATGGCTTGCCTCGGTGACGGCCAAGCCCAGGATCTGCTGGGCCTGGCGAGCGAACTGGGCATGGATGCCCTGATCGAGGTCCACAATCGCGAGGAGCTTGACCGCGCTTTGGCTCTTCCGAGCCCGCTGATTGGCGTCAACAACCGCAATCTTAAGACGCTTGAGGTGAGCCTGGAGACCTTCAAGTCATTGGCCCGCAGCGTCCCGCCGAACCGCTTGCTGGTCGCCGAAAGCGGTCTGTATAGCCACGACGACCTGGTCGAAATGTCAGCGCACGGCGCGGGGGCCTATCTAGTCGGCGAAAGCCTGATGCGCAAAGACAATGTCACCGCCGCCACCCGCGCCCTACTCGGGATTATCGCATGAGCCAGAGTGCGCAAGGCCCCGACTTTAGCCACTTCGACGAGAGCGGCGCGGCCACCATGGTCGACGTAGGCAACAAGGCCCACACCGCGCGTCGGGCGCTGGCCTGTGGCCAGGTCGAGGTCTCGTCTGAGACGCTGGCGCTGATCAAGAGCGGTGGCTTCAAAAAGGGCGACGTGCTCTCGATCGCACAACTGGCGGGCATCATGGCGGCCAAGCAAACCGCCACCTTGATCCCCCTGTGTCATCCGCTGCCGCTGACCAGCGTCAAGCTGCGCCTTAGCCTGCAAGACGATCCTGCCGCTGTCTTGGTCGAAGCCGAAGCCAAGACCAGCGGCCAGACCGGGGTCGAAATGGAGGCCCTGACCGCCGTCAGCGTTGCCTGCCTGACCGTCTATGACATGTGCAAGGCAGTGCAAAAGGACATGATCATCACCGGCATTCGCTTGCTGGAAAAAGAGGGCGGGCGATCTGGCCTGTATCGCGCCCCATGATGAGCTTTGAGCAGGCGAAGCAGCGCATTTTAGAGCGCGCGCCGCTTATGCCCGCCGAGCTTGTGGGGCTGCACGAGGCCGCTGGACGCATCCTGGCCGAACCCGTAACCGCACGCCGCGATCAGCCGCCGCAGGCCGTCTCTGCTATGGACGGATATGCCGTACGCGCCAGCGACATGAAGGCACCACAAACCCGGCTAACCGTTACGCAGACCATTGCCGCTGGCGGCCTGCCCGCATCAGCCTTGCAGCCTGGCCAGGCCGCGCGCATCTTTACCGGTGCACCCCTGCCTGACGGCGCCGATGCGATTTTGATTCAAGAGCTGGTACACGGCCTTGGCCAGGACAGCATCACAAGCGATGCCGTACTGGAGCCTGGCCGCTATGTCCGCGCGGCGGGACAGGATTTTGCGCGCGGTCAAGAAGGCATCGCGGTCAACACGCGCTTGCAGGCGCGCCACATCGGCCTAGCGGCGGCTATGAATTACCCCTGGCTGAAGCTGCGCCGCCGTCCGCGCGTGGCGTTGATCTCCACCGGGGACGAGCTGGTGCATCCGGGCGAACCTTTGGGAGCTGGGCAAATCATCTCTGCCAATTGTTCGGCGCTGGCGGCCCTGGTGGCCCGGCACGGCGGCGAGGCATTGGTGCTGGGCGCAACCCCTGACAAGAAAGACGACCTGCTGGAAAGCCTCGCAGCGGCCTCGGTCGCCGATGTAATCGTCACCAGCGGCGGAGCGTCGGTCGGCGACCATGATTTGGTCGGCGGCATCTTGCGCGATCACGGCCTGGCGGTGGATTTTTGGAAAATCGCCATGCGCCCTGGCAAACCGCTGATCTTTGGGGACTATAACCAGCGGCTCTTCTTGGGCCTGCCGGGCAACCCCGTGTCGGCCTTGATGGGTGGGCTGATGTTCTTGGTGCCCTTGCTGGCGCGCATGCTGGCCCAAGACGACCCGACCGACGCCTGGCAGCCTCGCCGCCTGGCCTCTCCCCTGCCCGCTAATGACGAACGGCTGGAGTTCTTGCGCGCGCGCCTGCTAGATGACGGACGTGTTGAGGCCTTTAATCGTCAAGATAGCGCCATGTCGCGCGTGCTCGCGCAGGCTGATGGATTAATCCGACGACCAGTACATGCACCTGCTTGGCAGAGCGGTACAACTGTGGATTACTTGGATATAAACCCGCTTTTGTAACCAGAAATAAGCGACTCCAACTTGACGGCTTATCAGAACTAAGATAGAACACGATACGTATCTAATAAAAACATCCACAGCCACCTTGGCGATTATTGCCGGATTGGTTTGACTCGCCAGGGTTGGAGTTATCGAGCTATGCTTACGCACAAACAGCGCGCCCTTCTTCTGTTTATTCATGAACGTATGACCGAAATGGGTGTGCCCCCGTCCTTTGATGAAATGAAGGACGCTCTGGGCTTAAAGTCCAAATCCGGCATTCATCGACTCATTACCGGCCTTGAAGAACGCGGTTTCTTGAAACGCATGCCCCACCGTGCGCGTGCCTTGGAAGTGCTGCGCCTGCCGGAAGACCAGCCGCAGTCCGCCTATCGACCCAGCCTAGCGCTGGGCGCGCTGCATGCTGGCCTGCGCGACCCCAGCGAACGCTATCAGGCGCCGCGCGGAGTGCCGGCTGTGCAGAACGACAACCAGCTTCCCTTGGTCGGGCGCATTGCGGCAGGCTTGCCAATCGAGGCCATTGAGCAGACCGAAAACCACGTCGATGTCCCCTCCCACCTGTTTGGTCGCGGCGATCACTACGTGTTGGAAGTCGATGGCGATTCCATGATCGAAGCGGGCATTCACGACGGGGACTTGGTGGTGATTGAGCGTGGCGAAGTTGCCCGCAATGGCGAGATCGTTGTCGCGCTGGTCGATGGCCACGAGGTGACGCTCAAGCGCTGGCGCAAGCACGAGAACTTTGTTGCCCTAGAGCCCGCGAATTCGCGCTTTGAAACCCGCGTGCTAGAGCCGGGCCGCGTGTCCGTGCAAGGTAAGCTGCGCGGCTTGATGCGTTCCTACCACTAAGCAGGACAGCCCGACAGGCCGCCACACCACCGAACAGGTGCCAGTGGTGCGCACCCCAGCGGCCAGCGCGGCGCTCTGAAGCAACCAATTTTCAAACTTCATCCCCGCAAGGCAAAGCTGTCGTTGCAGCCCGCAGTCGTGGGCGATACCATCACAGGTCTGTAGAATAAGGGCATGGCCAATGACATTGCTAGACGATGGGCACCGCATTTCCCTGGCCGCGCTTGCAAGCCATCGCCAGGCGGCTTGGGACAGGCAGCGCCAATACGTTTGGCAGAACTCGCCCTTCTATCAGCGGGTGTGGCAAGGCCGCGAACCTCCCAGGGCCCTGGAAGACCTGCCCGAGCTGCCTTTTTCGGACAAGGCCGGCCTGCGGCTGTCTCAGCCAGCGCACCCACCCTTTGGCGACTATCTGGCCGCCCCGCGACACGCGGTGTCCCGCCTTCACCGAACGTCGGGCACCACGGGGCAAGCCATGAACCTCGCCCTTAGCGCCAGCGACTGCCGGATCACCGAGACCGTCGGCGCGCGCGCTCAAGCGCTTGCGGGCTTAGGGCCGGGCATGACCGTCGTGCACTGCCTAAACTACCAGATGTGGATGGGCGGCCTGACCGACCACATGACCCTGGAGCGCACGGGCGCAACCGTGGTCCCCTTTGGGGTTGGATCGACGGAATTGTTGATCAACACCATCCTTGAAACCCAAATCACGGCCATGTCCTGCACCCCCTCCTATCCGGCGGTTTTGGAGCAGGTTCTACGCGAGCGCTTTTCTGGGTTGCTGCCGCGCGATCTTGGATTGACGTTGGGGCTGTTTGGTGGCGAGCCCGGCGTCGATGACCCCGCCTTTCGAGCCCGTTTCCAAGAGACCTGGGGCATGCAGCCGCGCAACGCCAACTATGGCGTCTCAGACGTGTTCTGCAACTTTGCGGCCGAATGCCCGCACGACACCGCCCTGCACTTCCTGGCGCACGACGTGCTGCATGCCGAACTGATCGATCCCGACACGGCCGAGCCAAAGCCTCTGGCGGCGGGACACGAGGGCGAACTGGTGCTCACCCACTTGGTGCGCGACTGCCAGCCGCTGGTGCGTTTTCGCACCGGTGACATTATCCGCATCGAGGCAACCGAGCCATGCCAATGCGACAGCACGGGATTTCGCTTTCGCGTGGTTGGCCGATCCGACGACATGGTGGTTGTGCGCGGCCTGAACCTGTTCCCAACCATGGTCGCCGCCGTCGTGGCCAGCTTTGACGCGCTCAGCGGCGACTACCGCATCATCTTGGATACGCCGCCGCCCTACGACTATCTGCCAGTCGAGGTCGAGCTTGCCAGCGACCAACAAGACGACGACAGCCTCGCCCAACGTCTGGAGGCCGCCTTCAAGAAAGCATTGGGCGCCACCGTGCGCGCCACGCTCCGCCCTCATGGCGCTTTCCCGCGCACCGAGGGCAAAACAAAACGGGTCATTCGGAGGCATCAATGACACAGTTTTCCTATGAGACCGTCCGCTCAGAGATGACCGCAGAGGGTGTGCGTACCATCTGGCTCAACCGCCCACAGGCCATGAATGCCATGAACTTGCGGCTGATCGAGGATGTGGCCAGCGCCTTTGATGACGCCAACCGCGACCCGGACACCCGCGCCATCATTTTCACCGGCGAAGGCCGCGCGTTTTGCGCCGGCGATGATCGCAATCAGCACGTCCATCCGCAAAACGAGCAAGAGGCCCGCGCCATGGTGGACGCGATCCAGCGCGCGACGGTGGCCATTGTGTTCGGTGCCAAACCTGTCGTCGGCGCGATCAACGGCTGGGCCGTTGGCGGCGGTTTCGAGTGGGCCATCAACTGCGACTTCCCGATCTGGGCCGAAAGCGCGCGCGGCTTCTTCCCCGAAGTCTCGCTCAATTTGTTTGTAACCGGCGCGGTGACCTCTATCTTGCCGGCGCTGGTAGGCCCGGTCAAAGCCCGCGAGATGCTCTATTTCGGCGACCGATATTCAGCCGAGCAACTGCGCGAGGCTGGCGTCGCCTGGCAGGTTGTGGCCGACGAACAACTCCTGACCGAGGCCGGGGCAGTTGCCGCGCGGCTGGCGGCCCTGCCGGTCTTGTCGGTGCGCGCCATGAAGCGCGTTCTCAACCAGGCCACAGCGGGCGGCTTGACCAAAGCTCTTGAGCTGGAGACCGAGGCCACGGTCGCGGGCTTTATGGACCCAGAGACCACCCGGCTGCTCAAGGCCTTCTAGCGCCTCGGATCTGGTAAACTCGCTTGTCGACGAGAGCTGGCCTTGACAAAAATTCCGGCATTGCGGCTCAATGGCAGGCACAGTCCTCCGTCTCGATACACAGAAAGCCTGCACCATGACCGACCTCTGCGAACTGACAGCAGCCGAAATCAGAGCGTACTTGCAAGCAGGCCAAGTCTCGGCGCGCGACATCGCAAAAAGCACCTTGACGCGCATCGACGCGGCAAACTCCACGCTCAACGCCATCGTTGCGCGCTGCGATGACCAGGCGCTGGCAGCGGCGGGCGCCATTGATGCAGCGCGGGCCGCCGGGCAGCAACTCGGCCCACTGGCTGGCGTCCCAGTGACGATTAAGGTCAACGTCGATCAGGTCGGCATGGCCACCACCAACGGTTTGCGCTTGCAGGAATCCTTGATCGCCAAAGAAGACAGCCCGGTTGTCGCCAATCTCCGCAAGGCTGGTGCGGTGATCGTCGGGCGAACCAACACGCCAGCCTTTTCCTTGCGTTGGTTCACGCGCAACAGCCTGCACGGTGCGACGACAAACCCGCGCAATCCTGCGCTGACGCCCGGCGGCTCCTCCGGCGGGGCTGCAAGCGCAACAGCGGCAGGCATGGGGGCTATTGGTCACGGCACAGATATCGCAGGCTCGATTCGCTACCCGGCCTACGCGTGCGGCCTGCACGGGCTCCGTCCCTCCTTGGGGCGCGTGCCAGCGATAAACTTCTCAGCTCCTGATCGTCACATCGGCGCACAGCTTATGGCGGTGTCGGGTCCAATTGCACGTTCGATGGCTGATCTCCGCCTTGGCCTTCAAGCAATGTGCGCAGCAGATCTGCGCGATCCTTGGTACATGCCGGTGGCCTTTCGCGGGGCTGAGGTGCCTCGGCGCGTTGCGCTTTGTCTTGCTCCAGACGGCATGTCGGTGGACGCCGCCATAAAAGACGCCCTGCGCCAGGCTGGAAAAAAGCTTGAGGCAGCAGGCTGGCTCGTGGAGGAATGCGATACCCCGCCTCTGCAGGATGCTGTCAGGAACCAGCTCACTTTGTGGCTTGCTGAAACGCGGCGCGGCGGTGATGCGGCCATCCGCCAAGAAAATGACCCTGACTCGCTGTTGGTCTACCAGCGCTTGTCAACCCTCAGCGCGCCGGTTGATATCAACGGGCTGCTTGACGCCCTGCAAGACCGCGCGCGACTGACGCGGCTTTGGCGCCAGTTTCTCAGCGATTGGCCGGTCTTGCTTTGCCCCGTGTCGGGCGAATTGCCATTTCGCAATCACCGCGACCTGGATTCCATTGAAGATTTTGATGCTATTATCGCCGCACAGATGACACAGATCGGCCTGCCCTTCATGGGCCTTCCCGGCCTGACGGTCACGACGGGCACGGTGCAGGGCGATCATGGCCCGTCACCGATTGGCGTGCAACTGGTGGCCAATCAGTTCCGCGAAGACCTTTTGCTTGATGCTGGTGAAGCTTTGGTCGGCTCAACGGTCCTTCCGTGTTGCAGCCCATAACGTACTAAATTCATTCATTGATTGTGCGAGTCGTGGGATTCCCTTTTGTCTTGATCTGTGATCCCCTCCTTGCACGAGGAAGGGACACGATCGCTTTACCCATGGCGCTACGCGAGCGGTTCCATGCCTTGATCGAAGAAGGCTACTGCGCACGCGCCACTGCCCGGCGGCTCAAAGGGTCAGCAGCGACCGGGGGGCGCTGGGCCCAGAAGCATGGGCAAGGTGGCAGGTTTGACGTTCAGCGCTTGGGTCGGCCGAACGGAACAGGCAAGTTGGCGTCCTATGACGGGTTGCTGAGCGATCCGCGCTTTACGAAAGCGGTGACTTCGCACATGAGGCTGTCTGTCTCCGGCGGCGCCCCTACTGGCCGAGCCTCGTCGCGAATTTGAAAAGCGAACCGGCCACCGCATTCTTGAGCTTTACGGCATGACCGAGACCAACATGAACGCCTCCCCCCCCCTAGGCCGAAGAGCGGCGGGCGGGAACCGTCGGCTTTCCCTTGCCTGGTGTTGAGTTGAAGATTGTCGATCCTGCAAGCAAGTGGCGCTGGCGCCGATCGGTCTCTGCGGCCAAGCTTGTGACGCGACCTGACCTGAGATCAGGTATATGGAGATGGGGTATTGGGAAGGGCTGCTGGGCGCGCCGATCAAAGGGCCTGAGTGCAAGCAGACCTTCGCCTGGCCCCCCACGGTCGATAACCAATTCGAATTCTTGATTTTTCTGGTCGGGGCGAAAGGATTCGAACCTCCGACATCCTGCTCCCAAAGCAGGCGCTCTACCAGGCTGAGCTACGCCCCGTACCAGGCCGCCTGCTTAGACCTATCGCCAGGCCGATGCAAGCCCAAAGGCAGCCTGATGCGAAGATTTTTCCGCCGACCTGGACCTTGAGACACGCACCGCAAACCCCTGTGCCCAAAGCCCCTGTTCCCAAAGCCCCTGTGCCCAAAGCCCCTGTTCCCAAAACTCCTGTCGGCAAAACTCCTGCGACCAGACGCGTCAGCCGGGCCGCTATCGCCTGGCCTCTGTCAGGTGTAGGCTCACAGCACGGTCCGGGCGGCGCTTGTCCGCCAGCCCACCGACAGATAGGAGAGCATCATGCAAGATTTTGACGTTCTTATCGCTGGCGCTGGCCAAGCGGGCAGCCTTGCGGCTCTGGCGCTGGCGCGGCAGGGTTGGCGCATCGCCTTGATCGACCCCCGCCCCTCATTTAAGGCCGAGGCTATCATCGACCATGGCCGCACCGCCGCCATCATGAACGACGGCCTGGGCTTTCTCTCTCAGCTCGGCCTGCTGGAGCCCATCCGCAACCGCTGTGCGCCCTTGCAAAAAATGCGCCTGATCGACGGCATAGGTGCGCGCGCTGGCAAGCCGGACATCATCACCTTCGACGCGCGCGAGATCGGCCTGGAGTCTTTTGCGCTCAACATACCCAACGCGCCCTTGCTTGCGCAGACCTTTGCTGCCCTGGCCGAAGAGCCCCAAGTCAGCGCCTTTGAGGGCCGCAAGCTGACTTCGGTTGACGTGCAGGAAGCAGGCCTGCGCATTACCCTAGACGACGGCCAAAGTCTGCAAGGGCGCCTGCTGATCGGAGCGGACGGCAAGACCTCGTTTGTTCGTCAGGCCGTGGGGTTTGCAACCTACAAACGTGAAACGGACCGCCTGACCTTCACGCTGGCCGTGGCCCACAGCCTGCCGCACAACTTCGTCTCCACCGAGTTCCACTATG
This sequence comes from Alphaproteobacteria bacterium, assembly GCA_030428255.1. Lineage (GTDB taxonomy): Bacteria > Pseudomonadota > Alphaproteobacteria > UBA7985 > JAUIBT01 > JAUIBT01. Next base: position 96,332 of record JAUIBT010000007.1, on the reverse strand, counting down.
ATGACGGTCCCTTGACCTTGGTGCCCATGCCGGGCCAAGAGTCCGCCGTCGTCTGGAGCCATAACCCCCAGCGCGCAGCCGAATTGCAAGCCGCAGCGCCCGAAACCTTTTTGGCGGCACTCCAGCACGCTACCCACGGCATTTTGGGCCGCCTTGACCTGTCGTTGCCGCCGGTCGCCGTTGCTCAAGAGCCCGTTTTGACCCGCGCTTACGTCAAGGGGCGCGTCGCCCTGATGGCCGAAGCGGCGCACGCCCTGCCGCCAATTGGCGCGCAAGGCCTCAACCTGTCGATTGGCGATGTGCAGGCGCTGGCGGAAGCCCTGCAAGCGCGCAACGACCCAGGCGAGACCCAAGCCCTGGCCGCCTACCAGGCGCGCCGCTTGCCCGACGCGCGCTTCCGCTTCCACGGCACCAACGCGCTAGATCGCATCACCACCTCGCACTTGCCCCCTGTGCGCCACATGCAACAATTGGGCTTGCAAAGCCTGAGAAGCTCTGCAACGCTGCGCCAGTTGGCCATGCGGGCCGGTTCCAGACCCCTTCGCCTTCCTTCATTTTTATAGCACCACAAGCCCCGGCCCAACCGGCTCATCGCTTGTGCGTGGCGGGGGTCCTTCGTGGAAATTATCGGTTTGGCGGCTGCGCTGGGAACGGCGGTGGTCTGGGCCATCTCTTCTTTGGTCTCAACAACGCCAGCGCGCGCATTGGGCAGCCTGCCTTTCAATCGCATTCGCCAGCTTGTCGTCTTTGTCATGCTTGCCGGTCTCGTGACCCTGCTCGGGCGCTGGCAGTCCATGGATACCCGCGACGCACTTATCATGGTTGCGTCAGGCCTGATGGGCATCTTTCTGGGTGATACGGCTCTGTTTGCCACCCTGGCGCGCTTGGGCCCCCGGCGCACGCAGCTCGTGTTCTCGTCTCACGCTCCCTTAACGGTCCTGCTGGGCCTGCTGTTTTTGGGCGAGAGCCTCTCGCTCAAATCTGGCCTAGGCTCCTTGCTGGTGGTGGTGGGCATTTGGATCGCCATTGTCTATGGAAAGCGCCGAGCGCAGCTCCACACTTGGGAGCAAGTGCGCGGACCTTTGTGGATCGGCGTCGCGTTTGGCCTGCTTGCGGCTTCAGGCCAAGCGCTGGGCGTTCTGATCGCCAAGCCCCTGATGGATACCGGCGTTGACCCGCTGGCCGCTGCCGCTTTGCGAGTCGGTGCTGCGGGCTTCTGCCTGTCGGTGATCCGGGTCTTACCCTTCGCTGCGGTGCGGGCACAGACGCCACTTACGCCCAGGCTGTTTTGGCTGGCGGCGCTGTCGGGCTTCTTGGGCATGGGGCTGGGCATGAGCTTATATATGATCGGCCTGACCTATACCTCGGCGGGCAACGTGGCGATCTTGTCCTCGACTGTCCCGGTCCTAACCTTGCCGCTCTTGTGGCTCACCACCCGCGAGCGTCCGGCGCTCATGGCCTTCGTTGGGGCCGCCTTGGCCTTCAGCGGCACTGCGATGATCATCTTCGGCTAGTGCGGGTTGCGCCGTGGTGGTCGCGCGACGTAACGATGCGGTGACGTGACCAGTCTTGGCCTAGTCAGCGCAGCTTGGCAGCGCTAGAGCGAAGGCAGAATCAACCAGACCAAGGCCCACCCCATGTTCCACGTCGCGCCTCTTACGACCGCTCTTTTGGCCCTGACCTTCGCGCTGGCCGCGCCCGCTTTCGCACAGAGCCAAAAAGGCCCCGAAAGCGCCGCCGGTCCCAGCTTTAGCGAGCCGACCCGCACCTACCAGCACGGCGTGTTTGGGCAGGACTATGAATACGCGACGCTCAACGCCTTCGGCCAAAGCCTGCGCCTGGCCGAGCCCGAGGTCTTCGAAGATCGCCGCCCGCGTCTGGTCGATCTGAACCACGACGGCCAGCCCGAAATCTTGGTCGTGGTGTCTCAAGCAGGGCTAGGCGCGGGTCTGGCACTGTTCGGCTTAGATGCTGGCGGACGGTTGGTGCGGCTGGCCTCAGGCCCCAAAATCGGTCAAGGCCACCGCTGGCAAGCGCCGGTGATCGGCCAAGCCGATGTGACGGGCAATGGCATCGACGAGGTGGCCAGCATTCTAACGCCCCACATCCGCCCGCGTTTGCAGATTTTGAGCTGGCAAGGCGAAAGCTTGGAGCTTGTCTCGACCCGCGACTTGCCAGCGGGCAGCAACCACGCCTACGGCAGCTTGGCGCTGGACAATGCCGCCTGGTGCGCCTCTGCGCAGGGTATCAACCTAGCCTGGACGCAGGACCCAAGCCGGCAAACGGCTTGGTTTATCGTTGACGGCCTCAGCGCTCACGGTGCGCTTACGATGACACGCACGCTGCGCGGCGATCGCGACCAAGCTCTGGCAGCTTTGGCCTGCCGCTAACGCAGAGCCCGAGCAATCGCCCTGGATTGTGCCAAAGTCGTCGCGGGCTTATTCCGCCGCGTCAGCCTCTTCAGAGTCCAGCGCAAAAGCAGTGTGCAGCGAGCGAACCGCCAACTCCAGATACTCTTCAGCAACCAAGACCGAAATCTTGATCTCTGAAGTCGAGATGACCTGGATGTTGATGCCCTTGGCAGCCAGTTCGCGGAACATGGTTTGCGCAACCCCGGTTGCCGACTTCATGCCCGTGCCGACGATTGACACCTTGCAGACCTTGTTGTCGGTGTCCATCAGCTCATAGCCAATCTCATCAGCGGCGGCGATCAGTTGGTCTTGCGCGCGCGAGAAGTCGGCTCGGCTGACGGTAAAGGTCATGTCGGTGGTGTCGTCCTTTTCGGTGCGCGATTGGACGATCATATCGACGTTGATAGCACCCAGGGCGTTGAAGATCGCGCTGGCTACACCCGGACGGTCTGGAATATCAACCAGGGTGATCTTGGCTTCGTCACGACTGAAGGCAACGCCTGAAACAACTTTGGTTTCCATGATATCTTCTTCCTTACAAACGGTAGTTCCGGGCTTGGACTCCAGAGAGGACAGCACACGCAGCGGCATGTCATAACGCGCCGCCAAAGAGACCGAGCGGGTCTGCAAGACCTTGGCACCCAAAGAGGCCAGCTCCAGCATTTCTTCGTGCGAAATGCGGTCGATTTTGCGCGCTCGCGGCACAACGCGCGGGTCGGTGGTATAGACCCCGTCGACGTCGGTATAGATGTCGCACAGGTCAGCTTGAACCGCGATGGCCAGCGCCACTGCTGAGGTATCCGAACCGCCGCGTCCCAGCGTCGAAATACGGCTGTCGGGCGTCACGCCCTGGAAGCCCGCACACACAGCCACCTGGCCGCGTTCCAGCCCTGCCACGATATCGCTGCCGTCGATCTCCTCAATCTGCGCACGGCTATGGTGGCGGCTGGTGACGAAGGGCATTTGCCAGCCCAGCCAAGAGCGCGCGTTCAGCCCCATCTTCTGCAGGACGATCGCCAGCAAACCAACGGTGACTTGCTCGCCCGTTGAGACCACCGTGTCGTATTCTTGGGGGTCAAAGAGCGTGTTGGCCTCTTCGCACAAGGCGACCAAGCGGTTGGTCTCGCCCGACATGGCCGACACCACCACGGCGACCTGATCGCCCTTGTCCACTTGCTCTTTGACCAAGCGCGCCACGTTGTGAATACGCTCTAAATTCGCGACTGAGGTGCCGCCGAATTTCATAACCACGCGAGCCATAAGCCGTAATGTATCCTCTCCTGACCGCCCCTGACCGGCTTGGCCAATATGTCGCGAGCCCCTGCGCATTGCGCGCGGTCCGCAGATTGCATAAGTTTGAAGGGCTCTAGCGCTATTTGCGCTGCGCCGCAAGGACAGGGAGGCCGCATGCAAAACCCGAGACCCCATTTTCAGCCCGAAAGCCCTTGGCAGGCTGGTGCCATGCCCGCCCACAACGTCAGTCCAGAGGAAATCGCCAAGTTTCAAGCTCTAGCGCGCGATGTCTGGGACCCCAAAGGCTCGTTTCGCCCCCTGCATCACATGACTTCGGTGCGCATGGCCTTCATCGCCTCGCGTCTTTGCCAGCATTTTGGTCGCGATCAAAAGAGCCCGCGGCCCTTGGCTGGGCTGGCCATCTTGGACGTGGGCTGCGGTGGCGGCCTAGCGTCTGAGCCCCTGGCTCGCCTAGGCGCCAGCGTGACCGCCATTGACCTGGCACCCGACATGATCGAGGCCGCCAAGCTCCACGCCGACGCCATGGGCCTTGACATCGACTACCGCTGCCAAGCGCTGGAGGAGGTCAAGGGGCGTTACGACGCCATTATCTCGCTGGAAGTGCTTGAGCACCTGCCCGATGTGCCCGCGTTCTTGTCCAGTTTGCACGACCACCTGGAGCCAAACGGCACGCTTATCGTCTCGACGCTGAATCGCAGCCCTCAGGCCTATGCCTTCGCGATTGTAGCTGCCGAGCGGCTCTTGCGCCTGCTGCCCAAGGGCACCCACGACATCAAGGCCTTCATCAAGCCCGACGAACTCAGCGCTATGGCCGCCGATGCGGGCCTTGCGCACCATGAGACCGCCGGCATGGTGTTTGATCCACTGCGCGCCGATTGGCGGCTGGCGGCTGGGCGCACCGAGGTCAACTACATCAGCCAGTTTCTACCCGCCGATGGTCCAGGCCCCATGTCCCCACCTGCGGGTTGGGACTTGAGCTAGCCGTCCCGTCCAACCTCGAGCTTCAACAACTTGAGCGGCGGTGACAGGAACTGGCGATGTAACAACACGCCCGTCACCAGGGTCATGCTGGCCGCCAAAAACCAAGGCCCGGCGAACCACAGCAGCAGCGGCACAGACATGAAAATCGCTCGCAGGCCGCGGGTAAACTGCCCGGCGGCAACGATATTCATGCGGATCGCTTTTTCCAGGCGCAAGCGGCGCTCGGCCCGGTCTTCGGCGTCAAAGGGCGTGACCGCGCCCATCAAGATCGCGCTGTAGGTGAACAAGCGATAGCCCCAGCCGAACTTGAAGAAGGCATAGCCATAGACCGCCATCAGCAACAAGGCTTTTGGCTCCCAAGGCGTGGTGGCGTGCGGCAAGCCGATGCTGGTCATCAGCGCATCCAGATCGAGGTCACTGGTCAACAGCGTAAAAGCACCGCCAATCGCCAGCAAGGAGGTGGAGGCAAAGAAGGCCGAACCACTCAACAGGCCCTGGCTGATGTTGATGTCCATAATGCGGGTTTCGCGCTCGGCCATGACTTCCAGCCAGCGGCGGCGCTCAAAGCCCATGTGCGTGGTCAGCGTAAAGACCCGCGTCGGCCCCCAATCGACGAGAAAGGCGTAGAGTGCTACGTTGAGGCCAAACCAGCACAAAGCGAACCAGTCGCCGGTTGCCAGCCAATCCATGCTGCTAAAGGTCATTGCGCGCTCTCCCCAGGCGTGAAGCTTGCCCTCCGGCATAGCGCGACGGCTGGCTGCGACCAAGAAAGGATCCGATCCCATGGCCAAGAAACCCATCCCACAAGGCGTCCTGCAAGGTCAAGCGGCCCTGGAGCAGGCACTAGAACGCCCCGTAGAGGTCAAAGCCATGTTCGGGAGCTTTGGCCTGCGCTGTGAGGGCGTGATGATCGCGGGCTGGATGCCCGATGACAGCGAGCAACGCTGCTTAATGCTGAGAGTGGACGATCAGAGCCGTGACGCCTTTGAAGCGGTCGGCGGGACTGCCTTCACCTATCACCGGGCGGGCAAGACCATGACCATGCCCTACCGCTCTTTGCCGCAAGCGATATTGGACGATCCGCAGGCGCTGCGCCCCTATGCAGAGCAAGCCTTGCGCGCGGCCCAAAATGCAAAGCGCTAGTCAAAACGCGGAGCAATCCTTGTGCGACGCTTTAACGACACGAACGACAGCAAGAAAATCGTCACAATTCGCCCCGGCCGCTTGATTTTTGCCTCCGCACTACGCAGGTAAGCAACACCTATGCAATTCTGGTGCATACCTGGGCGCGGACGCTCACCGCACCCAGTCCAGCTAAGAACGGAGAGGCTATGCCTTGGCAACAAAATAACTCAGGTGGCGGACAAGGCCCTTGGGGAAACCCTGGTGGAAATCCCGGTGGAAAACCTGGTGGTAACTCTGGTGGAAACCCAGGAGGCTCCAACAATAACGGCGGTCGCGGCCAAAGCCCTTGGGGCTCAGGTGGCGGCTCAGGCGGCGGCTCAGGTCGCGGTTCAGGCCCCGAAGATTTTGTGACCCGCGCGCGCCGTCACGCTCAGCGACGTGGCGGTCAAGGCGGCCCCGGCGGTTCTGGTATGGGGCGTTTGATCGCCCTTGGCGCAATAGTGCTGGTCGGCGGCTGGTTCGCGCTGAACTCGGTCTACCAGGTGCAGCCCGGCGAACAGGCCGTGGTCAAGCGCTTTGGCGAACGTGCTCGCATCGAAGGACCGGGCTTGCAGTTCAAGCTGCCCTCTCCGTTTGAGACAGTCGCCAAAGTATCCGTGGCAAAAGTCCGTGAAACGACCGTCGGCTTTTCGGAAAACCCGCGCAACGCAGCGCGCTCGGACAGCTTGATGATCACCGGTGACCAAAACATCGTCGATATGCGCGTGAACGTCCAATGGCGTGCAGCGCGCCCAGAAGACTATCTGTTCAACGTCGATGACCCGGTGCAGACTGTGCAAATCGCAGCCGAGTCTGCGGTGCGTGAAGTTGTGGGCCGCACACCGATCCAGGACGCTTTGTCTATCGGCCGTCAGCGGATCGAGATTGCCACGTTGGAATTGCTGCAAGACACCTTGAACCAATACCAAGCCGGCATTGATATCGACGAAGTGCAGTTGCAGAACGTGCAGCCGCCCAAGGAGGTCAAGCAAGCCTTCGACGACGTGCAGTCCGCTCAACAGGATCGGGACAAGGCCGCAAACAAGGCCGAAGCCTACCGCAACCAGCGCATTCCAGAAGCGCGTGGTAACGCGGAGCGCATTCGCAACGGTGCCCTGGCCTATTTCCAGCGCGAGACCAAACGCGCCGAAGGTGAGGCCCAGCGCTTTATCGAGCTGCTGTCAGCCTATCGTGAAGCCCCTGCCATTACCCGCGAGCGGATCTTCTTGGACACCATGCAAGAGGTCTACGGCAACGGCAGAACGCTGATCATTGATGGCGCCAATGGGGCCAGCCCGCTGCCCTACCTGCCGCTTCCCGGCTTGACCGACCAGACCCGCTAATCAGAAAGAACGGAGAAAAGACATGAGAATTTTTGGTTTCTTTCTGCTGGTCCTGATCGGCCTCGGCGTCGTGGGTGCCTATACATCGCTGTATATCGTCAACGAAGAAGAGCAGGCCATCTTGCTTGAGTTTGGTAAGCCGGTTGGCAATGCCAAGACCGAACCGGGCCTCTACGTCAAGCTGCCCTATCAATCGGTGACAAAGTTCCCCAAGCGGATTTTGAACCTGGACCCGGGCTCTGAAAGCTTCTTGCTGGTGGATCAGCGCCCCTTAGAAGTGGACTACTTCGTCCCTTACCGCATCAACGACCCGCTGGCTTTCTTTGAGTCTGTGCGCACCCGTTCTGGCGCTGAGTCGCGCTTGCGCAAGTCGGTCAACGCTCAGATGCGTGCGGCTTTGGGTCAAGAAACGCTGGAAAACATCTTGTCCTCTGAGCGCCAGCGCATCTTGGAAGGCATTCAAGCCTCTGTTTCCGAAGACTCTAAGCGTTTCGGTCTCGAGATTATCGACGTGCGTATCGGCAAGGCCGATCTGCCGATCCAAATTTCGCAGAACGTCTATGAACGCATGCGTGCCGAACGTGAGCGGCTGGCAGCCCTGGCCCGCGCCGAAGGTACGGAGATCTTGAGCCGTGAGCGTTCTAAGGCTGACTTGGACGCAGAAGAGATCTTGGCAGAAGCCCGCCGGGCCGAGCAAGAAATCCGCGGTCAAGCCGAAGCCCAAGCTCAGCGCATTTTGAGCGAGGCTTATGGCCAAGATCCTGAGTTCTTCAGCTTCTTGCGCTCGATGGACGCTTATCGCGCAACCATTGCTGGCAAGGACAGTTACAAGATCTTGAGCACCGACTCAGAGTTCTTAAAGCGCTTGAAGTCGGCGAACTAAACCGAGCGACACGCGCTTTACCGACAAGAGCCGCTGGCAACCCGCCTGCGGCTCTTTTTTGTTCCGACAGACCGCAGGAGCTAATTATCCCCAGGCCAATTACCCCCTGGCCAAATACCCCCAGGCCAATTAGCCCCAGTCCATCACTACCTTGCCCGCCCTACCGGACAGCATAGCCTCAAAACCTTGCTGATAGTCATCAATCGCAATGCGGTGGGTAATCAGATCCGTCAGATCCAGTCCGCTTTGCACCAGGGCAATCATCTTATACCAGGTCTCGAACATCTCGCGGCCATAAATACCTTTTATATTCAGCATCTTAAATATGATCTTGTTCCAATCGACAGCAAATTCGGTCGGCGCAATCCCCAGCAGAGCGATCTTGCCGCCGTTGTTCATCACCGCGATCATATCGCGCATGGCCGGTGCCGCGCCCGACATCTCCAGCCCCACGTCAAAGCCTTCGGTCATGCCCAAACGGTCCATGACATCGCGCAAGTTTTCTTGGCTCGCATCGACTACGGTCTGGAGGCCCAGCTTGCGCGCCAGTTCCAATCGAAAGGGACTGAGGTCGGTGATCACCACCTTGCGCGCACCGACCTTTTGCGCCACCAGCGCGCCCATGATGCCAATCGGGCCAGCGCCTGTAACCAGCACATCCTCGCCCACCAAATCAAAGCTGAGAGCGGTGTGAACCGCATTGCCGAAGGGGTCAAAGATGGCTGCGATCTCGTCCGGGATGTCATCGGGGATGGCCACAACATTGTGCTCAGGGATGCAGACGTATTCCGCGAACGACCCGGGGCGATGCACGCCGACGCCCAGCGTGTTGTGACACAGATGCCCGCGCCCGGCGCGGCAATTGCGGCAGATGCCGCAGACGATGTGCCCTTCGCCTGATACCCGCTGTCCCAGATCGTATTTGCGTGCTGCCGAGCCGCGCTGCACGATCTCACCGCAGAACTCGTGGCCGACGACCATGGGCACGGGCACGGTCTTCACCGACCACTCGTCCCACTTCCAAATGTGGACATCGGTCCCGCAGATGGCGGACTTCTTGACCTTGATCAGCACCTCGTTGGGGCCAGGATCGGGCACCGCGACGCGCTCCATCACCAAGCCTTCACGGGGCTCGGCCTTGACCAGAGCCTTCATCAGGTTGCTCATGCGATGATCTCCAGCTCTTTGCCAACTGCGATGAAAGCAGCGATGGCTTGGTCCAGCTCGTCCAGGCTGTGGGCTGCTGACATCTGGGTGCGAATGCGGTCTTGACCCTTGGGCACCACCGGGAAGCTGAAGGCTGCGACATAGACCCCGCGCGCGTCCAGCTTGGCCGCCATAGCCTGCGCCAGCTTGGGGTCGCGCAGCATGACCGGGATGATGGGGTGCTCGCCAGGCAGCAAGTCAAAGCCCGCCGCGCTCATGTGTTGGCGGAAATGCGCCGCATTGCGCCGCAGCCGCTCCAAGCGCTCGGTCGAGCCTTCCAGCATGTCCAGCACTTTGATCGAGGTCGCCGCAATCATAGGCGCCAGCGTGTTGGAAAACAGATAGGGCCGCGAGCGCTGGCGCAACATCTCCACCACCGCAGCGCTGGCCGCCGTGTAGCCGCCCGAAGCGCCACCCAGCGCCTTGCCCAGCGTACCGGTCAGGATGTCCACCCGCCCCAGGACGCCACAGTGCTCAGGCGTGCCGCGCCCGCTGGCCCCAACGAAGCCCACCGCGTGGCTATCATCCACCATAACCATCGCCCCATAGCGCTCGGCCAGGTCGCAAATCGCCTCCAGCTTGGCGATATAACCGTCCATGGAGAAAACGCCGTCGGTGGCAATCATCTTAAAGCGGCAGTCGGCGGCAGCCTGAAGCTGAGCCTCCAGATCGGCCATATCGGAGTTGGCATAGCGAAAGCGCTTGGCCTTGCACAGCCGCACACCGTCAATGATCGAGGCGTGATTGAGCGCGTCCGAGATGATCGCATCTTCGGGGCCCAGCAGCGTTTCAAACAGGCCCGTATTAGCGTCGAAGCACGAGGCATAGAGGATGCAGTCTTCCATGCCCAAGAAGCCCGCAATGCGGCCTTCCAACTGCTTGTGCTCTTCTTGCGTGCCGCAGATGAAGCGCACCGAGGACATCCCATAACCATAGCGGTCCAGCGCCGCCTGCCCTTCGGCGATCAGCTCGGCATTATCTGCCAAGCCTAAGTAGTTATTGGCGCAAAGATTGATTAGCTGCGCGCCAGTTTGCAGGCTGACGCTGCCGGCTTGCGGGCTGGTGATCACCCTTTCGCGCTTGAACAGCCCGGCGTCGCGCAGGCCTTCAAGCTCGCGTTTTACATGTGCGTCAAAGCCCTGGTCCATGGCGCGCGCCTCCTTGTTGTGTGTGGGCAGCAGAAAGGCAGCTTAGCCCTTCAGCTCGTCCTCAATGTTCATGCCTGCGGTGCCTGAGTGGCCCAGCTCAACCGTCGCAAAGGGACCGCCGTGGCACATAGCGGCCGGGTCGTGCGGGTTGGCGGGCGGTTCATTGGCCAGCACCTCTTCAGCGAAGACCTCGGCGTTGTCCTGCGGCTTGTAGCCCAGGAAGTGTGCCTTGTGGTTGTCCACCGGCGCGCGGTCGTTGTTTGACACGCCGTAGACGATCGAGAAGCCGGTAACTGGCGTATCAATGGCCGCCTTAACCATACGCTCCAGATCGCCATAGGAGAGCCAGGAGCCCAGCGCGCGCGCATTGTTGACCTTGGCGCAGGACAGGATGCGCATGCAGACCGATTCCAGCCCGCGCTTATCCCAATAAAGGCTGCCAAGATCCTCAGCAAAGCACTTAGCCAGCCCGTAATAGGTGTCGGGGCGATGCGCCACTTCGGTATCAATGCGCTTGGTCTTGGGGTGCATGCCGACCGCGTGGATCGAGCTGGCGTAGACCACGCGCTTCAGGCCGTTCAGGTGGGCAGCCTCCCACACGTTGTAAGCGCCAACGATGTTGGACTTTAGGATATCGTCAAAGGGAGCCTCATCGCCAATCGCACCGAAATGCACCACCATGTCCGCGCCCTTGGTCAGCGCCTTCATGGCCTCCAGATCGGACAAATCGGCCTGCACGTAGGTCTCATTGGCGGCCAGATTTTCAACGCTGGGGGCCAGGTCGGTTGACACCAGAGTGTCGGCAATCTGGCTCAGGGGTCCGCGCAAATAACCGCCCAGACGGCCAGCGGCTCCGGTCAATACAAGCTTCTTTTTCATAGGTCTTTTGTCCTGTTTTTAAGGTATTGCACAGCACCCTAGGCAGGCTGCTGCACCATATTGCAAAGAATTTCGAACATGATGGAAACGCCCAGATAGGCGGTTGCCCCCGAGGCGTCGAAGGGCGGCGAGACCTCCACCAAGTCAGCGCCGACAATATTCACGCCCGCCAAGGCCTGCGCAACCTGCAATGCCTGATAGGAGTTCGGGCCGCCCAGCTCGGGCGTGCCGGTGCCGGGCGCAAAGGCCGGGTCCACAAAGTCGATGTCATAAGAGACATAGCAAGGATGGCGGCCGACGATCTCCAGCGCTTCTTGCATCACATCTTGAACGCCGCGCGCGTGGAACTCTTCAATCGGGATGACGCGAATGCCAACAGACTTGGCAAAGTCACGGTCTTCGGAATCATAGCAAGTGCCACGAATACCAATCTGCACCACCTTTGTCGGCTCCAACAGGCCCTCCTCGACAGCTCGGCGGAAGGGCGTGCCGTGGGTGTACATCATGCCACCGAAATAGGAGTGGAACAGATCGGTGTGGCTGTCGAAGTGGATCATCGCCAGCGCCTGATCTTTGGCCAGCGCGCGCAGAATCGGCAGTGAGCAAAGGTGATCACCGCCCGCCGTCAGGGGGCGCACGCCCGCCGCCATCAAGCGGCTATAGAACGCGGTGATGCGGGTCATGCTGTCCTGGATGTCGGCCGGGTTTGGCGGCACGTCGCCCAGATCGGCACAGTTGGCCAGCTCAAACGGTCGCACGCCCGTAATCCCGTGTTGAGCGCGGATCATGGTCGAGGTGTCTCGCATTTGCCGCGGGCCATGGCGTGGTCCGGGGCGATTGGTGGTGCCGCTGTCCCATGGCAGGCCGACCAAGCCCACGTCAACCTCGGCCAGCCGGGCGCTGTCTAACGGCACGTGCGGCAAGCGCATAAAGGTTGGCACACCCGCGAAGCGCGGCAAATCCATGCCTGAGATGGGTTGAAAGAAAGAAGTGCTCATGGCGCAGCAAAGCTCCGAAGCGTGACCTGGGCCGCGAGCCTAGGACGTTCGCAGGGCCTTTGCCAACCCCAAAGCGCGCCCATCTACCGCTTGGCGCGCGAAAGTCATTCAGACCGTGACCTGCGCTCCATCTTCGGTGATGATGCAATTAAGTGAGATGTCGTGCGGCTGTGGGTAGATCGTTGCCAGCTCTGCCTGCTGATAGCCGACGCCGATGACAAAGGGGCGTGGCTGTTGGGCAGCCAATGTTCGGTCAAAATAGCCGCCACCATAGCCCAAACGATAGGCCGCGCGATCCCAGCCGACCAGCGGCGCAATGGCGATATCTGGCTGGAGCGACTCGGCTTCAGGCGGTGGCACAGGGATATTCCAGTGGCCGCGTTGCATGACCGTCTGCGGAGTCCAACGGCGAAAGGCCAGCGGCGTTTTGGGCGCCTCGACCAGTGGCAGGGCAACGCGCAGGCCTTGGTCGTGCAGCGCGCGCATTATGGGTCGCAAATCGGGCTCGCCGCGAATGGGCCAATAGACGGCAACAACCTGCGCCCCGGCCTGAATCGGCGCTTGCAGGGCCGCCGCCAGATGGCGGGCGATGCTCTGCGATACGGCCAGGCGCTGATCCACCGACAGAGCTTGGCGCGCTGCCAACAACCCGCTGCGCTGCGCACGCCGCCAGCGCGCCACATCCAGCGCCTGTTGCGGGTCCAACTGCGGCTGCAATGCGCCTAGGGGATCAAAATATTCGGGCGCGATCTCGCTGGCCAAACAGGGCGGTGATGCATAGCCAGAGGGGCGATCATCGTCGTCGCCAGCCATTTCCCTGCCCTAACGCAAGACCGGTGCCGCACCGGGCATGGAGCGAGCAATCTCAATCGACATGCGTAAGGAGCGGGCAATGCGCTCGGCGGCTTCGATCATGCAGGCCGCGCCCTCAGGGCTGCACAGCTCGCCTGCTGTCTGGCGAAACAGCACAAGCCAGCGCTCGAAATGCTGCCCTGCGATCGGCAAAGGCAGGTGAGCTGGCACGGGCCGCCCGTGATAGCGACCGGTCTTCAGCGTCACCGACGACCAAAAGGCGGTCATGCGCTCCAGGTGCGGTCCCCAGTCGGCAATGCGCTCAGCGAAGATTGGGCCCAACAGATCATCGTCTCGCACGCGATCATAGAATGCCGTCACCACCTGACGCAAAAGCGCTTCACTGAGCCCAGTCTGCTCCATTATGGCAGCGCTGATTTCAGGCCGCGCTGAAGAGGTTATGGTGATGGGCGCGCTGCTGCTAGTCATGGGGGCTCTCTGTTTGACCTCTTGTCGAAGTGCCAGTCTAGGTTTATGAATAGGCATTGAAAATACCAATTCATAAAGGCGCGAAATTTTGCGGCTATCAAACTTCACCGATTACGGTCTGCGCATGCTAATGCTGCTGGCAGCCGATCCCGAGCGCGGCACCTCTTCGGCCGAGCTGGCGAGCACGCTGGCCCTGTCGCGCAATCACTTGGCCAAGATCATCCAGCATTTGTCGCAAGCCGGGATGGTCGAAACCAAACGCGGCGGTAACGGCGGCCTGCGCCTGGCCAAGCCCCCGCAGCAGGTGCGGTTGGGCGCGCTGGTCGCTCTGCTGGAGCAAGATCGAGGTTTAGTGGCCTGCTTTGCCGATCCCTCAGCGAACGGCTGTACCCTGTCAGGCCAGTGCCGCCTCAAGGCGCGATTGCGCGCGGGAGAGGCCGCCTTTTTGGCCGAGTTGGACCGCAGCACGCTGGCTGACATTGCCCTGCCGCTCCAGCCAACCGCAAGCGACGCGAGCCAGGCCTTACCCTCAACACATGCCTTACCTTCAGCACAGGTCGAAAGCGCCGGACCATGATGGTGCTGTTCGCCATGACGCTGTTCGTGCTGAGCCACGTGGTTATTGCCCGCAGCGGCATCAAGCCAGCGCTGATTGCCCGGCTGGGCGAGCGCGGCTACCTGATGCTCTACTCCCTGCTGTCACTTTTACTGCTGGCTTGGGTGGTGCTGGCGGTCTTGCAGTCCCAGCCCGTGACGCTCTGGATTGCGCCGGACGCCGCCTACCCCTTTGCCCTGCTCGTCTCCTTGGCGGCCTTTGTGTTGCTGGGCGCGGGCGCATTGACCCCTAACCCACTGTCGGTCAGCTTCCGCAAGCAGGGATTCGACCCCACGTGCCCGGGCTTGGTGGGTTGGCTGCGCCATCCGGTGATTTGGGGGCTCAGCTTGTGGGGGCTGGCCCACGTGCCCGCCAATGGCACCTGGCCCAGCTTGGCCCTGTTCGGGGGCTCGGCGTTGTTTGGCTTGGTGGGAACCTGGACGACAGAACGACGCATTCGCAAGCGGCTGGGTGCTGGGCAATGGCAACAGCTCACGTCTGGTCGCGGGCATTTTGACCAGCGCGCTCTGGTCGGCGGGGGCCTGGGCCTGTTGGCCTGGGCGGGCTTGCTGCTGCTGCATCCCGTGCTGTTTGGCCGCGATCCTTTAGGGCGGGTCTTGGCACTATTCGGCTAGGCGAAACCCGCCCTTGGCCTCAAACATTCGGCAAGCGACAAAAGTATGGCTCGACAAGCGCGCTGCGGCCCGCTTTGCTGCCGCTACAACTTGGCTGCGCGCCACCTTGCCGGAGAAATCAAGCATGCCGTCCCTAAACCACCGCCCCTGGGTCCCCGAAACCTGTGAAACTCGTGTCCATGAGCTGGCCACACAAACCAACATCAGCGGTTCGCTTGATCTGGCCGAGCTGCTGGAGGCTTTGGCGCGCGAAAACCAACAAATCCACGATCACGATTGTTTCAATTTGAACCCGGCGACAAACGTCATGAACCCGCGTGCAGAGGCGCTGCTGTCCACCGGCTTGGGTTCGCGGCCCTCTTTGGGATATCCGGGCGACAAGTACGAAATGGGCTTAGAAGCCATCGAAGCCATCGAGGTCATCGCCGCCGAGTTGGCCGCAGAGATTTTCCAAGCGCGCTATGCCGAAATTCGCGTGCCGTCCGGCGCGATTGCCAACCTCTACGCCTTCATGGCGCTGACCAAGCCGGGCGATACCATCATCGCGCCACCCGCCAGCATTGGTGGTCACGTCACCCACCACGGCGCCGGTTGTGCAGGTCTCTATGGCCTCACCACCTTGCCCGCGCCGGTCGATGCCGATGGCTACTCCTATGACCTAGCGGGCTTGGCTGAGCTGGCGCAAGAGGCGAAACCAGCTCTGATCACCGTTGGTGGCAGCCTCAATCTGTTCGAGCACCCGGTTGCCGAGATCGCCGAGATTGCCCGCGCGGTCGGTGCCAAGGTGCTGTTCGACGCTGCCCACCAGTGCGGCGTCATCGCGGGCCGCGCATGGACCAATCCCCTGACGCAAGGCGCGGATCTCATGACCATGAGCACCTACAAGAGCCTTGGCGGGCCCGCAGGTGGACTGATCGTTACCAACGAGGCCACCATCGCCGAGCGCCTGGACACCATTGCCTTCCCTGGCATGACCGCCAATTTCGACGCCGCCAAGTCCGCAGCCCTGGCAATGAGCCTGTTGGATTGGCGCGAATACGGTCGCGACTATGCGGCGGCCATGATCGCCATGGCCCGCGCCATGGCTCAGCGCTTCATTGACTTGGATCTGCCGGTGTTTGCGGCGGCCAAAGGCGGCACCACCTCGCACCAATTCGCGCTTGAGGCGGCGGCTTTTGGGGGCGGTCAAGCGGCCTCAAAACATCTGCGCAAGGCCGGGTTCTTGGCCTGCGGCATCGGCCTGCCGATCGCGGCCGTGACAAACGACATGAACGGGTTGCGCCTTGGCACGCCAGAGCTGGTGCGCCGCGGGATGACCGCCGACCATGCAGCAGAGTTGGCGGATCGCGTGGCTGAAGCCCTGCGCAGCGATAGGCCCGAGACCCTGGGCGCAGCGACCGCCGATTGGCGCAAGGACTTCTTGGGCTACAATTTTATTGTTCACTAGCTCGACGGAACTGGCGCCACGGTTTTTATTGACTGAGCAGTCAATCAAGAATAAATCGACGGGAGCTGTCCACCTCTGGAGCCCCCCACATGCCCAAAATCGGCATGGAACCCCTACGCCGTTCGAGCCTGATCGACGCTGCCATCCAAGAAGTGGGGCGTGTCGGCTCGCTTGATGTGACCGTCAGCCAGATCGCAAAACGGGCGGGCGTTTCCAGTGCCTTGGCCCACCACTATTTCGGCAGCAAGGACCAAATTCTGCTGTCGGCCTTGCGGCACATCCTAACGCTTTATGCCGTTGAAGTCCGCCGAGAGCTGGCGGCGGTCCGCCAACCTGACCAACGGCTAGGCGCCATCATTCGCGCCAGCTTTGCCAGCCCGAATTTCGAGCCGGCCATCATCACCGCCTGGCTGAATTTCTATGTCCAAGCTCGCAAGAGCCCTGAAGCCGCGCGCTTGCTGGCTATCTATCAGCGCCGTTTACGTTCGAACCTTCTGGTGGGCCTGCACCCCTTGCTTGGGGACGACGCCCCAACCGTCGCGGACGGGCTGGCTGCCTTGATAGATGGGCTCTACATTCGCCAGGTCACAGCGCCAGGCGCACCCAATCCGCAGACAGCCTGCGCCATAGCGCAAGCCTACCTCACCGCAAGCCTGAAGGCCGCCGCATGACCAAGCCCAACATCTTGATTCTTATGGTTGACCAGCTCAACGGCACGTTGTTTCCTGACGGTCCTGCAGACTGGTTGCACGCCCCGAACCTAAAGGCCCTGGCCACCCGGTCGCTGCGCTTTGCCAACGCCTACACCGCTTCGCCGCTCTGCGCGCCTGGCCGTGCCAGCTATATGTCCGGCCAGTTGCCGTCGAAAACGCGGGTCTATGACAACGCTGCCGAATTTTGCTCGGACATTCCTACCTACGCGCACCACCTGCGTCGTGCGGGCTATCAAACCGCCCTGTCGGGCAAGATGCACTTTGTGGGACCCGACCAACTGCACGGCTTTGAAGAGCGACTGACCACCGACATTTACCCCGCCGACTTTGGCTGGACCCCAGACTACCGCAAACCGGGTGAGCGCATCGATTGGTGGTATCACAACATGGGCTCGGTGACGGGCGCGGGCGTAGCCGAAATCTCCAACCAAATGGAGTACGACGACGAGGTTGCCTACAACGCTGTGCGCAAGATCTATGATCTGGGGCGCGGCCTGGACCAGCGCCCCTGGAGCCTGACTGTCAGCTTCACCCACCCGCACGACCCCTATGTTGCGCGCCGAAAATACTGGGATCTGTACGAGGATTGCGCGCACCTGTTGCCCGAAGTGCCCGCCTTTGACTATGCGCAGCACGACCCGCACGCTCAGCGCATATTTGACGCCAACGATTGGCGCTCGTTCGACATCACCGAAGACGACATCCGCCGCTCGCGCCGCGCCTACTTCGCCAACATCTCCTACCTGGACGACAAGATCGGCGAGATCATGCACGCCCTGGAAGCCACCCGCCAGGAGGCAATCGTGGTCTTTGTCTCCGACCACGGTGACATGCTGGGCGAGCGCGGCCTGTGGTTTAAGATGTGCTTTTATGAGGGATCGGCGCGGGTGCCGATGATGATCGCAGCCCCCGGCCTGGAGCCCCAGTGCATCACGGCGCCTGTTTCGACCATCGACCTAACGCCGACTTATTGCGAGCTTGCAGGCGTGAGCATGGATGAGGTTATGCCCTGGACCGAGGGCCAAAGCCTGGTGCCGTTGGCCCAAGGCCAGCCCCGCACCGCGTCGGTCGCTATGGAGTACGCCGCCGAGGGCTCTTATGCCCCCCTGGTGGCGCTGCGCAAGGGCCGCTATAAGTACGTCCGCTGCGCCCTGGACCCCGAACAGCTATTTGACCTTGAGGCGGACCCGCACGAGCTGACCAACTTGGCAGGCGATCCCGCCCACGGCGAGCCCCTGGCCGCCTTGCGCGTTGAGGCCGACCAACGTTGGGACCTTGAGCGCTTCGATGCCGAGGTGCGCCAATCCCAAGCCCGCCGCTGGGTGGTCTATGAAGCGCTGCGCAAGGGGGGCTATTTCCCATGGGACTACCAGCCCTTGCTGCGCGCCTCAGAGCGCTTTATGCGCAATCACATGGATCTGAACGTGCTGGAGGAAAACCAGCGCTACCCACGCGGCGAATAAGTTCGCCCCTGCCAATTTCACCCTTTGACCAGAGTGCTAACCATGACCGATGAAACCTTGATCTGCCAACCTCCCGCGAGCCACTATGTTGACGGCGCCTACGTCGAAGATACAGCGGGCGAACTGCTGGAGGTCATCTATCCCGCCACTGGTGCGGTCATCGCCCGCCTGCACGCCGCAACCCCCGCCATCATCGACAAGGCCTTGAACGCCGCCACCCGTGCGCAGATCGAGTGGGCCAAGCTATCAGGGACCGAACGCGGCCGGATTCTGCGCCGCGCCGCCGACATGATGCGCGACATGAACCACGAGCTGAGCGTTCTGGAGACCCACGACACCGGCAAGCCCCTTCAAGAAACCCTGGTTGCTGATGCCACCAGCGGCGCGGATGCATTGGAGTACTTCGGCGGCCTGGCGGGCAGCCTGACTGGCGAGCACATCGCCTTGCCCGGCGGCGATTTCGTCTACACCGTGCGCGAGCCCTTGGGCGTGTGCGTCGGCTTGGGGGCCTGGAACTATCCGACCCAGATTGCTTGCTGGAAGGGCGCGCCGGCGTTGGCTTGCGGCAATTCCATGGTCTTTAAGCCCTCCGAAACAACGCCGCTGTCCGCCCTAAAAGTGGCGGAGATTTTGACCAGAGCGGGCGCACCGGCAGGCCTCTACAACGTCATCCAAGGCTGGGGCCCCGTGGGCTCTGCGCTGGTCAACGATCCGCGCGTGGCCAAGGTCTCGCTGACCGGCTCGGTACCAACGGGCAAAAAGGTCTACGCCGCAGCAGCCTCGCACATGAAGCACGTCACCATGGAGCTGGGCGGCAAATCCCCGCTGATTATCTTCGACGATGCCAACTTGGAGGACGCGGTGGGCGGCGCCATCTTGGCGAACTTCTACAGCTCGGGCCAGGTCTGCTCGAACGGTACGCGGGTTTTTGTCCAAAGCGGCATCAAAGACGCCTTCTTGAAGCGCCTGTCCGAGCGTCTAGATCAGGCCGTAATTGGCGATCCACTAGACGAGGCCACCAGCTTTGGCCCCCTAGTCTCGCAAAGCCAGATCAACATCGTTATGGGCTATGTGGCCAAGGGCTTGGACGAGGGCGCGCGGCTGGTCTACGGCGGCAAGCAACTGGATCGCCCGGGGTTTTACATGCAGCCCACGGTCTTTGCTGATGTCACCGACGACATGACCATCGCCCGTGAGGAGATTTTTGGCCCGGTCCTGTCGGTGCTGGATTTTGACGACGAGGCCGACGTGATCGCCCGCGCCAACAACACCGAATTCGGCCTGGCCGCCGGGGTCTTCACCAACGATTTGACCCGCGCGCATCGCGTGATTGGCCAGATCGACGCGGGAAGCTGTTATATCAACACCTACAATCTGGCTCCGGTTGAAGCGCCCTTTGGCGGCGTTAAGGCCTCGGGCGTTGGGCGCGAGAACTCCAAGAACGCCATCAACCACTATTCCGAAATGCGCTCGGTTTATGTGGCCATGAACCCGGTTGAAGCCCCCTTCTAAGGAGCCCGCTATGACACAGGCTGACTACATCATCGTCGGCGCGGGGTCTGCTGGCTGCGCCATGGCCTACCGCTTGTCGGAGGCTGGAGCCTCGGTGCTGGTGATCGAGTTCGGCGGCAGCGACATGGGGCCGCTGATCCAGATGCCTGCCGCCCTCTCCTACCCCATGAACATGCCGCGCTATGACTGGGGCTATCGCAGCGAACCCGAGCCGCACTTAGGCGGCCGCCAACTTGCCACCCCTCGTGGCAAGGTGATCGGCGGCTCCTCGTCGATCAACGGCATGGTCTATGTGCGCGGCCACGCGGGCGACTATGACCACTGGGCCGACAGCGGGGCCGACGGTTGGTCTTATGCGGACGTGCTGCCCTACTTCAAGCGCATGGAACACTGGCACGGCGCGGCGCCCGACAGTGAGGAAGCCGCCTGGCGCGGCACCGACGGCCCGCTGCACGTCACGCGCGGTCCGCGCAAAAACCCGCTGTTTCATGCCTTTGTCGAGGCAGGCAAACAGGCGGGCTATCAGGTCACGCCTGATTACAACGGTCGCCAGCAAGAGGGCTTTGGCCCCATGGAGCAAACCGTTTGGAAGGGCCAGCGTTGGTCAGCGGCCAACGCCTACCTTAAACCCGCGCTCAAGCGTCCCAATGTGACGCTGCTCCGAGGGCTGGCGCGCAAAGTGGTGATCGAAAACGGCCGCGCGGTCGGCGTTGAGATCGAAAATGGCGGCAAGATTGAGACCCTGCACGCGGGCAAAGAAGTGATCTTAGCCGCCTCCTCGATCAATTCGCCCAAGCTGCTCATGCTGTCGGGTATTGGCCCAGCCGCCCACCTGGCCGAGCATGGCATTGACCTGGTGGCAGACCGCCCTGGCGTCGGGCAAAACCTGCAAGACCACCTTGAGCTCTACCTTCAATTTGCCAGCAAGCTGCCGATTACACTGTTCAAATATTGGAACCTGTTGGGCAAGGCCATGATCGGCGCACAGTGGCTGTTTACCCGCACCGGCTTGGGCGCATCGAACCAGTTTGAAAGTGCGGCCTTCATCCGCTCGCAAGCGGGCCTGGACTATCCAGATATCCAGTATCATTTCCTGCCGATTGCCGTGCGCTATGATGGGCAGGCCGCCGCCGAGGGTCACGGCTTTCAGGCCCATGTCGGTCCTATGCGCTCCCCGTCGCGCGGCAGCGTGACCTTGGCGTCGCCGGACCCGCGCGAGGCGCCAAAGATCCTATTCAACTACATGAGCACCGACAAGGATTGGGAGGACTTCCGCCGCTGCATCCGCCTGACGCGCGAGATCTTTGCCCAAAAGGCCTTCGAACCCTATGTCAAGTTTGAGATTCAGCCGGGCGACGCGCTGCAATCCGATGCCGAGCTGGACGCCTTCATTTCAGAGCACGTCGAGAGCGCCTATCACCCCTGCGGCACCTGCCGGATGGGCCGAGCCGATGATCCTATGGCGGTGGTTGATCCCGAGCTGCGGGTGATCGGCGTCGAGGGCCTGCGGGTCGCCGACAGCTCGATTTTCCCGCGCATTACCAATGGCAACCTGAATGGCCCCTCAATTATGACTGGCGAGAAGGCCAGCGATCACATCCTGGGCCGCACGCCCCTGCCACCCTCCAACGCTGAGCCCTGGTTCCACCCCGATTGGCAGATCAAGCAGCGCTAGCGCATAGCCCGAGCAATCGCCCTCGATCGCGCCAAGGGTTCGCAAGGTGCATTTACTTTAAAATCATATAGTTAAAGCGTATTGTGTGAAAGCAAATCAACCAAATATGCTCTAAGGCCAAGAAAAAGAGCCGCCCGGACATCCCGAGCGGCTCTTTTCTTGTCGCAAGGCAGCGCAGATTAACCCTGGGTGTCGCGCACCCACTGATCCAGCAGGCGCACGCCCCAGCCGGTGGCACCGCGACGGCTGACCTCGCGGTCCTTGTCGGACCAGACCACGCCTGCAATATCCAGATGCGCCCAGGGCGTACCGTTTTGGATGAAGCGCTCCAAGAAGCAAGCCGCAGTAATTGAGCCACCCCAGCGACCGCCGCCGATGTTTTTCATATCGGCAATGGGCGAGTCCAATTGCTTGTTGTAGGCTTGGCCGATGGGCATGCGCCACAGCGCATCGCCCGAGGTCTTTGAGGCCCCCTCAAGCTGGCCCGCCAACTCATCGTTGTTGGAGAACAGCCCGGCTTGTTCCATGCCCAGAGCGACCAGCATAGCGCCGGTCAAAGTGGCCAGGTCAATGATGGCCGTGGGCTGATAGACCTCCTGCACATGCCACAAGATATCGGCCAGCACCAAGCGGCCCTCGGCGTCGGTATTCAAAACCTCGATGGTCTTGCCAGACAGCGAAGTGACGATATCGCCCGGGCGCTGCGCCTTGCCGTCGGGCATATTTTCCACCAAGCCGATGATGGCGACGACGTTGGCCTTGGCCTTGCGCTTGGCCAATGCGTGCATGGTGCCGACCACAACGCCTGCACCGCCCATATCCCACTTCATATCTTCCATGCCTGCGGCGGGCTTGATCGAGATGCCGCCGGTATCAAAGGTCACGCCTTTGCCGACCAGCGCGACCGGCTGTGCGTCCGAGCCTTTCCAGTGCATAATCACCACGCGCGGATCGTGGGTCGAACCTTGCGCAACGCCCAACAGAGCGCCAAAACCGCGCTCCTCCAGCTCGTCTTTCTTCATGACGGTGATTTCAACGCCCAAGTCAGCCAGGCGCGCCGCGTCCTTGGCAAAGCTCTTGGGGTACAGCACGTTGGCGGGCTCAGAGATAAGATCGCGGGTGTGATAGACACCTTCGGCCACGGCCTCAAGATCGGCGTAGGCCGCAGCCGCCGCCTCAGGATCGTGGGCCAAGACCTGAATTTCTTGCAGGCTCGGCTTTTGCTCCGGCTTCATTTCAGAGCGGTATTTGTCAAAGCGGTAGGCACGCAATACCGCACCCAGCGCCAGCGCCGCCGCCGTGTTGGCGTCATTGCTGAGGCCCGCAGCGTCGATGCACAAACAGGTATCGCCGCCGGTTTCGGCCGCCGCCATACCGCTGGCGCCCAAGGCTTGGGCTGCCGCGTGGCTCAGCTCATCACCTGCACCCAACACGATCAGGCGGGCCACTGAACCCGCCGCTGGCACAACCTCCAGCGCCGACGAAGCCGCGGCCTTGAAGCGCTTTGACTGGGCAGCGCGGCCCAGCAACTCGCCGTGACTGCTGGCTTGGCCCAACCAGGAGAGGCCCCCGTCTTCGCCCGCGCGGGCAAAGCCCAACAGCACGCCAGCGGCAGCGTAGTCGGCAGGCTTAAAGGAAACTTTTATCGAAGTGGCGGTCATGGCCTCGTCCTTTTGTGTTCGGGCTTGTGTTGGGTCTGATGTTCGATTTGAGCGTCACGCTCAGCGCCCTTAGGCAATCGCAACTCGACAGCATGTCGGGATGATTTGTTGGGTTTCAAGATGCCGGATTGCTCTAGTTGTCCGATGCGGCCTGAGCGTTCTTCTTGGCCAGCTCGTCTCTCGCTGCGGCAACGGCGGGCATATCACCGTCATATTGCGGCAGTCCATCGCAAAGCTGATACCAGTTGGGCTTATCCGCCACATAGATATGAGCCTTGGCTTCGATCCGGTCGGGTTCGTCCAAAGCGCCCATGGTCACGGAGATATATTTGCTGCCAAACGCGCGCCAAAACAGCGGCGAACCGCAGGTCCCGCAAAAGCCTCGCTCTGCCACATCCGAAGAGCGAAACCAGCTCAACCCTTCGTCGGTCTCAAAGGTCAGATCCGTGCCCAAGGCCCCCGTGGCTGCCATGTGAAAGCCGGTCATTTTTCGGCACTGGCCACAGTGGCAGTGCAATGCTGGAAACAAGGGGCCGTCGATGCGAAACTTCACGCGGCCGCAAAAACAGCCGCCATGATGAGGATTTTGGCTGGTGTCCGTGTCTTGGCTCATTGTCTGGTTTCCTTCCTGTTTTGGCTCATTGCTTGGGCTCTTCCTGGCGAGGCTCCACCTGGGGAGCGCGCAGAATTGTGGTCTTCCCCGCATAAGATTGCAAGGGCTTGGCATCCCAGAAATGCATGAGGTCAAAGCCGCGCCGCTCCAGCTTAGCCAAGGGCTTGGCATAGCGCACCTTTTGGCTGTCGTCGAAGACCAGCAATCCGCCGGGCTCCAACGCCTCGGCTGCGCGCTTGATCACCGAATTGCGCCGTTTGCCGTCGACCGAGATCAGGTCCCAGCGCTGGCCGGACTGGCGACAAAAATCGCGGTACCTTGGCTCGGATTGGTCGATGTGCAGCAAGCGAACGTGGCTGGGCAACTGTGGCCCGAGGCGCGCAACCCAAGCTGGGTCGTGCTCAATGACGGTCAAATCCTGAACACGCGCGGCCCACCAAAGGCTAGAGGAGCCCAATCCATACTCCAGCACCCGCCAATCGGGTTTCAACGCAGCCTCCAGCCAGGCGGTGGCGGCATAGGCCAGCCAGGGCAGAACTTGGCCCTGGCCATCGCAAATTCGCTCACGTCGTGAGTGATACCAACCCAGGGTCTGCAAGCGCACGGGGTGCCACAAGCTTTGCCCCGTCGCCCGGGCACGCTCACGCATAGCGCGCCGCAAGGCGTCTTGCTGGGCGGCTATGTAGGCCTCAGGCCCCCCGGTTTGCAGCTCACCCATGGATCTAACCGCGCATCTGGTCCAGCTCAAGTGCCATAAAATAGAGCGACTCGTTCGACTCTTTCGGGCGGTGGACAAAGCCAACTTTCTCATAGCACGCGATGGCGCGATCATTGTCGGGGTGCGGATCAATGGTCACCACCTGGCTTCGACCTTGGCGGGCCACCTCATCCACTAGGGCGCGTAAGCTGGCCTGCCCCAGGCCCTTCGCCAACCATTCCACGTGCGCCAAAAACAGATCGACGCCAACGCGGCCATCGTCCAGCGTGCAGATCTGGCCATAGCCCATAGGTGCCTCGTCCATCTCAAGGATATAGCGCTGAATGGTCTCGGGCTCATCGCTGAAGGTCTCGACCACCTCTTCCACGCAGGTCTGGCCATCGTCCCACCACTGCTTGACATGCGGGCGACGCAGCCAGTGCCAAATCATGAAAAAATCGTCACTTGTCAAAGGTCTCAGCGAAATCATAGGCCTAATACCCCGCCTGCGTTGATGAAAATGATCAGACAGAGCAAACCGCCCAGAAAGCCCAGCATGGGATTGCGCAATTGCCAAGCCAAAGCAAAGGTTAGGATCGCAACGGCTGCACGCATGGGATCAAAACTGCCGCCGGTCGCCTCGGGCCACATGATGGCGGGCGCGACCAGGGCCGGCAAGATGGTTACAGGCACATAGCGCAGCGCAGTCAGCAACCAGGGCGGCATTTGCCGCCCGCCCAAGATCCCGATGAAGGAAAAACGAATAAGAAAGGTCGCAATCGCCAGCCCGATGATCGTCAGCCAGATATCAAAGGTTGAGATGGTCATCACACAGCCTCCTGACTGGCCGCGCGGCGCTGCAAGGCCCGCTCGACCAGTGCGCCGGTCGCCATACCAAGGCTGGCGGCTACCAGGACACCCAGCGCGTAAGGCATCCAGGCCAACAGCAAGGAGCCCAGAGTAGCCACCAGCAGAGCTGCGATTTTCGGTAGTCCGCGCACAGCCGGAGCAAAGAGCGACACAAACATCACCACACCGGCGTAGTCCAAACCCAGGCTGGCGGGCATCTGCGTGCCGATAAGAGCGCCGATGAAGCAAGCCACGAACCAAGAGGGCACAGATGCAAGGCAAACTCCAAGATAGAAAGCCAGCTTGGCGCGCACGGGCGCGTCCGGGCGCACCTCATAGTCCGCTATCGACAGGGCATAGGCATGATCAACCATCAGGTAGGCGGCCGCCGCCCGCTGCCACAAGGGGCCCGAGGAGATATGGGGCGCCAAAGAGGCCGAATACATGGCCATGCGCAAGTTAACAGCGGCTGCGGTCAAGAGCACAATGAAGACGGGTGCCTGCTGGGTCAGCAACTCGATTGCGGTCAGCGATGAAGCCCCCGCCAAGACCAAGATGCTCATGGCCATTGCTTGCAGCAGGTCAAAACCAGCGTCGGCAGCCACCACGCCAAACAGCAGGCCAAAGGGAATGACCGCCGCATTGAAGGGGAAGCCAGCACGTGCGCCGCGCCAGAAACTTGCGCGGATCGTGCGGGCGAGCGCGTCGCTGGGAAGGTCAAGCTGGGTCAAAGGTGCCTACTTAACGTGTTCTGTATGGGAAAATTGCCGAGTTCGCTCAGAGTCCTAGCCCTGTATCGGCGGGAGCATGCGCCTGCCTCTGCCGACTGTCAAACCCTAATCCCTGCGCTTTTCCGGCAGGCGGAATATCTGGCCTATCATCCCATCGTCCAGCGGCCAGGCAATCACGACAAGACCCAACGGCAAAGAGCGGGCCCCGCCTTGCAGAAACCCGCTCTTTGCGTCTTGACCTGCTTTGGGGCAGGCCCCTGCTCCGGTTTGCTTAGCCGCAGCGCAAATCTATGATGCGATTGCGATCGTTCAGCTCAATATTGAGGCGATCCGTCAGATAATCGAGCGTCACCGGTTGGCCGGGTCGAATGATGCGAACTTTCGGGCTCTGGCGCACGAAGGCAGGCAGGCGGCCAACGCGGCGACCCAAGAAATCGCTCAACAGCTCTTTGCCACAGCTCGACTGTCCCGCTGGTGGTGCTGGCGGTACTGGTGGTGCGGGTGGCGCAGGTGGTACTGGGCTGTTTGGATCAAAACAGTTGCCCGCAAAGCAATCAATGATAGCACGGCGGTTGTCTTGGTTGGCCTCCAGGCTCGCACCTGGGCAAGCCGTCGGCTCAAAGTGATAGCGCCCGCTCTCGAACTTCAAGAAGACGATTTTGCGTTGCGTATCCGGGTAGCCGCCACACCAGGGGCCCAAGCACTGCGGGGTCACGGGCACGATAAAGCTTTGGCGCTGCTCCAGCCCAGAGGGGCCAAGGCCGCGGCCGACAAAGCGGAAATTAACCGTGGGGCGCGGCACGACATTGTTGAGCGGCAAGGGCTCGATAGCCTGAAAGCGGCCCTGAAAGATGTAGTAATTCTCAGGCGCTTGATCATACTGATTGAAGCTGGATTGCGCCGAGCCGGGCAAGCACGACAGCGCCAAAGCCTGTCCGGCCAGCGCGACAGCAGTCACACCGACTGCGATGCCAGTCAGGAGCGAATGGAGGGGTCGATTGTTTTTCATGATAGGCCTCCCAAGTTTGGGGCGGGTTGGGTGAGTTGGCAGTTCGTCTGCTATCGACATACGTTTGCATAGACGATCTGAATATATCCTTAACGCAAAACAAACCGGCTCAGACTTCGCGGGAAATTCGGCACTGGAAACCGCTTGAAGCTCCACGACCATTGATAAGTGGAAGGCTCAAGCAGGGATGTGTAGCCTGACCTTGTTGGCGAGGGAGAAGCCTGATAGTTTCATTTGCAACTCTATTTTTGTAAGCCCTCGCTGCGACCGTGCGGCAAGAGAACTAGGAGGCATCCCATGTCCCACAGACCACACAGCCTATCCGATAGCGACCGCCAGCCCGGCACCGCCACTGCCAAAGGCTATATGCCTGGGTTTGGCAACGATTTTGAAACCGAAGCCCTGCCCGGTGCGCTGCCCGTCGGCCAAAACTCGCCCCAGCGCGCGACCTACGGCCTCTATGCCGAGCAGTTGTCCGGTTCGCCCTTTACCGCGCCGCGCGGCACCAACGAGCGCTCCTGGCTCTATCGCATCCGCCCCGGGGTGCTGCATTCGGGCGATTTTGAGCGCATCACTGTTGCTGGCTGGCTGACCGCGCCGCAGGCTTTGTCATCCGCGCCTTTGGCGCAATACCGTTGGGACCCGCTGCCCTATCCCGATCGGCCCACAGGCCTGATCGACGGCATGCAAACCATGACCACAGCAGGCGATGCCCGCAGCCAGGGCGGCATGGCCGCGCATGTCTACCGCATCAGCGAGGAGCGACCGCGCGAGATCTTCTGGAACGCCGATGGTGAGATGATGTTCGTTGCCCAAGATGGCCGCCTGGCCATCACCACTGAACTGGGCCACATGGAGATCGAACCTGGCGAGATCGCCGTCATACCGCGCGGGGTCAAGGCGCGCTATGCCGCGCCCGACGGCAAAGCCCGCGGTTATATGTGCGAGAACTACGGTGCCAAATTCACCCTGCCCAGCCGCGGCCCCATCGGCGCAAACTGCCTGGCCAATCCGCGCGACTTCAAGACCCCAGTTGCCTATTTTGAAGATTTAGAAGAGACCCACAGCCTGATCGTCAAGTGGTGCGGCGAGTTCCACCAGACCCAGCTTGGCTGGTCGCCGCTGGACGTGGTGGCCTGGCACGGTAACTACGCGCCCTATAAGTACGACCTGCGCTGCTTCTCGCCGGTCGGTGCCAGCTTGTTTGACCACCCCGACCCCTCGATCTTCACCGTGCTCACCGCACCCAGCGAAGAGGCTGGCACCGCCAACATCGACTTCGTGATCTTCCCAGAGCGCTGGATGGTGGCCGAGGGCTCGTTCCGCCCGCCCTGGTACCACCGCAATATCATGTCCGAGTTCATGGGCAACGTCTACGGCGCTTACGACGCCAAGCCAGAGGGCTTCGTGCCGGGCGGCATGAGCCTGCATAACCTAATGATGCCCCACGGTCCCGATACCAACGCATTTGAGGGGGCCTCGCGCGCTGACCTGAAGCCGCATAAACTGACTGACACTCTGGCCTTTATGTTTGAGACCCGCTTTGCGCAAATCCTCAGCGACTATGCCGCCAAGGATGCGCCCTTGCAGGCCGACTATTTCGATTGCTGGACCGGGCTAAAAAAGCGCTTCAACGGAACACCGGAAGGCGATTGGTCGTGAAACTTGCCACGCTGAAAGACGGCTCGCGCGATGGTCGGTTGGTGGTGGTCAGCCGCGACCTTGCCCGCTGCCAAGCCGTGCCCAACATCGTCGCCACTTTGCAAGCTGCGCTGGACGATTGGGCGCGCTGCGCACCGCAGCTCGCGATCGTCGCCGCAGCCCTGGAGGCCGACGTCAGCCTGGGGCAGCCCTTTGACCAGGCCCAAGCGCATGCGCCTTTGCCCCGCGCCTACCAATGGGCGGACGGCTCGGCCTATTTGAACCACGTCGAGCTGGTGCGCCAGGCGCGCGGCGCGAAGGTGCCCGAAACATTCTATAGCGATCCCTTGATGTATCAGGGCGGCTCGGATGTCATGATCGGTGCGCGCGATCCCATCCGCGTTGACGATGAAGCCTATGGCATCGACATGGAGGGCGAGATTGCGGTCATCGTGGACGACGTGCCCATGGGGGTTAGCGTCGCGGAAGCAGGACAGCACATCAAGCTGGTGATGCTGGTCAACGATGTCTCTTTGCGCAACCTCATCGCGCCCGAGTTGGCCAAGGGATTCGGCTTTTTCCAATCCAAGCCGCCGACCGCCTTTTCGCCCACCGCCATCACCCCCGACGAACTGGGTGCGGCCTGGCAAGGGGGCAGCATCGCGCTGCCGCTGAGGGTCGATTACAATGGCCAGCCCTTTGGGCGCGCCTTGGTCAACGTTGATATGACCTTCACTTTGCCCGAGCTGGTGGCGCACGCGGCCAAAACCCGCCCCTTGAGCGCGGGCAGCATCATCGGGTCTGGAACGGTTTCCAACAAATTGGACGGCGGGCCTGGCAAGCTGATCGCCGAGGGTGGCGTCGGCTACTCTTGCTTGGCCGAGCTGCGCATGGTTGAAACCATCCAGCAAGGCGCGGCCAAGACGCCCTTTATGCGCTTCGGTGACCGGGTGCGGATCGACATGCTGGATGCCGACGGCCAAGACCTGTTCGGTGCGATTGATCAATGCGTCGAGCAGGCGCTGTGACCAAGGCCTGACAAACGCGCCCGCATCGTTGCTTTGGCCCGCTGACCTGGGCTATAGCCAAAGGGCTAGCAGCGCCGCTGGCCCCTTGCCTTATGACCCCTTCCGCCCATGCGCCCAGATCGTTTTACTGTTGCCACCTTTAAGAAGGGCCTGTTTCTGGGCCTTGGCATGCTGTTCGCTGGCCTGGGATTCGTTGGCATTTTCTTGCCGCTGCTGCCAACGACGGTGTTCTGGATCGTGGCGGTTGATATGTTTGTGCGCTCCAATCCTCAAATGGCCGCACCCTTGCTCAATCACCCGCGCTTTGGCCCTGGTTTGAGGGCTTGGTTTGAGCGCGGCGCAATCGGCCGGGCGGGAAAAATTGCCGCCACCCTGGGCATCGCATTTTCCATGTGCCTTTTGACTTGGACATTTTGGCCGCGCATCTTGCTGCTGGGCCTGATCGCCCTTGGACTGGCTGCCGTCCTGACCTTCATCTGGTCACGGCCGTCACGCTAGGTGCTTGCCCCAAAGGGGTAAATTGATCCAAGCCCAACTTGCGTGCTATCCTAGCTGTTGGAGCAGGCCCCGCGAGAGCATGAACTAGAGGCCCCGTGCGGCATGTCTGAGACAAACAGCAAAGCAATTGGGGGGACACTATGCCAAGTCAAAACACGGATTTGCCGATTTCCATCCACCTTGCCTGGGCCATGTTGACCGATGTCCAGCGCATGCGAGATTGGATGCCTGGCATCGACGAGATATCCACCGAAGACGGCCAGCCCTTGCGTGAAGGCAGCGTTTTGACCTTCCGCGCGCGAGGTGCCACTCATCGCTCAGAGGTCGAAGTCTACAAGCCCGAGAGCATGATGACCTTGGTTGCCCGCCAAGGCAGATTTTCAGCGCGCTACACCTATTCGCTTGCACCCGAAGGACCCGACCGCTGCCGTTATACCTTAGAAGTGGCGTGTCAAGGTAGCGGCCTTATGGCCTTGGTCGCTCCGATTTTGGGCCTGATCGTTTGGCGCACAGATCGTCCGCAACTTGAGCGCTTCAAGGCTATTGTGGCGCGTGCAAACGCGGAATCTTGAGCTCTGCAACAAGCCCGCGTCAGCCTGAAAGCCCCCGAAGGTCCTCAAACGGGCGCGAGAGCCCGGGCAACAGAGGCAAGAGCGTCGCCTGTAGGGCGTGGTATAGGTCCGGCTTGCCGACGAATTGGCCTTGGCTGGGACGGCCGCGCGCGTCCAGCTCGGGGAACCAACCGCCGCGCTCGCTATCGACAAAGTGCTGCTCGGCGAAGCGCCACAAGCGGCGATACCAGTCTTCGAAGCCTTGGTCTGGCGCGAGTTTGAGCAGTGCGGCCAGCGCACCAATCCCCTCGGTCACCGGCCACCAATAGCGGTTGGGCACCGAAACACCGCCGTCCGTGCTCAGGGTATAGACAAGGCCGCCGTCCGCGCGCCAAGCATCGGCCAAGGCGCGCTGGGTCAGCGAGCGCGCCCAAGCAGGGGCCTGGCTGGCCGTCCCCTCACTAGGACGCCCGCAAAGATCCCAATACTGCAAGGCCAAGCGGGCAAACTCCAGCGAGTGCCCCGGCGTCGTACCGTATGGCCTAAACATGGGATCGCCCTGATAATCTGGATCAACCCGCCAATCTTCACGATAGTGTTCGGGGATGCGCCAAGCACTGTTTGCGGCCATCTCGCCCAAAAAGAAGTCCAGGATCTGTCCAGCGCGCTGCAGGTATTCAGCCTCGCCCGTGGCTTCATAGGCGGCCAAGAAGGCTTCCGTGCCATGCATGTTTGCGTTCATGCCGCGATAGCTTGAAAAGGCGCTCCAGTCGCGCTGGTATTCTTCGCTCAGCCGGCCTGCTGCGGGGTCCCAAAAGCGCTGGTCAATCACGCTACGGATATCGTCCAACAGGCGGTGAGCGTCGGGGTGGCCGACCTGCAGGGCGCTGGAGGCTGCCAGCAAAACAAAGACGTGCCCATAGGCCAATTTGCTGGCCTGGCCGGGTCGTGTGACGGGCCCGTCGGCACTCACAGCCCAATGATAACCGCCCTGCTCTGCGTCGCGATGATGGTGCCACAGCCAGGCCATGCCCGCATCAATCACATCCTCACAACCGTCAAAGCCCGCCGCTTTGCCCAGCGCAAAGGAATGAACCAGACGCGTTGTGGTGTGAAGCTCCTGCGGGCTGCGCGGCTTGGCCTGTTTCTGGGCCTGACCCTGGGCCTTACCTTGCCAATCCAACAGATCGAAGCTGCCGTCCGCCGCCAGGCTGGCCTGAAAGAAATTAAGTTGGCGCTTGGCGTCGCTCAACAGCCAGGCGCGATGCAGCGGGTCCTGCAACCAAGACAGCTCGGCTGAGGCGGCGCCTAAGGCACTCGAAGCATTGGTTGGTGACATAGCGTTTGGACCCTAAAAATCGGTCCGCAAGCTTTAGGCCTCGGCGAGCAAAGCGTCAATCACCCCAGCGAGGGCCGTCGCCTGGCCGCTGCGGTAGATCTGGGCGTGACGCAGCAGCCGGCGCATGCGCGCTGGCTCCGGGTGGGCGTCCGCTGCCGCCGCAATTCGGGCCCAAAGGCAGCGCATTACCAGATCGCTGGTCAGCGCCATAAAGCTGTGCGCAGCAGGTGTGGCGTCCGCCGCCGCCTCGATGCGAGCCTTTGCCGCTTGCCACAGCGCCAGGCCGTCTGCGATGTCCGAGCCGCTAAAGCGCGCGGCTTCCCTGGCAACGAAGGCCTCAAAAGCGGCCCCCGCTTTGCCCGGCAACAAGCGCGTTGCCAAGACCCGTTCGTGAATGGCGTTGGCCCCTTCATAGATGGCCGTAATGCGCACATCGCGATAGCTCTGCTCCAGGCGGTATTCGCTCAAATAGCCATAGCCACCCAGCACTTGCGTGCCCAGTTCTGCGGCGCGCATGCCCGCTTCGGTGCAGGTGACCTTGGCAATGGGGGTCAGGAAATCCACCAGATCGGGCGCATCGCCGCGCTCCAGCATTACCAAGCAGAGGTGGGCCAGCGCCCGCGCGCTGACGCCCAGCGCGTCGATCTCGTCCAGCAGCCGGCGCACGTCAGCGTGTTGATCCAAGGTCGCGGGCGCGCCATCTGCGCCACGTCCTTGCACGCGCTCGGCGGCGTAACTAGCGGCCAGGTCACGGGCCCGCGCAGCGTGCGCTACACCCTGCAAGGCCACATCAGCGCGGGCATGGTTCATCATGGTGAACATAGCCATCAGGCCCTGGCCTTCCTTGCCGATCAGCTCAGCCTCAGCACCGTCGAAGGCGAGCTGGCAGGTCGGCGAGGCATGCAGGCCCATCTTGTCTTCAATGCGAGTGACGCTGACCGCATTGCGCGCGCCATCTGCCCTATGGCTGTGGCACATGAACAGCGACAAGCCCTTAATGCCCTCGTCGCTGGTGCGCGCCAGCACCAAATGCTGGATCTGGGGGCTCAAGTCCTGATCCCCGCCGGAAATGAAGATTTTCTCGCCCGAAATGCGCCAGGTGTTGCCATCGCGCACAGCCCTACAGCGCACGCGCGACAGGTCGGAGCCCGCACCAGGCTCGGTCAAGCACATGGTGGCCAGCGCCTGACCCGAGGCCAGTTGCGGGATAAAGCGCGCCTGCTGATCGTCGCTGCCAAAACTCAGCAGGGTGCGGATCGCCCCCGGCACCAGGCCCGTGACCATTTGTAAGGCATGGTTGGCACCCGAAAATATCTCAGACGTCATGGCCAGCGCCAGGCTGCTCAGCCCTTGACCGCCAAAGGCCTCGGGCGCGGTCAGCCCGCACCAACCCTGTGCAACATAGGCGTCATAGCAGGCCTTAAAGCCATCGGGCATGACCACACGGCCCTGTTCTAACCGGCAGCCTTGGCGGTCGCCGGGCTCGTCTAGCGGCGCAATCTCCCCCTCGGCAAAGGCCGCGAAATGGCCTGCGATCTCTGCTGCGAAGTCAGCGTCCCAATCACCAAGCTGGTCGGCACCCGCGGCATGAGTGAGGCTGAATAGAATATCGTCGAGCGGGGCGGCAAAGGCTTTCATCGCAAGGATTACTCCACAAGATAAAGCTGGATGATGACTTGCGAGGCCCGGCGCACGCCAGCCCCGACAAACAGCATGCGATTGACCCAGGCATAGCGCGGATCACCGCTCTCAAGGCGGGCATGGGTGCGCATGTAATAGCGGTCAGCGGGCTGGTCCTCACCGCGTGCCAAGGCCGCTATGACCTCGGGCGGGCCGTGGCGCACGCCCTTGTTGATGACCTCGATCAGCGCGCCGTCGTGGGTCTCAAAGGCATAACGCGTGTCCAGATCTGCGGTTCCATCGGCAAAAATGGTCTGCCAATCCGCCCCAAGATTGAGGATGCGGCCTTGCAGCTCACCGCTGACCTGCCCGCCAATAATCGGGATAATGCGCCGCTGTCCTGCGCGACCTGGCCCCATTTCCTGTAAGGGGCCCAGATCGACCTCAAGCCGGCAAAAGGGCTTCAAACTGACCTGAGGCAAAGCGATACTCATCTTAGACCAGCCCCAACAGGCGCGCTGCGTTGCCTTTGATGATGTCGGGGCGCAGCTCGTCCTTGATGGCGATCTTCTCAAAGTCTGCCAGCCAACGCTCGGGCGTGATCATTGGCCAATCCGAGCCAAACAACACCTTCTTGCGCAGGATCGAATTGCAATAGCGCACCAAAATCTCTGGGAAGTATTTGGGCGACCAGCCGGACAGGTCGATGTAGACATTCGGCTTGTGCTGCGCTACCGCCAGCGCCTCTTCCTGCCAAGGGAACGATGGGTGCGCCAGGATGATCTTTAGATCCGGAAAATCCACGGCCACGTCATCTAGATACATGGGGTTGGAGTACTTCAGGCGCATGCCATTGCCACCCGCCATGCCCGAGCCGACGCCGGTCTGACCGGTGTGGAACAGCGCGATGCCGCCTGCCTCTTGAATGGCCTCATACAGCGGGTAAGCCATGCGCTCGTTGGGATAGAAGCCCTGCATGGTGGGGTGAAACTTGAAGCCCTTGATGCCGAAGTCTTCGACCAGACGGCGCGCCTCGCGCACACCCATCTTGCCCTTCCAAGGGTCGATGGAGGCAAAGGGAATCAGCACGTCAGTATGCTCGGCGGCCAGTTCGGCCACCTCCTCATTCTTATAGCGCCGATAGCCCGTCTCACGCTCGGCATCGACCGGGAAAATCACAGCGGCGATGTTCTGCTCGCGGTAGTGCTGGGCGGTCTCGGGGACGGTCGGCGGATGCTGCCAGGGCGCGCGGAAGTACTTGGCCATGGTCGATTGCAGGTCATCATAGCCGTCGTCGGCATGACAGCCACAGGGCTCTTCGGCGTGGGTGTGGAAGTCGATGGCGCGAACTTTGTCCAGGTCAATCATCGTGGCTCTTTCACTTAACGGTAGGTTGGACGCGTTGAGATTCGCCGCGCGGGACCAAGATCAGGCCCACGTCGTCGGGCTCTCCGCGATACAGGCGCTCCAACAGGGCAGCTCTGCGGGCCATGATTTTGCGACCATTGAGGTTGCCTTTGGCGGTCATTTCTCCTTCGGGCATGGAGGCGGGCTCAGCCATCACCAGCGCCCGTGCGATACGGGTTGACGAGCTGGCACCCTGGCCGAAGTCCGCCAAGCGGCGGCTGAGCTCTGCCAACAAGCCGGGGTCGCTCAAGGCGCCGTCCTGCTGCAAAGCGCCATCGAAGCCCGCTTTAGCCAGCTCTGCCTGATCTATGAAGATAAACAGGCCGATATCGCCCTGGTCTTGGCCGGTGACCACCAGGTCGCTGGCCAACGGGGCCAGACAGGCCAGTGCCTCGATGCGCAACTGTGCGGCACGCACCCAAGTGCCGCTCAACAGCTTGAAGTCCTCCGAGATGCGTCCGTCAAAAGCCAGGCCCTTGTTGTAGTCCTTGGGATCAACAAAGCGCATAGCGTCGCCGGTGATGAAATAGCCCTGCTCGTCGAAAGCCTCTTGGCTCTTTGCCGCGTCTTTGTAGTAGCCGGAAAGGACGTTGGGGCCTTTGACCCGCGCTTCAAAGCGGCCATCGTCGAGCGGCAGCAACTTGAGGCTGACCCCCGGCAAAGGAACGCCAATCACGCCTGCGCGGTCGGTCGGCTCTTGTTGCATGATACAGGCTGGAGCGGTCTCCGTTAGGCCCCAGGACGAGGTCATGAGTGGCACTTCGCCCTTAATCTCCATGGCCATATCTTCAAAGCCGCGCCACACCTCCTGCGGCAGCGAGGCCCCAGAATAGAAGATCAGCTCCAGCTCTTGGAAAAAGCGTTGGCGCAGCGCAGCGTCGGCGCGCAGGGCCTCCAGCAGCATGGCGTAGCCAACCGGAACGTTAAAGCTGAGCGTTCCGGTGACCAGGCTAAGGTTTTCCAGCGTGCGGGCAAACTGTGCTTTGACCGGTTTGCCGTCGTCAATATACAGGCTGCCGCCGTTGGACAGCATCATGTTGAAGTTGTGCGATCCACCGAAGACATGGTTCCAGGGCAGCCAATCGAGCAAGCGCGGCACATGCTGGCCCAGCATGGGCAAAGATTGAGCGATCTGCGTCTGGTTCACGCACATCATGGCGTGAGTTGTCAGCACCCCTTTGGGGGCCGAGGTCGAACCCGAGGTCATGAGGATCTTGGCCACGCTGTTAGGGCTGACCAGGGCGTGGGCGGCCTCGACATCAGCGCTGCCTCCTTTCAGCAAGTCAGCAAAGGCAGTCGCCTGAGAGCCGCTGGCTTTTGGTCGGCTGGTGACGACCTTGATACCGCGCATGGCGTCGAGAGCAAGAGCGTCAGAATATTGCTCCTCGTCAACCACATAGGCCAGAGCTGGCTGGACCATTTCAATAGCGTGGACCAAGCGCGGGTGGGCTGCGGGGATCAGCGAATATTGCTCTGCGACTGGCACAATGGGCACGCCGATGTACTGCGCGGCCAAAGCCAAGAGCGCGTGATCGACGCCGTTGCCGGACATGATCAAGATCGGCGTCTGGGCGCTGAGGCCGCGCTCCAACAAGCTGGCCGCCAGAGCCCGAACCTGTTGCAAGACAGCCCTATAGCTCTCTTCGCGCCAGCCCGCGCCTGAGCGTTCGGCAATGAAGACGCGATCCGGTGCTTCCTCCGCCCAGCGGTGCAACCAATCGCCGGTGGTGGCCACCACGGGACCAAGCGGCGCACGCGCGGTCAAGACCAAGCTGCCGTCGGGCTGTGTTTCGCAGGTCACATCGTGGTATTGGACGTTCTTGGCGCGGACCAAGGCTCGCGCAACGCTTTGATCACTTCTCATGCTCATCCCTCCGCACGAATACTTTGCAACACAGTTTTGGTTGCTTCGAGTTGCCCGGCATCGAAGCGTGCCAAGAGGCGCGCCTCATGGCTCAGGACGGCGGCCACGGCGCGCTCGTAGAGTTGGCGACCGGCAAGGGTGGCATTGAGCGCATAGGTCCGCCGGTCACTGGGGACACGTTCGCGCAAGATCAACTCGTTTTGCTCCAGCTCATCGACGATCACCACCAAGTTGGGGCGCTCGATGTCCATGGCGTCGGCCAGTTGCGATTGGCTGAGGCCTGGGTTGTCTACGATCAAGACCAGGGCCGTATAGGTGAGCATGCGCAGCCCTAGCGGTTTGAGGGTCTCGCTCAAGTCGGTTTGGATCACGTTGAAGGCCCGCTTCATGTGATAGCCCAAGGCCTTGCGCAGGGTCTTATCGCTGACGGGGCGTGGCTCCTGCGCTGCGTTCGCCTTGGTCGCGGGCCTTCCGGCAGCTCTTTTCGCCACTTTGCCTGAGATCTGGGGCATGTCGCTGTCCTCCGGGTCTATCGAAATTTGGGCGCGCGCTTTTCAAGAAAGGCCCGCAGGCCCTCTTCGGCGTCGGGCGTTGTTTGCGACAGGGCTGCCGCCAACGATTCGGTGAATAGGCCGTCGCTGCGCGCCATGTCGGTAATGCGCGCGATCGACTGGATCATCAGGTAGTTGGACAAAGGCGCATTGCGCGCGATCTTGCCAGCCAGCTGCTGAGCCAGGGCCAGCGCCTCGCCCTCGCCCACCGCGTAGTGGGTCAGGCCCAAGGCCAAGGCCTCATCAGCGGTGTATTTTCTGCCGGTCAGCATCATCTCTGTCATGCGATCTGCGCCCAAGATCTTGCCGACGCGCACTGTCGCGCCGCCACCGACGAAGATGCCTCGCCGCCCCTCTGGCAATTGGAAGATGCTCGAAGGCTCAGCGATCCGCACATGGGTCGAAGCAGCCAACTCCAACCCGCCGCCGATCACCGCACCAAACATGGCCGAGACCACCGGCAGACCGCCATACTGGATCTTGTCCATCACCGCGTGCCAGTGGCGCGAATGATAGAGGTTGTCTTCGGCGCTGCGCTGCACGTGCTCGGCCAGATCAAGGCCAGAGCAGAAATGACCCTGGGTGCCGGTCAAAACCACAACCTTTGCTTCTTTGGGCGGCGCTGAAAAGAAACCGTCGATGGCAACCAACAGCTCCTCACACATGGCATTGCGCTTGCCTGGACGGTTCATGGTCAAGGTGGCAATGCCATCGGCAAGCTCGCAACGCAAAATATCTGAGGACATAAAAGCTCCTGTTCAGGGCGGGTTGAGGACCGAGACCGCTTAGCGCGGCGGCAAGCGAACCGCGCCGTCCAAGCGCAGGGTCGTGCCATTCACATAGGGGTTTTCCGCCAGCTGCTGGACGGTCAGCGCGAACTCCTCGGGCTCACCCAAACGGGCTGGATAAGGGACGTTTGCCGCAATCTGCTGGGCCACCTCTTCGGGCAGCCCCTCCATCATCGGCGTGCGGAACAGGCCGGGTGCAATGGCCAGCACGCGGATGCCCGAGCACGCGAATTCACGCGCCGCGGGCAAGCACATAGAGGCAATCGCCCCCTTTGAGGCGGCATAGGCGGCTTGGCCAAGCTGGCCGTCCTGCCAGGCGACCGAGCTGGTGTTGATGATGACCCCGCGCTCGCCGCCCTCCAGGGGCTCCAGCGCCATCATTGCACGGGCCGCGTGGCTCATGACGTTGTAGGTGCCAAACAGGTTGACCTTTAAAGTGCGCTCGAACACATCAAAGGCCAGCTTGCCCTCACGGCCAACGATGCGCGCGGCCATGCC
Source organism: Alphaproteobacteria bacterium (assembly GCA_030428255.1). GTDB lineage: Bacteria > Pseudomonadota > Alphaproteobacteria > UBA7985 > JAUIBT01 > JAUIBT01. The sequence goes on along the minus strand of JAUIBT010000007.1, from coordinate 57,399 downwards.
AACGCCTGCGCAGTTGACCACCAAGCGCGGCGCAGAACCGAACTTGGCGATGACCTGCTCTAGCGCGACGGCGACAGCGGCTTCCTCGCTGACATCCGCCTGGGCTGCGAAGGCACCCAGAGCCTCGGCCTTAGTCTGCGCGGCCTCCAGATTATAGTCGAGGAGAGCGACCTTGGCCCCTTGCGCAACCAGGCGCTCGGCGGTGGCGGCACCGAGCCCGCTGGCTGCTCCGGTAATCAGGGCGATCTGATCCTGTATCTGCATAGCTAGAGGTCCATTTAGATGGGATTGATGATAATTATAGTTAATAACGATCTAGGTCGAAAAAACTGGAGATTGACCAACAGCCAAAGCCGAAAGGCAATCTCCAGTGCTGATGCTCGCGTGGCTAGTTCGCAAGCATGAAGAGTGGGAACAAGGTGATGGCGGGGAACAGCACCAAGATAATCACCCGAACCAGGTCAGACCCCACGAACCACACCACCGCTTTATAAGTGTCGATCATGCGCGTCTTGGGATCTAGCGCGTTGATAATAAATAGGTTCATCCCGACCGGGGGTGTTATTAACCCCACCTCGACCACAATCAAAACCAAGATGCCGAACCAAATAGCGAAGTGCTCGGGGCTCATGCCGAAATCCAGGGCGGTGACAACCGGGAAGAAAATCGGAATGGTCAGCAAGATCATACTGAGGCTGTCCATCAGGCAGCCAAACACCAAGTAAAACACCAAGATGAGCGCCAGTACGATCATGGGGCTAAAGCCTTGGCCCACCACCCAGCTCGATAGTTCTTGGGGAACCTGTGACAAAGCCAAGAAGCCGTTATAAATGCCCGCGCCCAGCACGATAAAGAATATCATTGCGGTCGAGGTTGCGGTCGAGATGATGGCTTGCTTGAACAAAGCCCAGGTCATGTTGCCAGAAAAGAGCGCCACCAAACCAGTGCCAGCAACGCCAATCGCCGCGCCTTCGGTCGGTGTGAACCAACCCCAATAGATGCCGCCGACCACGGTGCCGAACACCAATATGACCGGCCAAACATCAATCAGAGCACGCCAGCGCTCGGGCATAGCAACGGGCGGGCGCGTGCCCGCTGAATCGGGGTTCAAGCGCACGTAAATTGAGATGGTGATCATATAGCCAATCGCCGCCAAGATGCCGGGCACAAAGGCCGCCAAGAACAGCTTGGCGATGTTTTGCTCAGTCAAAATGGCGTAGATCACAAGGATCACCGACGGCGGGATCAAGATGCCCAGCGTGCCGCCAGCAGCCAGCGTGGCAGCAGAAAAACCACCCGAATATCCATAGCGCTTCATTTCGGGCAGAGCCACCCGGCCCATGGTGGCTGCAGTCGCCAGCGAGCTGCCGCAGATCGCACCAAAGCCTGCGCAAGCACCAATGCCCGCCATGGCGACACCGCCGCGCAGATGACCAAGCCAGGATTCAGCCGCCTTAAACAGCGAGTTCGACATGCCCGATAGGGTCGCGAACTGTCCCATCAGCAAGAACATGGGAACCACGGTCAGCGAGTAGCTGGAGAAGGTCGAGTAGGTTTCAGTCTTCAGCTTGGCCATAAACATAAAGCTGGAATCAAAGGCCAGATACATGCCGCCGATGCCCACTGTCAGCATGGCGAGGCCAATGGGAGCGCGCAGAAAAATCAGCAGCAGCAGGACGGGGAAGGACCAATAGCCCAATTCAAGCATACTCAATGGTCCACTCCCTCAGTTTGTTCCAGCAAGACGCGGCCGGTAAAGAGTTCGACAAGGCGCGCATAGGCACAATAAACCCCAACGAGTGAAGCCCCGCCCGCGCCAATCAGGCTCGCCAGGTAGCCGTACCAAACCGGGATTTGCAGAATGTAGGTAATTTCATTGTTGTCGAGCTTGCCAAGGAAGCCCTCGTAGAGCCGCCAAGTAATCAAGATCAGCATGGCCGCGAACAGGAGTTCCCAAAATGCCTTCAAGAAACGGGTCGCGCTCTTGGGCAAGCCGCTTGTGAAGATGTCAACGGTCGCATGACCACCATAAAGCTGGCACAAAGGCAGAAAGGCAAAGATGGCAAAGGCAATGCTGTTTTCGACCAGTTCAAAGTCGCCGTTGATCGGCGCAACACCCATGCCCAGTAACCACTGGGACAGCCAAGGCAGGTAGACCTCCACCCAGTTTAGGTGCGCGAGGGTATTCAAGCCGCGGCCCGTCACGCTCACCGTCGTTAGTATGACAAGCGCCGTCAGCACGATCCCGCCCGTATAGGCGAAAAGGCGTGCAAAGCGCAGCATAAAGACCGACATCGGCCTTCCCCCACTCAATAACCCTAGGAAAATAACACAAGCGCCCCCCGACCAGAGGCCGGAGGGCGGTGTGTGCTACGAACTTAGTTCGAGTACTGCTCGATCAGCTCCATGGCGCGTGCCATCAGGCCAGTGCCGTCCAGGCCTTTGGCGTCCATCTCGGCGACCCAGTTCGCCTTAACTTCCTCGGTTGCAGCTTTCCACTCAGCCACTTGCTCAGGCGACAGCTCGATGATGTTGTTGCCACGCTTCATAGCGGCTTGGTGCGAAGGCTCATCGTCAGCCTGCATCTGCTTACCAGCCATGGCAGAGAACTCCAGGCCAGAGTTTGCGTCGATGACGGCCTTCAGGTCGTCGGGCAGCGCGTTGTAGCGGTCCTTGTTCATCGCGAAGATGAATGAGGTCGTGTAGAGCGTCTCATCACCAAAAGAGGTGTGGTTGCTGACCAACTCAGGCACTTTCAAAGCGCCGGTCACTTCCCAAGGAATAACCGTTGCATCGATCACGCCCTTAGACAGGGCCTCAGGAACTGCGGGAACTGGCATGCCAACCGGAGTGGCACCCAGGCCCTTGAACATGATGTTGGTCACGCGAGTCGGTGCGCGCAGCTTCACGCCGTCCAGGTCTGCAACCGACTCGATCGGGGTCTTAGAGTGGATCAAGCCCGGGCCGTGAACCCAAACGCCAATCACCTTGAAGTCCTTGAAATCGGCGTCCAGCATGGTCTCTTCAGCCAACGTCCAGTACGCCTTAGACACAGCTTCAGCGTTGGTCATGGTGAAGGGCAGCTCAAACACTTCGGTGCGCGGGAAGCGGCCCGGCGTGTAACCTGCTACGGTCCAAACGATATCAGCAACGCCGTCAATTGCCTGGTCGATCAACTCAGGCGGCTTGCCACCCAACTGCATAGACGGGAAGCGTTGAATTTTGATGCGACCGTTAGATTCGGCCTCAACTTTGTCCGCCCAAGGGTCCAGGACGTGCTTCGGCACGTTGGCTTGTGCGGGCAGGAACTGGTGCAAACGCAGGGTGACATCCGCTGCAAAGGTGGTTGTCGCCATCATGCCAAGTGACAGAGCTGATACCAGTGCAACACCCGTGGCGGTCAGCAAGCTTCTGCGAGTAGTGGTCATAGTTTCCTCCTATAGTGACCCATCGATGAAGGCATGGCACCTGACGCTTGTCCAGCAAGATCGCCCCTTACCCACCATCTCGATCTTTGCGTGTCCTACACGTGATAATAGTTATAGTCAATAACTATTGTTCTCAATACACGTTGATAGACGCGAAACATGTTAATCATGAACATGTTAAGGAATTATGTCAAGATGTGAAACGACAGTTGGCAGGCGCGAAACGCCGCCCCGTCCCCACGGCCTTTTCCAAGGCTCGCCGCGAGGACAGGCGCGCAGCAGGGCTGAGCCCTAGCCCAAGACGGCCGTGACAGAATCAACCGTCTTTTCAACGATTTCGTCAGCCTCAGCCTTGGTCAGGCAGAAGGGCGGCGCAAAGCCCAGAATGTCGCCCTGAGGCATGGCCCGTGCGATCACGCCGCGCTCCAACATGGCCGCTGAGACCTGAGGCCCGATCTTGGCGCTGGCATCAAAGAAGCGGCGCTCATCTTTATCCTCAACGAACTCCACCGCGCAGAGCATGCCTTGACCGCGCACGTCGCCCACCTTGGGATGATCAGCCAAAGCCACCGCCATGGTCTGGTTCAGATAACCGCCGACCGTGCCCGCATTGGCGATTAGCCCCAAGCTGTCCAACATGGTCAAGTTGGCGACGCCGGCTGCCGCCCCGATGGGGTGAGCCGAGTAGGTCCAGCCGTGGCCAATGGCTCCGTTCTCATCGGTGCCCTGCTCCAGCACGCTCCACATGCGCTCTGAGATGATCGAGCCCGACAGCGGTGCGTAGGCTGAGGTCAAGCCCTTGGCGATGGTGATAATGTCTGGGCGCATGCCAAAGACATCTGAGCCGAACATCTGCCCCAATCGGCCAAAACCAGTTACGACCTCATCGGCAATCAGCAAGATGTCGTGCTTGTCCAACACCGCCTGAATGGCAGGCCAGTAGCCCGCTGGCGGGGGCACAATACCGCCAGTGCCCAGCACGGGCTCACCGATGAAGGCCGCGATGGTGTCAGCGCCCTCGCGCGCGATCATCGCCTCCAACTCGGCCACGCAGTGGGCAACGAACTGCTCTTCGCTCTGGCCCAAGTCCGCGCGGCGGTAGTAGTAAGGCGTTTCGGTGTGCAACACTTGGGTCAGCGGCAGATCAAACTTCTTGTGGAACAGCTCTAAACCGGTCAGCGAGCCAGTCATCAGACCCGAGCCATGATAGCCGCGCCAGCGTGAGATGATCTTCTTCTTCTCAGGACGGCCCAAGATGTTGTTGTAGTACCAAACCAGCTTGACGTTGGTCTCGTTGGCGTCTGAGCCGCCCAGACCGAAGTAGACCTTGGACATGTGCGCCGGCGCACGGTCCATGATCATTTTGGCCAGGGTGATCGAAGCCTCGGTACCGTGACCAACGTAAGAGTGGTAGTAGGCCAGCTCTTTAGCCTGGTCGGCAATGGCTTCTGCGATCTCTTGACGGCCATAGCCAACATTGACGCAATAGAGGCCAGCAAAGGCATCCAGCAGACGCTTGCCGTCACGATCTTCAATGTGACAGCCCGAGGCGGTGCGGATCACTCGCGTTGGCGTTTCGCCGCGCGCGTGCTGGGCCAAATGGGTCGAAGGGTGAAAGAAGGACTCGCGGTCCCAAGCATCTAGATGGTCGTTTTTCAACATGGCAAAGGGCTCCCTGGTGCCAAGGCGGCAAGGTTAGAGGTTTGCCCGCAGCTTAACGGTGCGGGCAAGGAATTGGGAGAGGTAAAGCAGGCGCGCGCGTAGACGAAACGTCTGCCGGAGCGCCGAGATTAAGATGATTCTTCCCCACGCTTACGCCCTAGCAAGTGCGCCAAAGGTGCCGCGCTCGCCGACTTAACCGGCTTGGTCACGATATAGGTGAAATAGCGCGACAGGCCGACATCCGCCCCCAGCAAACGGTCCACAAACTGCTGATAGGCGTCGATATCGCGTTCGACGATTTGCAGCAGGTAGTCGTAGCCGCCGCCCAACGCCCAGCAGGCGGTCACCTGGGGCAGCGCCATCACATGCCGCTCAAACCGCTGAAAGCTGTCGGCGGTGTGGCTCTTGAGTTCGGCGGCGACGAACACCGTGACGTGCGGTGCGATGGCTTTCAGATTGATGAAAGCCCCGTAGCCCTGGATCAATCCGGCCCGCTCCAAGCGATGTAGCCGCTCCCAGCAGGGCGTCGGCGACAGGCCAACGCGCTCGGCCAACGCGGCTTTGGTAATCCGGCCTTCTTGCGAGAGGATCTGCAAGATGGCCAGGTCGCGGCTGTCGAGCGGCGTCACCGCTCTAGGCCTGAATGACCGTGCCAGCGCTTGGGATCAGCGCGCGCACGTGGGTGGCGATCGCCGTATCCTGAGCGCCAGTCCCAGTCAGATCGCAGATGGTGATGTCATCCGCGCTTTGCCGGCCAGCGGTCATGCCTTCGACCACCTGGCCCAACTCTGCGAGCTCGCGGTCTTGCGGCCACAAGTTCGCTGCGAGCGCGGCCTCCAGTTCTCCAGACACACGGCACTGCCTGACCGAATCGCAGATGTAGGCGTCGGCGCGCACCACGGCCTGCGGGTCGATCTCGCCCTTGCCGGCCTGGTCTGATCCCATAGCGGTGATGTGCAGGCCCGCATGCAGCCAGTCTGCCTTGAGAATGGGTGCGCGCGCGGGTGTGGTGGTGACCACAAGCTGACTATCGCGCACCAGGGCTGCGGGATCGCTGACCGCCTCGGCCTCAACGCCCAGGCTGTCCGCCAAATCGCGCGCACAGGCGGCGGCTTTGTCCAGGTCGCGCCCCCAGACCAGCACGCGCTTGAAGGGGCGCACCAAATGCGCCGCCTGCATTTGCAAGCGCGCTTGGACGCCGGTGCCCATGACGCCCGCCGTCTCCACCTCTGCTGGAGCCAAATGACGCGCAGCCACTGCGCCCGCCGCCGCTGTGCGCAAATCGGTCAGATAGCCGTTATCGAGGAACACCGCCTCGACCAAACCGGTCTTAGCTGAAAACAAAATCATCAAGCCGTTCAGGCTTGCTAAGCCCAGCTTAGGATTGTCGAAAAAGCCGGGGCTGACCTTGATCGCAAAGCCGTCAAAGCCTGGGATATAGGCGGTCTTCACGTCCACCTCACCGTTGGCTTCGGCCAGCTCCATCGACATGATCGGCGGCATCACCACCCGGCCCGAGGCCAGGGCGCGAAAGGCCTTCTCAACCACGTCAATGCAGGTCAGGTCCAGACTCAAGCTGGCGCGCAGTTGCGCTTCGGTTACGATCTGAATCTCATGCGCCATAGCTGCGTCCTTTCAGGCTCAAGCTGCCGATTTCTACATCCTGGCCTGAGACTAGCTTGGCAAATGTCGGCATGTCCAGATTGCGCCCGGTCAGAATGGTTCCGACAGGCCCGGCAGGCTTGGGCAGCTTGCCCGCCAATGTGGCGGCCAGACCAACGACCGACGCGCCTTCAGCGATCAACCGGTCCTCAAAGAACAGCGTCTGCATGGCGCTGCGAATCTCTTCTTCGCTGACCAGTACCGTGTCGTCCAGGTAGTCGCGGCACAAGGGAAAGGACAGGCGGTTGCCCTGACCAATGCCTCCGCCCAGAGAGTCAGCCAGGCTTGAGACCTCCTCGACTTCAACCGGATGCCCCGCCGCCAGAGAGGCATGCATAGCCGCGCCGCGCTCCATGGTAATGCCGATCACCTTGATGCGCGGGTCCAGCGCTTTGGCCGCCACCGCAACGCCTGCCGCCAGACCGCCGCCCGACAGCGGCACCAACAGGGTGTCCAGTTCGGGGCAGGCCTCCAGCATCTCATAACCAATAGTTCCCTGCCCCGCGATGACATAAGGATCGTCAAAAGGCGAGATCTCGACCAGGCCCTGCTCGGCCACCAAGCGGCGGCTTTCGGCCTCAGCCTCGTCCTGGCTCTGACCGCAAATCACCACCTCAGCGCCCAGCGCCTTGATGCCGTCGACCTTGGCTTGCGGCACCAGGTTGGACATGCAAATCACCGCGCGTATGCCCCGACGAGCGGCAGCATAAGCGACTCCGCGTCCATGGTTACCGGTCGAACAGCATGTGACGCCCTTGGTCCCCTCTGGCAAGTTGGCCACAGCGTTCATCGCCCCGCGCAGCTTGAAGGCACCGATGGGTTGGGCGATCTCCAGTTTGAGCCAAAAATCCTGCCCGCAAACCCGGCTCATAAAGGGCGACGGCACAAGCGGCGTCGCGTCAGCTATGCCACGCAGCACGCGGCGAGCTTGGAGGATGTTGGTGATCGAAAAGGTCATGGCGGGTCCCAGGGTTCATCAGTGTCCTTGCGGTATAGCCCGCAGTTCCCTGCTCCACCAGACAGAAGAGCACCAAAAAAACGGGCCGCTCAACGTGAGCGACCCGCTGTCAAGGTCAGGGAGGCAACAGGGAGGACGACGGCTATTTGAGACTTGCCGCACGTCGGAACAGCGGCCCAACCGCTTGAGAGCCAGCAAGCAAGGCCAAACCCAGCAACAAGAAGGGCGCCACGGCTCCAAGCCCCATAGGCAAGGCGGCCAGCATGCCAAGGCCAAAGGCGACCATCAGGCCATACACCAACACAGGTGTTGCCAAGAAGACAGCCAACACGGCTGCGATGGCCAGCAGGCCGAACCCGACGGCCGGGACAACCGCCTGAGCCGCGTCATCGGCGTAGGCCTGCAAATCCTCGGTCGTTTGCAGGCGTTGCGCCTGCTTGGGGTCCAACTGCTTGAATTGGGGCTTCAGGGCCTCTTGCAAGCTAACCGCAGCATGATGCTCAGTGTGCACGATCCAAGACGAAACCAGCTTGGACCCTGGAGTGATGAAGGCGAAGAAGGCCAAGGCCGCAGCGGCGGCGATCAACATCTGACGAACCCGCAGCGGATTCTTATTCTGACGCACGATGTCCAGGCCGACCGCGATTAAAATGATCAAGCCGGTGACAATCATCTGCCAAAAGGTGTTGAGCTGAGCCAAGGTCAAGCCGTTGTTGATCAGCTTCAGCAGCAAGACCCCCAGCAGCGTGCCCCAAATTGATCCGCGACCACCGAACAGCGAGGTACCGCCAATGACCACGGCAGCGATCGCGTCTAGCTCCCACATCATGCCATAGTCAGACTTGGCATAGGGCGCGCGTCCCAAGAACAAGATGGCGGCAAACGCAGCACAGAACGAACAGAAGACGTAGGCTAATATCTTGTAGAGCTTGACGTTGATACCTGCTTGGCGCGAACCTTTTTCGTTTGAACCAATCGCGTAAACGTAGAGGCCTAGCTTGGTGTTCGACATCAAAATTGCCAACAGGATGTAGAAGGCAAACAAGAACACGGTGGACATCTGGAAGGTGCGTAACCACTCCAGCCACTGGCTATCGACCAGCGCGCCCAGCCACATCAGGCCATCGGGCAAGGTTTCGGCCTTATAGGCAGCGCGCAACGGCGAAAAGGGATTGAAGCGGCCAAAATAGTTGAACAGCTCGTCCAACTTAGGGGTCGCCTGAGCACCAGTTGACAAGTGGCCGGTGCCACGCCAGATCGACAATCCGGCCAAGGTGACAATGAAGGCAGGCATGCCAAACTGCGCCACCAGCGTGCCATGCAGCAAACCAACCGCACAGCCCATGGCCACGCCAGACAGGATCGCCAAGCCAGGATCGAAGCCCCAATAGGACGCCACGTAGCCGACCAGTGCGGCGCTCATGCCCATCAAAGAGCCGACCGACAGGTCGATACCCGCGGTCAAAATTACAAGCGTCATGCCGGCCGCTACGATGCCCAGAGCTGCGGCGTTATTGAAGATCGTCAGGAGATTGGAGGGATGAAAGAAGGGTTTTCCGCTGGTGAAGACCTCGATCCCGATGGCCATCAAAACAACGGCCAGCAAGGCCCCCGACCATTCGGCGCTGAAAAATCGGACAACCCAGCGCAAAAGCTTGGCGTTGGTAGCGGATTCGCCCGTTCCTTTGGGGCCCCCGTTCGCTGCGACGGGCGCAGCAGCATTGGCTTGAGAAGCAGACATACAAAAGGCTCTCGCAGATTGCGCTTAATTTTCCCGGCTCACCGAAGCCAAAGCGCTGATTTTGGGTAAAAAAAGGGTTGCCTGACTGTTTGGCGGGCAACCCAAGGAGGCGGAAACTAACCCAGTTCCGGGTCCAGGGAAGGCCGACCCAAAGGCCGACCTTCTCAGGCTGATTACATGCCAATCAGTGCCTTGTACTCAGCAGATGTCTCAGGGGTCACCAAGAAAGTGCCGGTGTCGATGCGGGCTTCAACCATCTGACCACGAGCAGCAGCAGCGGCAGCTTTGATGCCTTCGTAACCCATTTTGGCCAGCATCTGAGCGGTGTCCGCATGAACCCAGCCTTCGTCCATAGCAACGATCGCGTCGCCTGCACCGTCAAAGCCAACCAGCTTCACGTCGCCAGCAGCGTAGCCCAGGTTCTCCAGGGCCGCTTTTGCACCCATGGTGCCGCCGTCCCAAGCGTTAACAACCATCTTGACGTCGGGGTTGGCGTTCAGAACAGCCTCAACACCCTCTTGGGCTTGCTGCGAGTTCCACTCGGTGGGCACAACCAGCACTTCTGAGTCACCACAGGCCTTGCCGAAACCGGCGTAGAAGCCATCGCGGCGTTCTTGGCCGGTAGACTGCGCTTGGTTGCCAGTTACATAGATAACCTTGTCGCCGTTAGAGATCAGGCCGCAAGCCACTTTGCCCTGAATTGTAGCAACAGCTTCGTTGTCAGTTGCAACAAAAGAGGCGACGTCAGCGCCAACAACGCCGGTATCAACGGCAACAACCGGCGTGCCTGCTGCCATGGCAGCGGCTACGGCGTCGGCAACGCCAGAAGAGTCAACCGGAGCGATCGCAATTGCGTCGATGCCTTGAGCCACCAGGTTTTCGAACACTTCCAACTGAGACGAAAGATCGCCTTGGAATGCCGGACCGACAGTCACCAGCTCGATGCTGCCATCGTCGCTCGCTGCTTGTGCTGCGCCGCCGTTGATCATCATCCAACCTGCGTTGGTGGCAGATTTGGTGATGTAGCCAACCTTGACGCTTTGCGCAGACGCAACGCCAGAAACCAGGGCCAAAGCCGCAACTGCGGTAACGAATGTTTTCATGAGGAACCCTCCCAAAAGGAAAATAGATGCGTATGTCGGATTTCGACTGCCCTCCCCCAATGCCAGAGCGAAATGGCCTTGTCAATAAGTAAATCTATTTGATTTATATATTGACGATTGCGTATTTGTCTGTGTATGCCAGAGTCAAATCGCAGCGCCTTCTCTGGGATTCAGGCAGAAAGCCACGGCCAGTCAACGCGCATATCCTCCAAGGGTGAGAGCAGTAACCATGTCCAATTATATTCTAGAAACCAAAGGCTTAACAAAGAACTACGGTGGCGTTCACGCGCTAAGCGATGCCGACTTTTTCTTGCATCAAGGTGAACACATCGCTATCGTCGGCGATAACGGTGCAGGTAAGTCTACTTTTGTTAGAAATGTCACTGGCGTGGAAGTTCCAACCAGTGGAGAAGTCATATTCGACGGCCAACAAGTGAGCTTCAAGGCCCCCATGGACGCCCGCAGCGCTGGAATCGAAACGGTCTATCAAAACCTGGCATTGGCCGACCACCTTAACGTCACCGCAAACATCTATCTGGGGCGTGAAGACGTGGCCTTCAATCTGGGGCCCCTGTCTTGGCTGAAGAAGGGCAATATGCGCGCAAAAGCAGCCGAGCTGCTGGAGAATACTGGCGTCAAGATCCCCGACATTGACGGCACCATGGCGGGCATGTCTGGCGGTCAACGTCAGTGCGTTGCTATTACCCGCGCAACTGGCTGGGGTGCCAAGCTGATCATCCTGGACGAGCCCACTGCGGCTTTAGGAATTCAAGAGACCACTCGCGTTGAAGGCATTGTCCGCGGCCTAAAAGAAAAAGGTACGCCGGTTATCATTATCTCACACAACCTGCGTCAGGTCTTCAATCTGGTGGACCGAATCTGGGTTTTCCGACAAGGTCGCATTGTTGGCAATCGCTTGGTCAAAGACACCGAGCCCAACGAGATTGTTGCGATGATTACAGGAGTTGATAGCCAAGGCGTACACGAGAACGCCAGCTATATCTAAGCGCTCGTCTTTCCACCCGTCCAATCAAGTGACCCAAGCACCATGGCCCTAATCGACCGACTAACCGAGACAAGCGACCACCGCTCGACCCTTGGCGGGAGCCAAGGCGGCGTGCGGCAATACAACGAGCGTCTAATTCTGCAGCTCATTCGCCGCGCTGGTGCTTTGCCCAAGGCTGAGATTGCGCGCATGACCAGCCTGACGCCGCAAACCATCTCGGTCATTATCAATCGGTTGATCGCAGAGGGATTGTTGGCAAAGGGCAAGCGTCAAAAGGGTAAAGTCGGCCAGCCGTCGGTGCCCATCGCGATCAATCCGTCGGGTGCCTACGCCATCGGAGTCAAGGTTGGCCGCCGCTCTACTGAAGTGCAGCTCATCGATTTTTCTGGCGATACTCTTGCCAATGAGGAAGTCGTCTACGACTTCCCCACAGTGGAAGTGGTGTTTGATTTCTTGCGTCGTAAGGTGGCGCAGTTTGCTCAGCATCCCGAAATCGACTCACCTGAGCGGCTGTACGGAGTCGGAGTCGCCATGCCCTTTGGCCTGGGTGACTGGGTGGAGGAGTTAAATGCGCCGCACGAGGAGGCGCAGGCCTGGCAAGATTTGGATGTCGAAAAAGCGCTGAGCGAGGCTACAGCCCTGCCCACTTGGCTGATGAACGACGCCACCACGGCCTGCGTGTCAGAAATTGTGTTTGGCCAAGCGCTGGAGCACAGCAACAGTCTGTACTTTTTCGTCGGCACTTTCATTGGCGGCGGCGTTATTTTGAACGGGCAACTGTTCGAAGGCACCTCCCGCAATGCGGGCGCATTGGGATCGATGCCGGTATGTTTGGCCGACGATGCAAGCCCAAAACAGCTCATCCAACTCGCATCGCGCCTTCAGCTTGAGCAAATGCTGAGCAAGGCTGGCTTTACCCCGGAAAAAGAGCTGTTAGCACCTGTCCCTTGTGCCGAAGCGCTGGCCATCATTGACCAATGGATCGAACAGGCTGCGCGCGCTATTGCCTACGCCTGCGTTTCCGCTTTGTCGGTGATTGATTTTGGCGGCGTGGTGATCGACGGTGCCTTTTCACGCGCCCTAGTCGGTCGCCTGTGCCACGCCGTTGAAAGCGCGTTGCAGGTTATGAACACCCAAGGCCTGACCCGACCGCATATCCTGGTCGGCTCCATTGGCCCCAAAGCGCGGGTGATCGGTGCCTCCATTTTACCCCTCTATTCCAATTTCGCGCCTGATCGTGATGTCTTGTTAAAGGTGGCGGACTTTGCCGCTTGACCCAGTCGGCCTCGCCCAGGAACAACCGCGTCCCCTTCTCATTGCAGCCCATGGATCCCCAATGAACCTCATGCTTGACAGCGCCGACCTGACCGCTTGGCGAGATCTGATCCCGACCGGAATGTTCAGCGCCATCACCACCAATCCAGTGCTGATGCAGCGCGCCGGGCGGCGCTACAACCTCGACAGCTTCGAAGACATGCTCGCAACCGCCACCGAGCTGGGCGTGGAGGAGCTGCAACTGCAAACCGTGGGTGAGCGTACCAGTGCCATGGTGGAGTTTGGCCGCAAGCTTGGCGCACTTGATCCCAACCGTGTGGTGGTGAAGGTGCCTCTGACGCCCGAAGGCATTCGTGCGGCGGCCGTCCTGCGCCGCGAAGGCCAGCGCGTCACCATGACCGCCTGCTATGCTGCCAAGCAGATGCTGGTCGCCAGCGCGCTTGAGGCGGATTACATCGCCCCTTACTACGGTCGCTTGCTGGAAAGCGGTCAAGATGCTGACGGCATTCTTGACGCCATGTTGGCCATGCCGGTCTCAAACACGCGGGTGCTGGTGGCCTCGCTGCGCTCCGCTGAACAGGTGGTGTCTTTGGCCGCGCGCGGTTTCGACAGCTTCACTATGGCCCCCGCCGTTGCCGAGCAGCTCTTGAGCTGTGAAGCGAGTTTGCAGGCGACAGCCGATTTTGAAGCCGCTGCCAAAGCGACTCGCTAGCGCTGCAAGCCCCGCCCTTTTATGATCACAACCTGGTTGCTCACCATGCGGGCGCACTTTCTCTTTGATATTGCCGCAAATGCGCCCCAAGCAGATTTGGCGCAATCGAGGGCGATTGCTCGGGCTCTTCGCTAGGCCTCAAACCCTCCGCAAAGGGCCTGAGGCGCTTGCATCAGTCTTCACCTGGCGCTGCGGGGCGCTGGGTGACAACCTCGTCAATCAAACCAAAGTCTTTGGCCTGCTCGGGTGTCATGAAGGTATCACGCTCCATGGCCTTTTCGATCTCGTCTTCGCTCTTGCCTGTGTGTTGGGCATAGAGCTCGTTCAGGCGCTTGCGGGTCTTCAGGATTTCTTGCGCCTGGATAGCAATATCGCTGGCTTGGCCCTGCGCGCCGCCGGACGGCTGATGCACCATGATCTTTGAGTTTGGCAGACTATAGCGCTTGCCCGCAGCGCCGCCCATCAACAGCAAAGAGCCCGCCGACGCCGACAGACCTATAGAGACCGTACAAACATCCGGGCGTACGTATTGCATGGTATCGTACATCGCTAAGCCTGCGGACACCGAGCCGCCTGGGCTGTTGATATACAAAAAGATATCTTTCTTCGGGTTTTCGCTCTCAAGGAACAGCAACTGGGCACAGACAAGCGATGCCATGTAATCTTCAATCGGCCCGGTGATGAAAATAATCCGGTCCTTGAGCATGCGCGAGTAAATGTCATAGGCCCGTTCGCCGCGGTTGGTCTGCTCAACCACCATGGGGACAAGGTTCGAGGAGGGCGGCGTCCAGCCGGGAAATTCTAAGCTCATGGTCTTCCTATGGTTTGCATCAAATCATGGCGTGCGGTGCCAGCCTGGGGCGACCCGCTTCCAAATAGGTGGCGTCTTGCCGCCAGGTTTCAATCACTTTGTGACCAGCAAGCTGCGGAAGTCAGCCAAAAACAAGACGAACATAAAAAAAGGGCGCAGAAGACCGTGTGGCCTTGCGCCCTCTTTGTGTTTTCTAGCAACCTAGAGCGATACCCTGGCCAGCGGATTCAATTGCCAAGGTGCCGCCGTGGGTCAGCCAAGCGACGCTGCACGCCTTAGGCTTCTTCCAGGCTTTCCACCAGTTCTTTCATTTCATCAACGCTGATGACCTTTTCCTTCGCACCGGCCAATTCGGCTACGAAGTCGACCACCTTCTGCTCCAGTACAGGCGCTGACAAGCTGCGCATGGCTTCTGGAGTCTTTTGCATGTACTCCAAGAAGGCCTGCTCTTGGCCTGGGTAGCGACGGGCTTCACGGAACAGAGCCGCGCGCATGTCGTCTTCTTCGACCGTGATTTTGTTCGCGCTTGCGACTTCTTGCATCACCAAGCCCAGCTTAACGCGGCGCTCAGCGATCTTGCGGTAGTCAGCCTTCAGCTCGTCTTCGTCCTTCGCAGCCTCAGCTTCATCAAGCTGACCGGCTTCTTTGGCTTTTTCGATCTGCTCCCAGATGCCGTTGAACTCAGCTTCCACCAAGCTTTCTGGCAGGTCGAAGCTATGGCCCTCGTCCATCGCGTCCAGAACACGGCGCTTGAGCACCTGCGCGGACATCTCGCTGTAGTGGCGTTCGATATCCTTGGCGATGTTCTCTTTCAACTGGTCCAAGCTCTCAAGGCCGACCTTCTTGGCCAGCTCGTCGTCGATCTCAGCGGCTTTGGTGACGCGCACTTCTTTGATCACAACGTGGAATTTGGTATCAGCACCTGACAGCTTTTCAACGCCGTAGTCCTCGGGGAACTTCACCTCGATATTGCGCTCTTCGCCGGCCTTGGCGCCGATCAACTGCTCTTCAAAGCCCGGGACGAATGAGCCAGAGCCGACTTCCAAATTGAAGTCCTCGGCTGACATGCCCGGCAAGCTCTCGCCGTCCACTTCGCCATTGAAGTCGATCACAGCGATATCGCCGTCTTCGATTGCTTTGCCGTCTTCGGCTGGCTCGCTGTCCTTGGACTGGCTAGCGATGCGCTCAAGCGTCTCGTTGACTTCGCTCTCCGGCGCTTCAACTTTCACGCGCTCCAAGGTCAGGCCCGCGAAGTCCATGGGCGTGATGCTGGGCAGAATGTCCAAAGTAACGCTGAACTTCAGGTCTTTACCTTCGTCGAAGTCAACTTCGTCAACCTTGGGCTGAGCTGCTGGCTTGAGGTCGTTGTCTTCGATGGCCTTGGCAACACCTTCGTTGACACTTGCCTCAAACACCTCGCCCATGACAGATTTGGCATAGCGCTGACGCAGCAAGTTCATCGGCACTTTGCCGGGACGAAATCCGGGCAGCTTGATCTCTTGTGACAGCTCGCCGAGGCGCGTATCGACCTTCTCAGCGATTGTCGCTGCAGGAATGATGATCTCGTAGGCGCGCGCAAGGCCTTCGGATTTCGTTTCGGTAATTTGCATGCTGTTTGAATCTTCGGAAGCTGTTATGTGTGGTGCGGGTGGAGGGACTTGAACCCCCACGCCCGAAGACACCAGAACCTAAATCTGGCGCGTCTACCAATTCCGCCACACCCGCAAGGAAGCCGCTCTATAGCGCGCTCCTGTACGCGGCGCAACCCTTGTCTTGGTTCACTGGCAAGGCAAAGATGGCACAGCGCCTCTTATCCACCATTCCCGCGCTATGTGAGCCCTAGCTAGGCTGTGGCAACATCATCCAGCAGCAATTGGACCGACTGAGGGCCAGACCAAGCGTCGGCGCGCAGGTGTCCGGCCACCGCTATGGCCTCACCGCTGCGCGCAGCGGCTTGCAGCACTTGGCCGCTGGGCGTGCCCGCAGCGCGAAACGCCATCGCCTTGAGTTTGAAGCGCTGCCCAGCTTGGCTCAAGCGCAGGCGGAAATGTTCCTTACCCGCGCCGACCGCCGCCAAGTGCTCTATAGTCAGCGCTGAGAGCGCAAAGCGCGGCTCTGGATTGGCTTGACCAAAGGGCGCCGCCTGCCCCACTTCGTCGATCAAGCGCATGCTGATCGATGATAAGCCGATCACCGCATCCACACCCAGGCGCGGTACCAAGGTCTCCTCGCTCAAGCCGCTCATCATGTCTTCAGCAAAGGCCAGAAACTCGGGCAGCTTGGCCCGCGTCACGCTGAGGCCAGCCGCCATAGCGTGACCGCCACCGCTTTCCAACATGCCGCGGTGCTTAGCCTGCAACACCAGAGCGCCCAAATCGAATCCGGGGATCGAGCGCGCAGACCCCTTGGCCAGATCGCCGTTCCAGGTCAACACCAGCGCTGGGCGGTGATAGCGCTCCTTCAAGCGCCCGGCTACGATGCCAATGACGCCTTCGTGCCAATCTTCGTGCTGAGCGACCAGAAACCGGCCGCTCTGCCCTGCTACTTGCGCGTCGGCTTGCTCAATCATCGCGGCCTCAAGTGCCTTGCGCTCGTCGTTTTGCCGGTCGAGCATTTGGGCGATGGTCTGCGCGCGGGCGCTGTCGTTGGTGGTCAGCAGTTCCAGCCCCAGCCCTGCACTGCCGATCCGCCCAGCGGCGTTCAAGCGCGGGCCAAGCTGGAAGCCCAAGGTCGAAGCGTTGATGGCCTCGTGCAGGCGCGAGCAATCCAGCAAAGCATTCAGGCCAAGGTTTTCGCGTTGAGCCAGCACCGCCAAGCCTTGCTTGACCAAAACGCGATTGAGCCCCACTAGCGGCACCACATCGCAGACTGTCGCCAAAGCAGCCAAGTCTAGCGCGTTGCGTAGGTCCAAGGGGCGTCTGTCGCCTTGGAAGAAATCCAGGGCCTTCAGGCGGCGCTGTAAGGCGACCAGAAACAAGAACACCACGCCACCTGCACACAGATAGCCAAGGCCAGAGTCGTCGTCCAAGCGATTGGGATTGACCAAAGCATCATGCGCCGGCAGCAAGGCGTCGGCCTTGTGGTGATCTAAGACCAGCACCTGCATGCCCAGTTCTCTAGCGCGCTCAAGAGCTTCAAAAGCACTGACGCCGCAGTCGATGGTGATCAGCAACTCAGCGCCCTGCTCAGCAAGCGTCTCCATGGCCGCCACGTTGGGGCCATAGCCTTCGGTTTGGCGGTCCGGCAGATAGACCAAAGGCGCACTGCCAAAGTCCAGCAGAGCCTTGCGCAGCATAGCGGTCGAGGACATGCCATCCACGTCATAGTCACCGAACAAAGCGATCTTTTGGCCAGCGATCAAGGCTTGCGCCAGCAGGTCTGCTGCGGTGTCCATGTCGCGCAAGCAGCTTGGGTCTGGCATCAGCTCGCGCAGACGCGGCTCTAAGAAATGCGGGGCATAGTCAGGGTCAATCTGCCGCGCTTCGAGGACCGCGCCCAGCGTCGCCGAGACGCCCAAGCGCTGTGCCAAGTACTCGGCTTGGCGGGCGCTCTGCCCGCGAAACTCCCAGCGCTTGCCGCTGGCCGAGCGCTCGACCCCCAGCACCAGCGGACGTTGGCTGGCTACGGTCGCGGGCGCTGGCTGCTGCATGCTCGGCTCCTACAGCTCTTGAATGATCATCATGTGCAAGGGTTCGGCCATGATCGACAAGGCATCCAGCTCTGCACGCGCCGCACGAATGTTCGCATAGCGCGCTTCATGAGTGGTGATGATCAAGGACACTGGCAAGCCGGAGCGGCCTTCGCGCTGGATCAAGCTTGCAATTGAGATTTCATAACGGCCCAGAATCTCAGCCACCTTGGCCAGAGCGCCGGGCTCGTCCAGGATGCTCAGATGCATGTAGACCGCACGGTAGAGGTCTTCGCTCTTGGCCAGTTTGGCGGGCACCAAGTTCTGACAGGGCACACCCAAAGTCGGAACCGATGTCCCGCGTGCCAGGTCGATCAGATCGCCGACCACTGCCGAGGCGGTTGGGCCCGCTCCCGCGCCGCGCCCGACCATCATCACCTCGTCCACAAAATTGCCGTTGGCCACTACGGCGTTAAAGACGCCCTCGACCTTGGCAATCTCAGAGCTTTGCGGCACCAGCACCGGACGCACGAATTGCTCGATGCTGCCGTCAGCCAGGCGGCGCGCCAAACCCAACAGCTTGATGCGATACCCCAGTTCCTCAGCAATCATGATATCGGGCGCGCTGATGCGCCGGATGCCTTCGACCTGCAACTTGTCAAAATCAAGCTCTGTACCAAATGCCAGCGAGGCCAAGAGCGTCAGCTTGTGGGCGGCGTCATAGCCGTCAACGTCGAGGCTCGGCTCGGCTTCTGCGTAGCCGAGCTCTTGGGCTTCGGCTAAGACCGCATCAAAACCGCGCCCGGTCTCGCGCATGCTGGTCAGAATGTAGTTACACGTGCCATTCAAAATGCCGTAGACCAGCTCGATCTGATTGCCGGCCAGACCTTCGCGCAGGCCCTTGACTGCAGGAATGCCACCCGCGACCGCCGCTTCAAACAACAACTGGACGCCGTTGTCTTCGGCCAGTTGCGCCAAGCGCATTCCATCATGGGCCAACAGGGCTTTGTTGGCGGTGACCACGGACTTGCCCGCGCGTATAGCGGTCTCGACCAGCTCCAACGCGGTTCCAGTTTCACCGCCGACCATCTCCAGCACAACATCAACGTCATCGCGCTTCGCCAGCGCGACTGGATCATCTTCCCAGGCCAAGCCCGACAGATCCATGCCGCGATCCTTGTTGCGCGTGCGCGCGGACACCGCAACCACTTCCAGCGTCTTGCCGGTGCGCGTTTGGATCACCCCTTGGTTCTGCTTCAGCAGCGTCAGCACACCCATTCCAACGGTGCCTAGACCGGCCAGAGCAATGCGAATGGTGGAGTTCGGCGCAGAAGACACGGGCGACACGGATGGGTCCTTCATGACAATAGGGTTGGGCTTGGGATCTGAAAGGCGCCATTATCGCCCGCCAAGGGCCATAACGCCAATCCGTGCCTTGCTTAGCCCAGATGGCGCGCAGTGCCAAAGAAATTGCGCGGTGAAGAAAAGACAAATCGTCCAAGCTACCCGCCAGAACCGCAGTCCATCAAACAGACAGCAAAAAGGGAGAGCCAGGCCCTCCCTTTGATTTGCTTTGGTGAGCCGCCCTAGCTCGCTTGGCGGTCCGGCGGCACACCCCGTCACGATCCAAATCGCGGTGCCAGCCCCAGTTAGGAGGCTACCAGCAAGATCTCTACGCGGCGGTTGTAGTCTGCACCGCCGGGCACTTGGTTTGCCGTGCCGCGCGCTTGGGGAATGATAAGCTGCTTTGGCACTTTGAGGGTTTCCATCAGATAGCGCACCACCACACCCGCGCGCTTGGCGGACATCTTTCGGTTCACCTCCTCGCTGGTCTTTCCGTCCTGCGAAGCGTGACCAATCACGGCAATTCGTCCGCCCTTTTGCTTCAGAATTTGCACCACGTCCTTCAGGATCAGGGTATCGCGGCGCGACAGGCTTGACGAGCCGTTTTGGAAATAGATCACTGCGAGCTTGGCGACGTTGGGCGCTCCAGAGGCTCCACTGGGTTGAGAACTCGCTTGTGGCGCACCCAGCGCCGGAGACAGGCTGGCGGTCGATCCGTCAATCGCAGAGGGGCTGACGATGTTGGTCGGCGGTGCCAAGCTGGTGCTGCTGGTTGCAGCGCCAACGCTGCCCAATCCTGGTGTGCCCAGGCTGGGTGCCGTGGCCACGCCTGCCGATGGGCTGGCAGTGGGAATAGACGACAGATTGGCGACCTGCTGATTCAACTGTGCGCCGCTGGATTGATACTGCTGGCGCATGGCGGCCAGGCGATCATTGGCGTTGTTCAGCGAACCGCTGGCCTGAGGCACGCCACCGGCTTGCGCCGTTGCGGGCAAGGCTGGCATGCCGGGGCTGTTCACAGTCGGAGCCGGAGCGCTCGCGAGCTGCTGACCGGTCGCCGACACAGATGCCGCGGTGGTGTTCAAGCCGTCTTGGATCGTATTGACCTGTTGGGCTGAGCTGGTCTGTGGCGCAGGCGGCACAGAGCTCAAGCTTGGGTACGGATCTTGATAGAGGGTCTGGTCTGAATTGCGTGAGAACTTCGGCAACCGGTTGCGCAGGCCACACCCGGAAACCAGCATGAGTCCTACGAGGGACAATAAAACCAGGGTTGTAGACTTTGAGCGCATAAGGATCCCCAAAAATTTTCTAAGCGTATCGCACTGGTACTCTTCGTAATTTTCCAGCTAAAAGACTCGGGCAGCCGCTTTGAAGCCCGACACTAGACTTATCCCGAGCTTAGCGGCAAATGTGCCTTCTTTTAGGCGGTTTGCTGCAAAGCGCGAGCCAATTCGCGCTACCTAATGTTTCATTCCGTATAGGATTTTGCAAGCTGCACGTAGTGCGCCGCCGACTCCTTGAAGCTGCGATCTTGGTCTGGACCAAGGCTGCGCATGAAGCGTGCGGGTGATCCGCCCCACAGTTCGCCGCCAGGAACAACCTTGCCAGGCGTCAGCAATCCCCCCGCCGCCAGCATGCCACCGGCCTCGATTTTAGAGCCGTCAAGCAGGCAGGCCTTCATGCCAACAAAGCCACCGTCTTCGACCGTGCAAGCGTGCAACAGCGCCATGTGACCGACGGTGACGCCCGCGCCGACCAAGGTCGGATAGGGCGTCTGGCCAGGACGGTCTGAGGCGACATGGATCACCGTACCGTCCTGGATGTTGCTGCCCGCCCCAATGCGGATGACATTCAAATCTCCGCGCAGCACGCAGCCGTACCAGATCGAAGCATCGGCCCCGATCTCGACATCGCCGATGATCACCGCCGTCTCAGCCACGAAGGCGGAGGGGTGGATTCGCGGGCTCTTGCCACCATGTGCGCGGATGATTGCCATGGATCGGCTGGCTCCCTAGTTGAAGGCCGACGCACCAGCGTAGACCGCGTTCTGGTCCAAGTCCTGCTCGATGCGCAGCAACTGGTTGTACTTGGCCACGCGATCTGAACGCGACAGCGAGCCGGTTTTGATCTGGCTCGAGCCCAGGCCGACCGCCAAATCCGCGATGGTGGCGTCTTCGGTCTCGCCCGAACGGTGGCTCATGACCGAAGTGAAGCCAGCAGCATGGGCCATGCGCACGGCTTCCATGGTCTCGCTCAGGGTGCCGATTTGGTTGACCTTAACCAGAATTGAGTTGCCCGAGCCCTCGGCGATGCCCCGTGCCAGGCGCTTAGAGTTGGTGACGAACAAGTCATCGCCCACCAATTGAACGCGGTCGCCCAGCTTGGCAGTCAACGCCGCCCAACCGGCCCAATCCTCTTCCGACATGCCGTCCTCGATGGAGCGAATGGGGTAGGCATCGCACAAGCCCGCCCAGTAATCGACCATTTGGCCAGCGTCCAGGCTCGCGCCCTCGCCCGCCAGCTCATAACGGCCCTCTTTATAGAACTCGGTTGAGGCCGCATCCAGCGCCAGAACCACATCATCGCCTGGCTTATAGCCCGCGCTTTCGATCGACTTCATCACATAGTCCAGCGCCTCGCGGGTCGAGGACAGAGCCGGCGCAAAGCCGCCTTCGTCACCCACGTTGGTGTTGTGACCGGCCTTCTTAAGCTGAGCCTTCAGCGCTTGGAAGATTTCAGCGCCCGCGCGCAGAGCTTCGCTGAAGCTGTCGAAGCCTACCGGCATGACCATGAACTCTTGCACGTCAATCGGGTTGTCCGCGTGCGCACCACCGTTGATGATGTTCATCATGGGCGTCGGCAATTGCACGGCGTTGATACCGCCCAAGTAGCGATACAGCGGCTGCTCATAAGACTGCGCCGCAGCCTTGGCACAGGCCAAGCTGATACCCAGCAGAGCGTTTGCACCCAAGCGGGTCTTGTTTTCCGTGCCGTCCAGCTCGATCATGCGTTGGTCGATGTAGAGCTGATCGTCGGCGGGCAGGCCCAACAGAGCGTCGCTCAATTCGCCTTCGATGTTTTCAATCGCCTTGCGCACGCCCTTGCCGCCAAAGCGGTCATCACCGTCGCGCAGTTCGTGGGCCTCGAAGGCACCGGTTGATGCCCCCGAGGGCACCATGGCCCGGCCAAACGCGCCATCGTCCAACAGAACATCAACTTCAACGGTGGGGTTGCCACGCGAGTCCAGGACTTCGCGGCCTTCAATCAGGGCAATCTCGGTCACTTTGCTTACCTTCTTTATTCTAGGGAGGGTGGCGTGCGCCTGCTGTCGCAAGACACCGCGCCGCCATGCTTCGTTGGTTGGAATTAGTGGGTTGGGTCGATATCGACCGGGTTAGCTTTTGCCAAGGCGTCAAACTGCTTCATCAGCGTCAGCAGGCTCTCCATCTTGTGCAAAGGCACCATGTTGGGTCCGTCGCTGGGTGCGGTCTCGGGCGCTTGGTGGGTCTCCATAAAGACCGCAGCGACCCCGATTGACAGCGCTGCACGGGTCAAGACCGGCACAAACTCGCGCTGCCCGCCTGAGGTTCCGCCTTGCCCGCCCGGCTGTTGCACCGAATGGGTGGCATCGAACACCACTGGATAGCCAGTGGCCGCCATGGTCGGCAGGCCGCGAAAATCAGAGACCAGTGTGTTGTAGCCAAACGAGGTTCCGCGCTCGCACAGCAAGATGTTTTGGTTGCCGGTCGAGGCCAGTTTATCGGCCACGTTGGTCATGTCCCAAGGCGCCAAGAACTGCCCCTTCTTAACGTTGACCACCCGGCCGGTATTGCCCGCAGCTACCAGTAAATCGGTCTGGCGGCACAAGAAAGCAGGGATCTGAAGCACATCGACTGTCTCTGCCACTTCTGCGCACTGGCCGGGCTCGTGAACATCGGTAACGACTGGCAACCCAAACTCTTTGCGGATGTCCGCAAAGACCTGCAAGGCGGTGTCCAAACCAATGCCACGTGCAGAACTGGCCGAGGTGCGATTGGCCTTGTCGAACGAGGACTTATAGATCAAAGGGATGTCCAGCTTGCCGCAGATCTCCTGCAACGCGCCCGCCATGTCGAAGGCATGGTCGCGGCTCTCCATGGCACAGGGCCCGGCAATCAAAACAAAGGGAAGGTCGTTGCCGATCGAAAACTGTGGCAGTCTGACGTGTTTGCTCTGGGTCATGAAACAATCGCTTGGCTAGAGGTCCAGGCCGACGCGCAGCAACGCGCCTGGTCAGAAGTTGGCCCGGTTGTTGGCCCGGTGTAGCGTCACCTGCGCACGCGAGCAACGGGCAAAATGGCCGAGCGCTTGTCTCCAGCTCTTGCGCTGGTCTTTAGAGGCGATCGGCCAACAGGTCATCCACAAATGTTTTGCAGGCTTCAAGAACCGCTTCATTGGTGCGTGGCGAGGCCAAGTCACCGCACAAGACATGCCGATTGGTATGGTCGCATTTGATCTCGATCAAGCGCTTAGGCCCGGCCCAGCGCGGAAATACTTGGCGTTGGGTCACCGCTGCGCGCACGGTCTTATCGCCCGGATCGACCAGGAACAACGCGGGCGTCTTCAGGTCCTCAAACGGCGCGCGACGGGCGGTCAAGGCAGCGATTGCCACGGGGAAAACGGCGGGCGTGTCGTGCTCCATGGTGCCGATGTAGGCTGCACGTTGCCAGTGCTCAGGCCTCCACCAGGGTTCACCCGTCCATCCCCGGCGCGGCGGCTCGATCAGCTTGGACAGGGCCCGCGCCCAGGGATTGGTCAGCAAGAACGACAGGGGATGATTGATCTGGTAATTGGGAGAGACGAAGATCAAACCCGCCAAGCACTGCGGCAAGTGTTGAGCCGCCCAGGTCGCCATCGACCCGCCGGTCGAACAGGACATGATAACGATCTTGTCGCCGAGCTTGCTGGCCACTTTCAGCGCTTGCTGCACATCGTTGATCCAGTCCGAATAGTGCACCTTGGCGATACCCTTGCCGTCATCGTCTAAGCCGTGGCCTGCGAAGCGTACATAATAAGCGTTGGCTTTCATGGCCTTAGCGAGCTTTTGCGGCACCGGGTCCAGCTCATAGCGAGAGGCGGTAAAGCCGTGAAAATAGACCAGCACCAGATCGCTCCGCGTGCCGGGTTCGCCAATCCAGTCGATTTGCTTTTCCAAGCCCGGCTTGATGCCTTTGCCTGCCTCGCAGTTGGCCAAATAGGCATCCAGCGCTTCGGGCTCGTCGGGGATCTTGTGGCGCGACCACTGCCAGCGGCGCGGCTCGCGCGGCCCAGCGGCATAGACCAGCATCAATGCCAGCACCAGCCCTAAGGCTAAGTATGCCCAACTTGCCATAGATTGCCTCCCCTTGCCGTGTTGGTGTTCGCGTCTAAGGCCGACAGTGTGCGCCACTTGCCAATCTTCCGCAAGCGCCGTCATCCATGATCCAGGCCCCGGTACGCGCGCACGCGGCCACAAAAAACCCGCTGCTCTGGCGTGCAAAGCAGCGGGTTATCGGGTCGAAACGATCAAGCCTGCCTATTCAGCGCTCAGGCTCTTTAGATAAGCAATGACATTGGCGCGGTCGTCATCTTTTTTCAGGCCGGCAAAGCCCATACGGGTCTTCTTGAACATCGCCTTGGGCTTGGTCAGGAAAGTATCCAGGTTTTCGGCTGTCCACTCGCCGCCCCACTCTTTCAGGTCGGTCGAGTACTTGGTATAGCCTTCAACGCTTGCGGCGGGGCCACCGTAGACCCCGTACAGGGTCGGGCCGGTCTTGTGCTTGTCGCCTTCACCAAAGTTGTGGCAAGCACCACACTTCTTTTTGGCCAACTTCGCCCCGGCTTCCGCGTCTCCGGCCATTGCTTCGCTCGCCTCCCCCCCGTCTTCGGCTTCTTCGCCCTCTTCGGCTTCGCTTGTTTCGTTGCTGCTATCGGCAACCTGGATCGGAGCCGCCATGCCGTCGCCGCGTGCGGCGTCAAAATCGGGGGCTTGGTAGTCGGCCTGCCAGTTCACACCCGCAGCGGCCAATTGCTGATAGGCGCCTTGATCAAACACCGTGTAACCGTCTGGCGCAAACTCACTCTGAGGCTCTGCAACCTCGGCGATCTGAGGCGCCGCCATGGGCACGCTGGGGCTTTCGGGCTGGGCTGCGGGGGCTTCAGCCGCAACGGGGACAACCGCTGCGTGATCGTCGCCAGCCGCGTTGTGGGTCGATACGCCCAGATCATTCAAAAGAACCGTGCGAAACCCCCAGAACAGGATGGCTAGCAGCAAGGCCGCGGCCAGCACCCCGTTTACACTTATGATTGGTCGTGAGTTATTGTTTGCCATGTGTGTATTCCTCCTCATATCTTAGGGGATAATTTCGGGTAAAATCGGGGTTAATCCTCCCCTTTTATATTCGATAAATCGAATACGCAAGCCCCCAGGTAGCGCCATGGGAGGTTAGCCGTTCCAACACTCTCTTTGCGATACCAAAGGGGTGAGTGCCGTTGAGCATGACAAAACGAAGAGAAGGACGCAAATGTTTGAAAGTCTGCCCTCGTTCGACGAGGCCGTGTTTTGGGTGTTGATTTCCGCCCTCGCGCTTGGAGCTGTCTTTGGTTTCGCGGCTGAACGGGGCGGCTTTTGCCTTAGGGCGGCCGTCGAAGAATGGGTAACCCCAAACCGACGTACAGAGATGTTCCGTCCCGGCAGTCGCACCACACAATTTTTCACCGCAGTGATTGCTGCCATACTGGTCACTCAACTGGCTGAGTCTTTGAGCTGGATCAATACTGAAGAGGCTCTGCAAAAGACGGCGCGCTTTGCTCCCATATCCCTCGTGGTCGGCGGGCTCATGTTTGGCTTTGGCATGGCGTTGGCAGGCGGCTGTGTTTCCCGCATCACGGTTTTGACCAGCCGCGGGAACCTGCGCTCCTTGTGGGTGTTGATCCTTTTCTCGCTAACCGCATACGCCAGCATGACTGGCGTGCTGTCGCCCTTGCGGGTTTGGCTGCAGTCGCTGGGTGCGCAATCCAGCCCCGCACCCCTGCTGTCCGACCTGTCAGTCTACTACCCCGTTGCTTTGATTGCGGTCTTAGGGCTGTTCGTGGTGATCGCTGCGCTGCGCCGACAGGCCTATATCCGTGATCTGGTTTATGGCCTACTGGTCGGGCTGATGGTGCCCCTTGGCTGGTGGATCACCACCTCCCTGGCGGATGATGGCTTCAGCCTGCTGCAACCGCAGTCGATGAACTTCACCAACCCTGCGGCCAATCTTTTGCAGTATGTGACCATTGCCTCCAGCATTGCCCCAAACTACGGCGTCTGCCTCATGCTTGGCACCTTGGGCGGCAGCTTTGTCTCGGCACTGATCGGCGGTCGGCTCTACTTCGACGGCTTTGGGCGCGAGACCGAACCCCTGCGCTATGGCTTGGGAGCCATCCTAATGGGATTTGGCGGTGTTGCGGCGCTTGGTTGCTCTTTGGGGCAAGGTCTGACGGGCATGTCGCTGATGTCGACGGGATCAATGGTGGTGTTTGGCGCGATCATCGCCGGTTCGGCGGTTGCTTTGCGTTTCTTCCCCAAGCGGCGCTAACCCTTAAGCGGCGCTAACCCTTAAGCAGCGCTAACCCTTTGAAGGCTCCGAGCAACCGGCCTTTGCGTGATACGCGCATGCGTGCATGGTTCGCGCCACCTAAGCTTGACGTGAGATCACCTTCACAATCGACGGCGTTTGCTCGGGCTTTGCGCTAGCAGCTCGCGATATGCGCCAGTCCTTCGACCGGCTCGCCATCCAACAAACCCAAACTGTCGGCCAGGGCCCAATAGGCCTCCCACTCCGGGTCGCGCGCCATATAGTAGTGCAGCTCCAGGTCGGGATGATCCTTGGACAAGCGCTCCACCAGCGCTTCGCCCGCCTCTGTCTCTGTCAGATAGATGATATACTCGCGTATGTCTGATTCACAGACGATCACGGGCAGGACGCCCGCCTTGTTCTGCAACATGTAGGCATGAATTTGCGCTTCCAGCTCCAGGGCTTCAGCGCTTTCCTCGCCCTCTGCCAGCCAGGGGCAGCCTGGAACCGCTAATCCCAAGCGGATTGCAAAGTGGCGCTTCCCGCGTCGCGCGAGCATCGCAGTATTGATACGCACCATGCGCGTGCCCTGCTCTTCATCTTCCTCAAAGCGCGCCACGGCCCAAGTGTCGTGCTCGGCTTGGCCAGCTTCAACCACGCGGGTGCGACCCGAAACCTCACTCGATGTCTCGGCCTTGGGTTGGGTTTTGTCAGACGCGGGGTGCGGCGACATGCGGGTTCCTTCGCTGGGCCAGCGTGCTGGCGGTCATGGGTTCGCGTGACATTGGCAGCCAGCGCACGCGCTCGCAAGCAACCATGAGCCTGGCCTGCGCTTTATCCACGACTCAGGCATTCCGGGCTTGCCTCGCCGTTAAGCTATAGCAACTATCCAGGCATGCGTCCAAGGCAAGCAGCAAAGAAAGACCGATCCATGGCCCGCCAGACCCCGCCCAACTCTCCTGCCGCGCATCAAGCAGGCCTTGACAAAGACGCACCTAGCCTGGCGACGAGACCTGCCCAAGGGCGCTCGACGGGACGCCAGACCCAAGCCATCCATGGCGGCGAGCAGCCAGATCCCGTCACGGGTGCCTCAGCACCCAGCCTGATCATTTCATCAACCTTTGTCGCCGAGCAGGTCGCAGGCTTTTCGGCCCACGACATGAGCGATGATCCCCATCGCCACGTCTATGCGCGCTGGGGCAACCCCAACGTGGCTTCGCTGGAGGCCAAAATCGCTGGCATGGAAGGCGTAGAAGCCTGCCTCTGCTTTGCCTCTGGCATGGCGGCGGCCACGGGCATGTTTCTGACTTTTTTGAGCGCCGGCGACCACTGCATCATCTCGGATGTCTGCTATGCGGGCGTTGCCGAGCTGGCGCGCGAGACCTTGCCACGCTTTGGCATTGAGGTCAGCTTGGTCAACCTGAGCGACCTGGACGCTGTTGATGCTGCCTTGCGCCCGAACACAAGGCTGATCCACGCCGAGAGCCCCTGCAATCCCATTATGCGCTTGTGCGATTTGCGCGCGCTGGCTGATCGAATCCATGCTTGCGGGGGCTTGCTGTCCTGCGATGCCACATTTGCCTCGCCCTTGGGCCAGGATTCCGCAGGGCTGGGGGTCGATCTCATTCTGCACTCCATCACCAAGTATATTGGCGGTCATGGCGATGCTCTGGGCGGAGCCATCGCCGGATCGCGCGCGCTGATCGACCGCTTGCGCATGGAAGCGGCCATCCATCACGGCGGCATTCTTTCGCCCTTCAACGCCTGGCTGATCGGGCGCGGCGCGGCCACGTTACCGCTGCGCATGGAGGCCCATCAGCGCGGGGCCATGGCGGTTGCCCAGGCTCTGGAGGCGCACCCAAGCGTCACAAAAGTCTTGTATCCCGGCCTCGCCAGCCACCCGCAGCACGCCTTGGCGCAAAGGCAAATGCAGAATTTTTCTGGCATGATGGCCTTTCAGGTCGCGGATGCAGCCACCGGACAGGCCTTGGCAGAGCGCATGATCGAACGCATGTCGATTGTCCACTATGCCGTGTCTTTGGGCCACCACCGCAGCCTCATTTTCTGGATGCCGACGCAAACTTTGATGGACAGTTCTTTCCACCTGGAAGGCGCGAACCTAGCGGCCTACCGCGACTTTGCGGGCGACGGGGTGTTTCGCTTGTCGGTTGGCCTGGAAGACCCCGAGGATATCATTGCAGATCTGGACGCAGCGCTGAGCGCCTAGCCGAGCTTCACAGCCCCGGACCAGGTCGCAGGCGGCTGCCGTCAGAAAACCTGGCAAACCGAAAACGGTGCATGTCGTGGCCAGGCGCCTTGCCCAGCACCAAGTCCGCAGCGATGCGACCAAAGGCGGGGCCGATGCCAAACCCGTGCCCAGTCATACCCGTCGCCACGGTAAGACCAGGCATGGCGGCCACCTGGTCAACAACCGGCACCATATCGGGCATAAAATCGATCATCCCCGCCCAAGCCTGCACCAACTCAGTCTCAGCCATATCAGGGAAGGTCTGACGGAAGAACGCCAGCGCCTTTGATATGGCCCCCTGATTGGGAGGCGGATTGAGCACGCGGATTTTCTCAAACGGCGACGGCTGGTCGGCGCGCCAATTGCGCTGTACCGTCCAAGAATCTGGGTAGCCATTCGGAGCCGCCAAACGATAGGAGACCGGCGCGGGGCGACGCAAAAGGCTGCGCACAAAATAGCGCAAGGCGCGAAAGGCGTCGGGCCCAATATAGAGGTCGCAGCGCACCTCTTGAGCGATGGTGTAGCCGCCGTCCGCTCGCCGACGAAAGGCCACCCTGCCATCCACAGCGTTGCCCGAAAACACCTCAAGCCCTGGGGTGGTACGACCCGCAGTCGAGCGAACCGAGAGCTGCGGCAGGCTGATACCGTGTTTGCGCAACAGCAACGACGACCAAGCGCCACCCGCCAGCACAACCGCGTTGGTGGCGATGCGCCCGTGTTCGCTGACCACCGCGCTAACGCGTCCGGCTTCGGTCTCGATGGCGCGCACGGCGCAGGCTTCGCGGATCAAGGCTCCCTCTTGCGCCGCCAAGCGGGCAATCGCGGGGACAGCGACAAAGGGCTCGGCGCGCATGTCTGTTGGGGTCCACATAGCGCCCTTCCAGTCCCGTTCCGCCGTTGGGATCAAGGCTTGGGTTGCCGCCGCGTCCAAAATCTGGCTTGTGACGCCCAAAGGCTTGGCCCCTTTCAACCAGTGGCCGAACTCCTTCAGATCAGCCTCAGTGTCTGCCAAATAGGCGACGCCCTTCTGGGCCAGGCCGATATCGCCTTGGACCTGCTCAGCCAAGCTTTTCCAAAGCTCTTGCGCTTCGAGTGCGATTGGAACCTCGGCCAAGTCGCGACCGGTGACGCGAATCCAGCCCCAGTTGCGCGAGGACTGCTCGCCCGCCACCCGGCCCTTTTCCAACAGCAGGACCTTTGCGCCCGCGCGCGCCAGGAACAGAGCTGTGCAGACCCCAACAACGCCAGCGCCGATCACCACGACATCGGCTGAGCTCGGCAGCTCCGCGCTGTGCTCAATGGGCGAACTGTCGGAAATCGGAAAGGCTTGCATGCTTGGGCGACCTCGTAAGATCAGCGAATAACAAAGGGGTTGGCCATCGGGGCGTCGGACAGATTGATCCAGGTCGTGCGGGTGCGGGTATAGTCGTGGATGCTGTCGATCCCGGCCTCACGGCCATAGCCAGAGCGGTTGAGCCCGCCAAAAGGCGCAATCGGCGACACCGCGCGATAAGTATTTACCCAACAAATGCCCGCGCGCATGGCTTTGGCCACGCGATGCCCCCGCGCCAAGTCCCGCGTAAAGACGCCCGATCCCAGCCCGAAGTCGCTGTCATTGGCCAGGGCAATCGCCTCGGCCTCATCGTCGAAGGGCAGCAAGGACATGACCGGGCCAAACATCTCGACGGTCAGGGTCTCGATTTCTGGCGTCGGGCAGACCACTAGCGTCGGGGCCATGTAGTTGCCGGGTCGATCCAAGGCCTTGCCGCCAAAGACGATGCGCGCGCCCTGGGCCTGCGCTTTGGCCAGTGTGTCAGCGATGCGGTCCATCTGATCCTGAGTGCAGAGCGGGCCAATCTGGGTCGCCGCGTCAGCCGGGTCGCCCACCACCAGCGCCGCGCAGCGCTGCTCGATCATGGCCACCACCTGATCAAAGACCGAGCGTTGCACCAGGCCGCGCGTTGCCGCCACACACGACTGGCCCGAAGCACCAAAGTTGCCCGCGATCAAGCCGTTGACCGCGCTGTCAAGGTCGGCATCTTCAAACACCAACAAAGGCGACTTGCCGCCCAGCTCGAGGCTGGTGACGGCAAAGCTCTCTGCCGAGTTGCGCACCACATGCGCTGCGGTCTCAGGTCCACCGGTAAAGGCGATGCGATCGATATCGCGATGACGGGTCAGCGGAATGGCACAGCCCTCAGCATCGCCGGTGATGACCTGCACCACACCCGGCGGGAAGCCCGCTTGGTCGATCAGCTTGGCAAAGGCCAACATAGTGCAGGGCGCAGCCTCCGCTGCTTTCAGCACCACCGTGCAACCAGCGGCCAGGGCTGGGCCAAGTTTGGTCGCCGTCAAAAACATCTGGGCATTCCAGGGCACGATGGCCGCCACGACTCCTATGGGTTCGCGCTCGGTGAAGACAAACATGTCGGGCTTATCGATGGGCAGGGTTGCGCCTTCGATCTTGTCCGCCAGCCCCGCGAAGTAGCGATAATAATCGCCGACATAGCGCGCCTGGCCCGCTGTCTCCGCCAGCAACTTGCCGCTGTCGCGCGCCTCGATCAAGCCCAGCGCCTCGGCCTGTGCCTCGATCAGCTCGGCCAACCGATAGAGCAGTTTGCCGCGTGCGGTTTGCGTCAGGCCGCGCCAAGCCGGATCGTTCAGAGCCTGCTTGGCACCCGCCACCGCCCGTTCAACGTCATCAGCCCCTGCGGCTGGAAATTCCGCCCAGACCTGGCCATTTGCCGGGTTGACGCTGGTCATGCGCGCACCGCTGGCAGCCTCGCAAAACGCCCCGTCGATGTAGAGCTGAAACTGTTCCATGGCGTATGTCTCCTGTTGCAAGGCGGTCAGCGAAAGGCTGGCATGACCTGCTCAATAAAGCGCTCGAGTGAGCCCATCTTGTCCGCGTGGCTCAGGCCATTGTCGCTCCAATATGCGAATTCGTCATACCCCATGTCCTGATACAGCGCCAAGCGGTCCTGCACTTGGGCGGCCGTGCCGATCACCTGGGTTGCCAAGATGTCGTCAACGCTGCCCAGCGGATTGATGGCGTAGTCCTCGGCGGTTAGCGGCTCGATCTGGCCTTGCACCACGGGTCGCTTGTTCTGGAACCAAGCGCCAAAAGTGGTGTACCACTGGTGCAGCGTCGTGGCCGCGCGCCGCGCATCCGCCTCGTCCTTGGCGACATAGACGTGATGCAGCAACAGGATTTTAGGCTTGGCTTGCGGGTGGGCAGCACAGGCGGTCTGGAACTTGCCCATCAGGTCTTGCACTTCTTCAACGCCTTTCCACAGCGGCGTCACCTTGACGTTACAGCCGTTGGCCACCGCGAAATCGTGCGAGTTGGGGTCACGCGCTGCTATCCAGATCGGCGGCTCCTTGCCGGGCTCTGGCTGCGGAATACAGGTGGTGGTCGGGAACTGCCAGAATTCGCCTTCGTGAGCATAATCGCCCGCCCACAGACCTTTGACACAGCGCACGATTTCACGCAGCCGTTGCCCAGCTTGCCAGGCGTCCAAGGTGGCATCAAAGCGTTCATATTCAAAGCTGTAAGCCCCGCGCGCCAGCCCCAATTCAAGGCGGCCATCCATGATCAGATCGCTCATAGCCGCCTCGCCCGCGACCTTGATTGGGTTCCAAAGAGCCGCGTTCAGGGTCGAGGTTCCAAGGCGCACGTGCTGGGTGCGCCGCGCCAGATCAATCAAATTCAAGAAAGGGTTGGGCGCGATGGTGAAGTCCATGCCGTGGTGTTCGCCGGTCCAAACCTTGTCCATGCGCCCCTGATCTGCGGTCAAGCAAAGCTCAAGGACGTCTTGGTAGGCCTGGCGAAAGCTGGGCTGCCGACCTGGGTCTGACCAGGGGCGTTCCATATGTACGAAAAGCGACAGCTCCATACGATTAATCCTTTTTGCTAGAGCATCATGTGTGCAGCCCCGCCCCCAAGGCAGCACTTTGGTTGGTATTTACGATTGTGTCCAGATGCGCGCTCAAGCCTTTGAGAAGGTCTGCGCTGTGGGTCAGTTGTGCCATGTGCGCCGCGCCTTGCAGCACCAAAGCTTGCCCTTGCGGCGCGGCCCTTGCCAGAGCCTGGCTCATCGCAGGTGTCGAGTTGGGATCCAACGCGCCGGTGGCAAACAAGCAGGGCGTAGTCAACTGCGCGACCTGTTCCGGCGCAGGCCCGTACTGCCGCGCAAAGGTATGATAGGCCTGTGCATAGCCCAAAGCACTTCCCTGCCCGTCTGCTTGGGTCAGCCACGTTCGGCACTCTGAAGCCCAGCGTTCCAAATCTGGCGTGTTGGCGTGGCCAAACCAACGCTGCAAGGTGGGCTCGGGGTCGGCAACCTGCCCCTGCTCGGCGGCGTGTTGCAAGGCTTCAGCTCTGGCCATCACCGCCTGCCGAGCGGCCTCGTCGCGCTGGTAGATGGCCGATAAGGCGGTAAAACCAAGCAAGCGCTCCGGCCAACGCGCCGCGAACTCCAGCGTGATCAGCGCACCCAGCGAGTGCCCTATGAGATAGAAGGGCTGCGGGCAAAGTTCCGCTAAGCCCTCGACCAAAGCCTCTGCGTAGGCTCCCAAACGCGGTCGGGTGTCGGTCAGCCGCGCCGATGCGCCATGGCCGGGCAGGTCCAGAGCGATAACGTCATAGCGCTGGCTCAAGGCTTCGATCTGCGGCAGCCAGGACTCCAAGCGCAATCCGACGCCGTGCACCAGCACCAGGCTGACCGCAGCCTGGCTCGGGCCGCAGCGATGGTAGGCTAGGCCCGCCGAGGTGTGCTGACGCTGCAAGCTGACACCCATGGACTAGACGCCCGCAGGATTGTTAAGGTCGTGGCCCAAGTCCTTCAGGTCTTGATAACGATCGCCGATCCGATGATGCGGGCGGCCACCGTTTGAGCCCGCCAGCACCACAACGATTTCATCGTCGCACGGTGCATCCGGAATCGAAAACTGCATGGTCAGATAGTGTGAACGCCGCCCCGCATCGTTTTTGTCCATCAAAGGAACGTGGATCGGTGCGTTGGCTCCGCCGCGGGTGTTGGCAAATGCTAGGTAGGACTTGGCCCCCACCGCCTCGCGATAGAAATTGCCAAAGCGCAAGGTGTGGATCAGCGCCGAGCCGTGCTCGATTTCACCGCTAAGCCCCACGACCGCTGCCTTGCCGTAAGCCTCAATGGCATCCCCGCCGCCAGCCAGCGCAATGATGCGCTGGGTGAGCTGTTCCCCCAGGATCGGGCCGTAGGCTTGAATTTCAGGCTTGAGATCCTCGACAAAACGCCCGGCCCAAGGATTACGCACCACTGCCGCCACGGCAAATAGCCGCAAGGGCGAAGCCGCCGCCTTCTCGCCTTCGATCAAGGTCTCCTCATCAATCGTGATGATTTTGCGGATGTCCGGCGTCATAGATTTCGCTCCCTTGGTTTCTTATTGGTCGCCAATAAAGCCCGCCCTTACCTTCCGCACTCGCCCAGCTCGACATGCCAGGCGTCCGTTTGCGACGCGCGTAGGCCTGCGCCTTGTTCCCAGCTCGCCTTTGTTGCGCCTTTAACGTCGCCGCTCTGTTTGATAGACGCGTTCTATGTCGTCGTAGCCCTCGTGGGACAAGAGCGCCTGATGGTAGGCGTGGTTGAGATCATGCTCATGGACCTGACCGACGACGATGCGAACCGCTTCAGAATTGAGCACCGGAATGTGGGCTTCGTCAGAATTGCGCAACACCCGCACAGCGTCGGCCAAGGTCATGTCTGGTGTCAGATAAGGTCCATCGTGGGCCAGCTCGCCGGCGGTGAGCGCCTCTTCCTCCAGCCGGTCTCGATCATGGGTCAGGCTTATGACCCCCAGCAAGCGATGCTGATCGTCCAGCACGCACAAACGCCCCCAGTTTGAGGTCAAAAGCGCCTGCTTCACGGTTACCATGTCCGCATCCGGTGGCAAGGTCCAGACCTGCTGATCCATGATGCTGCCAACCGAAACGCGCTCCAGCACCGAGACATCGTGCCCGTCCTTAACGAAAATGCCGCGATCCTCAAGCTGGCTGGTGAAAAAGGAATGAATGTCGGCCAATCGCGTGACGAACACGGCCATCACCACCGCCACCATCACAACCAGCAACAGCGAGTATTCCCCCGTCAGCTCGAACAGCATCAATATCGAGGAGATGGGCGAGCCTAAGACCGTCGCGCCCACGGCGGCCATGCCAACCATGGAGTAGACCGGCAGCGCCGAGGTCGGCACATCCACCAGCGAGACAGCGACAGCGCCAAAGGCTGTTCCCAGCATAGCGCCCAAGAACAGGGCCGGGGCGAAAACGCCGCCGCTGAAGCCCGCGCCCAAGCACAGCGCGCAGGCCAAAATCTTGACCAGCAACAAGGCAAACGCCAAGGAGAAGCCAAGCTGGCCGTGAAGCGCCATGTCAGTGGCCTCATAGCCGACCCCCAGGACTTCGGGCAGCGCCAGCGCGATAAGCCCTAGCAAAAAGCCCGCTACGGCAGGGCGCAACGCCAAGGGGATGCCCGAACGTGCAAAACCACGCTTGGCCAGGCGGACGCTGGCCATAAAGATCAGGGCGACGATGCCACTGGCGACCCCCAACAACATGAAAGCCGGGGTCTCCAATACATTGGCAATGGTCTGCGATGGAATGACGAAGGCGGTCTCATCGCCCAGCAAGAAGCGGCTGACCGCCGTCGCGCTGACTGCCGACAAGACAATGGGAGCAAAGGCGGCAAAGCCATAGTGGCCGATCACCACCTCAAGCGCGAAAAACACCCCGGCAAGCGGCGCATTGAAAGAGGCCGCTATCGCCGCCGCCACGCCGCAAGTGAGCATGGTACGGGCATGGTGACGGGTCAGGTGCAAGGTCCGCGCGACCAGCGAACCAATAGAGGCGCCGAAATGGACAATCGGTCCCTCGCGGCCGACCGAGGCCCCCGACCCCATCGACAGTGCCGCCAGCAAGGCAGCTTGCCAACCAACCCGGCTTGACAGATGGCCTCCTCGCATGGCGTTGGCCTCGATCACATCAGCGATGCCTTGGGGCCTGCCGTCTGGCATGGTGAGTCTGGTGAGCAGGCCGACCAGCAGACCGCCGATCAAGGGCACCAGCACAACGGTGACTTTGACCCAAACATTGTCCGCCATGGCCTGGCGCAAGTTCGAGGCAAGGTAGCGCGAATCAATGCCGAAAAAGGCGAGCTGGAAGCCTTGCAAGAGCTTGATGAAACCGACCGCCGCCAATCCCACCAACACGCCAACGACCACCGCGACCACAGCCACAAACAGGGGCTGGCGGTCTCGACGAAGGCGCATGGTCAAGAGATGGAGCAATCCGGACATAGGCAGGGTCTAGCCCTTTGATAGGGGCGGTTCAATGGCCTTATGTGCCAGCATTGAAGCCGCAGCGACGTGGCAACAAAAAAGGGGAGCCTCTGGGCTCCCCTTTCCTTGGTGTGATGCATGCGCCTGCTTAGAACTTGATGCGCAAGCCAGCCTCGAAGGCATGGACTTGATCCAGCTCCAAATCCCAATAGTAGTTGTCCGCGCGTTCATAATCGCCGAACTCACCAAAGTTGCGGAAGCGATAACCCATATTGACCGCCAGATTGGCACCAATATCAACGCTGGCTCCGACCATTGCTTGCGCCATATAGGCTGTGTCGCGAAGGTCGATATTTGGATCGGCCTTGGATTTAATATCCAGAACACCCATCGCGCCACCGACACCAACTCCGACATATGGGTGCAAAGCGCCAACGCCATAGTCCAAATAGAAGTTCGCAGCGCCGGACCAGACAGCGATCTCACCATCAAGGTCCTCAAGACGGTCGTCTGCCGTTCCCAAGGTTAGATCTGGACCGATGTTGATTGCATCGACGTCGCGCGAGCCATATCGGTTGTAACCAACCTCACCCTCAAAGCGCAATTTTGTGCGTGAATTTGGCCCCAAGCGGCAACACTCGAAACCCAGGACGCCTTGACCGCCATAGCCGTAACCATTGGGCTTGCCTTTACCGTAGTAGATAGAACTTGGGCTCCAAAGTGGAATGTCTGTAAAGCGATAATCGAAGGGCGCCCACATGGTAGCCTGGCCGTTGATGCCGATGTAGGGGACTGACCGCTCAGGCACTGTACGCACGACGTCACGAACCTCGACGCGCACCTGAGGGGGCTGCGGCGTTGGAGGCGTGACAACCTCGGGGGCCTTCGGCACTTTTTCGGCGATCCTTTCGACGATGTCGTCTACGATCCGATCGATATCCTCTGACTTGGTCGCGTCAGATGACGCTGATCCTGAGCCTGCTGCCCCCTGCTGCTGTTGCTGTGGCATGCCGCCGTAATAGGGATAATAGCCCATGGTTCCATAGCCGCTGTACATGTAGGCGTAGGGATTGTAACCCGCGTAGCCAGCGTAGGTCGAAGGCATGAAATACTGCGCCATAGACGCGGCATCACCAGCGCCCTGTGGCATAGCGCCAGCGCCAGCAAAGCCAGCCATGGCAGGCATCTGCACTTGCTGAGTTTGCTGCTGGGCTGCTGCCATGTAGGCCTGGTTTTGATATTGCATTTGCGCTGCTTGCAACTGCGCAGCTTGCATCTGCGCTGCCTGGGCTTGCGCTTGGTTCAGGGTCTCGTTTGCCTGACCTGCGCCAGCACAAACTACGAGCAGGGCTGTTGTCAGCCACAACGGGTACCGCATGGAAATCTCCCAAAAAATGCGTGGCTTCCCCTTGGTATCCCGGTGCGGGATGGGCCCTCGCTTGCAGCGAAAGGGGTAGAAGGAAAGCGGGATCTTGAAAACGTGTCGATCTTGGCCCTTGCTATCGCTTAAATTGAGCCGAGATGTGATCTAAAATAGAAGAAATGGGCTCAACTTAAGATAGTTTGCCACATTCTTTCGTCCCTCAGGTCATAGCGATTACCTTTCTAATCAAAGTTTAAATCGTTTCGTTATAACAGCTTAAGTTCTACTAGCCGTCACAACTCCTGGTTAAAAGTTCAAGCGCAAGCCAAAGCTTGTGACATGCGTTGTGTTCTGCGTACCGCCGATGCGGTACTGACCGTCGTAGCGCATGTAACCATCCACCACGCCGCTGGAGATGACATCCACGCCTACGCCCAAGCCCAAGCTGGAGCCATCGAGCGAACGGCCGTCGTAGGTAAAGCTGGTTGAAGGCTGACCAGTAAAGGCCGCCGAGAAACTGCGGTCTTGCTGCCAATCGTAGTGATAGGACACGTCCATGTTGGGCACGACCATCACGGGTCCAAGGGCGATGTTTGTATCCACCGACACGCCCAGGGCATAGTCAACGGCCCAAGCGGTCTCTGCTTCCACCTGCAAGGAGCTGCCACCGCTGGCTGCTTCAGTGAAGCTGTCCATACGCGCGCCCTGCAAGGTGAGCCCAAAGTAGGGCCGTATATCAGTGTCTTGGGCCAGGCAGCTCAAGCAACGCTCGCTGCTGAACATGTCCAAGACGGAAATGCCGGCTTTTCCGGAAACTGCGCCCGAAATCATGTTTGGCGAGGCCTTCGCGACATCGCTAAAGCCGGTTGACAGACTAATGGTGCGCTTGACCGAGCTGGCGGTGAAGTTACCCGACGCTTTGACATCGAAGAATAGCTCGTCGCCTTCGAAGTGCGAGTAGGCACTAACGCCGTAGCCCTGCATGCTTCCAGAAGCGTTCAAATAGCTGCTGTCCAACTCGCTGGTCAGGTAGGAAGCGCCCAAGCCGCTGGACAACTGGGGCGACCACTTGTGGTCAGCGCCGACCATGACGCCAAAGCCAGATTCATCGTGGCCCAGGCTGTTGCTTTGATCGTCTGACTGGCG
The DNA here is from genome assembly GCA_030428255.1 of Alphaproteobacteria bacterium. Classification (GTDB taxonomy): domain Bacteria; phylum Pseudomonadota; class Alphaproteobacteria; order UBA7985; family JAUIBT01; genus JAUIBT01. The sequence continues at coordinate 18,418 of JAUIBT010000007.1, read as the reverse complement.
GTTGAGATAAAAGGGCGCGACGTAGACCGACGTGGCTGCATCTTGTCCCGCAAATGCCTGACGCGATTGGACTGCGGGCTGGCGCTCACGACCGCGCGGATTGAACATTCGCTGCAACAAAGAGGGTCGCGGCTGCTGTGCCCGAACGTTCTGGCGCGGCGCAGGCTGTTGGGCTGCGGGCGGCAGGTTTGGCTGCTGTAGCGGTTGGAATTGCCCTTGGGTCTGGATCGGAGCCAAGGGCGTCGCGCCCGCATCCGATGGTGTTGACGCCGCGGGTTGGCTGGTTTGCGCTTGATCCGTTCCCTGCTGCTGATCGGGGCTGGCGGGCTGAGCGGGCTGCTGCTGTGGCAGCCCTGTGGCGGGCGCAGGCGTTTGCGGTGCCTGCCCTGTTGGGACTGGCTGGGTCGCGCCTGTCGCGGCCACACCTGTCGCGGCTACACCTGTTGCCGGAGTGACCGGAGCCAGAACTGGATTGGTCGGGAAGGTTGGCCAGGTGACGCCCGGAATACCTGGGGTCATACCTGGGGTCATGCCGGGAGCCATACCGGGCATCATGCCGGGCACCATTCCTGGCACCATTCCTGGCATGGGGTAGCCCATCATGGGATAGGGCGATGCAAGGCCAAGCCCAGCGACAGGACCGCTGTTCAGACCATAGGGTACCAACCCGCCGCCCGGCTGGGGAATGGGCGGTTGCGGTGCTGGCGCTTGGCTGCCTTGAATGACACCGCGCGTACAGGGGTAAGAGCCAAAGGCGTCCTGACAAATGCCGGTGGATACGCCAACTTGGGTCGCCGGGTTGGGCTGAGCATCAAATCCGACCAATTGATAGATTGGGTTCAGCGACGCCGACCAGGTGTCAAACGAAGTTGCCTGCTCTCCCCACAGCTCCAGAGCTGCAAGGTCTTCGTCCGCCCAGTCGTCGGCGGACGCGCTGGGCAACCCTTCTAGGAAGCGTGCACCGGTTCCCTGGCTTGAGGTTCGACCGATCACGTCATGCAACATCTCGCGATTGGAGAAGACCGAATCGAACAAGGCATCATAGATGGCCGGGCTGAGCTGTGCTGCCGCTTGGGTCTGTGCGGAGCCGGACAGGCTCTGATAGTCGCTGCGCAGCGTCGTATAGCCCGCAGAGTAACTGCCAGCTGCCATGCTTGAAAGGACTGTGTGAATGTCGGCGGCTTGAGCCAAACCAGCGCCACTTGCCAGGGCCAAGGCCGAGCTGCCCGCGCATACAGCGGTAGCAGCCAGACGACGAGGCAGACAGGGAACAGAGCCCAGAAGCAGTGACTTAGAAATGCGAAACATGAAATGAGTTCCAGACGAGCAAGAAACCTATAAATCTGGAAGCTACTCTACTTAAGGCTGCAAGACTGACAACAGCCAGCCGCCAAATTGCCGTTTTTGCGGCTGCAAAACCGCAAACTGCAACCTAGGATCGCATATTTTCTTATTTTGCGTGATCTGAAGCCAGTTTTGATAGGGCGTCAGCGTGGCGCTCAGCGCTGCCAGCTGCCAAGACACGGCCATCACCGCCAAGGCCAAGAGCCCCACCCTGCCAATCGGTCATTAGCCCTCCTGCCTCCGCAATTACCAAGCTTGGCGCCAGATAGTCGTAGGGTTGAAGGTCGGCTTCGATCACGAAATCAAAGAAGCCGGAGGCCAACAAGCCATAGCCGTAAGCGTCCCCGCCAAAGCGCCGCCCTACCAAATGGCTGCACAGCGCCTGGTAGGCGCGCAAGTCGTCGCCATGAAACATGTCAATGGTGGTCGAGGTAATCAGGCTCTCGGCCAGGCTGGCCGCCTTGCGCACTTGGCAACGTTCCGGTGCCAGGCCTGGCTTGAACCAATAGCTGCCTTGCCCCTTGGCCGCAAGCCAGCGCTCGCCGAGGCCCGGCATTTCAATCGCCGACAGCACCACACCCTCGCCTTCTTGATACAAGGCAATCAAGCAAGCAAAGGTCGGCATGCCTGTAATAAAGGCTTTGGTGCCGTCGATGGGATCCAGCACCCATGTGCGACCGGTTTGGCTTGCGGTCTTGCCGTACTCTTCGCCAAAGATGCCATCGCCAGGGAAGGCCGCCTCGATTCGCTCTCGCATGGCGCGTTCGATGCTGCGATCGGCGATGGTGACGGGTTGCTCGGGACTCTTGTGGTCGACCTCCAGCGGGCTGTGGAAATAGGTCAAAGCCGTTTGACGCGCCAAGTCACAAAGCTGCGCCACAAAGGCAAAGTGGCTTGAGTCAAATTGCTGTGTAATCGTCATAAAATTCCCTTATGCTGGCTCTAGCTGTTTATAAAGCAAAGGAGCAAGCTTCAAGTCAAAGCGTCGCCGCGCTTTTAAACTTGCCGCCAACCAGAGCACCATAAGGTGCCGCGGGGACTCGGGACTGTCCCGAACCCAATGATACACTGTTTTATAGTCAGCACATCGAAGGCGGTGTGCAAGTTAGGGATCTAAACCCCGATGGAATATCTCCTCGCCGCACTTTTGGGGTGGCTTAACCTTACAGCAGACCTGCCATCGGTCGAAGACCTGGATCGCTATTTCGCGCCGGGCATTACCACCGTGGTCGATCAACAAGGTGAGCGCCGCCTCAGCCTGTTCCGCGAGAACCGCGAGTTTGCCACGATCGATGAGATCCCCAAGCTGGTCATGGATGCCATGACCTCCGCCGAGGACAAACGCTTTTGGGAACATGACGGTGTGGACTCGGTGGCCTTCGCGCGCGCCATGTTGCAAAACGTCGTGCGGGCGGGATCGGGCGAGCGCTTGTTGGGCGCTTCAACCATCACCCAGCAGCTCGCAAAGCGCCGCTACACCGATGCCAGCCGCACCGTGCGCCGCAAAGCCCGCGAGGCCCTGATCGCGCTGCGGATCGAAGAGAAGTTCGACAAGCCGCGCATTATGGAGATTTACCTCAACGATCTTTATTTCGGCCGTGGCGCCTATGGAATAAAGCGCGCAGCTGCGGTCTATTTCTCTAAGCCCATGTCAGAGCTAACCATCGAAGAAGCCGCCTTCTTGGCCTCTTTGCCCAAGGCCCCTTCGACTTACGCCAACCCAAAGAAAAAGGATCGGGCCAAGGAGCGGCGCGACTGGATCATCGACCAGATGGTGGAAAACGGATACGTCAACCGCCTGCAAGGCCTGCGCGCCAAGCTGAAACCCCTCAGCTATGATCCAGCAGTGAAGGACGAATTGTTGCAAGAGCGCGTTGCACGCAACTATTTCGACGATCAGGTCAAACGCGAGCTGGTCGAATTGCTGGGCGCAGACTTGGTGTTCGAAGGCAAGCTTAAGGTGGTGACCACAGTTGATGACCACCTGCAAAAACGCGCCGAGATTATCTTTCGCCGCTTTTTGGAAAAATACGATCGCAAGAATGGCTGGCGCGGTCCTGTCGATCACGTCAATCTGAAGAAAGACCGCTGGCGGGTCCGGCTGGCAACTCAGCCAGACATCAAGGCCCAGCATGAGGTCGCGCACGCTATCGTGCTGGAGACCAGCTCGCGCTTTGCGACCATCCAGCTTGCCGATACGCGCCGTGGGCGCATCCCGTCCTCGTCCTTGGGCTGGACGCGCTCGGGCAACACAAGTGCAAGCCGTGTGTTCAAGCCTGGCGACATCATCACCGTCATGCCGCTTGACCCGGATGAGAAGGATCACAGCGAGCGCGCCTATATCCTCTATCAAGAGCCCAAGTTGAACGGCGCGATGGTGGTCATGCAACCGACAACCGGGCATATCAAGGCGCTGGTCGGCGGCTACGATTATGTGACCTCGAATTTCAACCGTGCCTCGCAGGCTTGGCGTCAGCCTGGCTCTTCGTTCAAGCCCATCGTCTACCTGACCGCGCTCAACAACGGCTTTTCGCCCTCCTCGACGCTCTCGGATCGACCGGTATCTTTCCCCAGCGGAAACGGGCGGCGCTGGAGCCCCAAGAACTATGACGGCGGCTATGAGGGCTCAACCTCCTTGGCCCGTGCCCTGTATCGCTCGCGCAATGTTCCGGCGGTCAATACCGCCTATCAGTTGGGCGTCAAGCGGGTGCGCGCCTATTCTGACTACCTTGGCATCGGCGAGAAGCAGCCGAAGAATCTCTCCATCGCGCTTGGAGCCGGACTTGTGACCATGGTGGACATGGTGGGGGCCTATGCCATGATTGCCAATGGCGGCCAGCCCGTCTACCCCACCACGATTGACATCGTTGAGAACCATCAGGGCGAGCGCATCTTGGATACCAAGCGCCTGACCTGTCAGAATTGCCTGGCCGACTCACCGCTTGAGCGCCGCAAGCGAATTTGGGCCAACTCGCCCCAGGTGCGCATCACGCGTACTAGCGTCGATCAACTGCGCTCCATCATGCAAGACGTGGTGCAGCGCGGCACGGCCCGTCGTATCCGCAGCCAACTCACCGTTCCCGTCGCTGGCAAGACTGGCACCACCAACGACAACAAAGATGCCTGGTTTGTTGGATTTTGGGGCGATCTGTTGATCGGGGTCTATGTCGGCTATGACACGCCCAAGCGCATCGGCAACGGCGCGACCGGCGGTGCACTCGCAGCACCAATCTTCGCTGCAACCTTCAACGAGGCCCTGGCCAGCCGTGGGGATTGGCTCGATAGCCGCCAGGTCACCGACGAACTGATCGCTGAGATCCGGCGCGAATTCAAACGCACGGGGCGCATCCGCAATGCTGCGGGCGCTGCGCTCTATGCCCGTGCGTCCAGCCAGTCTGAAAAGCTCTTGCTTCTTCCGGTCAGTGCGCGGGTCATTGTCGGTCGCTGCGCCTCGCGCTATTGCCAGGTGTTGCATCGTGGCCAGCGCGGCTATGTGAAAGAAAACCGCCTGCAGGTTCTCAGCCAGCCGCCCACCAACGCCCAGATCGAAGAGGCGCTAAACGAGCTGATGCTGGCCTATCAGGGCGCCGGTCAAATAGAGCAAGGTACGCGCTCCGCTGCCACGCCGCTAACGCCGTTGCGGCCTTTGCCAGACCAGCAAGTCGGGACGAGCGGCGGACTGTTCGGCTTGTTCAACCAACCTACGCAGGGGCCATCGGCACCGGTTAAGAAAAAGAAGCGTGGTACGGTCTTCAAACGCACGCCCAAGTCGGTAAAGCAAGATCGCTAGCCCAGCCACCCTGCCGCTCGCGCCTGTCCCACACCCGCCAAAGGGAGCGACACCCCAAGGCTCTATAGGGCCTCAAAGCCGGGAGGTAGCATCGCGGCCCTGGCCAAGATCTTGGCAGCTCAGTCCCTCGCCAATCGTTGAGGCCTGCGGGTGAGGCCTGCGGGTGAGGCTAGGAATTCGGACCTCGCGCAGGGATGCCACGGGCCGCTTCCAAACACGGCAAGTACGGGTACCTGCCAAGTACAAAGCCGGGCTGCATCGGACGCCAATCACCTGACGGTCCACTCGACCTCCTAAGCCGTGCGCCCCTTGGTTTGCGCGCTCGAGCTGTCGGTGGCAACGCAGCTGACGCGTTTTCGGCCGCCAAGTTGGCAGCCTTAGGGTCTTAAATGCAGGGCTTTCTTTCGGCGGTCATGGGCGCCGTGGCCGCCTTCCTCGCCGCATCGTTTCACGGCCATGATACCGCGCACACCGCCTTTGCAAGCGTACTGATCGCATAAAGATTCGCCAACAAATGAGACAGCCCTGGCGCGCGCGCAAGGGCGGAATCGCGTGGTTTGCTTGCTGCCATTCGACTGATTTTCTGGAGCGCGCGCGATCCCATCCAGGCCAGCACTCTGGCCCTAGCCTACCCCCGCTGGCGGGCAATTTCCGCCCGAGCCAGCGCATCACAGCGCTCGTTTTCTGGGTGCCCAGCGTGACCCTTAACCCAGTGCCAGCGTACATCGTGCCTGGCATTCAGCGCGTCCAAGCGTTGCCATAAGTCCTGGTTCTTCACCGGCTGTTTCGAGGCCGTCTTCCAGCCTTTGGCCTTCCAGCCTGCCAGCCACTCGGTCATGCCTTTGCGCACATATTGGCTGTCGGTGGTTAGATCGACCTGACACGGACGGGTCAGTGCCTCCAGCGCGCTGATCGCCGCCAACAGCTCCATGCGGTTGTTGGTGGTCTCCGCCTCACCGCCCGACAGTTCCTTTTCTGCCGCACCAAAGCGCAGCACCGCCCCCCAGCCGCCCGGCCCTGGGTTGCCAGAACAGGCACCGTCCGTCCAAATCTCCACCCCCTGCGCCATGCCTAGGCGTCCTGCGTGCGGGTTTGTTCTGAACCACTGGCAGTCGTACCGGCAGAGGTTTCGCGCAGCTCCAGCGGAATATTAAAGCGCACGTTCTCCTGGCGCGTGACCGGGCGTTCGATCTCAACGTTAAAGCGCTGGCGGAAGGCGTCGATCACCTCATCAACCAGGGTCTCTGGCGCTGAGGCTCCTGCAGAGATGCCCACGCGTTCAGGCTGGCCAATCGCTGCCCAATCCAAATCACTGGCGCGCTGCACCAACAGCGCTTGACGCGCCCCGTGCCGCCGCGCCACCTCCACCAACCGATTGGAATTGGACGAATTGGGCGCCCCCACCACCAGATAGAGATCGCAGTCGGTTGCTGTGTCCTTGACTGCCGCCTGGCGGTTGGTGGTGGCATAGCAAATGTCTTCTGCCTTCGGCGCTTGTATGTCGGGATAGCGGGTCTGTAGCGCCGCCACAATGTGGGCCGTATCGTCCACCGACAGGGTGGTTTGCGTGACATAGGCCAGCGCCTTACCGTCGGCAAAGGGCAGCGCGTTCACATCCTCGCTTGTCTCGACCAGCACCACCGCCCCTTGCGGCAGTTGGCCCATGGTGCCAATCACCTCAGGGTGGCCCGCGTGGCCGATCATGATCATGGTCTTGCCTTGTGCATAAAAGCGTTCGGCCTCACGGTGGACCTTGGAGACCAGCGGGCATGTGGCGTCGATATAGTGCAAGGCACGCCGCGAGGCCTCTTCGGGCACCGATTTAGGCACGCCATGGGCTGAAAAGATGACTGGCACGTCCTGCGGCACCTCGTCCAGCTCCTCGACGAACACCGCTCCCTTGGCACGCAGCGATTCGACCACGAAGCGATTGTGAACGATCTCGTGACGCACATAGACCGGCGCTCCATACTTCGCCAAGGCCCGCTCGACGATATCAATGGCGCGCACGACCCCGGCACAAAAGCCGCGCGGATTGGCAAGTACGAGGGTCAGCGAGGGCCGCGCGCTGGTCTCTTGCGCGCCATCCACAGGGCGAGGCTGGCTCATAGCGATGTCCTTTCTGGCCGAATAGGCCGATGTTCCCACACGCACGCAGCGATCCGAGCGCAAAGCGCGCCTTTGGTCCACCCTGTGCATTGCACTGACCGGGCGCTTGCTATAGGCCATGACGGCCCTCTGGAAAACCCCTTTAAGGGCCTGTTGCATCGCCGCCTATCAGGATATAAGAGCGCTATGATGAACATCACACGTTTCGCTAGCCTTTGTTTGCTGTTTGCCGGTGCGCTGTTTTTGGCCTCTTGCAACGCAGTGAACGACACGAAAAATCCTGAAGCAAGTTGCGCCAAGCTGGGCTACATCGCAGGCGGGCGGCTGCGCACATGGGACCAGCAGGGTGTGACACTGATTGCGCAAATTCATGACATTAGCTTGCAATGCCCGCCCGACTCGGGCGCAAATCGCCATGTTGTACGCATCACGCTGCGCGTTGCAGCGCGCGAAGGACTGGCCAGCGCAACAATTCCCTACATTGTTCAGGTCAAAACGCTCAGCGGGCGCGCCATTGCCAAGCAGCGCCTGGAGCGCGAAGTGCGTTTCTTGCCCGGCAGCCAAGGTGTTCAGGTGACGGACTTTTTTGAACATCGCTATGATGCCACAACTGAACCCTTGCTCTATGAAGTGGGACTCGATCCATGACCAACACCGTGACGCCTGCCCAATCCCAAGCCGATGTCTTGCGATTTTGGTTTGTGGACACCGAAGCCAAGCAACACTTCGTCAAGGACTCAGCCTTTGACCAGCGCGTGCGCGACCTGCTTGGCGATTTGCACCAGCAAGCTGAATCGGGCGCTTTGATGAGCTGGCTGGACTCAGCAGAAGGCTGCTTGGCGCTGTGCATCCTTTTGGATCAGGCGCCGCGCAACATGTTCCGCGACACCCCGCGAGCCTTCGCCAGCGATCCGCAAGCCCGGACCGTGGCGCATCACATGGTCGATAAAGGCTTTGACCGCCAGTTTGAATTTGGCAGACGCGTCTTTGCCTACATGCCCTTTGAGCATGCAGAAGACCGCGCGCTGCAAGCACGCTCGGTCGCCTTGTTCAAAGCCTTGCTAGAGGAAGCTTGCGCCCAAGATCCCGCGCTAGAGCAGCGCTTTGCCATGACCTATGACTATGCGCTGCGCCATCAGGCCATCGTCGATCGTTTCGGGCGTTTTCCGCACCGCAATGCCATTTTGGGCCGTGCCTCGAGCGACAAAGAGCGCGCCTTCTTGAGCGAACCTGGCTCCTCTTTCTAGGCTCACGACGCCTCCATGCCCTCGCTGATCGTTCGACCCGAGCTGCCTCAGGACCGGCCGCGCATCGAAATCTTGCTGGATCAGGCCTTTGGCCATGATCGCCACAGCAGGGGCGTCTACGCGCTGCGCACGCCTGGCCAGCATGTCCCCTCGCTATCCTACGTCGGGGTAGATACCACCGCTCAGGTGCAGGGCAGTTTGCGGTTTTGGCCGCTGAACTTGAACGGCAGTCATGAGGCACCGGGCGCGGTCCTGCTGGGTCCCATCGCCATCGCCGACGCGCACCAAGGTCAAGGCGACGGTGGCGTGTTGATCGAGCGCGGCCTTACCGATGCCGCCGCCCTGGGCTATGGCTTGTGCTTCTTGGTCACCGATAGCCCCGCGATTTACCGGCGCTATGCCTTCACCAACGCCCGACCGCGCTTTGAGCTGCCGGTTGACCTGGGCGCGAAAAAGTCCTTCTTATTGATGGAATTGCAGCGCGGCGCGCTATCGGCTTGGCCTGAAGGCACGGCTCTTAGCGCGATTGGCGAGCCCGGGCAGCCTGCCTACAGCTAACCAACTTGGGACGGTTTGCGCGCGGGCCGAATTGCACCGGCCGCCCCTTGCGGTGCGCCACCGCCTGACCTTTAAAAACGAGGCCCCCATGCCCGGCCGAAAGCCAATGGCCCGCGAAGACTGGCCCAAAATTGCCAAAGATCTTGGCCGCTATGACATAAGGATCGCGCGTGACGGACAGTGGTTCCATGAAGGTCGCCCCATTCGTCGCCCTGAGTTGGTCAAGCTGTTCGCCAGTGTCTTGCGCTGCGAGCCAGACGGCCAGCACTGGTTGGTGACGCCGGTCGAAAAGGGGCGCATCGAGGTCGAGGAGGTTGCCTTTCTGGCAACGCAGACCCATGTGTCTCAGCAAGGAACCGACCAACAAGCCGTCACCTTGACCACCAACCTTGATGAAGCGGTCGTACTTGATCAAACAGTGCGCCTTGACGTCGAACTGCGTGCTGGCCAACCGCGCCCTTACCTTAGTATGCGCGAGGGGCTGCGCGCACGGCTAACACCCACTGTCTTTTACGACTTGGTTGAGCTTGGCGAAGAACGCGACGGCCACTTGTGGCTGTTGTCGAACGGCGGCTGGTTTGACCTTGGTGCCCTAGACGAAACTGACCCCGAGCAGGAGACCCCCGCGTGACCAGCCACCTGGTGACTTCAAACCCGGACCTAAGGCCCGATCTGGCGGCCCCACAGAGCGTTGTGGAGGCCTTGCGCGGCGGAATCCTGGAGCGCGCCGAGACCGCCGAGGTTGCTGGCCTGGCCAAAGGCACCCTGGAGCTGATGGCCGGCGATCACCACCTGAACCCTGGTATTGTGCCTTTAACCAGCCTGCGCCAGGCAGCGGTGCTGATCCCCATCATTGAGCACGCCAGTCAGCCGCAAGTTCTGTTGACCCAGCGCGCGCGCCACTTGGCCAAGCACGCCGGTCAAATTTCTTTTCCCGGTGGACGCAGCGAAGACAGCGATCCCGACCTTGCCTACACAGCCTTGCGGGAGACCCACGAGGAGGTCGGTCTTGCGCCTGACCTGTTTGAGATGGTCGGTGCCCTGCCTCCCTACGTGACAGGGACCGGGTTTTCTATCGCGCCCTATATCGGCATTGCCCGTGCGCCGCTGCAAACCCAGGCTGATCCCAGCGAAGTCGATGAGATCTTTGAAGTGCCGCTGGCCTTTTTGTTGGACCCCAAAAACCACCAACGTCACTCGCGCATTTGGCAAGGACAAACGCGCTATTTTTGGGCCATACCCTATCAACAGCGCTACATTTGGGGGGCTACAGCTGGGATCTTGGTCAACCTCTCGCGCCTGCTGCGGGCCTAAGGTCGATCATGACCGCAGCACATGCCCCGCCTGCCCCGACAACAAAACGACATCTGCGCGCGTGGATGCAACATCCTGGCTACCCGGCCCTCTTTGACGCCCTGGGCCATGATCGCGCGCGCTTTGTTGGCGGCTGTGTACGCGATTCCCTGCTGGGGCGCCCTTTTGGCGACGTGGATATCGCCTGCCAACTTGACCCGGGCCAAGTCCAAGAGCGCCTGCAAGCCAGCAAGATTCGCCATCTGGCAACGGGCCTGAAGCACGGAACCATCACCGCGCTGCTGCCATCGCCAGACCAGCCCGGCGACTGGCATAAAGTCGAAATCACCAGCTTGCGCAAAGACCTGCGCACCGATGGGCGGCACGCGGAGGTTGGGTTCACCCAAGACTGGCAATGCGATGCGGCGCGACGGGACCTGACTATGAATGCGCTCTATCTCGGGTTCGATGGGCAGATCTATGATCCGCTTGGTACCGGGATCGCGGATGCTCGCGCGGGCCTGGTGCGCTTTGTAGGCGACCCAAGCCAACGCATCAAAGAGGACTACCTTCGCCTGTTGCGCTTCTTCCGCTTTGCCGCGAGCTATGCGCGCCAGCCGCTGGAGCGCGAAACCCTGACCGTGTGTCAGGCGCTGGCGCCCGGGCTCGAGCATTTGTCTGGCGAGCGCATCCAAGCTGAACTGCTAAAGCTGTTGTCGCTGCCAACCTGCGGCCCGATCTTGGAAATCATGGAGGCGCGATGCATCATGCGGGCGATCTGGCCCGGAGCCCGGCCGGTCGACCACGCCCTTACCTGCCTTCAGCGCTTTGCCGACTTGAAGGCGACGCCCGATCCGTTGCTCATCTTGCGTGCCTGGTTGGGGCCAGAGGCGCAGGACCGCCGCGCGATCGCCCGGCGCCTACGCCTGTCGAATGATGACGCCGAACGGCTGGCATGGCCGCTGGTCGATCTGAACCAGGACGACGCCAGACTGCTCTACCGTCATGGCCGCCGCGCCGCACTCGACAGTCTCTTGCTGGCCGACACGACACTATGGACCATCAGGCGCTTTGAACGCCTGAGCGATATACCAGTCCCCCAGTTTCCCCTTCAGGGCCGTGACCTTATCACTGCGGGGCTTGCGCCGGGCCCGGCACTGGGCCGTCGGCTCGCCGCAACGCAAGAATGGTGGGCCCAGGGGGGCTTTCAAGCCGACACCAAGGCTTGCCTGGCATGGGCACTTGAGCAGCCATCGCAGTAACTTCGCTACAATAGCACTGGTCCAACCAATTGCTTCGACCTATGATACCAAAGTGCAGTCTTGTACCTGCCCCAACAACCGCGCCTATATTTATGCTCAGTATTTATGCTCAGATTTGACCTCAAGGCCCGCTTGGCCGACGAACCTGGAACGGGATTGAGCGAGCGCATTGCTTTCGTGATTCAGGGCTGCATCGAGGAGGGCGCTTTCCCCATCGGCAAACGCTTGCCGCCTGAGCGCGAGCTTGCCGAGGCTATGGGCGTGTCGCGCACCTCCCTGCGCAGCGCGATCCAGCAGCTCAAGACTCAAGGTCTTATCAGCGCAGTGCAAGGCGGCGGCACGCGGGTCGCAGATCACCTGCCGATTTCCGGCCAAGCCTTGGCGCGCTATGCTGAGCACCATGGCGAGGACCTGGGCACGCTGATCGACTTGCGCTTCACCCTGGATAGCTGGGCCGCCAAGCGGGCGGTTAAGGCCATCACCCCGGCCCAACTTGAACGTATGCACCGCGCGTTGATGGTTATGGGCGATCAAGGCGCGTCGGGTGCTCAACAGATGCAGGCTACGCGAGATTTTCGCGATGCTTGGTGCGAGGCCGTCGGCTCGCCCATGTTTCACTTTGTAAACCGGGCCTTGGCGGAAACGCTGCTTCATCTGACCGGGGTTGCAAGCTTGGAGCGGCAAAGTCGACCCGAAGCGGGCTTACAGCACGAAGCCGCCACCGCGTTTTGCCGCGCTCTTGAGGCGCGCGATGAGGCGGCCGCGCTCGCAGCCCTGGAGCTGCACAAGCGGGGCATGCTGAACTATCCCAAAGTCAAACAAGACTGAAGCCTGTTTGCAACCGCCACCGTACCTGGCAGCAAATCACGACTGGAGGTCAAACAAACCCAATCGGTTCTTTGGCACTTGGAACTTTGGTCCCGCGCACATCCCCTGCGAACCCTCCTGTTCGATTCGAAAAAATTTTTGAGGAAACGGTCATTGAACGCGACTAACGGTCGGAAAAATTTGTCTTATCCCGCGAATTTTTGACTGGCTGTTGACAAAGCCAGCGTTTAGGCTTTGAACGTGGCATGGACCGCTGCACCTTTTTGGGAACAAGCGGCTGCCATATAGAGAGGGCGGATAAAAACCCGCCTTCATCCGACAACAGGGAGATAAACATGAAAAAACTTCTGACTGCGACCGCAGCCTGCGCACTGATGGCTGGCGCAGCCGCCGCTGAAGAGATCAAGATCGGCGTGATCTTGGGCTTCACCGGCCCCATCGAATCCACTGTAGCTCACATGGGCCCAGCTGCTGACCTGGCGATTCAGGAAGTCTCAGACAGTGGCATGCTTTTGGGCGGTGCAACTGTTACCTCTGTGCATGGCGACACCGGCTGCATCGATTCTGCAGGTGCAGTTGCTGCCACTGAGCGCTTGGTTACAGCAGACGGCGTAAAGGGCATTGTTGGTGGTGACTGTTCAGGCGTAACCGGTGCGATGCTGCAAAACGTTGCGCGTCCGAACGGCATCGTAATGATTTCGCCGTCTGCGACTTCGCCTGGCCTGTCAACTGCCGAGGATGACGGCCTGTTCTTCCGTACAGCACCGTCTGATGCGCGTCAGGGCCAGATCATGGCTGAAATCATGATGGAGCAGGGCATCACAAGCGCTGCAGTGACCTACACCAACAACGACTACGGTAAGGGCCTGGCCGACGCGTTTGCAGCCTCTTATGAAGCTGCTGGCGGTACAATCACCCTCAGCGCTCCGCACGAAGATGGCAAGGCAGACTACTCTGCTGAAATCGGCGCGCTGGCTTCTGCAGGCGGTGATCGTCTGGTTGTCGCTGGCTACGTCGACCAAGGTGGATCTGGCATGGTTCGCGCAGCTCTGGATTCTGGTGCCTTCGACACCTTCCAGTTTGTTGACGGCATGATCTCTGCCCAGCTGATTAAGAACTTCGGTGCTGAAATCGACGGTTCTGCTGGTCAGCACCCAAGCCCCTCTCCAGAGCTGGCTGCACGCTTTGCTGAAATTGCTGGCGGCAACGGCTTCGAGCCATCTACCCCCTTCGCACCTGAGTCTTACGACGCTGCGGCACTGATCCTGCTGGCCATGCAGTCTGCTGGTTCTTCTGACCCTGCGGTCTACAAGGAGCACGTCATGAAGGTTGCCAACGCACCCGGCGAGCCGATCCAGTCCGGCGAACTGGCCAAAGGTCTGGAAATCCTGGCCGCTGGTGGTGACATCGACTACGTAGGTGGCACGGGCGTTGAGCTGGTAGGCCCCGGCGAAGCAGCTGGTAACTACCGCGAAATGAAAGTTGAAGGCGGTGAGGACGTAACGGTCCGCTTCCGTTAAGATCGCGATCAACCAAAAGACAGCTCGGACTCCGTGTCCGGGCTGTTTTTCTATAGACGGCATCCAGCCCAAGGCAGTCGCAGTTGTACGATCGCGTCGCCAAGAGGCACATATGCCAGCGGCCACGCGCGGCGCAGCAGCCAAGCATGCTATTGGGCTGACGAAATGGCCAACAAGAATAACAAACGACCGGAGGGGAACAGGTGATCAAGGTTGAAAACCTGCACAAGCATTTCGGCGGCTTCCATGCCGTTGATGGCGCTAGCCTGGAGATTGCTGAAGGCTCCATTACCGGCCTGATCGGCCCAAACGGAGCCGGGAAAACCACGCTCTTTAATGTGATCGCCGGCGTTCACGCCCCCACGGCAGGGCGTGTCACACTCAAGGGCGAAGATATCACGGGGCTCCCCCCGCACGAACTCTTCCACCGGGGCGTCCTGCGCACCTTCCAGATCGCCCATGAATTCAGCTCAATGACATGCCGCGAGAACCTTATGATGGTTCCCTCCGGCCAGTCGGGCGAAAAGATCTGGAACACTTGGTTCGCACGCAAGAAAATCGCCGAGGAAGAAGAAGCCCTGCGCGCTAAGGCTGACGAAGTGCTGGAATTCCTCACTATCAGCCATTTGGCTGACCACAAAGCAGGTCAGGTCTCTGGCGGCCAAAAGAAGCTGTTGGAGCTGGGTCGCACCATGATGGTCGATGCGAAAATCGTCTTCCTGGACGAAGTTGGCGCGGGCGTGAACCGCACCCTGCTCAACACCATCGGCGATGCGATCATCCGCTTGAACAAAGAACGCGGCTACACCTTCGTCGTTATTGAGCACGACATGGATTTCATCGGCCGCCTCTGCGACCCGGTCATCTGTATGGCCGAGGGCAAAGTGTTGGCTGAAGGCACGCTGGACGAGATCAAAGCCAACGAGCATGTCATCGAAGCCTATCTTGGCACTGGCTTGAAAAACAAGCAGAAAGGAGCAGCATAATGGCAGAACCCTTTCTGATCGGCGACGCCATGACCGGCGGCTATGGCAACGGTCCTGACATTTTGCACGACTGCACCGTCGCGGTAAATTTGGGCGAAATCGCTGTCATCGTTGGCCCCAACGGTGCTGGCAAGTCCACCGCCATGAAGGCCGTGTTTGGAATGCTCGATGTTCGCCAAGGGGCCGTGCGCTTGAACGGCGAAGACATTACATCGCTGAGCCCGCAGGATCGTGTACTGAAAGGTATGGGCTTTGTGCCGCAAACTCAAAACATCTTCACCTCGATGACCGTCGAGGAGAATTTGGAGATGGGCGCCTTCATCCGAACCGATGACTTCAACGATACCATGGCACAGGTCTTTGATCTGTTCCCAATTCTGAAAGAAAAGCGCGGCCAGCACGCAGGCGAGCTGTCAGGCGGACAACGCCAACAGGTCGCAGTCGGTCGCGCGCTGATGACCCAACCGAAGGTCTTGATGCTCGACGAGCCAACTGCGGGCGTCAGCCCCATTGTGATGGACGAGCTGTTCGACCGTATCATTGAGGTGGCCCGCACTGGCATCTCGATCTTGATGGTTGAACAAAACGCGCGCCAAGCGCTTGAAATCGCGGACAAAGGCTACGTTCTGGTCCAAGGACGCAACGCCTACACGGGCACCGGTCAAGAGCTGTTGGCCGATCCCGAAGTACGCAAATCATTCCTGGGGGGCTAAGTCATGGAAATCATAAACGCCCTTGTGGTCTTCGCTAACTTTGTCGGTATTCCTGCCATTGCCTACGGCAGCCAGCTTGCTCTGGGCGCGCTTGGCGTGACCTTGGTCTATGGCGTGCTGCGCTTCTCGAACTTTGCCCATGGTGATACCATGGCCTTTGGCACAATGATCGCAGTCCTGTGTACCTGGTGGATGCAAAGCGTAGGCATCAGCTTTGGCCCGCTGCCAACCGCTTTGCTCAGCTTGCCCATCGCGATCTTCGCAACCGCGCTCTTGCTGGTCGCCATTGACCGCATGGTCTACCGCTTCTATCGCAAGCAAAAATCCGCGCCTGTGATCTATTTGATCGTGTCCTTGGGCGTCATGTTCATCATGAATGGCCTGGTGCGCTTCATCATCGGCCCGGGTGATCAACGTTTCTTCGATGGCCAACGCTTCATCATTTCAGTCCGCGAATTCAAGGCCTTAACCGGACTAAAAGAGGGCCTTGCTATCAAAACGACCCAGGGCCTGACCGTTGTCACTGCGGTGATTGTCGTGGTGATTTTGTTCTGGTTCCTCAACAAGACCCGCACGGGCAAGTCCATGCGCGCCTTTTCGGACAACGAGGACCTGGCCCTGCTTTCTGGCATCAACCCCGAGCGGGTGGTGCTGGTGACTTGGCTAATCGTCGCCGCCCTGGCGACCATTGCAGGCGTGCTCTATGGCCTGGATAAGAGCTTCAAGCCTTTCGTTTACTTCCAATTGCTGCTGCCTTTGTTCGCCTCCGCGATCGTTGGCGGACTTGGCAACCCGGTCGGAGCCATTGCCGGAGGCTTTGTGATCGCCTTTTCTGAGGTGACGGTGACTTATGCCTGGAAAAAGGTCTTGGTCTATGCCTTGCCGGACAATTTGGAGCCTAGTAGCTTGGTGCAACTGCTCACAACCGACTACAAATTCGCGGTCAGCTTCGTAATCCTGGTGATTGTGCTGCTGTTCCGACCCACGGGACTGTTTAGGGGGAAAGCGCTATGATTGATCGACTAAGACCCCTGCTATATTTTGCTGGAATTGCGGCCCTGATCGTTTGGACCGGGCAATATCAAAGCTGGAACACCGCTTTGGTGATCGTCAACATGGGCCTGATCTCTGCGGTCATGGCCTTGGGCGTCAATCTGCAATGGGGCATCGCAGGCCTCTTGAACGTGGGGATCATGGGCTTTGTCGCGCTGGGAGGCCTCGCGACCGTCTTGGTCTCCATGCCGCCTGTGCGCGAAGCTTGGGACGCGGGCGGCCTGTCAATTCTGCTGGGGCTCTCCATCGGGGCCGCAACCATCGCGCTGGCAGTGCTGGCCTTTAAGCGCTTGCCGAAGGGTCCGGCGCGCGTTCTGTGTATGCTGGGCGTCTTGCTGGTGGGATTCTTTTTGACCCGCGTCATCGCGACACCTGCCATCCAAGCAGTTGAGGCGGTCAATCCCGCCTCCACGGGTTACCTTGGTGGTCTGGGGTTGCCAGTTCTGCTGGCATGGCCGGTCGGCGGTGTTCTGGCCGCTGGCGTTGCCTGGGTCATCGGCAAGACAGCCTTGGGCCTGCGGTCCGATTACCTGGCGATAGCCACACTCGGCATCTCAGAGATCATCATCGCGGTTCTCAAGAACGAGGATTGGATGAGCCGTGGCGTAAAGAACGTGATCGGCATCCCCCGCCCGGTCCCCTACGAGGTCGACCTGCAGGTCGCGCCATGGTTCATTGAGCGCGCGGCGCAATTTGGCTTGGATGTCACAACGGCCTCGACGCTTTACGTAAAGATCAACTACGGCATCTTGTTCACCATCGTTTTGGTGATTTTGTTGTGGCTGGCCCAAAATGCGCTCAACAGCCCTTGGGGCCGCATGATGCGCGCGATTCGCGACAACGAGGTCTCGGCCCGCGCCATGGGCAAGAACGTCACCGCACGTCACCTGCAGGTCTTCGTGCTGGGCTCTGCCATTTGTGGCATTGCGGGCGCCATGATGACCACGATGGACGCCCAGTTGACGCCCAGCTCTTACCAGCCGCTGCGCTTCACCTTCCTAGTTTGGGTCATGGTGATTGTAGGCGGATCAGGCAACAATCTGGGCGCTGTTCTTGGCGGCTTCTTGGTTTGGTTCTTGTGGGTCCAGGTCGAGCCCTTCGGCCAATTCCTGGTGAGCATCCTAACTTCGCCCCTGACCGATGGTTCCGCTCTCAAGGATCACCTACTGGCCAATGCGGCCCACATGCGCCTTCTGACTATGGGCCTGTTCTTGCTGCTCATGCTGCGCTTTAGTCCGCGCGGCTTGTTGCCGGAAAAGTAGGTCCGGTCGCGCCGAACAGCAAAAAGGGCTCGCCGAATTCGGCGGGCCCTTTTGTTTTGGTCACTCGGCGCGCGGCCTGCCTCCTCTATCAGGATCCAAGAGCGCGGAGCAAAACCCAGGCAATCGAGGTCAAGAGTACAAAAGCTGCTTGGCTGGATTTGAGGATCAGTCAATGGGATAGGGCGCGTAGTCTGTATGCAATTCAGTGAGACACGCACCAGCGCAAACCGCGAGAGACTTACAACACTTTCGATCATGGACTGGCGTTCAAGTACAAGAAACCAGAGCGGCGAGCCCGGCACCATGCCCAAGCCCGGCGCTCTAGCTGTGGTGCCTCAACAGGTTGTCCCTATCGAGATCGATTCGACTGATAGGTGGTTTGGACTTTAGGGCGCCGTGTGGCCTGTGCCAATTGTACATGTGTGTCCAGGCCGGCAAGTCACGGGCCCTTTG
>JAUIBT010000042.1 GCA_030428255.1 Alphaproteobacteria bacterium | reverse complement strand
GACGCCCATTCCCTGTCACTGAGCCAATAGAGGTTCTTTGCCATGACTATCTCCTGCTTGCTGAACGCTGGAGTGAATCAGATCATAGCTTCAATGGGAATCCCATAATTGAGTACCAGCCCTAGAGCGTCGGGTCCCGGCACAGCACCAAAATCGTCGTTCTACTTCTTTGTTTTTTAACGCAAATCCATGAACGAAGGTGCCGCGACACTCTCGCGGTTTGCGTTAGTAGGCCACCATGGTCAGCAGCTCGTAGGTAGCGACCTGCTCGGCGTCCTGGTTATAGAGCGTCACGTCCCAGCGCACTTCGCCGTAGTCATCATTGCGCTTTGTCTTGCGCTTGGCCACCAGGCGGATTTTGATGCTATCGCCCGGCGATACGGGCTTTTGGAAGCTCAGGCCATTTAGGCCCGTGTTGGCCAGCACCGGCCCCGGATTGGGCTCGACGAACAGCCCCGCTGCGAAGCTCAGCAGCAGATAGCCATGCGCCACCCGGCCCGGGAAGAAGGGGTTGGCCTCGGCCGCCTCCTGATCCATGTGGGCATAGAAGGTGTCGCCCGTGAAATGCGCGAAGTGCTCGATATCCTCCAGGGAAATCGTGCGGGGCTCGGTCCAGAGCGTCTCGCCAATCTGCAATTCATCAAAGCGCTTGGTAAAGGGGTGAGCCCCCGGCTCCATCTCGCGCGCGCCCTTGACCCAAACGCCGCCGATCGTCCGCAGCATCTCGGGCGAGCCCTGCACCGCCGTGCGTTGCATGTAGTGCTTAACGCCGCGAATGCCGCCCAGCTCCTCGCCGCCACCCGCGCGACCGGGGCCACCGTGGATCATGTGCGGCAGCGGTGAGCCGTGGCCGGTCGCCTCGCCCATGGAATCGCGGTTGTTGATATAAAGCCGCCCGTGCCAGGCCGCCGAGCCCAGCGCCACATCGCGCGCCACCTGCGGGTCGTGGGTCATGAGCGAGGCCACCAGCGAGCCGCCACCCCGGTTGGCCAAATCGCACGCATGATCCAGATCGCGATAGCCCATCAGCGTGCTGACCGGGCCAAAGGCCTCGGTCTCGTGCACCAGGTTAGAGGCGTCAGGGTCGTCGCAAACAAACAGCTTGGGGCCAAGGAAGGCGCCCGCTTCGGCGTCTGCGCCGTCAACGTGCAAGGGGCCATCGCCCAGGATACAGCGCGCATATTTTTCGATAACTTGCGCTTTTTCCTGCACATCGCGGCGCTGATCGCGGCTGGCCAGCGCGCCCATGCGGCTGGTCTCCAGGCGCGGATCCCCGATCTTCACCTTGGCCAAGCGCGCGCTCAGCGCCTCGCCGACGGCCTCAATGTGAGCCTGCGGGACGATCAAGCGGCGAATCGCGGTACACTTCTGGCCCGCCTTGGTGGTGATTTCGCGCTGGGCTTCCTTGACGAACAGCTCAAATTCCGGCGTGCCGGGCTCGGCGTCGGGGCCCAAAATCGAGGCGTTGAGCGAATCTTGCTCGGCCATGAAGCGCACCCCGTTCTTCAGAATGCTGGGGGTCGCGCGCAGCAGCAGCGCTGTATCAGCCGAGCCGGTAAAGCTCAGCACATCTTGCGCGCCCAAACGCTGCAACAGGTCGCCCGTCCGCCCGCTGATGAACTGCAAACTGCCCTCAGGCAACAGGCCCGATTCCAACATGAGCCGCACGCAGGCCTCGGTCACATAGCCGGTGGCCGTGGCCGGTTTGACGATCGAAGGCACCCCGGCCAAGAAGGCAGGAGCAAACTTTTCCAACATGCCCCAAACCGGGAAGTTGAAGGCGTTGATCTGCACCGCAGCGCCCAGCAAAGGCGTGCAAATATGCTGACCCAAAAAGCTGCCCTCGCGCGACAGTTGCTCGATATCACCGTCCAGGTAGATCTTTTCGTCTGGCATTTCCCGGCGGCCTTTTGAGGCGAACACGAAGGTGGTGATGATGCCGCCGTCGATATCCACCTTGGAATCGGCCAAGGTCGCACCGGTCTCGAACGACAGATCATAGAGCTGTTGTTTGCGTTCACCCAAGTAGGTGGCCAGCGCTTTTAGGATGCGCGCGCGGTCGTGAAAGGTCATGTCGCGCAGAGCCGGGCCGCCGACCCGGCGGGCGTGGTCCAGCATGGCTTGATAGTCCAGCCCGCAATCACCGGCTTTGGCGATCAATCGACCGTCGATGGCTGAATGCACCGAGTCTGCGCCAGCGCCCGGCTGTATCCACTGACCGGCTGCATAGCTGCCAATGGCCAAAACATCTGACATGATCGTGTCTCCTTCATCAGTCATGTGCCGCGGCTTTGGCGGCTCGTTTGAACAAGACTATTGACCGACCAGTCGGTTTTTGCAAGTCTTGTCTTCAGACAAACGACGCAGTGCAGGCACATGGCACTGCCACAGCTTACAACTTGGGAGGTTGGCATGTCGGATACCTTGATCATCGAAGACCAGGGCGCGTGGGTCGAACTGCGGCTCAATCGGCCAGAGCGCCTGAACGCCTTTACCGAGGAGCTGCACCTGGCTTTGCGCGCCGCGCTGGAGCGGGCAAGCAACGATGACAACTGCCGCGCGGTGCTGCTGAGCGGCGAAGGGCGCGGCTTTTGCGCGGGCCAAGACCTGGGCGACCGCGACCCTCGCACTATGCCCAACGCCCCGGATCTGGAGCACACCCTCTCCACCTTCTATAACCCGCTGGTGCGGCTCATTCGCGGCATGGGCAAGCCGGTGGTCTGCGCGGTCAATGGCGTAGCTGCCGGCGCGGGCTGCAATCTGGCGCTGCACTGCGATATGGTCTTGGCCGCGCGCTCGGCCAAGTTCATCCAGTCTTTTGCCAAGGTTGGCTTGATCCCTGACGCGGGCGGCACCTGGCTGTTGCCCCAGCTTTTGGGCGAAGCACGCGCCAAGGCCTGGGCCATGACCGCCGAGCCCATCACCGCTGAGACCGCTCAGGCCTGGGGCCTGGTCTGGAAAGTGTTCGACGACGAGGCTTTGATGGAGGCCGCGCGCGCGCAAACTCAAGCCTTTGCTGAAGCGCCGACCTTTGGGCTGGGGCTCACAAAGCAGGCCCTACACGCCGCCGCGACCCAAGACATGGACGCGCAGTTGGATCTTGAGGCCGTTCTGCAAGGCCGCGCGGGTCGCTCACACGACTACCGCGAGGGCGTCACGGCCTTCTTGGACAAGCGCAAAGCCAACTACAGCGGTAAGGAATAGGCATGTCGCGCAGCGAAGCCCACGACCACGACGACAAGCGCCGCAAGCTGTTGGATCAAGCCGCGCGTTGGTTTGCAGAACAAGGCTATGACCGGGCATCTATGGCCGGCTTAGCCAAGGCCTGCGGCGTGTCTAAAGGACTGATTTACCACTATTTCTCATCCAAAGATGAGATTTTGGCGGCCGTCATTGCCGAGCATCTTCAAGCCCTGTTGGACGGCCTTGAGGCGATCGAGACATTGCATCCACTTGCCTGGCTGCAAACCGCGTCCCAGACCATCCTTCAGCTTTATGAAGGGGCTGATCACCAGCACCAACTGCAATTGCAGGCCATGCAGCTTTTACCAGAGGAGCAGCAAGCGGTCCTGCGCGAACTCCAGCGCCGCATGGTAGAGGCCGTAACCTGGCGCATCGCCCGCCTGCCAGGCGCGCCGCAAGGCGACGAAGCGGCTCTGCGCGCCTTGGCCATGAGCCTGTTTGCCATGCTCAACTGGCTCTACCTGTGGCATCGCCCGGATCGCGATATGGCGCGCGGCGACTACGCCCACCTTGCTACCAGCCTGATCGCCGACGCCCTGGCGCACAAGAGGTGCCCCGATATCGTCTGGGTTCCAGAATACTCCCTCAGCGACCTGCAAAAAGCCATTGAGAAAAAACTATGAGTCATCCCGCCTCGCCTGACACAGCGCCCGTGAGCTTGACCACACAGGGCTCCATCGGGATCCTGACCTTCGATGCGCCACCGGTCAACGCCCTGTCGCCGCAAGTCCGCCAAGGCATCCTTGACGCGCTGCGCCGCTTGCCTCGTTTTCCAGAGCTGCAGGGCTTGCTGCTCTGCGCCAAGGGCAAGACCTTTATCGCGGGCGCTGACATCAAGGAAATGCAGATCGGGCAACAAGAGCCCGGTTTGCCCTCTGTCATCGCCGCGCTTGAGGCCTGCCCCGTGCCAAGCGTCGCAGTTTTGAACGGAGCCGCGCTAGGCGGCGGGTTGGAAATTGCCTTGGCCTGCAACGCCCGTATTGCCGTACCGTCGGCCAAGCTCGGCTTTCCCGAAGTTCATTTGGGCATTATTCCCGGTGCTGGCGGCGCAGAGCGGCTGGTGCGTCTCACCCCCTTCGGGTCCGCCTGTGACTTCATCGCCGATGGCAAGCCGATCAGCGCGACCGCAGCACGCGACATGGGTCTGGTCGATGCCCTAGCCGAGCCCGAAGCGCTGCTCGACATGGCCAAGGCCTTGGTCTTGAACCCCGATCTTCCCGCACGGCCTATCGAGCGCTCCGTCGTGGCGCATGCCAGCGATGAGGCGTGGCAGGAGGCCATACGCAACCGTCGCAAGGCGAGCAAGGGCGTCGCCGCCCCAACCACTGCTATTCAAGCCCTGCGCGACGCTGCAAACATGCCGCTTGACCAAGCGCAGCAAGCCAACCGGCATCGCTATCTAACCTTGCGCGAAACGCGCCAAGCCAAGGCCCTGCGTGGCCTCTTCTTTGCTGAACGCGAAGCCCGCAAGGTGCCGGGCTTGGACCCGCGCGCCGCGCTCAGCGTGGAAACCCTGGGCATAGTTGGCGGCGGCACCATGGGCGTTGGCATCGCGGCATCGGCGCTGATTGCAGGGCTGTCGGTGGTCTTGGTCGAGCGCGATGGTGAGGCCGCTGAACTGGCCAAGTCTCGCGTGGCCAAGCTGCTGGTCTCCGCCGACAAACGCGGCTTACTGGCCAAAGTGGGCGGTCTTGACAGCGCGCTGGCCAAGCTCAACGCCACCGCCGACCGTCCAGCGCTGGCCCCCTGCCCCTTCGTGATCGAGGCGGTGTTCGAGGACATGGCCATCAAGCAAGCCGTATTGGCGGATATCGAGGCCGTGGTCGCGCCCGAGGCCATCATCGCCACCAACACGTCTTACCTGGACATCAACGCCATCGCGGACACAGCAGGGCGCCCGGAACGCGTGTTGGGGCTGCACTTCTTTGCCCCGGCCAACATCAACAAGCTGGTCGAGGTGATTCAGACCAAGGCTGCCTCCCCCGTGGCCCTGGCGACCGCTTTTGCCATTGCGGACACGCTGCGCAAGCTGCCGATCTTAGCTCAAGTCTGTGATGGCTTTATTGGCAACCGGATCTATACCCGGTATCGCGAGTCCTGCGATTTCTTGCTCGAAGAAGGCGCGCTTCCTCAGCAAATTGACGCCGCCCTGATCGAGTTCGGTTTTAAGATGGGCTTATACGCGGTCTCGGACATGTCGGGCCTGGATATCGCCTGGGCCATGCGCAAACGCCGCGCGGCGACCCGCGACCCCAAAGCGCGCTATTCGGCCATCGCGGACAAGATTTGCGAGGCCGGGCGCCTGGGCCAGAAGACCGGTAGCGGCTGGTATCGCTATGCCGAGGGCAGCAAGACGCCCGAAGTTGATCCTTGGGTAACCGAGCTGGTCGAGGCCGAGTCTCAGCGACTGGGCATCACCCGCCGCGCCTTTAGCAACGACGAGATCATGGAGCACGTGATGCAAACCATGGCTCAAGAGGCGCAAGCCGTGCTGGACGAGGGCATCGCACTGCGCGCCAGCGATATCGACCTAACCATGGTCACCGGCTTTGGCTTCCCGCGCCACCAGGGCGGGCCGCTGTTTTGGGCTGCTCAACGCGAGCCTGCCAAGCAGCCGAGCCGCAAGGATTAAATGTTTTCTAAAGGAACTAGCCCCATGGCCGACGCCTACATCTGTGATTATATCCGCACTCCGATTGGCCGTTTTGGCGGCGCTTTGTCCAGCGTGCGCGCCGACGATCTGGGCGCGGTGCCAATCCGCGCGCTCATGAGCCGCAATACATCGCTGGACCCGGCGGCCCTGGATGAAGTCGTGTTTGGCTGCGCCAACCAGGCGGGCGAAGACAACCGCAACGTAGCGCGCATGTCGGCTCTGTTGGCCGGTCTGCCGGTCAGCGTTCCGGGCACCACCATGAACCGGCTTTGCGGCTCGGGCATGGACGCCATTGTCGCCGCCGCGCGCGCTATCAAGGCCGGCGAACAGTCTCTGGTGCTGGCTGGCGGGGTCGAGAGCATGTCGCGTGCGCCCTTCGTGATGCCCAAGGCCAACCAGGCCTTTAGTCGCCAGGCGGAGATCTTTGACACCACCATCGGCTGGCGATTCATCAACCCAGTGATGAAGAAACAGTACGGCGTCGAGTCCATGCCAGAGACTGCCGAGAATGTCGCCGCCGACTTTGGCATCTCTCGCGCCGATCAGGACGCCTTCGCCATGGCCTCGCAGGAGCGCGCTGCCGCTGCGCAGGCCAATGGCCGCCTGGCGCAGGAGATCACGCCGGTGACTATCCCTCAGCGCAAGGGCGATGATCTGGTGATCGAGCGCGACGAGCACCCCCGCCAGACAAGCTTGGACAAGTTGGCTGCGCTGAAGGCCCCCTTCCGCGAAGGTGGCAGCGTCACGGCTGGCAACGCCTCGGGCGTCAACGATGGCGCGGCGGCCCTGTTGATCGCCAACGAGGCCGCCATCAAGACCCACGGCCTGACCCCCATAGCCCGCATAAACGCCGGAGCCACGGCAGGCGTCGAACCGCGCATTATGGGCATGGGTCCAGCGCCCGCCACCCGCAAACTCTGCGCGCTCTTGGGCCTGACGCCGCAAGATTTTGACATCATAGAACTAAACGAGGCCTTCGCCGCTCAGGGGCTGGCAGTGCTGCGTGATTTGGGCCTGGACGCAGCGGCCGCGCACATCAACCCCAACGGTGGCGCGATTGCTTTGGGCCATCCGTTGGGCATGTCGGGCGCGCGCATCACCGGCACTGCGGCGCTGGAGCTGACCAACACCGGTAAGCGCCGCGCGCTGGCCACCATGTGCATCGGCGTCGGCCAGGGCATCGCCATTGCCCTTGAGAGGGTCTAACTCCAAAGCCGCACCGGTCCATACAAGGCCACGCGATAATTCGACTTGTTTTCATAAGTCTGTCGGTTGGGCAACCCGTCGCTGCGGCGCGGCGCTGGCAAAACACACCTAGCAAGCGCCACCGTCCAGGGGCGGCAGGCCCGCATTGAGCGGCTGTGTCAACTCGGCGATCTGCTCGCGCAGCCAGCAATGCGCCGGGCTGGCGCTATAGCGGCGGTGCCAGGCGGCAACGATCAGCGCGGGCTCCAGCGGGAACGGCGGCGTATAGCAGGCCAACCCCACGTCTTGGGCGACTTTCTCTGCGAGTTGACGTGGGATCAGAGCGATCAAATCGCTGACCGCCACGGTGCGATAAACCCCAGCAAAGCTCGGCAAGGTCATGACGACGCGCCGCGCTGCGCCCACCCGCGCCAGAGCTGCATCGCCCATGGCTTCAAAGCGTCCTTCGGGTGAGAACAGCACCTGGTCGATGGCGCAAAACAGTTCCAGCGGCACACCGGGATGCGGCCCGGCACAGGGTTGGGACTGGCCCTTGAGTTGGGGATGGTCTTGGCGGGCAATCACCACAAAATCAGACCAAAACAAGGGCTGCCAGGCGACCCATTCGGGGAAGGCTCCCTTCGGCAACAGCGCAAAATCGACCTGATAGCGCTCAATCGTATCCACGTAGGAATCGGGCACCAAGTCCACCAACTGCACGCGAATATCCGGCGCAATCTGGCTCAAGCGCCCCGCTAAAATTGGCATGAGCATTTCGGAAAAAAAGTCAGCGCCAGACAGGCGAAAGTGGTGATCGCTCGCCCCAGGATCAAAGCGCGGCGGTCCGGCCAGCATGACTTCAAGCGCCTCAAGATGCTGCTGCAAGGGGGCATCCAAGCCCAGCGCAAAATGGGTGGGAACCAGGCGTTGACCTTGGCGCACGAACAGCGGATCATCCAGGGCATGACGCAAGCGCGCCAGGGCGTTGGACACGGCGGGCTGCGACAGACCCAAGCGGTCGCCGGCCTTAACGGTTGAACCTTCGCGCATCAAGGCATTGAAGACACGCAATAAATTTAGGTCGAATGTAGAAAAATTCATAACAAGAATATATTATATAAAATATATCCATTTTGCAAATAATTTGCGCTGCTTTAGGGTCCAGACATCGTCTCACCACTCTTGACTGGAGGGCACCATGCTTGACAGACCAACGCCCAACCTCGCTGCCTTTGCCGAGCTCGCACGCAGCATTGACGATCAGCCCGATATGCTCGATTGGAACGGTGTTTTGTACCGCATCTTGATCACCTCAGAGCAAACCGGCGGCGCGCTGTCACTGGTAGACAGCATTTCGCCAATCGGATCTGGCCCGCCCAAGCACATCCACGAGGCCGAGGACGAAACCTTCTATGTCATCACCGGCACGCTGAAATTCTTCCTTGACGGTCAGACCCTGGTCAAAGGCCCTGGCGAGGCGGTGTTTGTGCCGCGCGGCAAGGTCCACACCGTCCAGGTAGTCGGCGATCAGCCCAGCCGCCACCTGGTCATGCTGACCCCTGGCGGGTTTGAGAATTTTTTCGTCGAAATGGCCAGCGGTCAGTTCAACATTCCAGCCGACATGGCCGCAATTGAGGAGTCCGGCCGCCGCCATCACATGAGTTTCGCTGGCCCTCCGCTTGATATGAGCCTGCCTGAAGGGGCCTAGGCCGCCTGGGCCGCTCATGTGCAATCGAGGGCGATTGCTTAGGCTTTGCTCCATGGCACAAATTGGTCGTCGCGATTTTAAGCCCTTGGTGAGGGCTTGAAGCTGGTCAACACAAGAAGAGCCGAGGATTTGCGGGCCCTCGGCTCTTGTTCTTGACTTACATATAGTCTTCGATCGGCGGACAAGCGCAGACCACGTGGCGGTCGCCAAAGGTGTTGTCCACCCGCGAGACCGGCGGCCAGTACTTCAGCGGAGCCATCAGACCGCCAGGGCGGCCCATGGGGAAGACCGCCTCTTCGCGGCTGTAGGGGCGATCCCAGTCGCCAACCAAATCATCCATGGTGTGCGGCGCATGGCGCAATGGGCTGTCCTCGGCGCTATAACGACCAGCGCTCACCGCGTCGATCTCAGCCTTGATGGCGATCATGGCCTCGCAGAAGCGGTCCAGCTCTTTCAGGCTTTCGCTCTCGGTCGGCTCGATCATCAGCGTGCCCGCCACTGGCCAGCTCATGGTCGGGGCGTGGAAACCGTAGTCCATCAGTCGCTTGGCCAGGTCATCAACGGTCAGGCCTGCTGCGTCCAAAGCGGGCCGTGTGTCCAAGATGCACTCGTGCGCAACGCGTCCCTGGCGGCCACGATACAGCACGGGGAAGTGCGGTTGCAGGCGCTCGGCGATGTAGTTGGCGTTCAATATGGCGATCTTGGTGGCCTGGGTCAGCCCCTCGCTGCCCATCATCGCAATGTAAGCATAGGAGATCGGCAGCACCGAGCCCGAGCCGTAGGGCGCGCCGTTGACTGGGCCGTAGTTGGTCAGGCGGTCGTCCATGGGGTGGCCGGGCACATAGGGTGCCAGGTGAGCCGCGACGCCAATCGGGCCCATGCCGGGACCGCCGCCGCCGTGGGGAATAGCAAAAGTTTTGTGCAGGTTGAGGTGGCCCACGTCCGCGCCGTAGTCACCCGGACGCGACAGCCCCACCTGCGCATTCAGGTTCGCGCCGTCCAGATAGACTTGGCCGCCGAATTGGTGGGTGATATCGCACAACTCGCGCACTTGTTCTTCGAACACGCCGTGGGTCGAGGGGTAGGTGATCATACAAGCGGCCAGCGAGGAACCGGCGGCTTCTGCCTTGGTGCGGAAATCTTCGACGTCGATGTTGCCCTTCGCGTCGCTGGCTACGATCACCACGTCCATGCCCGCCATGTGCGCGGAGGCTGGGTTGGTGCCGTGTGCCGAGGCCGGGATCAAACAGATGCGCCGATCGGTATCGCCTTGAGCCTCGTGATAGGCGCGGATGGCCAGCAGGCCCGCATATTCGCCCTGAGCCCCTGAGTTGGGTTGCATGCAGATGGCATCATAGCCCGTAATGCGGCACAGGAAATCGGACAGCTCGTCGATCAGTTGGGCATAGCCCTGGGTCTGCTCGGCAGGCTGGAAGGGGTGGATATGCGCAAAGCCAGCGTAGGAGATGGGCATCATCTCGGCGGCAGCGTTCAGCTTCATGGTGCAAGAGCCCAGCGGAATCATGCCGCGATCCAAGGCATAATCCTTGTCCGCCAGTGCGCGCATATAACGGGTCAAATCGGCCTCAGAGGGCGACTGATTGAAGACTGGGTGGGTCATGAAGTCGGTCTGGCGCAGCAGATCGCTCGGCAGGGCAGAGGCCGCCTCCGCAGGCAGCGTGACGCCAAACACCTGAGCCAAGGCTTCCAGCGTGGCCGCGTCGTGGCTTTCGTCAAAGGTCAAAGCGACCTGATCGGACCTAACTTTGCGCAGGTTGATGCGCTGAGCGACGGCATCGGCCATGGTGGCGTCAGCGTCTTCAACCCGCACCAGCAGCGTATCGAAATAGCTTGCGTTGACCAGGCGGTCACCCAAAGCGGCGCCCAAGCGGGCGGCCATGGCGTGCACTTTATGAGCAATGGCGCTGAGACCCCGCGGGCCGTGATAGACACCGTACATAGAAGACATGACCGCTAACAGGACCTGCGCGGTACAAATGTTCGAGGTCGCCTTCTCGCGACGAATATGCTGCTCGCGCGCTTGCAGGGTTAGGCGATAGGCGCTGCGGCCGCGTGCGTCCTTGGAGACACCGATCAAGCGGCCGGGCATGTTGCGCTTAAAAGCGTCCTTGGTCGCCATGAAGCCCGCGTGCGGACCGCCGAAGCCCATCGGCACGCCAAAGCGCTGCATGGAGCCAACTACGATATCAGCGCCCAGCTCTCCCGGGCTGGCTAGGACCGTCAGCGCCAGAGGGTCAGCGGCAAACACCGCCAGCGCCTTGGCAGTGTGCAGGGCCTCAATGGCGGCGCGATAGTCGCGAATTTCACCGTTCATGGCCGGATATTGGAACAGAGCGCCAAAGACCTTAGAGGCATCCAGATCGCTCAAAGGATCACCGACCTGCACCTGCCAGCCCAGCGTCTCGGCGCGGGTTTTGATGACCGCCAGGGTCTGGGGCAGCACGGCCTGATCAACAAAGAACAGATCCGACTTGGCCTTGCCTGCCTTGTGGGCCAGCGCCATGCCTTCAGCGGCGGCGGTGGGCTCGTCCAGCAAGCTGGCGTTGGCGATCTCCAGGCCCGCCAGATCGGCGACCATGGTCTGGAAGTTGAGCAGGGCTTCCATACGGCCCTGCGAAATTTCGGCCTGGTAGGGTGTATAGGCCGTATACCAA
Source organism: Alphaproteobacteria bacterium (assembly GCA_030428255.1). Classification (GTDB taxonomy): domain Bacteria; phylum Pseudomonadota; class Alphaproteobacteria; order UBA7985; family JAUIBT01; genus JAUIBT01. Next base: position 9,602 of record JAUIBT010000042.1, on the reverse strand, counting down.
GCAGGGTTTTCCAGAATGCAGCGCTGGATGACCGGTGGGGTCAGCGTGCCGTGGTAGCCCAGGCCAATCATGTTGGTCATGACCTGGTTCTTGTCGGCCATGGTCCGCAGGCGCTTCATGATTTGGTGCTCGCTATGCGCGGGCAGGCCCAAATCAAGCGGCGTTTCCTGGCGGATCGACTTGGGCACCGTCTGATCAATCAGTGTGTCGAGCGTCGGCAAGCCTAGCGCAGCGAGCATAGCCTCGATATCTTGTCCCGAGGGGCCTATGTGGCGGGCTTCGGCAAATGCGTGAGGATCAGCCACCGGCAATTGGCGGAGCTGGTTTTGATCGTGTGGGTGATCGTTTGAGGCGTTTGACATCAGCGTAACGGGCTCTTCATGGGCGCAAAACAGGGGTCTGGAGCCACTTCGACAGCCGCTCCAGAGGCTTGGATAGGGACAGCGGCGGGCGCTGCTAGTCGGTCAAGGCCTTGTAGGCGGCTTCATCCATCAGTGCGTCCAAGTCGCCAGCGTTGGCCAGCTTCATCTTGAACAACCAACCGTCGCCCATAGGGTCTTCATTAACCAAGCCGGGGTTGTCGTTCAGCGCCTCGTTGGTCGCAACGATTTCGCCGTCCAGCGGCGCGTAAACGTCAGAGGCAGCTTTAACGCTCTCAACCACGACAGCGGTGTCACCCTTGCTCATGTCGCCTTCGGCGTCGGACAGGTCAACAAACACCAAATCGCCCAATTGGACAGTTGCATGCTCGGTAATTCCGATGGTGGCGATATCGCCCTCCAAGCGGATCCACTCGTGATCTTCGGTGAATTTCATCAGGTTTCCTCTTGTTTCTTTGGGTGTGATGATGAGAGATCAGCGCTTGTAACGCTGGCTAACGAAGGGCAGCGCTGCAACAAGAACCGGCATGGCCTTGTTGCGCTGGCTGGCGTACAGGCGCTGTCCGGGCTGGGCCAGTTGCGCAGAGACATAGCCCATGGCGACCGGGCCTTCCGCGCTGGGACCAAAACCGCCTGAGGTGACGCGGCCAATGGGCTGGCTCAGCGCTTCAACGGCGAACAGATCAATCGGCGGGCGCAGCGGTGCACGGCCTTCGGGTTTCAAGCCAACGCGCTTGACGGCAGGTCCGTCAGCCAATTGGGGTGCGATCACCGACCAGCCGGGATAGCCGCCTTCGCGCGCGCCGCCAGCCTTGCGGGCCTTTTGCATACCCCAAACCAGGTCGGCTTCGACCGGGCTGGTGCTGGGGTCCAAGTCGTTGCCATAGAGGCAGAGCCCAGCTTCCAGGCGTAAGGAGTCGCGGGCGCCCAGACCGATGGGCTCAACGGCGTCGTGGGCCAGGAGCGCGCGCGCCAAAGCCTCGGCCTGGTCTGCTGCAACCGAGATCTCAAAGCCGTCCTCGCCGCTGTAGCCGGAGCGTGAGATAAAGACCGCTCCCAGCGGGCCATCAAAGTGGCCGACCTGCATAAAGGTCATGTCAACTACGCCGGGGTAATGGGCAGCCAGCGCGGCCTCTGCAGCCGGTCCTTGCAACGCCAACAGCGCGCGGCCGTCCAGCATCTCAATGTCAACACGGCCGCCGATTTCGGCCTGCATGTGCGCTAGGTCTTCGGCCTTACAGGCACCGTTGACCACCAAGAACAGCGCGTCTTGTCCGCTAGCGTCTGGGGTCTTGGCGACCATCAGATCGTCGCGCAGACCGCCTGCCTCATTGGTAAAAAAGGCATAGCGCTGGCGACCGACCCTCAGGCCCAAGATGTCTTGCGGCACCAGGCTTTCCAGCGCCAAACAGACATCATCCAGACTGCCGCCTGCCTTAGGGCGCAGCCAAATTTGCCCCATGTGGGAAACATCGAACAGGCCCGCAGACTGGCGCACCCACAGGTGTTCTTTTAGGACACCCAAAGGGTATTGAACCGGCAGGCTATACCCTGCAAAGGGCACCATCTTGCCACCAAGCTCTTGGTGCAAATCATACAAAGGGGTCGTTTTGAGATCGCTCGTTTGCTGAGCAGAAGACATAGATCGCGCACCTTCAAGGCAGCAACGGCCAAAGCCCTTGCTGGGGTTACGCATCCTTCTGTCCTTGGCGCCTGAGAGCTTTATCCCTTCGGCGGGGTCGGCTTGACCCTCTCTCCAGAAATACGAATGTGATCGCGGTCCTTTTGCCTGAGAGTTTCCGGACGCAGTTGCTCCTTCGGCGGCCTTTTGCGAGGCTCTCTCCCGTGATCGAGGCCTGCTTAGCAAAAAGAGGGTCGCATATCAAGCATCGTGACAGGCTGTCGCGCCCATTGCGGGCATTGCGAGGAGCGCGCCCCGGTCGGCAGAGCCCCAAATGGGACATGACGGCGAAACCGGGCGGTGGAACCCCAGAAAAGATCTGGCGATCAGAGCGCGGCCAGAGCGGCGTCGGCCTTGGTCTGCTGCTGGTCAGCGGCGGCCATCCAAACCGGGCCATAGCCACGCATGGCCATGGGGGCTTCAAGAATCGCTTGCAGTTGATCGCTGTCCGCCGTTGCGGCCTCCGTGGCCACCTGGTCGAGCACGGACTCGTACCAGCCAATCAACGCGCGGTTGCGCCGGCGCTCGTGGCTGTAGCCAAAGGGGTCCAATGGGCCACCGCGCAGACCTTTGAAACGCGCTAGCCCAGCTAAGACCGGTCGCATCCAGGGGCCAAATTGGCGCTTGATGGGCCGACCGCGAGCATCCTTGCGCCGCGACAAGATCGGCGGAGCCATGTGGTAGTGCAGTTTGTAGTCCCCCTCAAAGGCTTCAGCCACTTGGGCTTCGAAATCGCCTTGGGTGTGCAAGCGCGCGACTTCGTACTCGTCCTTATAAGCCATGAGTTTAAACAAGGATTTGGCTGCTGCCTTGCTCATGGCCTCGGCCTGATCGGCTGGGACACTTGCCTGCAAACGCTGAGCAAAGTCCGCCAAATGCTGGCGATAGCGCGCCGCATAGGCCGCGTTCTGGTACCCGGCCAGGAAATCCGCGCGCACCGCAATAATGGCATCGAGCGCCTGGGCTGCTTCGAACTTGGGCTTCAGGTAGGGCTCCAGCGCCGCAGGTTTTGCGGCCAGCAAGCGTCCCAGATCGAAAGCCAGCGCGTTCTTGTCGGGCGCCACACCATTCAGCACGATGGCCTGCTTGAGCGCGGCCTCGCCGATCGGAACCAGGCCGCGTTGCCAGGCGTATCCCAGCATGAGCACGTTGGCGAACACGCTGTCGCCCAACAGGGTCTCGGCACTGGCGTTGGCGTCCAAGCTGGCTAGATTGTCTTTGCCGACGGCTCCAGCGATGACCTGCTGGCGCAGGTCCAGCTTCAGGTCTGCGTCGCGATCCAGCACGATATCACCGGTCGGCATGGCGGCGGTGTTCAGCACCACTTGGCTGCCGGGTCGATAGTGGACCGACGCCTTAGGCGAGGCGCTGACCACGGCATCGCAAGCAATCACCGCGTCGGCGCTGGCACGGTCAATGCGCACCTGATGCAGACCCTCGGGCTGATCGGCCAGGCGGATGTAGGACAGAACGGGGCCGAACTTTTGCGCAAAGCCTGTAAAGTCCAAAACGCTCGCGCCTTTGCCTTCTAGGTGAGCGGCCATCGTGATCAGCGCGCCAACTGTGACAACGCCGGTACCGCCAACGCCGGTCACTAGCAGGTCAAAAGGCCGCTCCAGCTTGGCCGGGCGTGGCAGAGGCAAGCTCTGCAAGGTGGCTTCCAGGTCCAAGCTTGCGCCTTGCTTCTTGCGGCGTTGGCCGCCCTCGACGGTCACAAAGCTGGGGCAAAAACCTTGCAGGCAGGAAAAATCTTTGTTGCAGGTGGACAGGTTGACCTGACGCTTGCGGCCAAACTCGGTCTCCAGCGGCTCGATGCTCAAGCAGTTGCTTTCAATCGAACAGTCGCCGCAGCCTTCGCAGACCAGCGGGTTGATGAAGGCAAAGCGCGCAGGATCCTCCAACGTGCCGCGCTTGCGGCGGCGGCGCTTTTCGGTGGCGCAGGTCTGCTCGTAGATCAGCAGGCTGACGCCAGGCACGCCACGCAATTCACGCTGCAAGGGGTCCAGCGCGCTGCGGTGGTGCAAGGTGGTGCCATTGGGAAAATCGCTCAGGCGAAACTTTTCGGGATGGTCTGAGACCAGGGCGATGCGCTCAACGCCCTCCGCGCGGCTGATGTGAGCGATGGCCTGGACGCTGACCGGGCCGTCAACCGGTTGGCCGCCGGTCATAGCAACGGCGTCGTTGAACAAGACCTTATAGGTGATGTTGGCTTTGGCCGCGATGGCCTGGCGGATAGCCATGGAACCCGAGTGGTACCAGGTGCCTTCGCCCAAATTCTGAAACCGGTGCGGTGAGCCTGCGTACTTGGAGGCCACCGCCCAGGGCACGCCCTCGCCGCCCATTTGCGCAAAGCCGCCCGTGTCGCGTTTCATCCAGCTTGCCATGACGTGGCAGCCGATGCCAGCGCCGGCCTTGCTGCCTTCGGGCACTTTGGTCGACGTGTTGTGCGGGCAACCGGAGCAGAAATAGGGCGTGCGGGTCGCGCCTTCGACCTGCAAGATAATGGGCTCTTGTCGGGTCAGCGCTGCGGCGGTGTCCATCAGGCCTTCTTCGGGAAAGAAGCGATTGAGGCGCTCGGCTACGATGGGCACCAATTGCAGCGGGCTCAACTCGCCTGCCCAGGGCACCAAGGGCTCGTCGGCATTGCTGGTGAATTTGCCGACCATGCGTTCGGGCTTATCGCCGGGCCAGTCATAGAAGTACTCTTTGAACTGGCTTTCGATGATGCCGCGCTTTTCCTCGACCACCAGCACCTCTTTTTTGCCGCGCACGAAGTCCAGAGCGTCGCGACGCGCCAGCGGCCAGACCAGGCCGACCTTATAGATATCGATGCCCAGGCGGCGGCAGGCGGACTCGTCGATCCCAAGCAAGCGCAGGGCTTCCATCAGATCCAGATGCGCTTTGCCGGTTGTAACGATGCCGAACAAGGCGTCCTTGACCTCATAGATATGGCGGTCGATGGGGTTGGCCTCGACAAAGGCCTCGATAGCCTTGAGCTTTGCGCCCATGCGGACCTCGATCTCAGCGCTGGGCGGATCGGCGGGGCGCACGTGAATGCCGCCGGGATAGGCGGGCAGCTCTGGCAGCACAAAGTCGCGCTCGGGCGGCAGCGTGACGGAGCGTGCCGATTCAACAGTCTCCGAGACAGCTTTGAAGCCCACCCAGGTCGAACTGAACCGCGACAGGGCCAAGCCGTAAGCACCGAACTCTAAGTACTCTTCGACACTGGCCGGGTTGAGGGTTGGCATAAACCAGGCCAAGAAGGTGGCGTCCGATTGGTGGGGCATGGACGAGGAGACGCAGCCGTGATCGTCACCCGCCACCACCAGCACGCCACCCTTAGGCGCGGTGCCGTAGAAATTGCCGTGTTTCAGCGCATCGCCTGAGCGATCCACGCCCGGGCCCTTGCCGTACCACATGGAAAACACGCCCTCGACCTCAGCGCCCTCTTGCAGGTGGGCCTGCTGCGCGCCCAGCACAGCGGTTGCGCCCAAGTCCTCGTTGATGGCGGGCATAAAGGTAATGCCCTCCTCTTGGGTCTGCTGCTTGGCGCGCCAGATCTCCAGGTCCAGCGCACCCAGGGGCGAACCACGATAGCCAGAGACAAAACCCGCCGTCTTCAAGCCCGCTTTGCGGTCGCGCTCGGCTTGGTCCAGCATGATGCGCACCAGCGCCTGGGTGCCGGTCAAGAAGACGCGCCCGGTCTTGCGTGTATAGCGGTCTTCAAGACGATAGGGATCAAGTGGGGTCGGGGTGGGGCTCAGCATAAAGGGCTCGCAGACTGCGGTGGAGACGAGAGGGCCTCCAGACTAGCGCGAATTGCTTGGGCAGTTTCTCCCTTCTTTGCGCGAAACCGGGCGAAAATTGATGAAATTACCCGCAAATTGGCCTATAGATGGAAAAATTCACCCACCAAGGCCAAAACCGTGACTCTCGACGACAAGGACGCTTTGCTGTTGCGCTTGCTGCAGGACGATTGCCGCCTCTCCAATGCCGAGCTGGCTGAGCGGCTCAACATCTCGCCTTCGGCCTGTTATCGGCGCGTAAAATCGCTGGAAGAGGCAGGGGTGATCACCGGCTATGGCGCGCGCGTCAACGCGGGCAAAGCGGGGTTGGGATTTCAGGTTATCGTTCACATCCAGCTCACTCGTCACGGTCAAGACCATATGCGCCAGTTCATCGAGGCGATCAGCCGCTGGGATGAGGTGTTGGAGTGCTATGGCACCTCGGGCCAGGCCGACTACCACCTGCGGGTGCTGGTCAAGGACATTGAGGCTTACAACCGCTTCTTGGAGCTAAAGCTGTTCACTTTGCCCGCCGTGCAGAGCGCCCAGACCAACATCGTGCTGCGGGTCTCTAAGCAGCACGCGGTCTTGCCAGTTGCCGCGAGCGAGACCTAGGCGGCCTTTGCTTCGCCTTGCCTCGGTGCTAGTCCAGCGCGAACAGGCGGCCTGGGCCCTGGCCTTGGGTGGGCTGGCCCGCCAAGGTCAGCATGTGCCAGCACAGCGCTAAATTGCTAGTCACCACCGGCTTGCCCAAGCGGCGTTCGACCTCGTCGATTAGCCCGAAGGTTTGCAGGTTGGTGCAGGAGGCGAACAACGCCTCGACCGCCGCATCTTCGCCCAAGGCGACCAGGGCGTTGATGATCGACTCGCGGGTGATGCGGGCGACGCTGGGATCATCGCCTTCTTCAAACGAGCCAAAAGTTGCAATTTCAAAGCCTTGGCTCTCCATCAGCGCACGCATGGGTGCCGAAACGCTTTCGACATAGGGGGTCAAGAAGCCGATCCGCGTGACGCCCAGGGCCTTCAGCGCCGCTGCTGTTGCGCGGATGGGATCGGTGACAGCCGCCTGAGGGTGGTGCGCGCGCACCATGGCCTCAATGCGCTGCGAGCCTATCACCGTCGCGCCCGAAGTGCAGGCATAGCCAACGGCGGCCAGAGCGGTGCGGGTCGGGAACATCTGCGCTGCTTCGGGGATGCGCGCCTCCATATCCGCCAACGTTGCGGGCGTAACATTGGCCTCCATGCGAATGCGGGTTTGGTGCAGCCCCAGGCCGGGGGCGGAAAAACAGCGCAGCGCCTCTATAGGTAGGGTCTCGTCGGTCTCCAGCACAATGAGGCCGAAGGCGGCCTGATGAGCGGCAGAAGGGCCTAGGGTGTAGGGCAAGGACATGGGTTTGCTCTCGGCTTGGTCTTGGCTAAAGGATTGGCAGCTTTGGCGCGGCGCGCGGCGTCAGCAAACGGCAGCCCGCGTCGGTGATGACCAGGTTTTCTTCGTGCACCATCATGCAGCCGGGGGCCATGGTCAAGCTGGGTTCCAGCGTGATGACCATGCCCGCCACCAGCGGCGTGGTATCCCAAGCGACGATTGATGGGGTTTCGGTCAGTTGCATGCCCAGGCCGTGGCCCATGCGCCCGACGCTGCCGGCTTGCCCCGGCGGCGAAGGAAACTCGGCTTCGATCACGGCGTTCATTGCCGTGAAAAGATCGGCCATGGCGGCCCCCGGCTTGGCGGCGGCCAACCCTGCTTCGGTGGCGTTCCACAGGCAGCGGTAACCTGCTTTGGCGCGCTCGTCCGCACGGCTGATCGCAAAGTTGCGATCAAAGTCGCAAAAATAGCCGCGCCGGGTTGCGCCCGTGTCGAGCATCAACACATCTCCCGCACGCAGCGGCGTATCGCCTGGCGGAGAAATGACATCGCCATAGCCGCCTTGGCCTGCGCCGCCCACGAGGTAGGGTACCTCTTCGGCGCCTTCTTCCAGCAGCGCGATCTTGAAAGCGCGAAAGGCTTGCTCCAGGCTCTGGCCCTGGCTGAAAAGATCTGGCGCACGGTCAAAGGCGCGACCAGCGATGCGGCACATGGCTTCAATGGCCTCGATCTCCAGCGGCGACTTGACCTGCCGCAGCCCGTTCAACAGCGTCGAGGCGCAGACAAAGCGGCTGTCGGGCAGTCCTGTTTGTAGCCGCTGAAAGTCGCTGAGCGGCATGCGCAAGGAGGCTTCGCGCCCCATGGGCAGGCCAATGCGCTTGAAGGGGGCCAGCGCTTCGACCAGCAGGCTCACCCCGTCATCGTCCGGGTGCGGCGCGGACCAACTGCGAATGTCTTGCACCCAGGTTTGGGCCATCAGCTCTGCGCCGATTGACGGAATGATGGCGATGGGCGCGGCCTCAGCGGGTACCACCAAGAACCAGGGCCGCGCGGGGGACTGCCAAAACAAGGTGCGAAAGCCGGTCAGCCAGCGGATTTCCGCTTCGGTGGTCAGCAGCAGCGCCTGCAAGCCTTCTTCGGCCATGCCCGCGTGCAGGTTGGCAAGGCGGCGCTCGAATTCAGCGGTGGGAAAATCAGGCATGGCGGGCTCGCGTCTGGTTGGCCGAAGTCTGGAGCGCCAGTTTGTCCCCGACAGCGCGCTCAGGCCCGACCAGGAGCGACACCTCCGCAGCCTGATGCGGTCGCGTTTGCGGCGCTGGGGGGCGGGCACAGAGAGACAAGACCCGCCCACGCCATGCAGACTGGGGCTAAGAATGCACGAGAGCATGATCTCAAGAGAACGCAGAGGAGCGCAGAATGCAGGTTTTGGACAATCCCTATCGCGGCCAGTCCGTCAAGGACGCCGATTGGGGCCTAGCTGCGGGGCAGGTCAGCGATGATGAGGCCAGCGTTGCGCGTCTAATGGCAGCTTGCCCGCTCGCCAAGGCGACGCCCTTGGTGGATCTGTCCGACTGGGCGCAGGAGCTCGGCCTCGCCGGCCTGGCCATCAAGGACGAGCGCGGCCGCATGGGGCTGGGCAGCTTCAAGGCTCTGGGCGCGGCCTACGTCATTGCCAAGCGCGCGGTGGCGGCAGCGGGCGGCGACTTGGAGCCAACTGCTTTGAGCCAGGCGCTCACCGGCCAGACCTTCGTGTGCGCCAGTGCAGGCAATCATGGTCTGTCGTTGGCGGCGGGGGCGCGGGTGTTTGGAGCGCAGGCGGTGGTCTACCTATCCGACACCGTGCCGGAGGCCTTTGCCCAACGCTTGGCGGATAAGGGCGCGCAGGTGGTGCGCGCTGGCGCAGACTATGAGGCCAGCATGGCTGCAGCGGTGGCAGCGGCTGAGGCGAATGGCTGGACCCTGCTGTCAGATTCCACCTGGCCCGGCAACACCGAGGGCGGGCGCGATGTCATGGAAGGCTATACCCTGATGGCGCAAGAGGCCATCGACCAATGGGCGCAAGCCATGGGTGATCAGCCGCCAAGCCACATTTTTTTGCAAGCGGGTGTTGGCGGGCTGGCCGCGGGCTGCGCGGTGATATTCCGCAAGGTTTGGGGCGATGTCCCGCGCATCGTGGTGGTCGAGCCCGACGCGGCACCGGCCCTGTATGAGAGCATTCGCCACGGCAAGCTGGTCGAGACCCAAGGGCCAAGCTCTGACATGGGGCGCTTGGATTGCAAGGTGGCCTCACACTTGGCGCTGAAGGCCTTGGCGCGTATGGCCGATGCCTTCATGCTGATCTCAGATGCCGCTTGCCAAGCACAGATTGACCGGCTGGCGGCGACCAGCGG
>JAUIBT010000041.1 GCA_030428255.1 Alphaproteobacteria bacterium | reverse complement strand
CCGTCCGCCGCTAGGACCGAAGTCCTCGCTCGACTTGCATGTGTTAGGCCTGCCGCCAGCGTTCGTTCTGAGCCAGGATCAAACTCTCAAGTTGATCTCCTGACTTAACGGGTATTCACCAATTCAATTACAACTAAGTCGTAACCAAACCAATGAACCCACACGTCTTGCGTCTACGAATATACGATACAGCAAACCAACAGCTCGCTGCCCGAATATCCCTTCCATTCATCTCTACTTTTTCGAATATCACGCGATCGTTTGCAGCTCTGGGTCGCGTCCAGCGGGCCGGTTTGTTTGGCCCTCGTCGCTGCGGGAGCCCTGATGTACTCCCGGCCCCCTGGGATTGCAAGCGTCTTTTTTCAAAAACTTGATTTTTTTTCCGGCTTTTTAGGTTTCGGCGTAATTTCAATGACTTATGCCCTGCGGGCAGCTCAACAGACCTTGCATTCGCCGCAGCGCCATGAAGTCGCCCTCAATTCCGGCCAGCTCTGGTGGGCCCCGGAACGCCGGTTCGAACAGGCTGCAGGGTCGGCAGCGTCACACAACAGGCTTGCGCAGATATGGCAGGCCATCCACAAGTGCTGCCTACAAGAGCTGTCTATAGGGAGCTTGCAGCCCTAAGCGGCTGTCTTTCTTCTTGGCCTCTGCGGTTGGCGGCGTTAGATTGCGGCTGCTGTTTGGACTGGTGGTTCGAACAGCAGCCGCCGCTGCCCAATGAATCGCCAGCGGCATGCCAAGGATAAGATGCAGGCCAAGCTGCACAGGTCTTTAGACTCTTCTGAACGTTATGAGCAAAGTCGTGTCCCTCTTCTTCAGTGTTTTGCCCTCTCGCAGTTCTGTTGCCTTCGCCGCTGCCGCGCGCCAGGCGGTCGCAATCAAGGGTGCCATGCCCCGTGCAGCGCGCGCTTTCGGCCTAAGCGGTTTGGTTCTGCTGATGTTGGTGCTGGCCGCCCCGCGCGCTGACGCCTCGCTGTTCATGCGCTTGTCGGCCACGGTCGATCCCTTTGCGGCCCTGTTCCGCCCGGAATCCAGCCACACCAACCAGTTTGCTGACTTTGACACCTATCGCCTTCCAGCGCGGCAAAACATGCTGGACTGGTTTCGTCCCAAGCCCAGCGGCTTGCTCATCATCCCGCCGATGGATGAGACCAGCAGCATTGGCCTGTTGGGCGGCTTTGAGGACTACGACCGCCTGAAAATGCAGTCGCTGTCGCACTCCGAGCCGATCAAACCCGGCGATACCATTGGGCAGGCCCTAAACCGCGCGGGCGTCAAGGGCGAAGACCGCCAGGCGATCCAAGACGCCTTGGCCAAGGTCTTGGACCTGCGCAAGATGCAAGCGGGCTGGACGCTCAAGCTGACCTTTGATCCCTCCAAGTCCGCCGACACCAGCCGCTTCGTCGAGCGGATGGAGATGCAGACCAACTCCATCGAGCGCACCTTTGTTGTCAAGCGCACGCCCAACGGCTTCAACGGCGAGGAAAACCGCCTCAAGCTGATCAAGGGGCACGTGCGTGCGGCGGTTAAAGTTGAAGATGGCCTCTATCTTGACGCCAAACGTCTGGGCGTACCTGAGCGCATCGTGGCCAATCTGGCGCTGATTTTCCGGCACCAACTGGCGTTTGATCGCGATATCAAGCCTGGCGATACCGTCGAGGTCTTGTATGAGGAAATGCGCGATGACACTGGTGAGCTGATCCGAACCGGCACGCTGCTGTATGGCAAGGTGCAGGCCAAGGGGCAGGAATACGAGCTGTATCGCTTCCGTCGCTCGTCGGGCGCGGTGGCCTACTACACCCCCGAAGGACGGAACCCCGGATCGCGTGAGGCCTTGAGCCGTAAGCCAATTGCCAGCGGTCGCCGCTCGTCAACCTTTGGCCGCCGTAAGCACCCGGTGACTGGCGCCTATAAGATGCACTGGGGCGTGGACTATGCCGCGCCCAAGGGCACGCCGATTTATGCGGCTGGAACCGGAACCATCACCAAGCGCGGGCGCAACGGGGCCTACGGCAACATGGTGGAAATTAAGCACGACGGCGGTTTCATCACCCGTTATGCGCACATGAGCGCCTTTAAGCGTGGTCAGTCGGTAGGCGGCCGGGTCAGTAAGGGTGACACCATCGGATTTGTCGGCACCACGGGCCGCTCGACCGGCAACCACCTGCACTATGAGATCCACAAGAACGGCAAGCGGGTCAATCCGCTGAAGGTCAAGCTGCCGGTGGGGCAATTCTTGGACTCGCGCGACAAGGCCTTGTTCAAGGATCAGCGTCGCTTGGTCAGCCGCATGCTCAAGACGGCCTCGCCACCGCGCACTCAGGTCGCGGCCGCCGGGAGTTAACCGCAAACCCTGAGCGAAGCGACAGTGGATTAGCGGCAAGCCACCCGCAAACCCTGAGCGAAGCGACAGTGGATTTGCGGCAAGCCACCCGCAAACCCTGAGCGAAGCGACAGTGGATTTGCGGGAGCAAACCCCGCAAACCCTGAGCGACGCGACAGTGGATTTGCGGCAACAGCCCGTTAGAGCCCGCGCGCCCAGAACAATGCCAAGCTGCTTTGCAGAAGGCACAAAAAGAAAACCCCGAACACACTGGCGAGGCTGGCCAGCAGGTTCGGGGTTTCTTGTCTCTTGGGTCTGCCACTTGAGTGTTGGGCTGACGCTGCGATGATCGTCCTGTCGTCCGATACGCGGTTGCTCTTCAAAGCGAACCAAGGCTGTGCAGGGCCTGGAGCGACGCGGCATTGGTATCAAGTCGCTCCCAACAAGACCCAGGACGCGTCGCGACCTTGGACTCAAACGCTTTCGTCGGGTGATGGCAGCTCGGGTAATGGTTCGGGTTCTGGCTCGGGTTCCGGTGCAGGCGGAGGAGGAGGCGGTGGATCGTAGGAATTTACGTAGTAAACAGGGCCGCGCAGCTTGACGCAAACGCCGGCAGCTAGAACGCAGCTTTACTTGTTCTTAACGATGCCCTCTTCGGCCACCGCAGGGGTGCTCGCCAGCAAGGCAAGGACTGACCCGGCCATGAGTAGGTGTTTCATTAGATTTCTCCAGTTGAGAGCAAGGCTCGTCCCTTGCTTCAGATCTAAATTGGAGTTGATTGTTCTGGCATGACAGGCGGCATCTGGGTGGCCTAGGCACGCAAAGGGACACCCGGGCCCGTAAGGCCATCGATCCGGAAACCAATCGATCAGGACGCGTGCGACTTTCAGGTGTTGGCCTAGCCTAATGAGCGGCCGCGCCGCGAAGGGGTGGCGACCATCTGAACAAGAGATCGGCCGCTCCCGGCCGAAACTCGGTGCATTTTGGGACTTTGTTTGCCGAGTCGGATCACGGCTTAACCGCCCTCCAACCGCCCACGCAATAGGCTAAAGCCCGGTGCTTGAGCATCGGTCACGCGATAGTGGGCAGGCTGTTCGACCAATCAAACTGAGAGTGACGCGAGCCGCTCCCTGGCAAAGTAGATTTTTGGGAAGAGCTTGCGTTAAGCTGTGTCATAGTAGCTGCGATACCAATCGACAAAGCGCGCGACGCCCGTATCCAAGTCCGTGCGTGGGCGATAGCCGGTCAGGCGCTCCAACAAGCGGCAGTCCGCCCAGGTCGCGGGCACATCGCCAGGCTGCATGGGCAGATAGGTCTTTTTGGCTTCAACGCCCAAGTGGCGCTCCATGGCCGCTATGAAGTCCATCAAATAGACCTGGGTCGAGTTGCCGATATTCACCACCCGAAACGGAGCCACGGGACTCAGGCTGTCGTCGTCGGCGATCTCCTCAGCGCGCGCAGGGCGTTGCGGCGGGCAGTCGATCAGCAGGCGGATGCCCTCGACCAAATCCTCGACATAGGTAAAGTCGCGATAGAGGTCGCCGTGATTGTAGACCTCGATCGCCCGGCCCTCCATGATCGCCTTGGAGAACTTGATCGGGGCCATGTCTGGCCGCCCCCAAGGTCCATAGACCGTGAAAAAGCGGAACATGGTCACCGGAATATCAAAGATATGCGCTTGGCTGTGGCCCAGCGCCTCGCTGGCCTTCTTGGTCGCCGCATAGAGGCTCATGGGCGTATCGCACTTTTGCCGCTCGTTGTAGGGCATGTCGCGCCCCGCGCCATAGACCGAGGAGGTCGAGGCCATCAGGCAGTGCTGAACCTGGTGTCGGCGCGCGATCTCCAAGATATTAAAGCTGCCGATGATGTTGGCATTGATATAGGTGCGGGGGTGGTCGATGGAGTAGCGCACCCCCGGTTGCCCCGCTAGGTGCACGATCACCTCGGGCTGAAAGGCCTCGCAAGCCGCATTTAACGCTGCCTCGTCTTCCAACAAAGCTTCGACGGCCTGAAAGTTATTGTGTCTGGCTAAGCGCGCCAGGCGCGCCCGCTTCAACGCTACATCATAGTAATCGGTGAGCGCATCGTAACCCAAGACCGCATCGCCCTGAGCCAACAGGGCTTCACACAAATAATAGCCGATGAAGCCCGCCGACCCAGTAACCAAAACCCGCCGCATGCCAAGCGCCGCCTAGATCTGCATCTCTCGCCGCACCTGTTCGCGCAGCACGTCGATGGGCTCCAGCGCGCCGCCGACATCCAGGTGCCAGAAGGTCCAACCATTGCAAGACGGTGCGCCTTGCAGCTTGGCCCCCACCTGATGAATCGAACCAGAGGCTTCCGCAGACAAGAGCGTGCCATCGGCGCGCACGGTCGCGTGATACTTGCGGCCAGGGCCGACCAGCTTGGTGCCCGGCTCCAGCAAGCCGCGCTCGATCAGCGAGCCAAAGGGAATGCGGGGCGCGGTGCGCTTGGCCGGAGCCTGCAAAATGTCGGTGCTCTGCGGCCCGGGCGCGGCGTCGATGCGGGCTTGTGCGGCGGCCAAATAGGTCTCGTCGCGCTCAATGCCGATGCAAGAGCGGCCCAGCCGCTTGGCAACCACACCCGTCGTGCCGGTGCCGAAGAAGGGATCCAGCACCGTGTCGCCCGGATTGCTGGAGGACAAGAGCACGCGATACAAGAGGCTCTCGGGCTTTTGCGTCGGGTGGACCTTATCGCCCTCCTCGTCGCGCAACCGCTCGCCGCCCTGGCAGATCGGCAAACGCCAATCCGAGCGCATTTGCAGTCCCTCGTTCAGCGCCTTCATGGCCTCATAGTTGAAGGTCGGGCGGGATTTTTCCGACTTGGAGGCCCAAATCAGCGTCTCGTGAGCGTTGGTAAAACGCTTGCCCTTAAAGTTGGGCATAGGGTTGGTCTTGACCCAAATTACGTCGTTCAAGATCCAAAACCCCAGATCTTGCAGGATCGAACCAACACGGAAAATGTTGTGATAAGAGCCGATTACCCACAGGCCGCCGTCGTCCTTCAGCAGGCGCTTGGCTTCGCTCAACCAGGCGCGGGTGAACTGGTCGTAAGCGGCAAAAGTCTCGAACTTGTCCCACTCTTGGGTGACGCCATCAACCCGCGAGTTGTCGGGCCGGTTCAGCTCGCCGCTCAGTTGCAGGTTATAGGGCGGATCAGCGAAAATCAGATCAACCGACGCCTCTGGCAGGCGGGACATGGCTTGGATGCAGTCGCCTTGAATGAGGCGCGGGGGCTGGTAAGCGGACATGAAATGAGGCCCTTAAAATGAGGTCGGTTGAAAAAGGTCGGCTGAAATAGTCGATTAAAAACGCTCTCACCTTAGCGGAGCTTGCAACCTTAACAAGAATAATCCTGCAACCTGGGCGAACAAATCTTAAGTGTGGCAAGGCTGGGGCTGAGGCTCAGGGCCTTGCCTTGATTGCGACCAGCCTACCGTCAAGTCAGGGGGTAAATCTGGAGCTTGGTCTGCCGAAGTTAGCGCGCGGGGGCGCCCCAGCAAACCGGCAGGCAGGTGGGGCCACGGAAGACCCAACCCCGCTCAACGACCGGCTGGCCTGGGTCCAGCGCTAAGCTGGTCAGGCGCTCCAGCAGGCGCGGCACGGCGATTTCTGCAACGAGGCTGCGCGCCACCCAAGTGCCAGCGCAAAAATGCGGCCCAGCGCCGAACGCCAAATGGTGGTTGGGCTTGCGGAACACATCAAAGCGCTCCGGCGCTTGAAATTTGCGCGGATCGCGGTTGGCCGCACCGACGCAGATGCCCAGTTGTGCCCCCGCCTGCAATTGGGTGTCGCCCAGCACCGTGTCTTGCGTCACGCGCCTGGGATACATGCCAATCGGCGAGACCCAGCGCACCGCCTCTTCGAAAGCCGCGCGCATCAACGCGGGGTCTTGCTGTACTGCCAGAAGCTGATCGCGGTGGGCCAAGAGCGCAAACACCAGAGTCAAAACCGCATCGCGCGGCTCGTTCAGGCCGCCGCCAACGATGACTTTCACATTGGCCCGCAACTGTTCAAGGTCGTGGGGATCATCGGCGTTCACCATGGCTGAAATGACGCTCTGGTTTGGTCGCTGGCGATAGTCGTCGATCACCTCAGCGATGGCTGCATCAATCGCATCCGAGGCGGCGCGCGCCCCTGCGGCAATCGCCGCATCGCCTTGATAGTTGCCCACCCCATCCATCAGCGCTTGCGACCAGGCCGCAAGATCCTGCCAAGCCACGCTGCGAAACCCAAGCATCTTGATCAAGGCCCGCGAGGCCAGTGGCTCGGCAAAGGCGGTGAACAAATCAGCCTGCCCGTCGGCCACAAAGCCGTCGATCAAGTCATCGACTAGGTCTGCGAAAAAGGGAGCCAGGTGGGCCTTGATGTTGCGGGGCCGAAAGGCGGGCTCGATCGCTTTGCGCTCGCGCTTGTGGGCGTCGAAGTCTTTGCGCATCAGCGAATGGCCCATGACCACATTCATCAAGGAACCAGGATTGGTAGACGCAAAGCGCTCAGGGTAGCGCTCGACCTCATGGATGTCCTCAAAGCGGGTCACCAGGTGAAGCCGTGTTGCCTCGACCCAAACCGCAGAACCCAGCGCGCGAATGCGATCAAAGTGGGGATACGGGTTCAGGTTTAGGGCATCGACGCTGATGTCGTCCAAGCGCGCTGGCGGTCGGCTCATACTGATCTATCCTTCTTGGCGGGCGCGCTGGCCAAGTCTGCGAAGCTCAAGCGATGGTGTGGGCTGACGCCAGCCGCATAGATCGCCGCTTTGTGCGCGGCAGTGGGGTAGCCCTTGTGGCCGTCAAAGCCGTAGGCCGGGTAGCGCTGAGCCAAGCGCTGCATGGCCCGATCGCGCAGCACCTTTGCCAGCACAGATGCGGCGGCGATCGAAGGACACAGGGCATCGCCCTTAACCACGGTGCGCGCGGGCCAAGGCAGCCCGGCCGGCAGCTTGTTGCCATCAACCAGCGCCAGGATCGCCGCATCACCGCGCCCGCGCCGGACAAGCTGGGCCTGAAGCTTCAAGGCCGCCCGCTGCATGGCCAACAAAGAGGCTTGCAAAATATTGATCTGGTCGATCTCGCGCGCCGAAGCCCCCGACACCGCCCAAAAGCAGTGCTGCTGCACCCAGGCGAGCGCCGCTTCGCGCTGTCGCTCGCTCAGTTTTTTGCTGTCGGTGAGCCGAATCGCCAGGGCTTCCGCCTGCTCGGCTTGGTAGAAGCGCTGCGGCAAGATCACGGCCGCCGCCACCACCGGCCCCGCCAGGGGTCCGCGCCCGGCTTCGTCCAAACCACAGGGAAGGCAAAACGAGGGCGCACCTGCATCGCGCATGCGCTGGCGCTCAACGTCGAGATCAAGAGCATAGGATCGAACCATACTCGCTCTTGGCACGGCGAGCGACGGCTGGCAAGCTCGACCGACCACCGCCAGCAATCCAGGGCCATCTTTGTCGGAGCCCAGCAAGCCAGGGGTCCAACACTAGAGCCGTATGAGAGCCAATCCCAACCAGCGACACTTAATCCTGTTTGCGCGCTTCCCCCAAGTCGGACGCGGCAAGCGTCGCCTGGCCGCCGAGCTGGGCGACGGGCCGACCAATCGCTGGGCGCGCAGACACCTTGCCGCGAGCTGTCGGCGGCTCTATGCGCCGGGACGCTGGCGACTGGTGCTGGCGATGGAGGGCGCTCCGCCGGGCTGGTCCGCACCCTTAGGCCTGAAGTGGCTAGACCAAAACCGCCAGGCCGAGGGACGCAAGGAGCTGGGTCCTCGCATGATCGCCTGCCTGGCGGCCTTTGCCCCAGGACCAACTTTGCTTATCGGATCGGATATTTTGAACGTCGAACGCCACGACATGGCCCTGCTCTTTACCGCGTTGAACCGGCCCGGCAGCCTGTTGGCTCCGGCAAGCGACGGCGGGTTTTGGGCTGTGGGGCACCGTGGCCCGGCGCTGGCGCGCTCGGCTTTGGATGGGGTCGCTTGGTCGCGCAGCGATACCTGCAGTGCCGCCGTGCGGGCTTTGAACGCCCGGCTGGTGCCGCTGATCAAGCAAGACGTGGACCAGGCCCACGATTTGCCGCCCCAGACCGAATGACTGCCATACTTAGTCGCCCTTCCCTGGGCGACAGGCGGTGCTCGGCGCGCTAGGATTGCCCGCAAGCCAGACGGGTGCAGCCGCCACCCCAGTCAGCACCAACACAAAACGATAAGGAGCCGTTCGATGCGCGCCATCACCTATAGCCGCTTTGGGCCTGCCAACCAGGTCTTGACCCTCGATGAGCTTGCCACCCCCAATCCCGGGCCAGGTGAGGTGCTGGTGCGCCTGCAGGTCTCTGGCGTCAATCCGTCAGACGTTAAGCTGCGCGACCGGGGGCGGCCCGGTGTGAGCGTCTCGCCGTCATCCAAGATCATCCCGCACAGCGACGGCGCAGGCCTGATCGAAGCGGTGGGCGCGGGCGTCGATCCCAGCCGTATCGGTGAGCGGGTGTGGATCTGGAACGGCCAATGGCGACGCTCTTTCGGCACCGCAGCCGAGGCCATCGCACTGCCCGCCGAGCAGGCCGTCCACTTGCCCGATAACACGACCTTTGAACACGGCGCGGTGCTGGGCATCCCTGGCCTGACCGCCACCCACGCCGTGCTGTCTGGCGGACCCGTAGCGGGCAATACCCTGTTGATCAGCGGCGGTGCAGGCACGGTGGGGCACTTGGCGGTGCAGATCGCCAAGGCATCGGGCGCTCGGGTCTTGGCCACCGCGCGCGGCGAAGCAGGCTTAGCCGCCGCTCGCAGCGCTGGCGCCGATCAGGTCTTTGACTACAGCGCCCCCGACCTGGCCGAGCAGATCAAAGAAGCCTGCGGCGACGCTTTGGTGGATCGCATCGTTGAGGTGGAGTTTGGCCAAAACGCTCAAACCAACGCTGCCGTCATCGCTGAGGGCGGCACGATTGCCGCCTACGGCTCGGCCAAGGACATGACCCCGGTCTTGCCCTTCTATCCGCTGATGTTCAAGGCAGTGCGCTTGGATTTGATCCTGGTCTACCTTTTGAGCACGGAGCAGCGCGCTCGTGCCGTAGCAGCTTTGACCGACCTTTTGGAGCGTCAGGCGCTGGATATCCGTATTGCTGAGGTCTTCGATCTCGCCGACTGCGCCCAAGCGCACGAGCGTGTTGAGGCAGGCCGCCACGCTGGTTCGGTGTTGGTCAGGCTGTGATCCCGCCCAGGGCTGTAGTAGGCAGCTCAAGCAAATCGCATGCAATCGCGGTCAAGAGCGCCGCGCAAGGACCAAGAGCACGAGACCGGGCGGGCGCGCTTCGCGGCACAGCCCGCGCACACAAAAAAGGGGTCAGCGCTTGACCGACCCCTTTTGCTAAAGCGTAGCTGCGATCGCCCTTAGGCGGCGTCCACGTAAACCGGAACCGACTTTTTCAGTTTGATCGACTTGGTTGGCCCCTTTTTCAGCTCCTGGATTTCGGATCGCGTGCGCGGTTGGCCATCGCGCTTGAGCATCCAATCCGCCAAACGACCGGCTTGTTCAATGCGAATGCAGCCCGACGAGGCATAGCGATCTTCAGCACCAAAACGGGCCTTAAAGGGCGTGTCGTGAATAAAGATTGCCTGGTTGTTGTGCATGGTAAAACGCATGGAGCCCAATGCGTTGCCGCTGCCCGAATTCTGTACAAAACGGAACTGCTTCAGATCAAGGTCCGGGTCTTTCCAATTGACTTTCTTCGGATCGATCTTCTTCCCACCTTTATAGACCGTCCAGTTGCGGTACAAGAAGCGCGGATTGCGGCGCACTTCGGGATAGAGATCTTCTTGCAGGATGCGCTTGGGCGGGTTCCATTCCGGCGCAAATTTGATCGCCGAAATGCGGTCCTTCATGATGGGTGTCGGGCGCTTAGGGCTACCGACAATGGCGCGCATGCGCATGGCTACGCGCCCGTCTTCATAGACCACCAGCTTTTGGGTGGCCAAGCTCACTTCGATCCGCGTATCAGGGCGACCGGATTTATCAACCTTGGGCGCCTTTCCGCTGCCGTCAGCGTCTGCAACGGACAGGCCCTCTGGGCCACAGCCCGTTAAGACCAGCACACTGCCAAGCGCGAGAGCGGACGATGCTGCCATGAAAGAACGGCGATGGGAGTTCATTCGAGTTAACCTATGTGTTTTGAGCTTTTACGCGCCGTGGGGCGGTGCCCCTAAAGTTCGCGCCGGGGGGGGGGGGTGGCCGGTTTGGGCGGGCCTCTTGCGCCTGAAATCGACGCAAAGTCTGATTTCTTATCGCTCCGAGTGTTAGCGAGACTGCGACGAAAATGCAATCTGCAATTGCGTGGGCCCAGCTTGGGAAAAGCAAATGTGATGGGCGATCCTGCGATTGCACTGAACTGCGGCGCAGAGAATCTGCTCCGGCCCTCTGGTATCAAGCGCGCTAGCGCTCTACATCTCTCATCAAGCAAACGGCAGGTTTGGCAGGCCGCAGCGGGCCAATGACACCAAGGCCACCAACATCTGCGGACCACCAACATCTGCGGACCACTGGCACCTGCGGACCGCTGGCACCTGCGGACCGCTGGCATCTGCGCGCTCCGCGCTGAAATGATTTCATGAGAGGCACTATGGCCCAAGTCGCACCGGATTCGATCCTTCAGGCCACAGACGGTTCCAAGGTTACAGGACAGTCCGTCGAAACAAGGAGTGAGCCGCCGAGCAAATGTCAACAGGATCAATGGCTTAGCTTACCTGATCGGGGCGTCATGCTGCTGGAGGGGCAGGAGTGTCGCAGCTTCCTGCAAGCCATGATCACCGCGGACTTAGACAAGCTGAGCGCCGAACGCGCACTCTATGCTGCGCTGCTGACGCCTCAGGGCAAATTCTTGGACGATTTCTTTTTAATCCAGCCCCGATCCGATCAGCCCGATTCGCTGTGGCTCGACGCGCCCAAAGACCGACTGGCGCCCATTGCCCGGCGCTTGGCCATGTACAAATTGCGCGCCGATGTCCGCGCGCGCAGCCTTGATCCGGCGCTTCACGTTTACGTGTCATTACAGCCAGCGACCGCAGGGGGGGGCCCTGCCCTGCCACCTGAAGCTGGCGTCAGCCTAGCTGATCCTCGCGCTGCAAGCGATGTTGCTGACGGCGCGACGCCGAGCATGGGCTGGCGGCTCTACACCCATCAGCCGCTTGAGGGCGCTGCGCAAGCTGGATCAGCGCTGGACGCGGCCTACAACCAACGCAGAATCGCGCTCCAACTGCCCGACGGCGCGCTGGATTTGGAGCGCGAGCGCTCAACGATTCTTGACAACGGCTTTGATCGCGCCGGTGCTATCGCTTGGGACAAGGGGTGTTATATGGGCCAAGAAATCACAGCCCGCATGCGCTATCGCGGCCTGGCCAAATGGGATCTGCGCGCGCTGCGCCTGGATGCGGGAAATTTCGCCGACTTTGATCTAGGCCAAGGGGCAGAGGTGAGCCATGACGGTAAAACCGTAGGCCAGATTCGCTCATGCAGCGGCAATCTGGCGCTGGCGCGTTTGCGCTGCGAGGCCTTAACGCAAGGCCTAGACCGCTTTATGGTTCACCAGCACCCTGTGTCTTTGCTAGACTAGGCGCTCGGGTATCGGGCGCTGGTTCCAGGGTCAGCATGCAGAGCGGTAAGCCGCAGCACCGACGCGGCGCCACACAGCGCCTCAGCAGGCCAATTTGGCAGGCAGCATAGCGATCCTCAGCAAGTCCGAGGACGTCATATAAGGAAGCAATATGGACTATCTTGGCTTTGCATCAGACCAGCTCCAAGGGTTGAAGGACGAGGGGCGCTACCGCGTCTTTAACGCCCTAAGGCGCAAGGTCGGGGCCTTCCCGGAAGTCACCTGGCACGGCGAAGGTACCTCTTTTCCTGTGACGGTTTGGTGTTCGAACGACTATTTGAACATGGGCCACCATGGCGATGTGATCGCGGCTATGGACGCGGCGCTGCACAGCCATGGCGCGGGCGCGGGCGGCACGCGCAATATCTCAGGCACCAATATCCTGCACGAAGCCTTAGAGACAGAAGTCGCCGACCTGCATCAAAAAGAGGCGGCCTTGATCTTCACCTCAGGCTATGTGGCGAACGAGGCGGCGCTTTGTACGCTGGCGGCACGGCTGCCCAACTGCGTGATTTTCTCAGATTCCAAGAACCACGCGTCGATGATCGAGGGCATGCGCTTATCACGCGCCGAGCGGGTCATCTATACACACAACGACCTGGCCGACCTGGAGGCCAAACTCGCAGCCTACCCCAAGGAGCAGGCCAAGATTGTCGCTTTCGAGTCGGTCTATTCCATGGACGGCGATATGTCGGATATCGGGGCCACCTGTGATCTGGCGCACAAGTACGGCGCGCTGACCTACCTGGATGAAGTGCACGCGGTGGGCCTCTATGGTCGCCACGGCGGCGGCGTGTCCGAGCGCGACGGCGTGACCGATAAGGTCGATATCATTGAGGGCACCTTTGCCAAGGCCTATGGCGTGCAGGGCGGCTATATTGCGACCTCCAAGGTCTTGGTGGATTTTGTCCGCTCCTTTGCATCGGGCTTCATCTTCACCACCTCTATGAGTCCCGTGCTGACCGCGGGTGCCTTGGCTTCTGTGCGCCACCTGAAGCAAGACGACGCCCTGCGCCAACGCCACCAAGAGCGCGCGGCCACGCTGAAAGCGCGCCTGCGAGCGGCCAACATTCCAGTGATGGACAACCCGAGCCACATCGTGCCGGTCATGGTCTATGACGCGGCTTTGTGCAAGCAGGCCAGCGATATGCTGCTGCACGACCACGGAATCTATGTGCAGGCCATCAACTACCCGACGGTGGCCAAGGGCATGGAGCGCTTGCGCTTTACCCCGACGCCCCACCACAGCGACGCGCACATGGACCACCTGGTCAAGTCGCTAGTCACGGTGTGGGAGACCTTGTCTCCGCCGCGTTTGCCCGTAGAACAGGCGGCCTGAGGCCAGAGCGGCGTCACTCCACGTTGTGCAAAGCCTTGATTTGCCGTGTATTGCAACGACTTATCCGACAGCAGAGCGATCACAGCGACGCGACGCTCGTAGAGGTGCCTTGTGTGAATGCACGTCAACGAAGCCTTCTCTGGTGAAGCCTTTTTAGTGCTGGTGGTGCCTGCGCCCCTGAGCATATCCGCTTCAAGACCAGTAATATTGAATTGAGTGGATCGCCGCACCCATCGCCACCCACCATAGGCCTGGCCGGGTGGCCTGACGACGCCTTGACAGACCTGGGCGGATTGACCAACCACCAAAACCGCCTGTGCCACCAAAACCGCCAGGGCCACCAGTACCGCCAAAACCGCGGATGACTAGCGCAGGCCCAGGCCGGTCAGCAAGTCCTGCAAATCGCGGGTTAGGCCCTCTTGCCCGCGCGGCTGCCAACCCAGCGCCGCCAGCTTGTCGGTCGCCAAAAGGGGGCCTTTCATCGGCTCTAGGGCCGCGGTTGTGTCGGGGGGAACACGGCCGAGTGTGTGGCCGATCAGGTCCGCCACGACCTGGCGGGAGGTCAGGATGTCGGAGGCGTTAAAAACCTGCCCTGCCATGGCCTCGACCGGACAGGTCAGCAGCAGCGCCACGGCCTCGGCGACATCGCCGCCGTGGACCTCGCTGCCCTGGCGATTGCTGGTCGGCCAGTGGCCCTCCGCGATCTGACGCGCCAGCGCCGCCCACTTGCTGGCCTGGGGGTCCAAGCGGGTGCCATAGACCCCGGTCGGCCGCAAGCAGGCCACCGCAAAGGCCTCAGGCTCGTGTGAATAGAGCCGCGCCAGCCCTTCAAGCGTCAATTTTTGCAAGCCATAGTGGGTGTCGGGCTCAGGGGCCGCCGCCTCGCTCAAACAGCCTGTCTGATCTGGGCCAAAGACCGCCCGCGAGGAAAACAGCACCACGCGCTTAACGCCCAGCGCGCGCGCTTGTTCCAGCAAGCCGATGGTTGCACCCAAATTGAGCTGCCAGAAGCCGCGCGCGTCCGCGCCCTCACCACCGCGATAGCGCCCCGGCGCATGGGCAAAGGCGGCGTGCACCAGCGCATCGCAACGCGCGAGCAAGGTCGAAAAATCGCTGTCTACCAAGGCCCCAGCAACGGGCTCCAAGCCCGGCAAAGCCGCGAGCTGAGGCGTCAGCACCCCAGAGCGCTGCATGACGCGTTGCTGCCAACCGCGCTCGGCCCCCAGGCGGGCGCAAAACTCGCCGAGGCTACCGCTCGCTCCGGTCAGCGCAACCCGCATGGCGGTCAGGCCCCGGCGGGCCGGGTGTGCGGGCCTTCAGCCAACAGCGCGCCCGTGGCGTCCATGTGCTGCCACAGGTCGATCAAGGGTTGCAGTTGAGCGCGCTTGGGGTGATCGGCCTGCCAGGGCTTTTCATACTGGAAATGCAACAGCTTGAGTTCCGGCCAGTTCCACAACTCGGGCAGTTGAAAATAGACGTATTGCAGCGCGTTGTAGGTGTAGGGCAGGCCGTGCCAATCGGGATAAAAGTCCTGCAAAAAGGTCTGATCGGTGCGCCGCCAGAAGGCGTTAGGGGCGTCCAGGCGCTCCAGCATGGCGGCGTAAGTGGCTTCGCTCGGCTTAGCGACAAACACCCCTGAGTTCATGCGGTTAAAGTCGGCGACCTCTGCATAAACATTGGGCGCAGCGCTGAAGGCCGGGTAGTCGAACAGCCGGTCGCAAGAACGCAGCATCATGGTGTCGGCGTCCAAGAAGACCAGCGTCTCAAACTCGGTCAGCCGCCACAGCTCCAGCTTGGCGAAGTTGTCTAGCGGATTGTGGAAGGCCGGTTTGTTGCCCTTGGTGAAGGGCGCTTTGCCATGCACCTGCTCGCGCGCGTGGCGCTGTTTGAAACCGTCCGAGACCTGCGGCGGGCTGACAAGACGGACATCGCAGCCCAACGCGCGCAACGGCGCCAGGGTTTCGCCCTCAAAGGTGGTCAGCACGACCAGCGGATAGCGGCAGCCTGCAGCCGCGATTGACTTGGCCAAGACCCGCGCGCCAACGGCGAAATCGTCGTTGGTCACCAAGCTCACATAAGCGCAAGATCGCTGCGCGCCGCCGCCCATCTTAGGCTCCCTTTTCGGGGTCGTGAATGATCTCGGCGCTGCGGGCGCGGTTCCATCCTGACACCGCCGGAATGCGCGAACGGTCAACGCGGTAGGCGTATTTTTGCGCAATTTCAATCACTTCGTTCATCAGGCCGTCGGACAAGGTAATCAGGTCCAGACCCAAGCCACGGAACTTCTCGTTGGCCACGATCAGATCGTTTTCATCGGCCTCTTGGCGCGGGTTGGGCAGGTACTTGATCTCAACGCCGGTGCGGTCCGCCACCATCTGAGCCAGGTCACGCACGCGGTGGCACTCGGTCATCTGGTTGAAGATCTCGACCCGTTCGCCAGCCTTGGGCGGGTTGTTGATCGCTGCCTCGACGCACTTAACGGTGTCTTGAATGTGGATGAAGGCGCGGGTCTGGCCGCCGGTGCCGTGGACCGTCAGCGGATAGCCAATCGCCCCCTGGATCAAAAAGCGGTTCAGCACCGTACCGTAGTCACCGTCATAGTCAAAGCGGTTAATCAACTGCTCGTGCAGGCGGGTCTGCACGGTCTGAGTGCCCCAGACGATGCCCTGGTGCAGGTCAGTGATGCGCAGCTTGTCGTTCTGGGCGTAGAACTGGAACATGATCTGATCCAGGCTCTTGGTCATGTGATAGATGGAGCCCGGACGCGTGGGATAGAGGATCGATTGATCCACCGTGCTGCCATCTTCCTTTTGGATTTTCACATCCAAATAGCCTTCAGGGATGGTCGCCCCAACGGTCGAATAGCCATAAACGCCCATGGTGCCCAGGTGGACCAGGTGGGCGTCGATCTGGGTTTCAACCAGCGCGTTCAGCACGTTGTGCGTAGCGCTGATGTTGTTGTTGACCGTGTAGGTCTTGTGGACATCCGACTTCATGGAGTAAGGCGCGGCGCGCTGCTCGGCAAAATGGATGATGGCGTCGGGCCGCCAGTCCAGGAGCCACGTTTTGAAGCGCTCGTAGTCGCGCGCCAGATCCAACAAATAGAACTCGACCGAATTGCCGGTGACTTGCTGCCACACGCGGCGGCGTTCTTGGATCGAGTCCATAGGGGTCAGCGACTGCACGCCCAGCTCGGTATCGATCCAGCGACGGCTCAGGTTATCGACGATGGCCACCTCGTGTCCCAAAGCCGACAGGTGCAAAGAGGTCGGCCAGCCGCAAAAGCCGTCGCCGCCCAAAACTGCAATCTTCATACACAAAACTCCTCCTGGTCTGCGCTTGGCACGCAGGGATAGTGAGGCAAGCGGCGGCTGGCTTCATGGGCTCTTAAGCTTTGTTTCAAAGCGGTTTTTGTCTGAGCCGCGCGGCCTGATGCTTGCCAAAACCTCGGTCGAGCGCACTGTAGCGAAAATTCCCCTGCGTGAGACCCGCCTAATGTCGCAGGCCGGATGTAAGCGTTTTCACTGGCCCTCGCTGCGGCGCGCGCGCCATCACAGACCTGCGCGAGCGTCGATAAAGGCCGCGATCACGGCCTGGATATCGCTGGGGCGCGTGGCCCAGGAGCAGACGCTCACCCGCACCACCGGGCGATCAAACCAGCTTGCTCCACCGACCCAAAGCTGGCCGCTGGCTTGCAGAGCGTCAATCAGCCTTGGCACCTGTGCGTCGTCCGCCAGGCCCACCAAGACCTGATTGAAGACCACCGTGTTGCGGATCTCAAATCCCGCTTCTGCCAGGCCTTCCGCCAACTGCTCGGCCCGCTGATGCAGGCCCGTGACCAGATCATCCAGCCCTTGGCGGCCCAGGCTGCGCAGAACAGCCCAGGTCTCAACCGCGCGCGCACGGCGGGACATCTCAGGCGTAAAGACCATGCCGTCGCGCTGATCGCTGTAGACGATGTAAGAGCCGCTGGCGGCCATCGCTGCCTTCAAGGCTTGCGCATCGCTGCACAGCACCAGGCCGTTGTCATAGGGCGCGTTCAGGGTCTTGTGCGCGTCGAGCGAAAAGGACTGCGCGCCCTCAGCGCCCTGGCTCAAGTGGCGAAGGCTGGCGCTGGCTTGTGCCCAGAGGCCAAACGCGCCATCAACATGCACCCAAGCTCCGGCGGCCTGTGCCAGCGGCATGATGCGCGCGAAGGGATCAAAGGCCCCCGAGTTGACGTTGCCCGCCTGCAAAATCAGCAAGCAGGTAGGATCCAGCGTCGGTAGATGCTGCGGGTCCAAGCGGCCCTGATCATCCACCGCCACCCATTCGATGCTGTCGGTGCCCAGCCCTAACAGCGCCACCGCCTTCAGCACCGTGGCGTGGGCATGGCGGCCAGCAATCAAGCGCAAGCGCGGTGCCCCTGCCAGCCCCTGGCGGCCCACATCCCAGCCCTGGCGTTGCAAGAGGCGATAGCGTCCCGCCGCGAGCCCGCAGAGGATCGCCGTTGACGAACCAGGAACGAAGCCCGCCACGGCGCCGCTGGCCAAGCCCAGCAGCGCGCAGAGCCAATCTTGGCAGCGCTGCTCCAGGGTTGCGGCGATGGGCGAGGACAAAAACAGCGCCGCATTCTGGTCCCAAGCGTCGGCCAACCAACGCGCCGCCAGCGCCACCGGCAAGAGGCCGCCGTTGACCGAACCGAAGTAGCGTCCACTGGCGGCTTGGGCGACCGTGGCCGGACTGCCAAAGCGCGCCAAGAGGTCCAGGGTGTCCTGGGCCGGGCTCGCCTGATCGGGCAACGGTTCGTCGAAGTTCTGAAGGCCCGCCAGCGCCTCGGCGTCAGGGAAGACGGGGCGCGAGCGCTGACCTTCCATATAGTCCTGGGCCGCGCCCTGCGCCCAGCGCAACAATGCGCCGCCCGCCAAATCGGCGTCCGCTTGGGCCCGCGCCGTGGCAAAGGCGTCTTGCTCGCCTGGACCTTTGCGTTCGGGGTTTGATGTCATTCGGGCCTCCTGCTGCTGGTTGGCCATGGCAGCGCAAACTTGTCCGTTTGGCAAGTTGAGACGCGCGCTTTTCGTCACCAGGCCTTTGCAGCTTGCTCCACACCCCAAAAAAAAGAGGCCGCTGCACCGGGCAGCGACCTCTTCTTGGATCCGTTTAGAGAGCGAAGGGATTAGCCTTCCAAACTCGCAACGTCGATCTTGATGCCCGGGCCCATGGTTGAGCTGAGAGCAATGCGCTTGATGTAGGTGCCCTTGGCGCCTGACGGCTTGGCTTTGGTGATGGCGTCAATGAAAGCCTTGACGTTTTCTTCCAATTTGTCCTGACCAAAAGACAGCTTGCCGATGCCAGCGTGCACGATACCAGCTTTTTCAGCGCGGAACTGGACCTGGCCAGCCTTGGCGTCTTGAATAGCTTTGGTGACGTTCGGGGTCACGGTGCCCAGCTTGGGGTTGGGCATCAAGCCGCGCGGGCCCAAGACCTTACCCAGACGCCCGACAACGGGCATCATGTCAGGGGTTGCGATCACCAGATCAAAGGGCATGTCGCCGCCTTGAACCTGTTGCATCAGATCTTCAGCGCCCACGATGTCAGCGCCGGCTTCCTTGGCTTCTTCAGCCTTGGCATCGCGCGCGAACACAGCAACGCGCACTGTCTTACCGGTGCCGTTGGGAAGAGAAACCATGCCGCGCACGTTCTGGTCTGCGTGACGGGGATCAACACCTAGGTTCATCGAAATCTCGATGGTCTCGTCGAACTTAACCGCCGAGCGTTCGGTGATCATGCTGACCGCCTCTGACAGGCCATAGGTCGCGTTGCGATCAACGCCGTCGTAGGCGTTGCGGATACGTTTACCAGCCATCTGCCTTATCCCTTCACTTCCAAGCCCATAGAGCGGGCGGAACCAGCGATGATCTGCACAGCGCCATCAACGTCGATTGCGTTCAGATCAACCATCTTGGCTTCTGCGATTTCGCGCAATTGGTCCATAGTTACAGAGCCAGCCACCTGCTTGCCCGGCGCATTTGAGCCAGACTTGAGGTTTGCAGCCTTCTTCAAGAAGTAAGACGCCGGTGGAGTCTTGGTCTCGAAGGTGAAGGACTTGTCGCTGTAAACGGTGATGACAACGGGAATCGGTGAGCCCGGCTCCATCTGCTGAGTCGCAGCGTTGAAGGCCTTACAGAATTCCATAATGTTGACGCCGCGCTGACCCAGTGCGGGACCGACCGGCGGTGAGGGGTTGGCTTGGCCAGCCTTGATTTGCAGCTTGATATAGCCGCTGATCTTTTTTGCCATGGTATGAACCCTTGAACAATGTGACGCGCTCTTTTCCCAGAGCACGAGGGTCTCGCGGTGCGGCCCAGGCAGACCTCCCGCAAAGAGTGAAGGGGGTGTATAGGCACACTGTCCGCGATTCGCAACCGCAAAACGCCAAGTTTGAGGGGCAAAACCCGCCAAATCCCTGGCTTTTTGTCACAAGTTGAGCCCGCCTGGGCTGCCCGCGCCCTAGGTTGCTTGCCCTGCCATGGCCTGCAAGCGTCGCAGGCTGGTCTCGTCCAGGCGAATCCCGTCCTGCTCCAAGCGCTGCCGAGCGGCTGCCTTGCGTTCACCGGGCAGATACAGGCCCTTGTCTTGGCGCAGAACGCGGCTCTGTTCGGCCAGAGTGTCGGCAAAGTTGGGATCGACCAGATCGGGACGGATGGCCAGCACGAACAGGCCGGTTCCAGGGCAGCGATCGCCCGCAAACATCGAGGGGGCTTCGTGCGACCAGCGCGCGCCCGATAGGCCTGCCGCCAAGATCTCAACCATCAGAGCAAGGTTGCTGCCGCGCCCGCCGCCGAAGGGCAACAGCATGCCCGCCAAAGCGGCGCTGGCATCTTGGGTCGGCTGACCGTCTGCGTCCAGAGCCAGGCCGGGCTCCAGCGCCCGCCCCTCTTCGGCCGCCTTGCGGATATTGACAAAGGCCGTCGCGCTTGAAGATTGATCAATCAACAGCGGTGCAGATTGCGCGCGGGGTGCCGCCAGTGCCAGCGGATTGGTGCAGAAGACCGGCGTCTTGGTGCCCGATCCCGCCATCAGCGGCGAGCCGTTGGTCGCGGCCATGGCCACCAGCCCGCGCTCGGCCAAGCGATAGCAAAAGCTGCCCAAAGGTCCGCAGAGCGTCGCGTTCTTTTGCGAAAACAGCGCCAAACCCAGGCTTTGAGCCCCGTCGACCAGGCGCTCAAAGGCGGCATCAAACCCGGTTTGGGGCAGGCCGCCTTGCGCGTCCACCGCGATCAGGCAGGGCGCGGGTTGGCTGATGATCGGTTCTGCCTGGGGGTCCAAGCGCCCCTCTGCCACGCCATCGGTATAGTCGAAGACATGCGAGACGCCGACGCTGGGCTGGCCCATGAGTTCGGCCCAAACCGTCTGCTTGGCCAGCGCTTGGGCGTGCGGCGCACTGAAGCCACAGCCGCTGAGGGCATCGACCAGCAAGGCGTGCAAGGCGGGGGGACTGAAGGTTTCCATAACGAAGTCCTTGGCGGTAAGGGCGGGTCTGGCTCAAGCCTAGAGCAACTTGTCACGCATGGTATGGGCTGGAAGCCGGGCTGGGCAAAAAAAATCTTGCCGATTGGGCGAGCATGGCAAGGGCGCAAGCGAAAATCGAGGCTTGGCTGGAGCGAAGACCATACCGCTGCTTATCTCGGGCATATTAATACCTTGCATATTTTGCGTGCATGATATAGAACATATAGCGAACGGATATTTGACCCAGGCCAAACCTCACTTAAGCAGTCTGTCCATAATGTTGAACTATACCTTGAAGCCGCGCACTTCAGCCACCACTCAGCGTTTGGGGTGCAATGCAGCAGGCGATCTTATGGTTCCCTACATTGATCCCGGCCTCCCCAATATTTCCCCCAGGGTTGACTACATGGGGAACACAATTAATCCACATCAATGATCCTA
>JAUIBT010000006.1 GCA_030428255.1 Alphaproteobacteria bacterium | reverse complement strand
CGACGCCCATTCCCTGTCACTGAGCCAATAGAGGTTCTTTGCCATGACTATCTCCTGCTTGCTGAACGCTGGAGTGAATCAGATCATAGCTTCAATGGGAATCCCATAATTGAGTACCAGCCCTAGACGAACGGCGCCAGCTGGGCGTCCGTCCCGGGCAAAAGCGAGGGGAGTGCATGGTACGTCACATGTGGGGGGGGATGCCTCTGGCCGTCATCGTGTAAGACCCAAGGCGCCAAAAACCGCGCTGGCCAGAGCAGGCAATACAGGGGAAATGGTGGTCGGTACAAGGATCGAACTTGTGACCCCTTCGATGTCAACGAAGTGCTCTACCGCTGAGCTAACCGACCGTGGAGACGGTCTTTAGCAAGTGCCCGAAGCCATGGCAAGCCAAATAGTGTAGAAAATTCGACTCGTTTTTCCGCCCCGTACTGGCTAGGCTCGGGTATGGTGACGCCCCTGCCCTTGCCCTATAAATTGCTGTCTTCTGGCAGCAGCCGCTTGCTGGTGTCGGTCCCGCACGCCGGGCGGCGCTATGACTGGCTGGCACAGGCCGCGCAGCGCCCCACCGCCAGTCTGCCTGTGCTGCGACGCGGCGAGGATCCTTACGTTGACTACCTGGCCATGCCGCTCGCCAGAACGGGCCTGCCGACCCTCATCCAATGCGCTCCACGCGCCATCATTGATGTCAACCGCGCGCCCTTAGAGATGGCCCAGGAGGCCTTCAGAGCCGAAGATCAAGATCGCACCGCCTTCGAAGAAAGCCCCAAAGCCCGCCAAGGGTTGGGCGTTGTTCCTACGCGCTTGGGTGCCGAGCCGCTCTATAGCGCGCCTTTGCGGTATCGCGACCTCGAGCAGCGCCGCAAGCGCTATTATGCGCCCTACCACAGCGCTGTTGAGGCCGTGATTGCGAGCAGCCGCCGCCATTTCGATCAGGTGTTGCTGCTTGACCTACACTCCATGCCCCGACTGCGGGCCCAGCCCTTCGCAGCGCCGCACTTTGTGCTTGGCAATCGCCACGACGCGAGCTGTCCGGCTTGGCTGCTTGAGAGCGCCGCTGACAGCTTACGTGCACAAGGATACAGCGTTGTCTGCAATCAGCCCTATGCGGGCGGTTACATCGCCGAGCGTCACGCAGACCTGGAGCGGGGACGCTTTGTGCTGCAAATTGAAGTCTGCCGTAGCCTTTACCTAACGCCCCAGGCCCAGCGCAGTTTGACCGCCGCCAAGCCCAGCCAGGGCCGCAGAAAACGCAGTCTGGCGCCGCGCGGCTGTGCTGTCCTGCAACAAGTCTTGCTCGACCTTGCTCAGCGGCTTAATGCTGGTCTTGCGAACAGTGCAAGGCGGAGCAAGGCCGCCGAATAGCCGAGCCGGTCTTACAACTGCACTCCAACCCGACATAGCGAACCCAACAGGCAGACCCTTCGTCCATGGCCCATACCATCAGCCACCTGCGCGTCCTGCAATTGAGCGTTCCGGTCATCATTTCCAACGCCTCGGTTCCCTTAGTCGGCGCGGTGGATTCAGCCGTCTTGGGCCGGTTGCCCGATCCAGCCTATTTGGCAGGCGCAGCGCTGGGAGCGACCGCCATCAGCGTCGCCATTTTCAATTTCTCATTTTTGCGCATTGTGACCGGGGGCTATGCCGCCCAAGCCTTTGGCGCTGACGACAAAGACGAGCTGCTGGCGGTGTTTTGGCGCTCTTTGATGCTGGCGGCGCTGATTGGCCTGGCCCTGGTACTGACCCGCCCCCTGCTGGTACAGGCCGCGCTCTGGTTCTTTATCGACAGCCCGGCAACCGAAACCCACATGGCGCGCTATCTGAGCATCCGGCTCTTATCCGCGCCCTTTATCCTTGGCAACATGGTGGTGCTGGCCCTTCTGGTTGGTCAACAGCGCACCCGCCTCATGGTGCCGCTGCAAGTCCTGCTCAACGGGCTCAACATGGCGCTGGACCTGCTGTTCGTGCTTGAGTTAGATTGGCGCGTTGAGGGCGTGGCCGCGGCCTCGGTTATCGCAGAGATTGCCGCATTTTTCGCCGGAGCGGCCCTGGTGCTTTGGCCGTTTCGTGGGCGCGCATTGGCTTGGGGGCGGCTGTTCGCGCTGGCTAAGCTGCGTCGCTTGCTGTCGGCGAACACAGACATCATGATCCGCAATGTCGCCATGCAGGCCGTGTTTTCACTCGTGTTACGCTACGCCAGTTATTTCGGCACGGTGAACGTCGCCGCAACCGCCATTCATCTGCATTTCCTTGAAATTACGGCCTATGGCTTGGATGGCTTCGCGGTCAGTGTTGAGAGCCTGTGCGGGGCCGCCTTTGGGCAAAAGAACCGCGCCTTGTTTCGCGACGTGGTCAAGAAGACCAGCCTTTGGGCCTTTGGCTTGGCGGCGCTGGTTAGTCTTGGCTATTGGCTCTTTTCGCAAGATTTTATCGCGCTGCTCACCACAATCGAAAGCGTGCGCAGTGCGGCGCAAACCACAGCGATCTATGCCGCCATCCTGCCGCTGATTGGCGTTTGGGCCTACCAAGCCGATGGGGTGTTTTTCGGAGCAACCCAAAGCGCGAGCCTGCGCAATTCCACCGTGCTGGCAGCGCTGGTGTTTTGGGGTTTGGTGCTGGTGACGCGCGACTGGGGCATGGTTAGCTTGTGGATCGGTTTGGCGGGCTTTTTTGCTGCCCGAGCCCTGGTTTTGATCGCAGCCTATCCCCGGCTAGAGGCGCAGCTTGCGCCAGCACCCCAGGGCTGACAACCGAGCCTAAGCGGCGTCCGCGCGATCAGCTTGCGGCACAAGAGCGGCTGCGCGACGGATCACGTCGCCGGTGGCGTCTGGATGATGCGCCTCTTGGCTCAGGGCGCGCCGCCAGGCCTTGGCACCTGCCAGGCCGTTGAACAGTCCCAAGATGTGGCGCGTGATCGATTTGACCGGCACGCCGACTACGCGCTGTGCGTCAGCATAGCACGCCATAGCCTCCGCCACATCCCAGCGGCTCTGCTGCGGCCTCGACATTTCGCCAAAGATCAAAGCATCGACCTCCGCCAAGATCCAGGGCGCTTGATAGGCCGCGCGCCCGACCATTACGCCATCAGCCCAGTTCAGCGCGTCATGGCAAGCCGCCAGATCTTGAAGGCCGCCGTTCAGGGCGATCGACAAACCTGGGTTGGCTTGTTTCAATCTGCGCACCCGCTCATAATCCAAAGGCGGAATGTCTCGATTTTCCTTAGGACTGAGCCCTTGCAGCCAGGCTTTTCGGGCATGGACCGTAAATTGCTGACAGCCAGCATCGGCCAGAACTCCGACGAAGTCTGCCAAAGCCTGCTCGCTGTCCTGATCGTCTATGCCAATCCGGCACTTGACCGACACCGGAATGCTTACCGCGTCTTGCATGGCCTTCAGACAGTCCGCCACCAGTCTGGGCTCGGCCATCAGGCAAGCGCCAAAACGCCCCGACTGCACACGGTCCGATGGACAGCCGCAATTGAGATTGACCCCGTCGTACCCCCAGTCCTGCACCAGCTTGCTCGATCGCGCCAAAGCCTCGGGCTCGCTGCCGCCCAACTGGCAAATGACAGGGTGCTCACTGGCGTCGAATCGCAGATGGCGCTCTTGGTCGCCAAACAGCAAAGCGCCTGTGGTGACCATTTCAGTCCACAGTTCGGCGCACGCCGAAATCTGCCGATGAAAAAAGCGGCAATGTCGGTCGGTCCAATCCATCATAGGGGCAACGGCGAAACGTGCGACGCTGGTTGCAGGCCCTTGCACGCGGGCGTTGCTTGTGTCTGGAGCAATCTGGGTCATACTTGGGGGTATAAGCAGGCGGCCTTGCTTTGCCAAGCGCTTGCCCGCCCTTCAGCGAACGGCTCGTTAGAAAAGAAAGGCTTTGCTCTGTGCCTGCTGCCCCTGCTCAACCGCCCGCACGCGTCTGGCAACGCATGTTGTCCGGCCGCCGCCTGGATCTGGCTGATCCCTCGCCGCTGGATATCGAGGTTGAAGACATAGCGCACGGGCTTGCGCGCGTGGCGCGCTGGAACGGGCAGACCCACGGCGATCATTCCTTCAGCGTCGCCCAGCACTCGTTACTGGTTCTGGCGATTTTCGAGGCGCTTTACCCCAAAGCCAGCGTTGAGCACCGCTTGTTTGCCCTGCTGCACGACGGCGCGGAATACGTGGTTGGCGATCTTATTTCACCCTTCAAGGCCCTTGTCGGCACCGCCTATAAAGGCCTGGAGGAGCGACTCTTGTCGGCCATCATGCTCAGTGTCGGGCTGACTGGCGACCTCGCCAAGCACCCCCAGGCGCGGGTCAAGCGCGCCGACCGGATCGCTGCCTATTTTGAGGCAACCGAGCTAGCGGGGTTTTTGCCCGACGAGGCCAAGCGCTTCTTTGGCACGCCAGAAATCCCTTGCCCCCAAGACCTAGCACCCTTGCCAGCGACGGAGATCAAGTCCCGGTTTCTTGCCTGTTACCTGGCCCTCGCCCAAGAGCTTACTGTGTCCCAACGTGCGCCCTTAAAGTCCGCGACGCGCTGAGCCAGGCTCACTGGCCCGCCACCAATTGGAGTTTCCCCATGTTGCCCTTTCTGGCCCTTCCAGCCCTGCTTTTGACCCTGACCGCGGTATTGGGTCTGGCGAACCGGCTGACCTTGCGTCTGCCCATGACCATCGGCTTGGTGCTGTTCGCCTTGCTCGCCGCACTTGGGGTCATGGGGCTTGATGTTTTGGTGCCGAGCTGGGGGCTTGGCGATCAGAGCCGCTCCTTACTGGACTCCATTGATTTTGACCGCACCTTGATGCAAGGCATGCTGAGCTTCTTGCTTTTTGCGGGCGCCATGCATGTTGACCTACCCAGTTTGTGGCAGCGCAAGGGGATCATATTGTTGCTGGCCAGCGGCGGCGTGTTGGTGTCAACGCTGCTCAATGGCTTAGGGTTTTGGGCCTTGACCCAAGCCTTTGGCGTCGGGCTGCCCTTTATGATTTGCTTGGTCTTTGGCGCGCTCATTTCGCCGACCGATCCAGTGGCGGTGTTGGCGGTGCTCAAGCGGCAAACCGTTCCTGCGAGCCTGGAGGCTAAGATTGCGGGCGAAAGCTTGTTCAACGATGGCGTGGCGGTCGTTGTCTTCTCTTTGCTGGTGGGCTTGGCCTTTACTGGAGCGGGCGGCCATGGCGCTGAGGCGGCACACGCGAGTGACTTCAACCTGCTCGCAGCCTTGGGTTTGTTTGCGCAAGAGGCGTTTGGCGGCATCGCCTTGGGCTTGGTCGCGGGCTATTTGGCCTATCTGGGTATTCGCGCTGTCGATGACTATGTGCTCGATGTGATCATCACCTTGGCACTGGTAACAGGGGCTTACTCGCTGGCTATAATGCTGCATCTGTCCGGACCGCTGGCCATGGTTATTGCGGGGCTTTTCATCGGCAACCAAACTTCGATTCCCGGCATATCGGCCATGTCGCGCAAGCACCTGGAGCATTTTTGGGAGCTGATCGACGAGGTGCTGAATGCGGTTCTCTTCTTGCTGATTGGCTTTGAGATTATGATTGTCGGCTGGTCTTGGCCGATGGTGGGGCTGATCTTGACCGTTATCCCCTTGGTGCTGCTTGTGCGCTACATCGCGGTTGGCCTGCCGGTACAATTCATCGCGACCTTCAAGGAAATGACCCCAGGCGCGCCGACCATTCTGACCTGGGCCGGCCTGCGCGGAGGGATCTCGGTGGCTCTTGCCTTATCGTTGCCGGAGGGCGCTGAGCGCGACCTCATGCTCGCGGTGGCTTACGGTGTGGTGGTGTTTTCCATTGTCGCCCAGGGGCTGACAATCGAGCACGTCATTCGCGCCAAACTGAAGCGAGGCTAGTGCGAGACCTTGGCTCAAGCCAGTCTAGAATTCGCGCTTATAGCGCAGCCCCAGGCTCAGCTCAGGCACAGCATAAACGTGGCCGGGATTGAAGCTGAGCCCGGCCATGAGGTCCAGCCCGGCGTTGAACTGCGTATCAAATGCGCCGTAGCTAAGTGACAAGTCCAATTGGCGCGCCTCCGGACTGAGATCTACAAGCTGCTGTTCGCGCACAATCTGACCGTCCAGGCTGCGCGCGCTCGGTTTGTCGATGATGGCTTGACCGCTGGCAACGCGAAGGGGTTGCGCGAGCCCGAGCGCCAGGCGGTCGCGTCGCCCGTCTTTTTCAACCAGCAGGCCGTTCTTGATCAGCGCCGCATCGAATCCTGTGCTCAGCATATGGCTTTGCTGGGCGACCAAGCCGCCGGGCTGGCTCGCTTGGCTATAGGCCAGCGAGACCTGCCCCTCCAGCTCAAGCCCAGCAAATAAGGACCGCTGCGCTTGTACGGAGACATACTGACTGCGTTCGTCGTCATAGGTGCCAAAGGCCCCCGTAAGCTCTGCGCCCAACAAACTGTCGGCCTCTTGCAGTTGCCCGCCGGATACTCCCAAGGCAAACATGGGTGACCCATAGTGCAAACCCACCTCAAAACTGCTGGTATCCAGACTGGATTGCTCATTGGACAGGGACAGGCTGCGCGCAAAGCGTACCGAGCTGCTCCAATGCGACGACAGGGGCAGCGCCCCGCCCAGCACCAGCGAGGGGCCCTGCAAGCGCGTTAGGTTGTTCTGTAGCGTACTGTTGGTCTTGAAAGAGCCATCCAAACCAGGATTCCAGGCCGCCAGATCGCCGTAGGCAGCACTTAGCACCAAGCCGTTCGCGCCTTCGTGCGTCAGACTGGCATTGATTGGCGCATCCTGGCTCTCGCTGAAACGTAGCTCCAGCGCCAGTTTTTCTAAGCTCTGCCCTACCTCGCTTTGGCGGAACCCGAACACCGGACGCGTCGCCCAGCGTTCCAGCAGACTGAGATCGCTGGCCTTGAGGCCCGGCACGGGGCTCACAAGGTAACTACGGTCGTACTCATCCAAGACCAGGGTGTCTTGCAGGGCAAGCGCCAGCGCGCCGCTGTTGTAGCTGCTGGAGAAACTGACGCTGCTTTGGCTGGTTGCACTGGCGCTGCTGTCAACCGTCGCGCCGGTCACGATCCGGGTGGCACCGACCGGCTTCAGCGCCGCCTCCAGGTCCAACAGCCCATGGCCATAGATGTCATCAACGCCCGCTGTTCCCAGATCTTGAGCGGTGGTCAGCAAAATCTTGGCAAGGTCAGCCCCGCTGAGATGGGGGTCTTTCATCAACAGCACCGCTGCGGCGCCGGAAACAAAGGGGGCCGCGACTGACGTTCCGCTTGCCAGAGACAAATTGCCTTCCATGCTGGTGGTAACGATGTTCTCTCCAGGCGCCACCAAATACATCGCCTTGGCCGAGCCCGCGCGATTGCTAAAGCTGCTGATGGTTCCATCGGCATTCACAGAGCCCACCGCCAAAATAGCGCCCTGCCCCTCAAAGCTTGCGAAGCTTGCGGGCCAAGACGGTTCAGCCAGTCCATCGTTGCCCGCAGCACCCACGACGAGCATGCCCGTCTGCATCGCATCGCGAATGACCTCAATGGTCCCGCCAAGCAAGTCGCGGTTCGAAACCAAGGACAAATTTGTGATGGGCGCACGATGCTCATCGGCATGACGGAAAGCGCGCGAGATCGAGCTTTCAAAGATAGTGCCGTTGCGATCTGTTTTCAGGATCATCAAGGACACATTGGGCGCGACGCCGACCAGTCCTTTATAGTTCTCGCGCGCACCAATAATGCCCGCGACATTGGTGCCATGGCCCAGTTGATCGCCCAGATCTGTATTGCTGCTGGCGACATTGTAGGAGTTCGGGTCAAGTGCTCCGGCGAACTCCTCATGATCGACATCGATGCCGGAGTCTACGACAGCCACCGTTACCCCCGCACCGTCAAAGGCACTGGCCGACCATCGGATCTGCATGAGCCCGGTGTTCGTGCGACGCTCGCTGGCCAAGTCGACAGTTGGAAGGCTGTCCGTAGAGCTGCTGCCGTTTGATGTGGTCGATGCCCCGGAAAGCTCTGAAAGCTTGAGCGTTTCCGCGCAAGCCGATAAAAATAACAGAGCAGGTAGGACGATCAGAAATGATCGCAATTGCATAGCTTTAAATGAAAAAGTTTAAGTCAAATATGCCACAGTCTGTAACTTATCAACCTTAAGTTGTCTACACAGAGACGCATTTTGCCTAGCTTTGGTCCAAATTGCCCCGCAAGTGGTTGACTTCCGTTGCCATTTTGGGTTTCTGCCTGCATGCACAGTAAGATTTTGACCCGCCCCGCCCAGTTCTTGGCCCTGGCCGCCCTTTGCTTCGGTCTGAGCGCTTGCGAATCCGGCCTTCCCTCTGCTTTTGCAGGGCTCGACTCACGCCCCAAAGCGGCGGAGGCCGAGCCTGCCACCGATCCCAACCTGCGCGTCTACGGCTCCCCGGCAACCGCCTGGGCCGGTGGCACCTGCTATCTGGGCGGCCTTGAAGTCGCCGCTTACGACGGTACCACTGGTCAGCGCATTGATGGCGTCATGGCACGCCTCAGCGGATCACGCTTTGACGGGCAGATCATTCCTGAGCAAACCGTGCGGCTGCCCATGGGATATCAATCCGGCGAGCAGCTTAATTCGCAGCCCCGCTCCTACCAGATCGAGCTGATCTTGCCTCCAGGCTATGCTTATGTTGCGCCGAAGAAGATCTTAGTGCACTTCGACTGTCGCAATCGTTTGAACCGCTTCGCCGAGTTCAAAATTTTCCGCACGCCGCCCGAAGACGCCAACGCCGCGCAGCCCGCCAAGCCCTAACCTTCGTTTGGCTCATCAAAGAGCCGTTCTAATGGAGAAACCTATGCTGGAAAGCAAGCCAGGCCTGATGCAGGCCGTTCGCGATCGCTTTGCGCAGGTGGACGCTTGCCCGGTCCAAGGGCCGCGCATCTTCTTCGAAAATGCAGGCGGCGCCTTGACGCTCAAGTCAGTTGTGGAGACTTCTGCGCGCTATGCCGCAGTTCCCGACAATCAGGGCCGCGTTAACCCGGGCTCGCTGGAGCTCAATCAGACTATCGCCCGCGCCAAAGCCGACATGATGGCCTTCTTCAACGCGCCAAACGGTCAGGTTTTTGTAGGCGAGAGCGGTAGCGAACTGTTGTTCCGCCTCATCTCCACGGTCATCATTGAGACCCCCGACGGTGATGTTGTGGGCTCCAGCCTGGAGCACCCAGCCTCGCGGTCTGCCGCTCAGCGGTGGGCAAAGATTGCCGGCAAACCCTACATCAATGTGCCGCATGATGCCGAGCAGGGCTCGGTGGCCGCCGAGGCCTATGCGAGCAAGGTCACTGCAGCCACTCAAGTTGCCACCATCCTGCACACCTCACCGGTTTCAGGAATGGGCGTGGATGTTGCGGCGGTGGCCAAGGCCATTCGCGCGATTGCCCCGAATTGCTTCATCGTGGTCGACGGTATTCAACACGCGGCGCACGGCCAAATCGACATCGCCTCTTATGATGTGGATGCCTATGTCATCTCGCCTTACAAGATGTTCTCGCGCCACGGTTACGGCATGGCCTGGATCTCAGATCGCTTTTCCAAGCTGCCCCATAACTGTCTGATCGGCGGGCCGGAAGACAACTGGGAGATGGGCACGCGCGATACCGGTGCTTATGCCACTTTGAGCGATGTTGTGGACTATATGGACTGGCTTGGTAGCCATTTTACTGAGAGTTCAGATCGCAAAGATCGCTTCCGCGCGGCGGGGCAGGCCATCCACGCACATGAGAAGTCGTTGACCGATGCCATGCTGTTCGGCCAAAACAACCTGAAGGGCTTGGCGGATATGGACGGCGTGACCATCGTTGGCGGCGCCAACAATCCCCTGCGCGAAGGGCTGGTGTCTTTCACCCTCAAGGGCTGGCCGACGGCCGATCTGGTCGAGGCGCTGAATGCCCAGGGCATTCGCACCCATACCCGCAAAGCAGATCACTACTCGGCAAACATTCTGACACCCCTGGGGCTTGAGGACTGCGTGCGAGTTTCGCTGTGCCACTATAACAGCCGCGAAGAAATCGCGCGTTTCCTGTCGGTCATGCAAGGGCTGATCGACGGCTAGAACCGGCCTTGGCTAGCGCGCAAGACAAAGGCCTCGCAAATCGGTTGCGAGGCCTTACCATTGGGCTGATTTGCGCTTTATTCGCCGCCCATGGGCGCACCTTGCAAATCAAAGCGCTCGATCGTGGCGGGCTCGCGCAATTGCTGAATTACCGCTTCCATAATGGCCTGCTGCTCACTGCCGCGCAGCTGATCTTCAAGCTGTTCAAAGGGCAGAGGCGCAACCGGGCGCGCATCTTCGACTTTGATCACATGCCAACCAAACTGCGTTTGCACAGCGGATTTGCCAAAGCTGCCCGGCTCCAGGCTGAAGGCGGCCTCGCTGAAGGGTGCAACCATGTCTTCAGGCGAAAAGTAACCCAGATCGCCACCGTTGGGGCCCGACGGACCCGTTGACAGCTCCTTGGCCAACTCTGCAAAGTCCTCGCCCTTTTCAAGGCGTGCAATCGCTGCCCTTGCCTCTTCTTCGGTTTTCAGCAAGATGTGACGGGCACGGCGTTCTTCGGAGGCGTTGCTTGTGTCCGCCACGTAGGCCTCGTACTTCTCTTGCAAATACGCATCGGTGATCTTTTGCGAATAGAGCTGGTCGAGGTAGACCTGCTCCAAGATCGACTTGCGCGCCAGAGCCATTTGCACCTTGAAGGCCTCGCTCTCGTCAACCTTGGCTGCTTCCGCGGCTTTGACAATCAGGGACTTTTCAACGACGCGCTCAAGCAAATCGGGATAGAGCGGTCCGAGCAGGGTCTGGATCGGCAGTTGGCGGATGCGCGGCGGCAGATTGCCGATTTCCGCGACCAGATCTGCAAAGGTTATGTCTTGGCCGTCAACACGTGCCAAAACTTGATCGGCGCTCAACTTGGTGCCGCCCACCTCTTGAGCTGACAGGCTGAAGGCACCTGAGACCAAGGTTAAACTTGCAAGAGCGGCGGCAAGCAGGTGCCTTACAAGGCGGTACATGAGCGGTCCTTTCATTTTTTTGTGCCCGCCCCAAGCAAGCGCTTTGTCATGCTGGGGCGATGGAAGATGGTATGCGCCCTAGGCGCGCGGTCTCAATTGGGTCAATCCGAACCACGCCAACACGCGCTTGCAGGCATAAGAGCCTGACAGGTCTAGCACGCAACGTTGCCCGAACGCCAGGCCAAGTCGGCCCAGCCGAGCAGCTAGGCGGGCGGTTTAGAACGGAATATCGTCATCCAGAGCCGAGCCAGCCGAGCCA
Source organism: Alphaproteobacteria bacterium (assembly GCA_030428255.1). Classification (GTDB taxonomy): domain Bacteria; phylum Pseudomonadota; class Alphaproteobacteria; order UBA7985; family JAUIBT01; genus JAUIBT01. The sequence continues at coordinate 127,047 of JAUIBT010000006.1, read as the reverse complement.
GTGCCAAAACCGCCGCTGGAGCCGCCACCCGGCCCGCCGCTCATGGGATTACCGAATGCAGGCTCTTCAACCGCAGACGCCCCACCATAGTCACCGCCGCCGCCGTAGGACCCTGAACCGCCCTCACCGCGACCGTCCAGCATAGTCAGTGTCCCGCCAAAATTCTGCAACACGACCTCGGTTGTATAGCGTTCTTGGCCCTGTTGATCGGTCCATTTGCGGGTCTGCAATGATCCTTCGACATAGACCTTTGAGCCCTTGCGAAGATAGCTTTCAATCACCCGGATCAGGCCTTCCGAAAAGACCACAACGCGGTGCCACTCGGTACGTTCACGACGCTCACCGCTGTTGCGATCACGCCAGCTTTCAGAGGTAGCGATCGACAGGTTGGCGACCTTGCCTCCGTTTTGCGTGCTGCGGATTTCTGGATCGCGACCAAGGTTGCCAATCAAAATTACTTTATTCACGCTACCGGCCATAGTGTTCTCCTCGTTTGGCGCGGTGACACGCCCAGTGTTCTCGTTTGGTTCATTTAATCATCTTGCACGCCTCTGTAAAGCATCATATCCTCGCAAGGTAAACATCAGAGCAGCACTTGGGGACATCTTCGCGAGGATCACCCTGCGCAGACCCCAACTCGGTGCAATTGGTGAGCGAACCCGCAGGGGTCGAAGTGCGCCCTACCACCTTACGCTCGACGCATGCTTGAAAACATAAAACAGGAACAGCTCCATGACTGAGCTTAAGATCGGATTGGCACTTAGTGGCGGGGCTGCCTATGGATTTGCGCATCTGCCGGTGCTCCAGGCTTTCGAAGACATGGGCGTGCGGCCCAGCGTACTGGCAGGGACATCAATGGGCGCCATTGGCTGCGCCTCCTTTGCAGCCGGATACAGCGCGCAAGACATGCTTGAGCACACCCAAGAGGTTTTTGCCCTACGCTCTGCCCTGTTTAAGCGGCTGCCGCGTCTGCTGCCCACGCATCTTAAAGCCAGCTTACAGGATTGGAACCCGCTCAGCCTCGACCCCTATGCGGTGCTTGATGAGTTCATGCTTCCGGTTCCCGAGAGTTTTGAAGCCCTCGACATCGAGACCCATTTGGTCGCGACCAATTTCGCTACCGGTGCGGCAGTGCCGTTTTCAAGCGGTGCCCTGAAACCCGCGGTTGCCGCTTCCATGGCCATCCCGGGCTTGTTCAAACCGGTCTACATTGATGGGCAAGCGCATCTGGACGGCGGACTGGTGAGCCCGCTGCCTGTCGAATACCTGCCAAGCGACTGTGATCTGATCATTGCCAGCAGCGTCATCGGCGCTCCATCACGTGAGACTCAAACCAAATTCACACAAGACGGCAGCACCAAAGCCTTGAAATTCAACGAAATCATGATGGGTTGCGTTCAGATTCTAACCAGTCAACTGGTGGAATCATCAACCGTGAAGCGCAAGCCAGATCTTATGATTTGGGGGCGGCAGGACAAGTTCCGGCCGTTCGACTTCATGCGCGCAAAAGAAATCTCCGACGCCAACCAACCGCTGCGCGATCAAGTTAAGCGCTTTTTAACGGAGGCTCTGGAGGTCAGATCACGTGGACAAACTTGGACACCAAGCGAGTTCTTCTGTTCTCAGGCCATGCCAGAAATCGCAGCACCCAAACCGGCAGATCTCGAGGTGCCGGTCTAGCCTCCATCGTCAGGCTGTCAACCTAAGGCGCCAGACAGTGCTTGCCCGAACTGCGCAACAACAAAAGCGCCCGCGCCACAGACGTATATCAAACCTACCTCCGCGGTCTGGGTCCACCACTGGGGCTTGCTTCTAAGATTCAGTTCCAGAGCCAGGTGATGGCGATCATGGGCTTGGTCTAACGAACTGTTTGAGATGTTGGGGGCGGGCGCAATTCAGTTGCACCAACACCGCTTTAAGCTCCTCGCGGAGAATGTGGACAGCGTGATCCCCTCCCCGACGCCCCAGGGCGCAAACGCCATATAAGAACGGCCGTCCCAAGAATACAAAATCCGCACCACAAGCCAACATGCGTGCGATGTCCAGCCCAGTGCGCGGTCCGCTGTCCACAAATAGTGTGGCTTCTGGTCCAAGGGCGCTGCGAACCTCTTGCAACATGGCGAGGCTTGGCGGGGCCGCATCAAGTTGACGCGCACCATGGTTAGAGACCCAAACTGCGTCCGCCCCACAGTCCAGCGCGGCCCGGCCGTCCTGCGGTGTAGAGACGCCTTTGACCACCAGCTTGCCCGGCCATTGAGCGCGGATGTCGTCCAGAACCTGACGGCTGACTGGACGATCCATAAATGTCGCAAAGAACTCCACCTGCTGCTTGGCACTCAGCCCCTGCGGTCGGTAAGGCAACAGGTTCTTGAACTGCGGCGGCCCGTTGAGCGCCGTGCTGAACGCCCACCGCGGATGGGTCACGATTTGCCACGCTGTCTGGTGGTTCAACCTGGGCGGCACGCTGAGCCCGACGCGCAGTTCTCGATCCCTACGGGTTAGACCCGGAATATCGATGGTCACAACCAGGGTCTCAAAGCCCGTATCAATGGCCTCTTGGATCATGGCTCTGCGCATGGCGTCCTGGCGCGCAGGGTAGAGTTGAAACCAGCCATTGCGCCCCGCGATAGCCCGAAAATCAACCTGATGCGTCGTGGCGTGATGGGAAAGCCCCATGGGTATGTTGGCCCGTACTGCCGCCTTGGCCAAAATTTCGACCGCACGCGGCCACATGAGACCCGCTAGCCCAACTGGCGACATGCCAAACGGCAAATCAAAATCTTGATCAAGGATTCGCGTGTTCAGGCACACCCCCGGCAGAACGCCATCTGGGATATAGCGCGCGTCAAATTGGACCGCGTCCAAAGCCTGGCGGTTGCGGTTCAAGGCCACTTCTCTGCCGATGCCGCCGCGCAAATACTCACTGGCGAACCTTGGAATGCGGCGCAAACAGACCTGCTCCAGGTCAGCTATGGAAGGATAGGACTTATTCAAATCCATTTGAGTGCTCCGCCACTTGCGACTGCCCCTCTAGGCGCCGCAACCTGAGTGTCTAGGGGGTTCGGGCAGCAAACCAAGCCTGCCGCGTCGGTGCAAGCAAAATACTCCCGCCATTACAACAGTCAATTCGCAACCGGTTGCAAATAGTTGCCCTGCGACAGGCAGCTAAATGCGCCGACCGCCGCTCAAATTGGGCGTGAACCCACATAAGCACACTGCTCTAGACACTAAAGGCCTGGTGCCAGCAAAGCTTTACAGCCAAGACGCTCTTCGTGCTGCCAGAAATACTTGCTGTGTCAAGTTCCCGAGCGTGAGCTATCCGGCCAAGGATTTTCCATTTCTTACTCAAGCTTGAAACATTTGACTTGCTGCCTGGGCAGCTTGCTCCTAGCATGGCGACGCTGCTGACCGACGGCACTGTGGTATCAGAGCGCCGAGTGGTGCGGAAGCAAAGCACAAACCTGCCTGCCAAAGAATGCGGACAGGAAACAAACAACAAATGCATGATCTTACAGGAGGTATGCTATGAAGAAGTTGCTCGTATCTATTGCAGCGCTTGCTGCGCTTGGCTTGTCCAGCGTTGCGAGTGCCGAAATGGTGCTAAACCGCGGCGGCGGTGACAACCCAGGGTCATTGGACCCGCACCAAATCTCAGGCACTTGGGAATCGGACATCGCGCGGGACCAGTTTATGGGTCTCTACACCGAAGCCGCAGATGGCAGCATTATTCCCGGTGCAGCCTTAAGCCATACCGTATCTGACGATGGCTTGACTTACACCTTCAAGTTGCGTGAGCACAACTGGTCTGATGGCACTCCTGTGACCGCTGGCGACTTTGAGTTCGCATTTAAGCGCATTTTGGATCCTGCAACTGCTGCCGACTACGCCTACCTGATGCACATCATTGCCGGCGGCGCAGACTTTAACGGTGGCGAAGGCAGCGTTGATGCAGTCGGCGTCAAAGCCATCGACGATATGACCTTGGAAGTTAAGCTGGCATCGCCCGCGCCCTACTTCATCGCCCAAACCACGCACAATACCGCCTACCCCGTGCCAAAGCACGTGGTCGAAAAGTTTGGTGGCGACTGGGCACGCCCTGAAAACATCGTCGTCAACGGTGCCTTCAAGGTTGACGATTGGGTCATCGGCGAGAAGCTGACGGTCAAGAAAAACCCCATGTTCTATGATGCAGGCAACGTAGCGCTTGATGCGGTTAACTACTTCCCGATTAAGGAAGAAACCGCTGAGCTGAACCTGTATCGCGAAGGTGGTTTGGACGTTACCTATAACATGCCGGCTGACATCATTGACGAGATCAAAGCTGAGTTCGGCGACGAGGTCATGATCACCCCTTACGGCGGCACCTACTACTATACCTTCAACGCCACGAGCGAGCCGTTCAACAACGTTGACATTCGCCGTGCTTTGTCCATGACAATTGATCGCGATTTCATCACCACGGTTGTGAACACCTCAGGCATCGTACCGGCCTACTCTTTCGTTCCGACTTCGCTGCCTGGCTACCAGGCGCAGAACCCGTCTTGGGCTTCAAAGTCCTATGACGAGCGTGTCGCGATGGCGAAAGACCTGCTGGCTGGTGCTGGCTACGGGGCCGACAATCCGTTGAAAATCCAGCTCCGCTACAACACCAACGAAGGCCACAAGAACATTGCTTTGGCGGTGTCTGACATGTGGGCCAAGCTGGGTGTTGAGGTTGAGCTGTTCAACACAGATGCGCGCACCCACTATGATGACCTGCAAAAGCAGGACTTCCAAGTTGGTCGTGCGGGCTGGATTTGGGACTATCCCGATGCGGAAAACCTGTTGGCATTGATGGCCTCTGGCAAGTCTTACAATTACGGCCAGTACTCCAACGCTGAGTTCGATGCACTGCTTGAAGCGTCATATACCCAAAGCGGTCAAGAGCGTATCGAGACCATGCAGAAGGCCGAAGCCATTGCGATGGAAGAGGCCGCCTTGGCGCCGATCTACTACTACAACTCCAAGCACTTGGTGGCGTCTTACGTTAACGGCTACGTCGCGAACGGCGATGACCGCCACCCATCTCGCTGGATCTCAATTAGCGAGTAAGCCAGCAGAGCTGCCTGTCTGCCCGTGGCCTCCGCGCTCGGGCAGACAGGATCGCCTGTTGCTATGCCTGAGCATCAATCTCGGCCAATCTGTTACCTGAGATTGCCGGTTTTGGCGCTCTGCATGGCTATACTCGCCCTTGCGATCCGCCACCGGCCGCTTTGACCCGCGCCTAGACTCGGACCAGCAAAAGTAGATCAAACATGACAGCAGGTCCTGGGCCAGACCAAGTTCTACAGCCCGTACTTGCTCGAACAGCGAAAACCAATACTTATGGCTTATGTCCTGCGCCGCTTCGGCCAGATGCTCATTCTGGTCGTCATTGCTTTGGCTGCGGTCTTTTCTACCCAGCGCTTGGCTCCCGGAGGCCCCTTCGATGGCGAGAAGCCGCCACCGCCGGATATTCTGATCAACCTGGAAGCCTATTACGATATGGACCTGGGCATGCCCGCCCAGTTCATGGGCTATCTGTTCGGCATGGCCGCGCGCGACGTTGGAGCCAATGGCCGACCTGGTCGCGTACACTGGGTGTCTATCCCAAAAGCAGCCGAAGTCAGCATTACCGGCTCGCTTGATGGGGAGGATCTTGGCGAAACTCTGGTGGTGCGCAAATGGTGCCCCTGGGGTGAATGGCTGAGGCGATTCGTGGACAAGCCAGTCGATGCCCGGCCTTTACGCAAGTGCGGGATCGTGCGCGGCGACTTTGGCTTGTCGATGACCAAGCGCAACATCTACGTCAACGACTATGTGCGCGACGGCCTGCCTGGGACACTCAAATATGCCATTCCCTCCTTGCTCTTCGCGCTATTTCTGGGCGTTCCCATGGGCTTCGTGGCAGCCTACTTTCAAAATACCCGATTGGACTTCTCCATGGTTTCGGTGGGTATGATCGGAACCATCATTCCCAATTTGGTCATGGGGCCACTGTTGATTTACCTGCTCGCCAACCAACTCGATGGCTTTTTCCATTGGATTTTTGTCGATCAGCTCGAATGGGTCGAACTGAGCAGGCGGCAAAGAACTCTCAATTTGATTCCATCGGGTAAGAGTGGTGGGCCGATCCACTATTTGTTGCCCACCTTGGTGCTGGGCACCGCTTTGTTGGGCCGCATTGTGCGCTTATCGCGCGCTGGCGCGCTAGAGGCTTTGCGGTCAAACTACGTCAGAACCGCACGATCTAAGGGATTGCCCAATTGGCTGATCCTCTTTCGCCATGTCTTGAAGCCCGGAATCCTGCCGGTCGTCACCTACCTTGGCCCGGTCTCGGCGGTCATCCTAACCGGTTCGCTGGTAATCGAGTTCACCTTTTCTCTGCCAGGGCTGGGTTCGCAGTTCATCTCTGCGGCGACAGATCGCGATTACACCTTGCTGATGGGCACCACCGTTATCCTGCTGCTGTTCGTCATCGTGCTGAACTTCATCGTTGACTTGCTCTACACCTGGTTGGACCCCCGCATTCGCACTGGAGGCAGCCCTACATGAGCCTGCTGCGCCCAAAATCAACCGAAGAGGCTCTAAACGGAGCCTTCGAGACTGTGAAGAGCCGGTCTTTGACCCGCTTGGCCTTCGAACGCTTCGCACGTAACAAGGTCGCTGTGGTCTCGTCCTTCATCCTGGTCATTTTGGTCCTGATGGCCATCTTTGCGCCGGTGGCTGAAATGCTGACCGGTTATGCCATGGAATTCCAAGACCGCAATTTCTACAGTGCTAAGCCGCCCAACTGGGAGGCACGTCACTTCTTTGGCACCGATCAAAATGGCCGCGATATCTTGGTGCGCGTCATCTTTGGCCTGCGCATCTCCATGTTGGTCGCGCTGGTCGCGGCCACCGTGGCCTTGATCGTTGGCGTGCTGTACGGTGCAATATCCGGTCTGGTCGGCGGCTGGGTGGATGTCCTTATGATGCGCTTTTTAGATTTGCTCATCTCCTATCCCCTCACCCTGATCGCGGTCATCGCCTTGGCCTATTTCGGACGCAATATCTATATCGTCTTTGCTATCATCGGCTTGGTCGAATGGCAGATCATGGCCCGCGTCGTGCGCGGCCAGGTCTTGAGCCTGCGCAACTCCGACTTCATTGAGGCCGCCCGTGCGACCGGTGCGCCGACGGGGGCCATTGTACGCCGCCACATTATTCCAAACGTGATTGGCATCGCGGTTGTCTACCTGACGCTGACCATCCCTGAGGTGATTCTGGTCGAAAGCTTCTTGGGCTTCCTGGGTTTGGGCGTGCAAGAGCCCAACACCTCCTTGGGGGTCTTGATCTCTGAAGGCGCGACCCGCGTCGAGCACAAGCCTTGGCTGGTGTTTGCGCCGGGCGCCTTCTTGATCATCCTGCTGATGGCGCTGAATTTTATCGGCGATGGCCTGCGCGATGCCTTCGATCCCAAAGACCGCTAGAGGAGCAACGCCATGAGCACGCAAAGCGCTTCGCCGGTCTTGTCCATCAAAGACTTGACTATCCGTTTCAAGACCCCAGACGGCTGGGTCAAAGCGGTCAATGGGGTCAGTTTGGACCTCAATCAAAGCGAGATCCTGGGCATCGTCGGCGAGAGTGGCTCTGGCAAAAGCCAGAGCTTTATGGCTCCCATGGGGCTGTTGGCTGACAACGCAGAGGTCAGCGGGCAAGCCCTGTTCCAGGGCCACGATTTGTTGAGCTTGGGCACCAGGGAGCTCAACCAAATCCGAGGCACGAAAATCTCCATGGTCTTCCAAGACCCCATGACCTGCCTCAACCCTTATCTTTCAATCGCCACGCAGATGATGGAGGGGCTGCGCTACCACAATCCAGACATCTCCAGACGTGACGCCAAGAAACGCTGCATTGATATGCTGGACCAAGTGGCCATCCCCGACGCAGCACGACGCTTTAATCAGTATCCGCACGAGTTATCTGGCGGTATGCGCCAGCGCCTGATGATCGCCATCGCGCTGTTGAACGACCCCCAAATCTTGATTGCCGATGAGCCGACAACCGCGCTGGACGTGACCATTCAAGCCCAGATCCTGGACATTTTGCGCGCACTCCAGGCCGAGCGAAACATGTCAATTGTTCTGATCACCCACGATTTGGGCGTGGTGGCGGAGACCTGTGACCGTGTTGCGGTCATGTACGGTGGCCGCCTGCAGGAGGTCGCCCCCGCCAAAGAGCTGTTTGAAAACCCGCAGCATCCCTACACCATTGCCTTAATGCAGGCGACGCCACGGGTCGAAGCTGACGACAAAACTCAGCGCTTGGCGGCGATCCCAGGCCAGCCACCAAATATGCGTGTACCACCGCCAGGCTGCGCCTTCTTCCCGCGCTGCGCGGTCGGCCAAGCTCAGCCATGCAGCGAGCGCGCACCCGAGCTTGAAGAGCGCCAGCCGGGGCATAGCTGCGCTTGCTTTAGGATGGAAGCGGCGCTCAAACTCAGGGAGACCGGGCATGTCTGATCAATCGAGCCCTTCGCCTGCAGCCAGTGAGCCGCTGCTCAAGGTTCGCGGGCTATCGGTCCATTTCAAGCAAGGCAAATCATGGTTTCGCACCCGCCCGCCCCTGCGTGCCGTCGAAGATGTCAGCTTTGATCTGGCGGAAGGCGAAACCCTGTCGATCGTTGGCGAGAGCGGTTCGGGCAAGTCCACCCTGGCGCGCGGGGTCCTGCAGTTGCTTAAGCCAACCAAGGGCCAAGTTTGGCTGAACGGCAGAGAGCTCGGCGGCTTGTCACCCGAAGAGCTGCGCCGCAGTCGCAAAGACATGCAGCTCATTTTCCAAGATCCCATCGCCAGCCTATCGCCACGGCGAACCGTCGAACAAATCATTTCTGAGCCGCTATTGACCCACATGCCAAGTCTCAGCGGCAAGGAACGGCGGGAGAAAATTGCCGAGGTCATGGCCTCGGTTGGCCTGCTGCCGGACATGCGCAACCGCTATCCGCACGAGTTCTCTGGCGGTCAGGCGCAACGCATCGGCATCGCCCGCGCGTTGGTCATGGAGCCAAGCCTGCTGGTTGCTGACGAGCCCGTCTCGGCCCTAGATGTATCGATCCAAGCCCAAGTGCTCAATCTCTTGGCCGACATCAAGCAAGAGCGGCAAGTTTCCATGCTGTTCATCAGCCACGACTTGAGCGTGGTGCACCACATCTCTGATCGCTTGCTGGTGCTCTATCTGGGGCAGATCATGGAAATCGGAGAAGCCAGCGCCATCTATGAGCGCCCGCAGCATCCCTATACTAAGGTGCTGCTGTCAGCCGTGCCGCGCATGCAAGTCAGCGGACGCGAGACCCGCAAGCGCATCTACCTGAAGGACGATCTGCCTAGCCCCTCGTCAAAACTCGCGGGCTGCCCGTTTGCAACCCGCTGCCCGGTCGCGACCGCACAATGCCATACCGCCAAACCCGCGCTGACCGCTTATGAGGGGCGCGAGGTCGCTTGTCATTTCCCAGGTATTGCGCTTGAAGGGCAAAACGCAGTAGCCGCATAACACAACAACACAAAGGGCCAAGGTCGTGAGCCAGGAGCCAGACTACATACGCATCAACAAGGCCAACTGGAACGAGGCAGCTAAGATCCACTTCGAAGACCCGGCGGATTGGTACAAAATTGGCCCCTTCCTGGCCGGTCAAGACGTGCGCTTTCATGTCGATATTGAGGAGATGGGCGATCTGAGTGGGCTTTCGCTGCTGCACGCTCAGTGCCACTTTGGCCTTGATACTTTGAGTGCGGCCCGCAGCGCTGACCGCGTTGTGGGGCTAGATTTTTCGCCCGTGGCCTTGGCTCACGCTCAGGAGCTGGCAGAAAAATGCGGCCTGGCGCACAAGGCGCGCTGGATTGAAACCGACATCTACAAAGCCCATGAGGTTTTGGATGAAACCTTTGACTTAGTCTACGCCTCCTGGGGCGTGACCGGCTGGCTGCCCGACTTGGCGGCTTGGGCCAAGGTCATCGCTGGGTTTATCAAGCCTGGCGGCCGATTCTACTATGCTGAGGGCCATCCCTGCTCCTTCATCTTAGAAGAAGTCGATGGCCGTTTGACCCCCATGACGCCCTATTGGCACCGCGAACCCATCATAGAGACCGCCGACCATTCCTATAATGAGAGCACCGTCAAACTGGAAAACCGCGTTGTTCATTGCTGGAACCATCCGCTGTCGGATTTCATGACCGCCTTTTTAGACTTGGGGCTAGAACTGGTGTTTTTCCACGAACACCGCGTCATCCCCTGGCGCATGTTCCCCAGCATGCAGCGCGACGAACGGGGCGTCTACAGCTTCGGCCCGGATGGCCCAAACTTGCCGCTGGGCATGAGCATGATGTGGCGCAAGCCCGCCGCCTAACGCTGCTTGTCCCACCCGCCTTGCGGAGTCTGACGCCAATAGGACAAGCCCGCTCGCAAGTGCTGGTCTTGACTAAGGGTTTTCCAATGCTGGCGGGCAGCCGCCATGGCCACCTCATCGCGGGCATCGAATAGCAAGGCAACCATCTCGTAGCCTTGGAGCACGTCAGGCGCGCGGCCTTCGAGCAGAAACAGATATTCGGCCTGGTTGGGATTATCGTCATCCAGGGTTAGCCAAATCGGCTGAGCCTCGGCGCGTCCCTGCTTGGGGCCACCATGGGGCAAAAAGCTTGCCTGCTCGTAGGTCCAAAGGTGCTGGTTGACGGCCTCCAGCCGCTCAGCGGTGACAAAGCGCAACTGCGCGCGCTTGCCGCGCTCAAGCGTCTTGCTCAGCATCAGCGGCAGGGCTTGTTCAACCGACGTCGCGGTCAGATGATAGAAGCGAAGATCGGTCAAGCGATGCTGTTCCTATATTTTGGGCGCGCTTGGGCCGCCGGCTCGCGCTAGCGTGTATCGACCACGCGGCAATTCTTGCCACCCTTGTTGCGGCAAAAGCGAAGGGCCCGGCTACGCAGCGCCAATCGTGTACCGCCGCCCGAATATACATAGCAACCGTTGGACCCTTCGACCAAGGCCTTAGGACCGCTGAGCTGACGATAGTTGGTGTCGCTTGTGTTGCACGCGGAGCTGCTGCCCCGACTGGCACCACCGCGCCCGCTTTTGGTATCTTGAATTCGGCAAGAAGTGCCATTCTTTGAGCAGCGCGCAAGCACCGCCGATTTCGCAGCAGATACGCTCTCATATCCGCTGGCAGACGCGCAACCGCCCAAGCCGCTCACGGCAAAAGCCCCCGCACCCGGCGCCCGCTTCCATTTGTTGTAGGCCGCTTGGCACTCGCTGGACATCTGATAGGCGCGGTTGCAGACCATACCTGACAAGAGCTCTACGCGTACCAAAAGATCATCGCCCCGCTTGTCATCAAACAGGGATTGATAGCTAACGTCGTCCCAAATCGTGTCGTGGACCCTCAGCCAGCCGCGCGTGCGCCGCCCCATCACGCCGTCGACCGGGCCGACATCGCAGCCCGCCGCGTTCAGCGTCGCTTGAACCAGCTTGATCACCTCGCGTTCGCTCTTGCACTCTTCATCCACCAAAATGCCCTCACACTGCGGTTCAGGCGTGGAGAAATAGCTCGCGGTGGTCTGGGCAGCCCCGGGCACAGCGCTCAAGACGAGCCAGGTCAGAGCAACGAACAAAGCGGGCAGCCCTGCCAGGGGCCTAGGCGAAAGCATAGACAGAGCCTTTCGGTATCCAGCACGGTGAGTAGCGCAAGAATAGTGCGCCACTCCTGACCTGGCAACTGCAAAGGAACAGGCGACACTAGCCTGTGATACGGCCTGTTGTGACGCCTGAAATCTAACCTGAAACCTAGCCTGAAATCTAGCTGGACACCTGACTTGGTAAACAGGCCTAGCTTGACTTGAGCCGAGATTTAGACTTGCCTTCGCGCGCGCGCCCTAGGACAAAGAGCGACAGCGCCGCTTCGGCCAGCGCGCAGCGTCCTGACCGACTGCGGCGTGGTCTGCGCGTACCAAATTTTACGTATCGGAGACCCTGCATGCACCTCATTCAGTTCGAGGCTTTGTCTTCTGGCCCCCGCTTTGGCCTCGTAAATGGCGGGGATGTGTCTGCGCTGCGCGAAGGCATGGACTTAGCCGACATGGCTTGCGTTGCGTTGCGGACCGAAGGGAGCCTGACTGAGCAGGCCCATAATTCCCTAACAAAACAGCGCTTTAGCTTCAACGAGCTGTTGCTTGATGGGCGCATTCGTCCGCCGATTTGGCCGAGTCAGCCCGAGCATCTGCAGCTTTTGCGCCAAACAAGTGCGGGCTGGCAGGCCTTGGCCGATGGTCGCAATCTTTGCCGGCCTGCGATGCCCTTGCCGTCTTCGAACCCCGAGCTTCCCTTGCCGCTCCTGTTGCTTGCCGTCTGGGTTTCCCCCAAGGGCCAGGCGCAACCCTTGGGTCTAACTTTGGGACTACAGACCGGGACAAGCGACATCGAAAGCTGGTGCTTTGGGCCAAGCCTTCTGCTTTCTGCGCCCGCTTGGGGTCACGAGCTAGCGGTGTCCTATGAAATTTCGCGCATGGCGGCACCCATCCTGCGCATCGAGGCGACCCTGCAGCTACCAAATCAGTCACAGATTGGAGCTATGCTCACTACGCTTGGGCCGACCGCCGCCGCCTTCGCATTGCTCGATTTGTCGAGCCAGCAGGTCGCATGGCACCCGTCTGATCAATCGCTTGAACACGGCGATAGCTTGCTCCTAACAGCCCCTGGCCTTGGCCTGGAACTGCGCTCTTTGTTGCACCATGACGCCCAGCCATAGCGCCAGCGACTTAGCCCAGGCGCGCACGGCCCGTCAGGATCTCGAACAAGGAAATGACGCCGAGCTGGCTGAGGATGAAGAGGATACCAACGATGCCCGCTGTGATGAGCGTCGTGCGTAGAAGCTTGGCCTTCATGTTGGAATGCAAAGGCGCGCCGTGCTCGTTGACCTCTTGCTCGCCCGGGGCAACACCACCGCGCGGCAGTTGGGTGTAGAGAACCAACCACCAGATGATCAGAAAAACAAAGAAGTAGGTTATCAAAGTGCTCCACATCACGGGGCCTCTTTCAACAAAAGTTTGGGAGAGCTTGCGGGCTCGAAAAGATGCAGCGCCTTGCGCAAGACTCACATAGAGCATCCCCGGCTGTCTCGCCAGATATCGGGCAGCAAAAAGGCCCCAGTCGGGGCCTCATGCCGCAGCAGTGGTTAGGCTTTCGGAAGATTAGGCCGCAGCCACCTCTTCCAATTCAACCAGGGTGCCGTTCATATCCTTGGGATGCAAGAACAGCACTGGGTTGCCGTGCGCGCCGATTTTTGGCTCGCCATCGCCAAGAACCCGCAAACCAGTGGCCGACAGCGTATCGCGAGCGGCGCGGATGTCACTCACCTCATAGCAAATATGGTGGATGCCGCCCTCAGGGTTGCGCTCCAAAAACTTGCCAATCGGCGAGCCCTCGCCCAGGGCCTCCAGCAGCTCAATCTTGGTGTTCGGCAAGGTGACAAACACCACGGTCACGCCATGTTCAGGCAAGGCTTGCGGCGCAGACACCTGAGCCCCCAGGGTATCGCGATAGCGCGCGACGCCTGCTTCAAGGTTTGGAACAGCAATCGCAACGTGGTTCAGGCGTCCAATCATTTTCCTACCCGGTGAATTGTTACTTCAATCAGTGGCTTACGACCAATAGTGTCGTTGAAGAAGCGCTTCATGGTCTTGATCATGACGCCCTTAACCTGCTGATCGTCTTGGCGTGCTGTCTTGGGCAAACGCTCCAAGTGGTCCCAGGCGAAGTCTTCGGCGTCGGTCAAGATCTCTGGATCGTCAACCTCGTTGTCCATCAAGCCAATGGTCAAAATTCGCGGGTCAGAGCGCAAGGCCCCGGCGTCGCTCATCACCAGGCTGATGTGGCACAGGCCTTTGTGCATCATGCGCTTGCGCTCGCGGAAGACTTGGCCGTCAACATCCAGCAGGCGGTCGCCATCCACGCCCCAGCGGCCATGGGTTACTTCGCCGATGATTTGTGGCTCCTCATCGCGGGTCAGGCGCAAGACCTGGCCGTTGACCGCGATCGGCGTGTGCGGCACGCCCTGCTCGCGCGCCAAGCGGGCATGGGCCTTCAAATGACGCAGCTCGCCGTGCATCGGCACCAAGATTTTCGGCTGCATCAGGCCATAGAGCCACTTCAGCTCCTCTTGGCGCGGGTGGCCGGTAACGTGGACCTTGGTTTGAATATCTTCAATGATTTCAATGTCTCGCTCGGCCAGCATGTTTTCGATGCGCGCCACTTCTTTCTCGTTCCCCGGGATGGTCTTTGAGGAGAAGATGACGCTATCGCCCGCGCTCAATGCGATGCTGGGATGCTTGCCCTGGGCGATGCGGGCCATGGCTGCACGGCCTTCGCCTTGCGAGCCGGTGCAGAGCAACAGCACCTTGTCGCGCGGCAGCTCGTTGATCCGGTCCTCATCGACAAAAATCGGGCGGTCGGTCAGATAGCCTGCCTCTTGGGCGCAAGCCAGTACACGTTTGATCGACCGTCCGGCAACGCCGACATGGCGGCCAGAGGCAGCGGCGGCACGAAACGCGCTTTGCATGCGCGCCACGTTGGTTGCGAACATGGTCACTGCCACACGGTTCTTGCAAGACGCAACCGCCTCCATCAAGCCCTTGGCTGCGGTCGCCTCACTGCCAGAATGGCCCGGCTCCATCGCATTGGTGCTATCACCGACCAAGGCCAGCAGATCGCTCTGACCGATCTGGCGCAAGGTATCCTCGTTGATGGGATCACTAATCAGCGGCTCGGGATCGTTTTTCCAATCCCCGGTGTGGAAGATCCCACCAACACTGGTTTTGATGTGCAGCGCACAAGCCTCAGCAATCGAGTGGGTCATGGGCACCAGACAAAGATCGAAGCTGCCGACCTTAAAGTCCTCACCAACCTTCACTTTCACCAAGCTGGGAACGGCTTCCTCGCCCTGGTTCTCTTCCATCTTGGTGCGCGCCATGGCGTGGGCGAAGGGCGAGGCATAAACCGGCACCTTCAAAATGTCCCACAGATAGGGCAAGGCGCCCAGGTGATCTTCGTGGCTGTGGGTCAGCACGATGCCGTCGATCAGATCGACGTTGGCTTCTAAGAAGCGAATATCGGCCGTGATCACATCAATGCCCGGCGCGTGGTGATCGGCAAAAGTGACGCCGAAATCCACCACCAACCAGCGGCCGTTGTGGCCGTAGCAATAGAGGTTCATGCCAATCTCGCCGACACCGCCGAGCGGCACAAACAGCACTTCATCAGCGCCAGCTTTCAAACGGCTGGTGCCAAAGTGCTTCAAAGTCTTCTGTTCCAAATTTTCTTCCTTTGGTCTTTAAATTTAGCTCCGCTCTGTCAGAGCTTCATACACGCGCTTTATTCCCCGTAGCGTGAGGTGGGGGTCAATCTCATCGATGCAGTCTGTTTCGTCTGCAAACAGACTGGCTAGGCCGCCGGTCGCAATCACCGGCAAGGGGTCATTTCGCCCTGTGCTAGCGACATATTCCTTTCGGATGCGCGTTACAAGCCCTTCAATCAAACCAATGTAGCCCCAGAACACGCCGGACTGCATGCAAGGGATGGTCGCTTTGCCAATTACCTGAGGCGGTTTGTCCACCGCGATGCGCGGCAAACGCGAGGCTGCGATGTACATGGCTTCTACTGCTTGGTGGATACCGGGCGAAATGGCCCCGCCCAAATAGGCTCCAGTGTGGGAGACCACGTCGAAGGTCGTGCCGGTGCCAAAGTCCAATGCGATCAGCGCTTGTTTATAGGTCTCAAAGGCTTCATAGGCGTTGACCAAGCGGTCCATGCCCGCCTGCTCAGGCGCATCGATCTCAAGCGTGATCGGCACCTTGATACCGTCGCGCCCCAACACCATGGCTTTTTGCCCAAAGTATTTTTGCGACAACTGCTGAAGCGAGAAGATCACGGTCGGCACCACAGCGGCGACCACAAAACCCTCAACGCGCTTGGGCTCTATGCCTTCGTAGGCCATGAGCCCGAGCAGCCAGACGGCGTACTGATCAGCCGTGCGCTTGGCATTGGTCTCACAGCGCCACTCGGCCGCCAACCGCTCGCCGTCGTAGAGAGCAAATACAACATTAGTATTTCCGACATCAACGACGATCAGCATAGCCGCGTCTCCTTAGCGCAAAGCCCGAGCAATCGCCCTCGATTGTGGAAGTGCCTTTGCGTCACAACCATATCGTTAGAGCACGCTGAGTGAATGCAATTCACCGAAGCCTGCTCTAGCCAGCGAACAAGGTCGCTGAAGCGGTGGCAAACCAAGCGTTCAAATGGTGGAAGCCTAAGGTCATGACAATCAGCAGCACCGCCGCAACACCGGCAGTGATGCTCCACTCCTTGGCATCCTTGTGATCCAGCTCATCGACTTGCGGATCAAAGACCATGATTTTGATGATACGCAGGTAATAGAAGGCCGCAATCACGGAGGTCAGAGCCCCGACGACGGCGACGATCAACATGAGCGTCGAGCCCTGGTTGATGGCTGCCATAAAGACCATCAGCTTGCCGAAGAAGCCAGCCAGCGGCGGAATGCCCGACAAAGAGAACATCATAATGACCATGGCCGCAGCCATACGCGGCTTCTGTGAGAATAGCCCGGCAAGATCGTCGATGTTCTCGAGTGGGCGGTCCTCGCGACGCATCAACATGATGACCGCAAAGCTACCCAGCGTCATCACGGCATAGATCGCCATATAGACCATGACGCTCTGCACGCCTTCTGCGGTGCCTGCGGCGACGCCAATCAACGCATAGCCCATGTTGGCAATTGAAGAGTAGGCCATCAGACGCTTGATGTTCTTTTGGTTCAGGGCCGCAAAAGCACCCAGCACCATGGAGGCCATGGCGATGATCGCCAGCACCTGTTGCCACTGGTCGGTCAGGTCGGCGAAGGGTTGGACCAGAACACGGACAAAGATGACCATGGCCGCGACTTTGGGTGCGCCCGCGAAAAAGGCCGTCACAGCCGCCGGAGCGCCCTGGTAGACGTCGGGCGTCCACATGTGGAACGGCACTGCGGACACCTTAAAGGCCAGACCGGCAATCAGGAAGACCAAGCCGATCAGCAGGCCCACGTTGGCCCCGTCGCTGGCGCTCAGCGCGCCGGCGATCAGGTCGAAGTTGGTCGCACCGCTGTATCCATAGATGATCGACGATCCATAAAGGATCATGCCCGACGACAGCGCGCCCAGTACAAAGTACTTTAGGCCCGCTTCAGAGGCGCGCAACAGCTCGCGCCGCAAAGCCGCCAAGACGTAGAGCGACAAACTCATCAGCTCCAGACCCAGATAGAGGGTCATGAGATCTTGCGCTGACACCAAGATCATCATGCCGAGCGTTGCAAAAAGGTAGAGCAGCGGGAATTCAAAGCGCTTGTTCACGTCGCGTGAGATATGCGGCAGCGCCAGGAACAGGCTGGCGGCAGACACCAGAAGAATCAGGATTTTAGCCGCGCCGGTGAAGTCATTCACCGCGACCAAGTTGTTGAAGAACAGCCCGTCGTCCGTCCCCTGATTTGCAACCAAAAAGGCTGCCACCAGCATGATGACCACGCCAGCAATGGCCACGGGGCGCGCGGCCTTGTCGCCGGTGAAAGCGCCAAACAAAATCAGCGCCAGAATGGCGATTGCCATAAAGAGTTCGGGCGCAAATGCGATCAAGTCCAAATGTGTCATGGATCAGCCTCCTACGGCTGCTTGGAAGGATTGAACGAGGTTAGCGACCGATGCGCTGGTGATATCCAAGATTGGTTTGGGGTAAATCCCCATCCAGAATACCAGAACGATCAAGGGGTAAAGCACGAGCTTCTCGCGCAGTTCCAGGTCCAACAAAGCTTTAACATTATCGCTGGTCATGGCCCCGAAAATCACCTTGCGGTACAACCACAGCATGTAGGTTGCGCCCAAAATCAAGCCGGTCGCCAAGAAAGCGGTGACCAAGATCGAGGTCTGGAACAAGCCCACCAGCACCAAGAATTCACCCACAAAACCCGAGGTTCCGGGCAAACCGACCGAAGCAAGCATGAAGATCATGAAGGCAATGGCGTAGTGCGGCATGGTGTTGGCAACGCCGCCATAGGCATCGATCCGGCGTGTGTGCAGGCGGTCATAAACCACGCCGACGCACAAGAACAAGGCTGCGGACACGATACCGTGGCTCAGCATTTGGAAGATCGCACCGTCAATACCCTGTTGGTTGAAGGCCCAAATACCCGCCGTCACAAAGGCCATGTGCCCGACAGAGGAATAGGCAATCATCTTCTTCATGTCCTCTTGCACCAAAGCCACCAGCGAGGCGTAGACCACGGCGACAATCGACAGGCCGAACACCAAAGGCGACAGCGCCAGGGATGCATCGGGGAAGAAGGGCAAAGAGAACCTCAAGAAGCCATAGCCGCCCATCTTCAACAGGACGCCCGCCAGAATGACCGAACCTGCGGTTGGCGCTTGCACGTGGGCATCCGGCAACCAGGTGTGAACCGGCCACATGGGGATTTTGACAGCAAACGAAGCGAAGAACGCCAACCAGAGCCAGGTTTGGATATTGGCGGGCAAATCAAGCGTCGCCTGCAAGGTCGGAATATCGCTGCTGCCGCCGATCCGGTAGACGACCAGCATGGCGACCAGCATAAGGATCGAGCCCAACAGCGTGTACAAAAAGAACTTGTAAGAGGCGTAGACCCGGTTCTCGCCACCCCAAATGCCGATGATCAAGAACATGGGGATCAGCACGGCTTCAAAGAAGATGTAGAACAAGAACAGGTCGAGGGCGGAGAAGGTGCCAACCATCAAGGTCTCGAGCACCAGGAATGCCACCATGTAGTCACGCACGCGGGTCTTGATCGCATCCCAAGAGGCCAAGATCGCCACCGGGGTCAACAGCGTCGACAGCAGGACGAACAGCACCGAAATGCCGTCCACGCCCAGGTGGTAGGAAATGCCGAGCGCCGGAATCCAAGGCAGCATTTCGACGAATTGATAATCCGCAGTGCCGCGATCGAAACCGAACCAAAGCGCCAAAGACAGAACAAAGGTGAAGCCAGAGACCCACAGCGCCAAGATTTTGGCAGTTGTGGCCGAGCCGTCCTGATCGTTGTTGCTCACCAGCAGCAATATCAAGCCAGCGCCCACCAGCGGCAGGAAGGTAACCAGCGATAAGAGAGGCCAAGTATCAAACATAATTTCGTGTCTCCCTTGCGCTTAGAAGCCGACAGCCAAGAGGTAATAGGTCACGAAGACCACCACCCCAATCAGCATGGCAAAGGCATAATGATAGATGTAACCGGTCTGCATGCGGGCCACTTGGCGCGCCCCGGCGGCGATGCGCGATGCAATTCCGTTCGGTCCTAGGCCGTCGATAAGTTTTTCGTCGCCGGTTTTCCAGAACACGCGCCCCAAGGCAATCGCGGGACGGACAAAGATCGCGTCATAGATCTCGTCAAAGAACCACTTGTTGCGGAACAGAACGTCCAGCGGCGCAAAGATCTTGGCCAACTTTGGTCCGAAATTGCCAAAGCCGTAGACCGCATAGGCGGTCGCGATGCCAGACAAGCCCACCACCAGCGGCGCCCACTTGACCCACTCGGGTACATGGTGCGCTTTTTCAACGATGTCGTGGTGATCTTGGGTGATCGCACCGGCAAAGAAAGCAAAGCGATCGTGACCAAAGAACCATTCGTAGGCGTAGTAGCCGGCGAAGACCGCGCCCAGAGCCAGCAAGGCCAGCGGTACGATCATAACTTTGGGCGATTCATGCGCGTGGTCAAAGGTGTGCTGGTCGCCGCGATAGCTGCCGTGGAAGGTCAGCAGCAGCAAGCGCCACGAGTAGAAAGCTGTCATGAAGGCGGCGACGATGCCGAACCAAAAGGCCGTATTACCCGCCAGCGAGTGCGCCGCATAAGCGCTCTCAAGGATCGCATCCTTGGAATAAAAGCCCGCGAAGCCAAAGACGCCTGGGATACCAACGCCCGCCAAAGCCAGCGATCCAATGACCATATAGGTATAGGTCACAGGGATCTTGCGCCAGATACCGCCCATGTTGCGCATATCCTGCTCGTGGTGCAGGGCGTGGATCACAGAGCCCGCGCCTAAGAACAGCAGGGCTTTAAAGAATGCGTGGGTCATCAAGTGGAACATGGCTCCGCCATAGGCGCCCACGCCCGCAGCAAAGAACATGTAGCCGAGCTGCGAACAGGTCGAATAGGCGATCACGCGCTTGATATCGAATTGGGTCATGCCGACGGTGGCGGCAAACAGAGCCGTGGCCGCACCAACATAGGTCACGACATCGCTGGCAAAAGGCGACAGCTCGAACAAGGGTGACATGCGGCAGACCAGGAAGACACCGGCAGTCACCATGGTTGCAGCGTGGATCAAAGCGGAGACCGGAGTCGGGCCTTCCATGGCATCGGGCAACCAGGTGTGCAAGCCAAGCTGAGCCGACTTACCCATAGCGCCAATGAACAGCAACAAGCAAATCACCGTCACAGCGCTTGCGCCCAACAGCTCCTGGCTCTTCAGGCTTTCAGCGCTGCTGAAGATGGTGTCGAAGTCGACGCTGCCGACCAGCAAGAAGGTCGCAAAAATGCCCAAGGCAAAACCGAAGTCGCCGACCCGGTTGACGATGAAGGCCTTCATCGAGGCCTGGTTGGCGCTGTCTTTGTGATAGTAATACCCGATCAGCAGGTAAGAGCAGACGCCCACGCCTTCCCAACCAAAGAAGAGCTGCACCAGGTTGTCTGAGCTGACCAGCATCAGCATGGCAAAGGTGAAGAGCGAGAGGTAGGTGTGGAAGCGGCGAACGCCCTGGTCGCCCTCCATGTAACCGATAGAGTAGATATGAACGACCGACGAAACGTAGGTCACGACGATGAACATGACCGCGGTCAGCGTATCAATGCGCAGCGCCCAATCCAGCTTAAAGTCGCCTGAGGCGAACCAGGTCAGGATGGTGACCTTGATTGGTTCGACGTGGCCGTGCCCGTCAGCAGCGGCCATGTTGTGCTGGACAATGCCGATAAAGGCGTAGGTCGCCAGGATGGCTGCCACGACCAGCAAGCCGGAAGTAATCACCTGCGCAGCACGCATCGACAAGCGCTTGCCACCCAAGCCAGTGATCAACGCGCCAAGCAGCGGCAGAAAGACAATCGCAGTATACATAGCTGGTCCTTAGCCCTTCATAACGTTGATGTCGTCGACTTCAATCGAGCCACGATTTCGGAAGTAGATCACCAAAATCGCTAGGCCAATCGCAGCCTCTGCGGCGGCAACAGTCAGGATCAACAAAGAGAAGACCTGCCCGGTTAGATCGCCCGAGAAGTGGCTGAACGCGACGAAGTTGACGTTTACCGCCAGCAAAATCAGTTCCAGGGACATAAGAATGATGATCACATTCTTACGGTTTAAGAAGATCCCAAACACGCCGAGCGTGAACAAGATGGCGGCCACCGTCAAATAATGGCCCAGGCCAATCTCCAACATTGTTCTCTCCAAGTCCTTTTCGTTTAGCCCGAGACTTCCCCCACTGTTTGAGGGGTCGCTCGGCTCGTTCAATCCGTTGGTCTAGAGTCCGGCGCCGGGCTCGACTTTTTTCAATTCAACCGCTTCATCAATGCGGCGCAGAGTTTGCTTACGCACGTCTTGGCGCTTGACGCCCGGGCGCTTGCGCAGTGTCAGCACGATGGCACCGACCATGGCCACCAGCAGGATCAGGCCTGCGGTCTGGAACAGCACAATGTAATCCGTGTAAAGTACATCACCCAAAGCCTGGGTATTGCTGCGCACCGCCATGTCCGGGATCGGTTGGCTGGGCGCGGCGACGTTGGTCGGCAGGCTGCTGAAGCGCCCGCCTACAAACAACACCAGCTCAACCAACAGCAAGCCGCCGACTAGGGCGCCGACCGATGCATGCCGCGCCAGCCCTTTGCCGCGCGCTGCGACATCGACATCCAGCATCATGACCACGAACAGGAACAGCACCGCGACGGCACCGACATAGACGATGACCAACACCATGGCCAAGAACTCGGCACCGATCAGCACGAACAAGCCCGCCGAGCTGAAGAATGCCAGGATCAAGAACAAGACCGAGTGAACCGGGTTGCGGGTGAAAATCACGTTCACCGCTGCAAACAGCGTGATGAAAGCGAAAACGTAAAAACTAAGAGCAGCTATAGCCATGTGACCAAGGTCCTTTCTATCCAGCTCTTATCGATAGGCCGCGTCGAGCGCGATGTTCTGGGCGATCTCTGTCTCCCAGCGGTCGCCGTTCGCAAGCAGCTTATCTTTGTTGTAGTAGAGTTCTTCGCGGCTCTCGGTCGCGAACTCGAAGTTCGGGCCCTGCACGATGGCGTCAACGGGGCAGGCTTCCTGACAATAACCGCAGTAGATGCACTTGGTCATGTCGATGTCATAGCGCGTGGTGCGGCGCTGGCCATCATCGCGCGGCTCAGCCTCGATGGTGATGGCTTGGGCGGGGCAGATCGCCTCGCACAGCTTACAGGCGATACAGCGCTCTTCGCCACTGGGATAGCGGCGCAGGGCATGCTCGCCACGAAAACGCGGGCTCAAAGCCCCCTTTTCGTAGGGGTAGTTGATGGTTACACGCTTCTTGAAGAACATGTACTTGAGCGTCAGGCCCAAGCCTTTGACAAGTTCCAACAAAAAGAGCTGAGAAATGGCGCGTGCAGTGCTCATAAGGGCGCTCCTTTATGTGTTGGGAAGCCAGTCAAAGGCCACCAGAACCCCGGCGGTCGCAATGACCCAGAACAAAGTGAAAGGCAGGAAGATCTTCCAACCCAGGCGCATCAGCTGGTCATAGCGATAGCGCGGGACCGTGGCGCGCACCCACAAGAAGATGAAGGCCAAGGCGCAAACTTTCAGGACGAACCAGAACACGCCCGGGATCCAAGCCAGCCAAGCCACATCGATAGGCGCATACCAACCGCCCAAGAACAACACGGTGGTGATAGCACACATCAGCAGCATGTTGGCATATTCGCCCAAGAAGAACAGCACGAAACCCATCGACGAGTATTCCAAGAAGAAGCCTGCAACGATCTCTGATTCGCCTTCTGGCAAGTCGAAGGGCGCGCGGTTGGTTTCAGCCAAGATCGAGATGAAGAACACAACAAACAGTGGGAAGTGCGGGACGATGTACCAAAGGTTTGCTTGCGAGCGCACCACGTCTGACAAATTGAACGAGCCCGCGCACAAAATCACCGAAACGATGATCAGGCCCATGGAGACTTCATAAGACACCATCTGAGCCGCTGAGCGCAGCGCGCCCAGGAAGGGATATTTGGAGTTGGACGCCCAACCGGCCATGATGATGCCGTAGACACCCATGGACGAGATGGCAAACAGGTAAAGAACACCGACGTTGATATCCGCGATGACCCAAGGACCATCGGCGAACCAACCGCCCTCGCCCACCGGGATTACCGCCCAGGCAATCATCGCCAGCACCATGGTCAACATCGGCGCCAACATGAAGACCACCGGGCTTGAGCCCGCAGGAACAATCGTTTCCTTAAACAGCATTTTCACAGCATCGGCGAAGGGTTGCAACAGGCCAAACGGGCCGACAACGTTCGGGCCCTTACGCAATTGAGCAGCGGCGATAACGCGACGCTCTGCGTAGGTGTAGTAGGCCACACCGATCAACACGGGTACCAGCAACATCAAGATGCCACCCAGCATGGTACCAAAAGGATTGATGAGAAACTTGATGATATCAACCATGGGTTCCGGTCGCCTTTGCTGCTTGGCCCGTGACAAAGAGCTGGCTGCAATCCGCCATGGTCTTTGAGGCCCGAGAGATGGGGTCGGTCATGTAGTAGTTGTCGATTGTCGCTTCCAATGCGTCTGCATCGATCAAACCCGCTTGGCCTGCTTGGCTCAGGCTCTCGCTGGGCAGGCTGTCTGCTATGACCAAGCTCGGCACGGCTGCAATCATGGCCTGACGCAGCTCGATCAGAGAGTCAAAGCCCAAACGCAGGTTCATCTGGCCCGCCAGAGCGCGGATGATGGTCCAATCTTCGCGCGCATCGCCCGGCGGGAAGACCGCCAAACGTCCGAACTGAACGCGACCTTCGGTGTTGACGTAGGTGCCGTTCTTTTCGGTATAGGCCGCACCGGGCAGGATCACATCAGCCGCATGCGCGCCGCGATCCCCGTGGTGGCCTTGATAAATCACGAAGGTGTTGTCCAAGCCGCTGGTGTCTAACTCGTCGGCCGCCAGCAGATAGAGCACATCGACGCCGCCAGCCAGCATAGCAGCAGCGTCCAAGCCACCCTCGCCCGGCAGGAAGCCCATATCCAGGCCCGCAACGCGCGAGGCCGCAGAGTGCAGCACATTGAAGCCGTTCCAGTCGTCGCGCAGGCCGTCGGCTTGCTTGAGCACTTGATAGGCCGCACTGGCGATTTCGGCGCCATCCTTGCGGGTCAGTGCGTCAGAGCCCAGGATAACCACCGGGTTCTTGGCTGCCTTCAGAACGTCCAGAGCTTCTTGCGGCATGGCACTCAGCAACGCCGGGCTCTCGCCCAACCAATTAACTTCGTAGGTCAAATCGTGCGGCTGGCCAATGCCCATCACAGTCAAGCCGCCCTGCAAGAAGCGCTTACGAATACGCGCATTGATCAGCGGGGCGTCCCAACGCGGATTGCTGCCGACCAGCAGGATAGCGTCAGCCTCTTCCAGACCGGCAATGCTGGTATTGAAGAGGTAAGAGCCGCGCTCGCCACCGCCCACTTTGGCACCGTCCTGGCGGCAATCTAGGTTCTTCGAGCCCAGAGCATGCATCAAGCTGCCCAGCGCGAACATGCTCTCGGCATCCACTTGGTCGCCAGCAATGGCACCGATTTTGTCGGCAGACACAGCCTTCAACTTCTCCAGCACCAGGCCCAGAGCCTCGTCCCAGCTCGCCGGGCGCAGCTTGCCGTCTTCGCGCACATAGGGGCGGTCCAAACGCTGACGCTTCAGACCGTCCACA
Organism: Alphaproteobacteria bacterium; assembly: GCA_030428255.1. Lineage (GTDB taxonomy): Bacteria > Pseudomonadota > Alphaproteobacteria > UBA7985 > JAUIBT01 > JAUIBT01. Next base: position 101,993 of record JAUIBT010000006.1, on the reverse strand, counting down.
GCATAGCGCGCCTTATCAGCTAGCCACTCTTCGTTCACATCTTCATGCAAACGCGGCTGGATGCGCAGCACCTCTTTGCCGCGCGTATCGATACGGATGTTTGAGCCAACGGCGTCGAACACGTCAACGCTGGGGGTCTTGCGCAGCTCCCAAGGGCGCGCGTGGAATGCGTAAGGGCGAGAGGTCAGCGCACCAACCGGACAGACGTCGATCAGGTTGCCCGACAGCTCAGAGTTGATGGCCTTTTCCAAGGTCGAAATCTCGGCGTGCTCACCGCGCTGAACCAGGCCGATTTCCTCGACGCCTGCAACCTCGGTCGCAAAGCGCACGCAACGCGTACATTGAATGCAGCGTGTCATGATGGTTTTGACGATCGGACCCATGTACTTTTCGGTCACCGCGCGCTTGTTTTCCTGATAGCGCGTGCGGTCCATGCCGTAAGCCATGGCCTGGTCTTGCAAATCGCACTCGCCACCCTGGTCGCAGATCGGGCAGTCCAGCGGATGGTTGATCAGCAAGAATTCCATCACACCCTTGCGCGCCTTTTTGACGGCTTCGGTCTTGGTGTGGATCATCAGGCCAGGCATGACCGGCGTGGCACAAGAGGCGGCAGGCTTCGGCGCCATGCCGCGCGCGTCCTCGATCTGGACCAAGCACATGCGGCAGTTGCCTGCGACGGACAGGCGATCGTGATAGCAAAACCGCGGCACCTCTACACCAGCAGCCTCGCAGGCTTGCAAGACGTTGGAGCCCGCAGGAACCTCGACTTCAACGCCGTCAACTTTTACCGTTACATTCGACATGTTCGGGTCCTTCTTATTCTGCTGCCACGGGCATAGCGGCACCGTTTTGGCTGGCAACAAAGCGATCAATGCGCTCTTCGATAACCGGGCGGAAATTGCGGATCAGACCCTGAACCGGCCAAGCCGCTGCGTCGCCAAGCGCACAGATGGTGTGGCCTTCGATCTGCTTGGTGACATCGAACAACATGTCGATTTCATCATAGCTCGAGCGGCCTTCGGCCATGCGCTGCAACACGCGCCACATCCAGCCGGTGCCTTCGCGACACGGCGTACATTGGCCGCAAGATTCGTGCATATAGAAGTGCGAAAGACGCTCAATCGCGCGGATAATATCGGTGGATTTGTCCATCACGATCACTGCCGCGGTGCCCAGGCCCGAGCCCGCCGCACGCAGCGAGTCGAAGTCCATCTTAATCTCACCGCAGACATCCGAGGTCAGACAAGGCACCGACGAGCCGCCAGGAATGATGGTCAGCAGGTTGTCCCAGCCACCACGAACGCCACCACAGTGCTTTTCCAGCAGCTCACGCAGCGGAATACCCATCTCTTCTTCGACGTTACACGGGGTATTGACGTGGCCAGAAACGCAGAACAGCTTGGTGCCGCGGTTGCGCTCGGGCCCAAGGCCGGTCCACCAGCTCACGCCACGGCGCAAAATCTCGGGCACAACGGCGATGGTCTCAACATTGTTGACGGTGGTCGGACAGCCGTAGAGGCCCGCACCCGCCGGGAACGGAGGCTTAAGGCGCGGTTGGCCCTTCTTGCCTTCCAGGCTCTCCAACAAGGCGGTTTCTTCGCCACAGATATAGGCGCCCGCACCGCGATGCAGATGGATATCGACATCATAGCCCAGCTTGGAGTTCTTACCCAGCAGGCCAGCCTCATAGGCTTCATCAATGGCCACCTGCACGTTGCTGGCTTCGCTGTAGAATTCGCCACGGATATAGATGTAGCCTGTGTGTGCGCCCATTGCGCGGCAGGCCACCACCATGCCTTCTAGCAAGCGGTGCGGATCGTTGCGCAGAATTTCGCGGTCTTTACAGGTGCCTGGCTCTGATTCGTCGGCATTGACCACCAGATAGTGCGGGCGGTCGTCCATGCGATCATCAGCGGGCATAAAGGACCACTTCATACCGGTTGGGAAACCCGCACCGCCTCTGCCGCGCAGGTCAGAGGCCTTCACGTCATCAATGATGTCTGAACGCGAACGCTGCACCATTTCCTTGACGCCGTCCCAAACGCCGCGCTTCAGGGCCGCTTGCAGGCCAAAGTGTTGTTGGCCGTAGAGGTTGGTGAAAATGCGATCTTGATCTTGCAACATATCTCGCTCCTAGGCCTCGCCGCCGTTGATGTGCAGCAGCGTCTGCGGCCCACCTTCGGGCTCGGAAAAACGGCGACCGTTTTGCGGGCCGGCAGCGACCTGCTTACCGTCGCCCAAGTCATCCAAGATCTGCGCGAATCGCTCTGGGGTCAGGTCTTCATAGAAATCATCGTTGATCTGGACCATGGGCGCGTTACAGCAGGCCCCCAGACACTCGACTTCGATCAAGGTAAACTTCTTGTCCGCCGTGGTCTCCCCCAGCTCGATCCCCAACTTAGCCTTGGCGGCAGCGGTCAGCTCGTCCGCGCCACGCAACCAACAGGGCGTAGTGCGGCAGACTTGCACGACGTGCTGTCCGACCGGCTCAAGGTAGAACATGGTATAGAAGCTGGCGACCTCATAGACGCGGATGCTGGCGCTGCCAGTACGGAAGGCCACGTAGTCAATGGCTTCCTTTGACAACCAACCACCGTTCTCGCGCTGTGCCAAATCCAAGAATGGAATGATGGCAGACGCCTCGCGGCCTTCTGGATAGCGCGCCAGGATCCGCTGAGCCTGGGCCTCGCGTTCCTCTGAGAAGGCGAAATCGCCGTAGTTGAGTTCTGGACGGGCGGTGACTTTCATCGGTCAATCTCCCCAAACACAATATCCATCGAGCCTAGGATCGCGACCGAGTCCGCCAACATATAGCCCTTACACATGAAATCCATGGCTGCCAGGTGCGCAAACCCGGGTGCCCGGATCTTGCACTTTGACGGCTTGTTTGAGCCGTCGGCTTGCAGATAAACACCGAACTCACCCTTGGGCGCCTCTACGGCCGTGTAGACCTCACCTGCCGGGACGTGGAAGCCCTCGGTATAAAGCTTGAAGTGGTGGATCAAGGACTCCATGGTGCCCTTGGCTTCGGCGCGACGCGGCGGAGAAATCTTGTGGTCGTCGATCATCACCGGACCGTTCGGCATCTTGTCGATGCACTGGCGGATGATCTTGATGCTCTCTTTCATCTCCAACATACGGCAGAGATAGCGGTCGAAACAGTCGCCGTTCTTGCCCACGGGGATGTCAAAATCCAGCTCTGAGTAGACTTCATAGGGCTGCGCACGGCGCAAGTCCCAAGCCGCACCAGAGCCCCGCAGCATCACACCAGAAAAGCCCCAGTCTTGGGCGTCTTCAACCGAGACAATACCGATATCAACAGTACGCTGACGGAAAATGCGGTTGTTGTTCACCAGCGTGGACATGTCGCGATAGAATTCGTCGAAGCCATCACAAAACGACTTGAGGTCGGCCAGCAGGCCCTCGGGCAAGTCCTGGTGAACGCCGCCTGGGCGGATGTAGTTGGCGTGCAGACGCGCGCCACAGGCCCGCTCATAGAACTCCAGCAGCTTGTCGCGCTCTTCAAAGCCCCACAGCAGCGGGGTGGTCGCACCCACGTCGATCAAGAAGGTACAAACGTTCATCAAGTGGTTGAGAACGCGGCCAATTTCGCTGAACATCACCCGGATGTATGAGGCGCGCTCGGGCACTTCGATGCCCAACAAACGTTCGACCGCGAGGCAAAACGCGTGCTCTTGGTTCATGGGCGCTACGTAGTCCAAGCGGTCGAAATAGGGGATCGCTTGCAGGTAGGTCTTGTGCTCGATCAGCTTTTCGGTGCCGCGATGCAGCAGGCCGATGTGCGGATCTGCGCGCTCGATGATCTCGCCATCCATCTCCAGGACCAAACGCAATACGCCGTGAGCCGCCGGGTGCTGAGGACCAAAGTTAAAAGTTAAAGGCTTGATTGCTGTATCAGCCATTTACTGCGCTCCCTCTTCGCTGGCTTGGGCTTTTTCGTCACCAGGCAAGCCCTGGCCTTCCCAAGGGGAGGTGAAATCGAAGTTACGGAATTCTTGCGGAAGGTTAACGGGCTCATAGACCACGCGCTTTTGCGCTTCGTCATAGCGCACTTCGGTGTAGCCGGTCAGCGGGAAGTCCTTGCGCAAGGGGTGGCCCTCAAAGCCATAATCGGTCAGCAGGCGGCGCAAATCTGGGTGGCCTGAGAAGAAGATGCCGTACATATCCCAAACTTCGCGCTCGAACCACAAAGCCGACGAGAAGAGATCGAAGGCCGATCCGACGGGCTGCTCGTCGCTGGTCGCGCATTTCACGCGCACGCGCTGGTTCTGGGTGTGCGACAGCAGGTGATAAACCACGTCAAAGCGCGGGCTGCGCGCCAAGTTGTCTACTGCGGTCACGTCAATCAGTTGGCGGTACTCGGTGGTGCTGGCGTCACGCAGAGCCTGCAAGACAGTCAAAATTTCCTCGCTCGCGCAAACCACGACAAGTTCGTCGCGCTCGATGCGGGCCTCAGCACCGGTATTGACCAGGGCCGATTGTACATCGCCAAGATGTTCGTTTAAGGCTTCAAGAGAAAGGGCCACAAGGAATTCCTTATCGTTCTTGTGCGTTATCGTTCTTGCGCGTCAGATCGCAGGCTCAAGGGGACTAGCGCACAAAGTCCGCCTCGCGGCGGATCTTCTTTTGCAACTGCATAATACCGTAGATCAGGGCCTCGGCGGTCGGCGGGCACCCTGGAACATAGACGTCGACGGGCACGATGCGATCACAGCCACGCACAACGGAATAAGAATAGTGGTAGTAGCCACCGCCGTTGGCACAAGAGCCCATCGAAATGACCCAGCGTGGCTCTGGCATCTGGTCATAGACCTTGCGCAAGGCCGGGGCCATCTTGTTGGTCAAGGTCCCTGCGACGATCATCACATCGGATTGGCGCGGCGACGGGCGGAACAGCCAGCCGAAACGGTCCATGTCATAGCGCGCCGCAGCCGCGTGCATCATCTCCACCGCGCAGCAGGCCAGGCCAAAGGTCATGGGCCACAACGATCCGGTCCGGCCCCAAGCCGCCAATTTGTCCATGGAGGCCACGACAAAGCCGCGGTCTTGGATCTCATCGCCAACGCGCTTGAGCAGCGCATCTTGGTCGGCGCCCGGCGGTAGGGGATCACCAGAAATAAGGTCGCTTGAGGTAATGGTGTTTGTCATGGTCAGCAAGATCCTTGCCAGCATTGAGTATAGGTCATGGAGTAAGGCGAAGGCAAAGCCTGCCGCCGAGCGCACAAGCTGCCATCACGCTTACTCCCATTCCAGCGCGCCTTTGCGCCATTCATAGACGAAACCGATGGTCAGCAGACCAAGGAATAACACCATCGACCAGAAACCGAAAATCCCGATCTTGCCCAGCGATACCGCCCAAGGGAACAAGAAGGCTACTTCCAAATCGAAGATGATAAACAGAATGGCGACCAGATAGAACCGCACATCGAAACGCGAGCGCGCGTCGTCGAAAGCCTCAAAGCCACACTCGTAGGCATCGACCTTATCTTCATAGGGTCGCTGTGGGGCGATCAGCAGTGACGCTACCACCATCAAGACCGCCATACCGCCGGCAATGCCGAAAAAGATAAGTATGGGCAAATAGTCGGCCAGAAAGTCCGCCATGGAAGAGGCTCCTGTTCGTTGATACGCGCCTTCTGTCGCGCCATAGGGCGGCGCTGTCAAGAGTTGGTGAGCCAAGTTCGAACAACTTGGGCGTTGTGCCACACTCGTTGCGCCCCTGAGCGCGCAAAGGGCTGGAGTCTCTCGCCTGGAAGCTGAGCGAAGGGTGATTTGTCAAGACCTAAGGCCTGCGCAGGTCGCCGCAACTCGCCGATTTGCAACGCCCCTGCCCCGACAAAGGGACTCCGCAGCCAGATTTAACGCGACAGTCTCGATTTGCCATTGGGAAGTCCTAACAGAGCCTCAGGCTTACGGATCGCCTGCACGGGGAAACACCCCACCTCACTCGCCCGGCGACACGAAGGCATTTCCTACACTATAGTGTGTTTTGTTAATTTTTTAATATTATTGTTGTTCTTCTTTCGTTTTTGGATTAGGGCTAGGAGCATGAACCCAAGGACAACACGAGCTAAGCTATGGTAAAGCAAGCCGGAAAGGCCCCCAGCAAGGGACCGAACATTGACCCCGTTGACGCCTTCATTGGTCATCGACTACGCCTAAGACGCACACAACTCGGCCTCTCCCAAAGCCAAGTTGGCGAGCAAATCGGGGTGACATTTCAACAAATTCAGAAATTTGAGCGCGCCCACAATCGCATCACCGCCAAACGACTAAAGCAACTGTCGCAGGTGCTCAACGTCACCTTAGACTACTTCTTTGAAGGCATCGAAGTAGACGGCGGCAACCTTGCCATTGGCGCGGATCAGATCGACCTGGGATTGCTCAATCAAGCCATGTCCAGCGATTTGCTCAACCTGTTTTATAGACTTGATCGCGGGCACCGCCAAGCTGTTCTTGAGCTGCTTCGCAACTTATAAGTGTCAATTGTGCGCTTTTCTTCCAACTGGACTGCGTTTGGCCTGCATTTAGGCCGCATCGGCGCTGAGCTGCCGCGCCAAGGCGACAAACTCATCCACCATGGCCTCTTGCGTATTCCAAGCCGTCACAAAGCGATAGGCGGGCGTGGGAAAGTCTCCAATGAAATAGAATTCAGCGCCTGCAGCTCTCAGTTGGTCGGCCAAATCATGCGGCAAGACCAAAAACACCATGTTGGTCTCAATGGGGGCTGCCAGGCGAACCCCTGGTAGCTTTGCCATACCCGCGCCCAAGCGCTGCGCCATGGCGTTGGCGTGCGAGGCGTTCGCCAACCAGAGATCGTTGGCCAGATAGGCTTCAAGTTGGGCCGAGATATAGCGGGTCTTGGAACACATCATTCCTGCGCGCTTGTGCAGGAACTTGGCGTGCTTCGATCGTTCAGGGTCAAAAAACAGCAGCGCTTCGGCCAACATGCAACCGTTTTTCGATCCGCCAAAGCTCAAGACATCCACACCGCGCGCCATCTCTGCTGCGCTCAGACCGCTGGCTACAAGACCGTTGGCAAAGCGTGCACCATCCATATGCACCAATAAGCCATAGTGCTGCGCGATGGCGACGATCTCGTCCAGCTCGTCACGGCTATAGAGCGATCCGCACTCGGTGGTTTGGGACACCGACACCGCCCAAGCTTCGGGGCGATGAACAAACCCCGGCATAGACTTTTCAATGGCGGCCTTTAAACGTTCAGGCGACAATCGCCCGTCCTCGGTCGGGACATCGATGATCTTCGCCCCGCCGGTAAAAAACTCGGGTGCTGCACACTCATCGGTGTTGATATGCGCCAAATTGGTACAAAAGACCGCGCCATAGCTCGGTACCAAAGTTGCCAATCCCAGGGCGTTTGCAGCCGTGCCAGTGGTTGCGAAATGGACATCCACACCTCGCTCAAACAAAACACCAAACGCTGCCCTGACACGCTGGGAAATCGGATCCGCACCATAGGGCATGACGTTGCCTTGGTTGGCGGCTTGCAGCGCTGCAACAATCTCTGGATTGGCGGGGGTAACGTTATCGCTGGCAAACAACATAGCTGTAGCTACTCCTGGGGCTGGGCCTGAATCAGCGCGCGATCCACGACCAAGGCGCCCGTGTTGGTGTTCAAAATGATCAAGCGTTGGCAGTTTGCTGCCTCGCCTTCAAAAATCAGGACCAAGCGACCGCCGTCCAGGGCGCTTGAGGCCAGTCGGCAGTCTGGGCCAACCAGGCCCTGCGCCGGGCTTTGAGCCCCCTTGGCCCCGGCCTGCTGGCTGGTTTTCTGCGCCAGAGTCGTGCCGCCGATCTGGGCGGCCTGCTCGCGCTGGCGATCTGTATACTTGCTAAACGCCAAATAGACCATTAAGCCCACAACCAGCAAAATGAGCACCCCAAGAACGGCTGCTACCGCTTGGGCCATGCGCAGCTTCAGGCGTGACTTGGCCCGCTTGCGGGCTTCGTCCCAAGCGCTCTGATCAGCCTTGGTCGTGGCCTCAGTCGATCCCCCGGGTTCTTGGGCTTGCGATGATTGCAGCCCGCTCACATGTGAGGTCTCTTGTGACATCCCAAAAAAACTTTCTCGTTGAAGAGCAGCAAGCTGGCCGTCGCCTGGACCAAGCGCTTGCGGAGCTGGAAGCCAGTCTCTCTCGCTCACGTTTGAAGCAACTCATTGAACAGCAGCACGTGCAAGTCAATGGCGAGCATGTCGATCAGCCCAAGCGCAAGGTGGCTTTGGGCGATACCATCAGCCTAACCATCCCGCCACCTGACGAAGCTCTGCACCTGTTGCCCGAGGCGATCGCGCTCGATATCCTCTATGAAGATGCCGACCTGCTGGTGGTCAATAAGCCCGCGGGCATGGTGGTCCACCCTGCGGTTGGCAATCCATCTGGCACCCTGGTCAACGCGCTGCTGCACCACTGCGGCGACAGCCTGACTGGCATTGGTGGCGTCGTTCGCCCCGGCATTGTTCACCGGTTGGACAAGGACACCAGCGGCCTTATGGTTGTGGCCAAGACCGAGACCGCGCTGACCCACCTGCAAGCCCAGTTTGCCGCGCGCAGCATTGAGCGCGCCTACGACGCCTTCGTGTGGGGTGATCCCGGGGCGCATGGCCAGATCGACGCCAACATCGGCCGCTCGCGCACCCATCGCCAAAAGATGGCGGTCCTCGAGGAGCATCAGGGCAAGCCCGCCCTCACCCGCTTTGGCCGCCTAGCCTTGTTTGGACTGTCCGCCACGTGGATCGAGTGCCGCTTGGCCACCGGGCGAACGCACCAAATTCGTGTTCACATGGCTCACTTGGGACACAGCCTGATCGGCGATCCCTTATACGGTAAGGCTACCCCAGCAAGGCGGCGGACCTTTGACGAGGTACAGAACGCTGTCATCGCCAACTTCGCGCGCCAGGCGCTGCACGCGCGCATTTTGGGCTTTGAACACCCCACAAGCGGGGACTGGTTGCGCTTTGAACAGCCCTGCCCCGAGGACATGCAGGCGCTGGCCTCAGCTCTATCGCAGACCCCCTGGCAGGAGGTTGCGCAAGTGGCCGCCAACAACCAGGCCAAGCTGGAGCAACGCCGCGAGGACGCCCGGCTGCGCAACCAGGACCTGGACTTCGAATACGACGAAGACGACGACTGGGATTGGCAAGGCGAAACGTAGGTTTGTTGCCGATACATTCACTTTTACGCGAAAGTGTTTGCATTTTGTTCTGTTTTATGCCAGGATGGGCATCTGACCAAAGCCTGCCCGCTTGATTTTCAAGCCAGGCTTCCCATCTCTAGCGGTCACGACCTTGTGCACGCGATTGGGGCCAAGCTGGCTAGTTAGGCCTTGAAGTGCCAGAGCTCTGGCCTTTTATTGGCGTGAGTGTCGCGCTGATTGTTTAGAATGAAGAGGACCACGCATGTCGAACCTTGCTGTTATCCCTGCCCTGGATGCCGAAAGTAACCTGTCGCGCTATCTGTCAGAGATCCGCAAGTTCCCCATGTTGGAAGCGGATCAAGAATTTCAGCTCGCCAAGAAATGGCAGGACGAGGGCGACCGCGACGCAGCGGCTCAGCTCGTCACCAGCCACTTGCGTTTGGTGGCCAAGATCGCCATGGGCTATCGCGGCTATGGCCTGCCGGTGGCCGAGCTGATTTCTGAAGGCAACGTCGGCATGATGCAGGCCGTGAAGCGCTTTGACCCCGACAAGGGCTTCCGCTTGGCGACCTATGCCATGTGGTGGATTAAGGCGTCGATCCAGGAATACATTCTGCGTTCCTGGTCGCTGGTTAAGATCGGCACTACGGCAGCGCAGAAGAAGTTGTTCTTTAACCTGCGCCGCATGAAAGGCAAGCTTCAGGCCTTGGACGAAGGCGACATGTCACCTGAAAACATTAAGAAAATCGCCACAGATCTGGCCGTTGATGAGCAAGAGGTGATCAACATGGATCGCCGCATGGCCGGTGGCGGCGACCAATCGCTCAATGCCCCCATGCGCATCGATGGTGACGGCGAGTGGCAAGACTGGCTGGTTGACCAAGACCAGCAGACCCAAGAGGCCGTACTGGTCGAAGAAGACGAACTGAGCAAGCGCCGATCTTTGCTGGTCGAGGCCATGGGCCGTTTGAATGAGCGCGAGCAGCACATTTTGACCGAGCGTCGCCTGTCCGACGAGCCGAAAACCCTTGAGGATCTGAGCCAGGTCTATGACATCTCGCGCGAGCGCGTGCGCCAGATCGAGGCACGGGCTTTTGAAAAGCTGCAAAAAGCCATGGTGGAGCTGGCCCGCAATGCCAACATGACCTTGCCTCAGTTGGCAGCCGACAAGACCGAGGCCGAAAACGCATAGAGTAAGCGCTCGGGCCTGCCGTCTATTGGCCCGCCATGACCTCGGGCGCCAACACGGACCCGCGTCGTCTCAGTCGCTTTCGCTGAAGGACGCGCGAGCTCGGCAGGGCGGCTTGGCGGTTGGCCATGCCGATCTTGCGCAAAGCGCTCCTGTGCCTAGAAAGCGGATGTGCCTAGCAACCAGAGATCCGGGTTTTCGAGACACAACTCGCAGGCTTGGCCATTCAGGCGCTCTCAGACTAATGGGAAGCGCTACAACCTGTATCGATACAAGGCGAGGATCCAAAAACACGGGCCCTGGACTCGAACCCAGCGATCTCTGGCTCTGTTTTTGGCAGCCAAGGTGCCGGGAGTGCTGGTGGCATCCGTGAAGGCACCGCACGTAGGACCATCAGCTATGATCGCACGCACAGGAACGAGGCGCGCTCATTAGGCGGGCGAAATGCTTGCGGGCGCTGCGGTCGAGCTACCAATTTTGTTACGAAAAAGTGGTGCTGCTGGGGAGACTTGAACTCCCGACCTCACCATTACCAATGGTGTGCTCTACCACTGAGCTACAGCAGCTTACCTGCAACGTGCGCTTCGCCGCGTTGGAGCGCCCGTATGCCACCGCCGCCTCGACATTGCAAGCCTCTTTTTCTCGCATGCAGCAAGCAAAATTGGCACAACCGGAAGCGGGCTGACGACTTTGCTGCACAGGGGATTTGCTTGCGCGCCCGCGCCCGAGCAATGGCCCAAACGCCCGCGCGACATGCCTTGGGCCTCACCAAGGACCTCTGCAGGGACCTCAGCAAGATCATATTGCCAGGGCCTTGACCTTGCAGTGGGCCTGGCATTGACATCCTCGCCAGCATGTTGGCACATCAAGGCCTAACCTTGCTGCTGATTGCAGTCCTGAACCGCACCCTCAAGACACCCCAGACCTATGGCCGATGCTCCCGAAAAGAAGCTCCACCGCAACAAGAGCGAAGCTGCAAGCGACGACCGCCGTGCGCGCTTGGCCCAGACCCTTCGCGCAAACCTAAAGCGGCGAAAGCAGCAGAGCCGCCAGCGCAAATACGAGCAACCATCAACGCCCTCTCAGCCAGACACCAACACCGACTAAGCCTGCTCGGGCACCAAGCCCGTGGATAATGGCACATCACTTCTGGACTCTTGGAACCAGCTAGCGCACACGCTAGGCACGCGCGCGGCGCGCTCCCGACTGGCAGCATGGATCCCTCCCTAGCCTTGCATGCAGCGCGGCGCGAACAGGCAAAACCCGCTGACCCGCCCGCAATCGGTGGCCCCTTTGCCGATACATAAAACCTTGCGCGAGGAGCAGGCGTAGGTACGCCGCCAGCACCACTGACCGCAGCACTGCACGGAGTTTGACCATGGGCATTTTGCCGGATCACTGGATCATCGAACAAGCCAAGCAACACGGCATGATCGAACCCTTCGTCGATCGCCAGCATCGCGAGGACACCATCTCCTACGGCGTCTCCTCATATGGCTATGACGCGCGGGTGGCTGACGAGTTCAAAATCTTCACCAACGTAGACAGCGCTACCGTCGATCCTAAGGCCTTCGCTCCCAGCTCCTTCGTGGATCGCAAGACCGACGTTTGCATCATTCCGCCCAACAGCTTCGCTCTGGCACGCACGGTCGAGTATTTCCGCATCCCCAAAGATGTATTGGTCATTTGCCTGGGCAAGTCCACTTATGCCCGCTGCGGGATCATCGTCAACGTCACCCCGCTGGAGCCCGGCTGGGAGGGTCACGTGACGCTGGAGTTCTCCAACACCACCCCCCTTCCTGCCAAGATCTATGCCAACGAAGGCGCTTGCCAGTTCTTGTTCCTGAAAGGCGATAGCCCCTGTGATGTGACCTACGCCGATCGCGCCGGCAAGTACCAAGGTCAGCGTGGTGTAACCCTGCCGCGCATCTAAGCAGCCTGAAGGCGCGCATTTGGCGTTGAAACTGCACGAAATGGCATCAAAGCCGCGATGGCGCTTGCATTTTTGCGCGTTACTCGCAACAACAGCGCCAAGGCAAGTCGCAGGTTGGTCCGTCTGTGAAGTGATGGGTCGGCCATAGGCCTGCGGGCGTCGAACCGCTGTTCGTGTCGCGGCACGCGTCAAGCGAGGTGGTTGACCCCTAAAAGATAAGGTGAGAGGCGCGCATGAAGCGAATTCGTATCACAGGCGGCAGTCGACTGGCTGGCACAATGCCCATTTCGGGTGCAAAGAACGCCGCCCTGCCCTTGTTGGCAGCAGCTCTTCTGACCGATGAGCCGGTGACCTTCACCAATGTGCCGAACTTGGCAGATATCCGCACGCTCCAGGCCCTACTGGAGGGCCATGGCGCGGAGGTCGATTACGCGCCGAACAGCGCAGCCAAGGCCATGCGCATTCATACGCCGATCATCACCAGTCACACAGCGCACTACGATTTGGTGCGCACCATGCGGGCCTCTGTTCTGGTGCTGGGGCCCCTGTTGGCGCGTGAGGGCCGGGCCAAGGTATCATTGCCTGGCGGTTGCGCCATTGGCTCGCGGCCCGTCGATTTGCACTTGTCGGTCATGGAAGCCTTTGGCGCTGAAATCGAACTCGAAGAAGGCTATGTGGTTGCCAAGACCCCGGCGGGCGGCCTGCAAGGCGCAACCTATGTCTTCCGCACCGTGTCAGTCGGCGCGACCGAAAACGCGCTGATGGCTGCCAGCATGGCACGCGGTACGAGCGTGCTCAAAAACGCCGCGCGCGAGCCTGAGGTCGTGGACCTAGCCGAATGCTTGGTTAAGATGGGCGCAAAGATCGACGGCATCGGCAGCGACACCCTGACCATCGAAGGCGTCGAGCGCCTACGTGGCTGCGAGCACCAGGTGGTGGCCGACCGCATCGAAGCGGGCACCTTTGCCATGGCCGCAGGCATCACCGACGGCGATCTGTTCTTAAAGAACGCCAGGCTAGAGCATTTGGAAGCCGCAGCCTCGGCTCTGGCTGCTGCTGGCGTCAGCTTGACCGCCGAAAGCGGTGGCCTGCGTGCTCAGCGCTCCCGCGGTACCTTGCACGGCACCGACATCACCACCGAGCCTTTTCCCGGCTTTCCCACCGACTTGCAAGCGCAGTTCATGGGTCTGATGTGCGTTGCCGAAGGTGCGTCGGTGATCAATGAGCACATCTTTGAAAACCGATTTATGCACGTTCCAGAGCTGCTGCGCATGGGTGCGGACATTCGCGTCGAAGGCCGTTCCGCCATCGTCAAGGGCGTGCCACAGCTCAAAGGCGCGCCGGTCATGGCCACCGATTTGCGCGCCTCTGTGACCATGGTGCTGGCAGGTTTGATTGCCGATGGCGACACCACCGTCCATCGCATCTATCACTTAGATCGCGGTTACGAGCAGCTTGAAGACAAGCTCAAGGCGGTCGGCGCGCGCATCGAGCGTGAAAACGACCCAACCAATGGCAACGGCAGCTAGCAGCCCAGGAGCGCACCCAACAACTATGGCCGGACACACCCCAAAAAAACTCAAGCTGCTGGTTCAGACTGAAGACGACTTGGCACTCGTCTCCGGCCTGATGCAAGACGCACTCTTGGTCGTCCAGGACATGCAGATCGACTTGCGCGCTGGCAGCTTTATCGCTGTGTTCAGCCGCTTTATGTGGGAGGCCGCGAGTCAAGGTGACTCGGCGCAAGCACCGGAGCCCTCCACCCCTGCACCATCACGCGAACCGGAAGGCGACGTCGATAGCGACGCACGCTTTGAAGACGTTCCAGCAGAGGGCTCTGGCGTCTATCACCGCGTCCATTGTGCCCTGCGGATCGAGGGGCTGACCGCAGCCCAGACTCGTCACATGCCAACAGACCCAAAGACCAACCTCAACCTGCTGTCGATTGATGTCGCGGAGCCAGGCGCACTTATCTTAACTTTTTCACACGGTATCGCGATCCGTCTGCAGGTTAGTGGTCTGCGCGCAGCGCTTGAAGATCTGGGCGAGCCTTGGCCAACGCTCTATCGACCCGACCACGCCTTGGCCCCCTAGTATCCGAACGCGCGCCTGAACATCTAAGACTGAAAGACCCTCATGACCTTCTGGCTCGACTCACAAGCGTCTGATTTTGAAGCTGAATTTCAAGCCCTCTTGCATGCCAAGCGCGAGACATCAGAAGAGGTGGATACGGTCGTTCAAGGCATCATTCAGCAGGTCCGCAGCCAAGGTGACGCCGCGCTGATCGAACTCACGCAGCGCTTTGATCGCCTAAAGCTTTCGCCAGCAAACCTGCGCTTGCGCACCCAAGATATAGCTGAGCGCGCTTCAAGCGTAAATCCGGCCGTTTATGCTGCGCTTGAGTTGGCGGCCCAGCGCATCCGCGCCTATCACGAAAAGCAGGTACCTGAGAACCAGGACTACCGCGACGACCAGGGCGTTCGGCTGGGTGCGCGCTGGCTGCCAGTTGAGGCGGCGGGGCTCTATGTGCCCGGTGGTACGGCGGCCTACCCTTCATCGGTTTTGATGAATGCCATTCCTGCTAAGGTCGCGGGCGTCGAGCGCCTGGTGATGTGCGTGCCCTCTCCCGATGGCGCGTTGAACCCTGCCGTCCTGGCCGCAGCGCAAATCGCAGGCGTGGACGAAATCTATACGATTGGCGGTGCGCAAGCGATTGCCGCCTTGGCCTACGGCACCGAAAGCATTCAACCTGTTGATGTCATCGTTGGCCCGGGGAACGCCTATGTCGCGGCCGCAAAGCGCTTAGTTTACGGACAGGTTGGCATCGACATGATTGCCGGGCCCTCAGAGATCTTGGTGATCGCCGACTCCAGCGCCAACCCGGCCTGGATCGCCGCCGATCTCTTGAGCCAAGCCGAGCACGACCGCTCATCGCAGTCGATCTTGATTAGCCCGGATGCCGACCTTTTGCGCCGAACGAGCGAAGAGGTCTCGCGTCAGCTCGACACTCTGCCGCGTTCAGAGATTGCGGGCGACTCCTGGCGCGACTACGGCGCTTTGATCGCAGTCAATGACCTGGCCGAAGCGGCGCGTCTGTCAAACCGCCTTGCGCCCGAGCACTTGGAGTTGGCGATTGAAGACCCTGACGCCCTGCTGCCCGCCATTCGCAACGCCGGGTCGGTCTTTTTGGGGCATTTCACGCCCGAACCCATTGGCGATTACATGGCCGGGCCCAATCACGTCTTGCCCACTGCACGTTCAGCGCGCTACGCTTCGGGTCTGAACGTCTTTACTTTCCTCAAGCGCTCGTCATTTCTGGCCCTAACAGCGGAAAGCTTGCAAGAGCTGGCTGCGGCGACCACGACCTTGGCGCGAGAAGAAGGCCTGGAGGCGCACGCCCGCGCTGTCGAGCAGCGCCTCAACCGCTAGCAGACTTGGGCCTGAACATGGACGGCGACCAAAACTTTCGCATTTCGATGCTGATCCTGGCCGGTGACTTGGCTAAACGCCAGTCTTCTGATGTCGAGCACGAGCGGCAGGTGGCCATCTATGACCTGACGGAAGAGAACTTTTTCCGTCCGGCCAAAGATCCCGAGGGTCCTTATCGCTTGGAACTTTGGGTGATCGAAAACCGCTTGCGCTTTGATATTCAGACCGAGGCAGGCGATCTGCTTGGGCAATTTATTCTGTCGCTGACGCCATTTAGGCGCATGATCCGCGACTACCATGAAATCTGCCAATCCTATTACGAAGCCATTCGCAGCGCGCATCCATCAAAGATCGAGGCCATCGACATGGCGCGTCGGGGCCTGCACAACGAGACCGCTGAGCTGTTGCTACAGCGGCTAGAGGGGAAAATTGAAATGGACCTACCAACAGCTCGGCGATTTATCACGCTGATCGCCTCCCTGTATCTCAAATCCAGCAAAGACATGACGGGTTTTGGAGGTGGCCGTGGCTGAGTTTCAACCTGCTAAATCGGTGCTGTTTGTTTGCACCTTTAATTCGATCCGCTCGCCGATGGCTGAGGCCATTTTGCGCGACATGTCCGCGCGCAAAGGCCTGGGGTTGCAGGTCTGCTCGGCCGGTGTGCAAGCTAAGCTGACCGACGGCTACGCCATTGCCAGTATGCGCGAAATCGGGCTGGACATGTCCAAGCATGAAGGTCAAACCCTGGACGAAGTGGACCTGGATCAAGTCGATCTCATCATCTCATTGTCAGACCCCGCGCGCATGTTCTTGATGCACTTCGCCGCTGGTCGCGACGTGGCCTTGGAGCATTGGGCGACCCAAGAGCCTCAGCTTGGCGACGAAGCCAGCCGCGAAGAGCAGCGCGCGCATCTCAATCGGGTGCGCGATGGACTGGTGCTCAAGATCAAAGAGCGTTTTGTTGTGGGTGCGGCCGCCTAGTGCGGCACCAGAGGACCGGACCGAGCCGATGACTTGGATCCCCTTCACCCTCTTCGCGGCCTTGATGCAAGCGGTGCGCACCGCCGGGCAAAAACAGCTCTCCGCCGCAACCTCGATCATGGCCGCGACGACGGCGCGCTATACCCACGGCCTGCCCTTCGCCTGGGCCTATCTTGCCATGCTGGTTTGGCTGTTTGGTGGTCCGCAAGCCTGGCCCAACGCCGGCCAGGGTCTGCGTTTCTTTGGCTTCTGTTTGGCAGCCGGCCTCACGCAAATTGCCGCCACGGCGGTCTTGATCCACATGTTCCGCCTGCGCAATTTCGCAGTCGCTACCATGTACATCAAATCCGAAATCCTGCTGACCGCCATCATCGGCAGCCTGTTCTTTACCGAGGTAATTTCGCCCTGGGGCTGGGCTGCAATGCTCATCGCCTTCCTGGGCTTGCTCTTCTTGACCGCCGCCAAGCAAGGCTGGGTCAATCCCTGGCAACTGCTGAGTGAACCGTCAGCGCTTTGGGGGCTGACGGCTTCATTGTTGTTCGCACTGACCTCCTTGTTTCTGCGTGACGCCAGCCAGCAGGTTGTGCACCCGAACGTCATGCTGCGCGCGGCTTGCGTTCTGGTGACCATGGTCAGCATGCAGGCCCTGATCTGCCTGGCTTGGATGGCACTGCGCGAGCGGCCAGCGCTCATCGGCTTGTGGCAGCGACCTGGGCTGGCTGGCTTCGTCGGCCTCACCTCTCTGGCGGGCTCGGTCGGCTGGTTTACCGCCATGGCGGCGATCAATGCCTCCTATGTCAAGACCTTGGGTCAGCTAGAACTGTTCTTTGTCATGCTAATTTCGCTGCTGTATTTCCGAGAGGTGCCCAAACGCTTGGAGTGGGTTGGCTTTGCATTCCTCGTCTTTGGTATTTTGTTGTTGCTCCTAATGCGCTAAAGCAAGCAAGCGGTCGACGTCGGCGCGCTCACCAGCCTGAGCCAAACCGGACCGCAAAGCGCAAAGCGCTCCCGCACAAGAAAAGGACCCCCCCATGTCACGTCGTAAGATCTACGAAGGCAAAGCCAAGATCCTCTATGAAGGCCCTGAAGCTGGCACCATTATTCAGCACTTTAAGGATGATGCCACCGCCTTCAACGCACAGAAAAAGGACGTGATCGAGGGCAAAGGTGTGATCAACAATCGCATCTCTGAATTCCTCATGCTGCGCCTAGCAGAGATGAAAGTGCCCACCCACTTCATCAAAGCGCTGAATATGCGCGAGCAATTGGTCAAGGCGGTTGAAATCATTCCCTTGGAAGTCATCATCCGCAATGTCGCTGCGGGATCGATCTGCAAGCGGCTGGGTCTGGAAGAGGGCCAAAGCTTGCCCCGCCCTTTGATCGAATACTGTTATAAGAACGATGCCCTGGGCGACCCGCTGGTGGCCGAAGAGCACATCTATGTCTTCGAGTGGGCCACCCCGCAGGAGATCGACGACATCTACAACTTGGCCATGCGCTGTAACGACATCCTGTCGGGCATTTTCTCCGGCATCGGCCTGCGTCTGATCGACTTTAAGCTGGAGTTTGGTCGCCTGTACGAGGGTGACGAGATGCGTGTCGTGCTGGCGGATGAAATCAGCCCGGACTCCTGTCGTTTGTGGGATCGCGAGACCCAAAAGCGTCTGGACAAAGACCGTTTTCGCCACGACATGGGCGAAGTGGCCGAGGGCTATCAAGAGGTCGCACGCCGTTTGTCCGTTCTGCCCTAGTCTGGCGGCCCTGACTGCCAGCTCTGCCTACCGGTCATAAATTCCGGTCATACCAGCGGGCCGATGCGTCGGCTCGCCTGGCATTTTTTCTCTTCCCCAAGCCCCAGCGCGGGTAACTGGAGCGCCTTGTGGTCAAGTCCACCCTATCCGCACTTGCGAGCCTGCGGCCCGCCCGCTTCTTTCAAATCACGCCTGAGAGCGCTCTGCTGTGGTTTGCTGCCGCCATGCCGTTTGCCTTCTCAAGCTGGATGGTGATGGTCAACAACTTCACCCACGAGCAGGCCCACTTTACCGGCTTTGAGATTGGCCTGCTGCACTCGGTGCGCGAGATCCCAGGATTCATGGCCTTCGCGATCGCCTATGTATTGCTGTTCTTGAAAGAGCAGCGCCTGGCCTACATCGCGCTGATAATCTTGGCGATTGGCTCGGCGGTGACGGGCCACTTCACCAGCCTCTGGGGCCTGTTGTTCATTACCCTGATCGCTTCGATCGGCTTTCACTTTCAAGAGCCGGTGCTGAACTCCTTGGCCCTGCAATGGCTGAGCAAGGAGCGTGCGCCGATAGTACTGGGCCAGATGGCCGCCGTGCGCGCTGGTGTCGGCCTGTTGGCCATGGCCATGGTCGCCTTGTGCTGGCGGGTTCTGGGCCTGCCCTACGCCGCGATCTATTGGATTGGCGGCGGGCTCACCGCTGTGATCGTGGTCTATGTCTGGTGGCGCTATCCCTTGTTTCCTTCCAAGGTCCCCCAGCACCAGCAGATCATTTTGCGCAAACGCTATTGGTTGTTCTACGCCTTGGAATTTTGCTCAGGAGCACGGCGGCAAATCTTTACCGTCTTTGCCGCCTGGATGTTGGTGGAACGCTATGGCCTGCAGGTGCACAGCATGGCTTGGGTTATGATCGCCACCGGCATCATGAGCATGGTCATGGCTCCCGTCGCTGGCCGTTTCATCGCCCGCTTTGGCGAGCGCCCTGTGCTGGTTTTTGAATACCTAGGCCTAGTCGGTATCTTTGTCTCTTATGCCTTCGTCCCCAATCAGACGGCAGCGATTGGCCTGTATATGATCGACCATCTGTTCTTCGCCTTGGCCATTGGCATCAAAACATATTTCCAGAAGATTGCCGATCCGGCGGATATTGCCGGCTCTGCGGGCATGGCCTTTACCATCAACCACATCGCGGCGGTCTTTTTGCCCATAGCACTTGGCCTGTTGTGGCTGCACTCGCAGGCTGCGGTCTTCTTGGTCGGAGCGGGCTTTGCGGTGCTGTCGCTGGTCTTTGCGCTCATGATCCCGCGTCGCCCCGAGCCCGGCGTCGAAACGCGCTTTGCAAGGGCGCGCGGCTAGAGCGTGCTGCGCCGCCTTTGAGGCTGCATTTGCATCAAAGCAGCGAACGAGTGGTCCGTCACTGAAGCTAGCCCAAAGCCCGAGCAATCGCCCTCGATTGTGCCAAAGGTACGCAAGGTATATTTACCTTAAAATCCAATAGTTAGAGCGCGTAAACTGAATGCAAATCAGTGAAACCCGCTTACGCCCACATCGCGCACGGTCAGGACCCTAATCGCGTTCAGGGAGTGTGCGAAGGGTCATGGCAAATTTCTCATCCGCGCGGAAACCCAAGGCTTCATAGAATTTGCGCGCCCCGCCATCTTTACGCACCTGCCCGGTTTACGCACCTGCCCGGCCATCAACATGATCTTGTAGCATTCTTGATCCCAGGCGTGTTGCATCGCCGCCTCCATGACCGCGCGCCCAAGACCATGCCCCCGCCATTGGGCCGACACCACGACGTTTTCGATCAAGGCATACGGTCTGGCTGCATTGGTCATGTTGGGCAGGACATGAATAACCGCAATCGCCATTGCCGCACCGTCAGCCTCTGCTACGAAAACCGTGGTGCCGGGATGCGCAAGCAGTGTTTGCCAATGCGCCAGCCCTGACTGCCCATCTGGAACCGGCAGCTTGCCGCCCAGCTCGGCAAAAAGACTGCGGACGCGGGCGTAATCAGTTTGGGCGGCTTTTCTGACCTCAATTGAAGGACTGCCAGAGCTTTTCATGGTTCAAGGGTCTTCCGTCACCGCAAGAGCGGTGTTTGTCACAGGTGCAGGGCGGCGCAATGGCTCTTGCAGATGTTAAGGCCCGGCCCTTGTGCTTGCCACCCTAAAGCCTGAACTGCAATCCCATCGAGTTGACCATTGCCAAATTCGACGCATTGACGCGCAAAACCGCAGGGACAGGTTGCCCGTCTGATCGCGGACGCAGCGCTCCAACGCGTAGTGCGCGCGATCCACCGCTCAAGCTTGAGACTGGTCGCATCAATACCAAGCGTCAGGCAGCTCTTGCTTGCGCCGGGCGATGAAGGCGGTCAAGGCCTCCAGCGTCTCCGGGGCCATGGGCGGCTCTTCGTAGTCTTCCAGTAAGGACTGCCAACGCTCGTAGGCCCGGCGCTCCATGTCTTTGGCACCGCGCTCCTCCCAGCTCTCAACGTTTTCAGAGTCCGACAGCGAGGACTCCCAGAATGCGGTCTGGAAGTTACGCATGGTGTGGCTGCAGCCCAAGAAGTGACCAGCAGGCTCAACCTCCTCGTAGGCCGAGCGCGCCAGCGCCTCGTCGCTCACGTCCAACCCGCCCATCAGGCTCTGGTAGGCCGACAGGCGGTCGGCGTCCATCACCAGCTTTTCGAAGCCAGTGCAGAGCCCGCCTTCCAGCCAACCGGCGGCGTGCAGCATAAAGTTGGCGCCGGCCATG
Source organism: Alphaproteobacteria bacterium (assembly GCA_030428255.1). Lineage (GTDB taxonomy): Bacteria > Pseudomonadota > Alphaproteobacteria > UBA7985 > JAUIBT01 > JAUIBT01. Next base: position 80,786 of record JAUIBT010000006.1, on the reverse strand, counting down.
ACGGTTGAATGCGCCGAGTCCGCGCTCTCGTAGGCGGCCTGAGCATCGGCGGTCTTGGAGGCCGTCAAACTGCCGCCACAGCGCAGCGGCAGGCCCACGCGGCGCGCCAACTGTCCAATGACGTAGTTCGATAGCACCGGTTCGGGCATGCCAAAGGTGGGCGCGCCCGACTTCAATGACATGGACGATAAGAAATTGCCCAGCACAAAGGGTGCACCGGGTCGTACAATCTGACTGTAGGCGCAACACATCAAGGCCTCCGCCAAGGCTTGCGCGATTGAGGCCGCCGAGGTCACGGGGCCCATAGCGCCGCTGAGGATAAAGGGTACGACAACGATGCCCTGCCCCGCGCCGCAGTAGACCTCAATGGCTTCTGTAACCACGCGATCGACCAACAGAGGCGAGTTGGTATTGACATTGCCCATGATCACGCAAGACGAGTTGAACACCGCCTCGCCATGCAAAATGCGCGCCATGTCCACGCTGTCTTGAGCGCGGGATTTTTCGGTAATGGCACCCAGGTGCGGCTTGTCGCTGTAGCGCATGTGCGCGAACACCATGTCAAGGTGGCGCTTGGAGACCGGCACGTCACAGGGTTCGGTCACCACCAAGCCCGTGTGGTGCAAGCTGGGTAGCATCTGACAGAGCTTCACCAGCTTTTCAAAGTCGGCCATGTTGCCATAGCGCCGACCGCCGTCAAGATCGCGCACAAAAGGCGGGCCATAGACCGGCGCGAAGACCTGATTGCTGCCGCCAATCACCACCGAGCGCTCTGGATTTCGCGCCACTTGCGTAAAGACGCTGGGCGCGGTTTTGCAAAGCTCGCGCACGAGCCCACGCGGCGCGCGCACGCGGGTCTCGTCGACATCAGCGCCCGCCGTTCGCCAGCGCTCCAAAGCCAGAGGATCGTCGCGAAACTCAAGGCCGATATCCTGCATGATGAACTCGGCCTGGTCCTCCAGACGCCGCAAAGACTCCTCGTCCAACACGTCAAAAAAGGGCAGAACGCGTCGGACGTAGGGGGACGGCGGAGCGCCCATTGGACGGTCAGGTGCGGCGCTGCGCGAGCGGCTGGTGCGAGCCATAGGACGAGCCTTCCAAGCTTGTGTGATCGACACCAAAACGCTAGCGCTTGGCAAAGCTACAGGCTGGCTTGAAGGCGGCGCTTTGCCTGGAGCTTCGGTCCAAACGCGTCATGCAGTAAAAGCACCTACCCAGGCCGAAAACCGGCGCAGCCCTGGTGGACCACGCCGGTTGTTCGCCTTAGCTGTTCGAGTTCTGGGGATTATTGGCGCTGCCCGAACCCGGCTCAGAACCACCGCCGCGCATGAAGCGATCAAACTCGTCGCGCTCCTGGCGGCGCTGCTCGTCGCTGCGGAATTCGCGGAAACGACGCCAGGTGTCTTTGATCTCTTGCTTGATCTCAGAGATGCGGTCGTACTGCGTCTGCTGGTAGTCATCAAACACGCTGTTTCCAGAACCGCTGGAGCGCGAGAAGCCCGAAAAGCCGTCGGCCTTGCCCGCGTGGCCCGACCAACCGCCGTCACCATCGCGGCGCGGGAACCAACCCGATACCGTTTGTCCGATGGACCGCGGCAGATCGGCAACGTGGCGGCCAGAGACCATCCACAAGGTTAGCACCAGGCCCAAGGGCCAAAAAACGATGTAGCCCAGCACCATCATGCCAATGCCGAAGGGTGTCCAGACAGAACAATAGCGCTCACCCATCTCGCTACGATCACGATTTCTTGCCCAACCACGCATGGGTCTCATCCTCTCCATTTCGTTTGCATAACAGCGCCGCCCTCAAGTGAACAGCGCTCACATTGAAAAGATATGGACCTGAGACTTGACTTGCAAGACCCAGCACCTAAAAAAGTTATCACTGTTCACTTTTTTCGAGTAGAGACTGATTTTGCAGCATAAACCAGGCCGATATCACCACGGCGCCCTAGCAGAAAGCTTGCTTGACGCGGTCGAGGAGCTGGCCGAGCGCTTTGGCCTGGAGGCGGTGACTTTGCGCGGCTGTGCGAAACTGATCGGTGTTGCGCCCTCGGCGGCCTTCAAGCACTATCGCGACAAGCGCGCGCTGTTTACTGCCTTTGCGACCAAGGCCCTGCACGCCATGGCGGCACAGATGGAGGCTGCTGCGGCGACCAGCGCCGGACCTCACCCCTTCTTAGACGTGGGCCTTGCCTACATCGCCTTTGGTTTGCAGCGCCGCGCCATGTTTCAAGTCATGTGGCGCAGCGAGCTGATTGATGCCCACGACCCAGAGTATCGCCGCGCCTCCCTGCGTCTGGGCGCGCTGCTAGCAGGCGGTTTTGCCGATAGCCTGACTGACGACGATCAGCACGCCTTGTCGCCGCAAGAGCTGCTGGCATGGAGCAGCGTTCACGGTCTAACCGCACTCTATGTCGAGGGCGCCTTGGGCGCTGGCTTGGATCAGGCGGCCAAGCTCGCCCAAGCGCGTTCGGCCTTGCTCGCGCTTGGCCCCAGCTTTTCAGGAAGCGAGCTGAAACCCCGAACCTAGGTCCAGGTGACGGCCCCTACAGCAGCCCCTGTTCTTCCAGCACTTTGCGCGCGACACGGAAGCATTCCAGAGACTGAGGCACGCCGCAATAGATGCCGACAACATGGATAATCGCGCGGATTTCCTCTTTGCTGACACCATTGTTGATCGCGCCGCGACAATGGATTTCCCACTCGTGCATTTTGCCCAGCGCACCGATCATCGCCAGGTTCATCATCGAGCGGGTCTTGGCGTCGATGGCCTCGTCACCCCAGCCAAAGCCCCAGCACCAGGCGGTCATGGCTTCCTGGAACGGCCGGGTAAAGTCGTCGGCTGCCGCCAGATTTTTTTCAACGTAGTCCGCGCCAAGCGTGGCTTTGCGCTTCTCTAGGCCGATGTCGAATTTGCCGTCCATATATGGGCTCCTTTTTTGTTTTGAGCGATGCGGCCCTAGGCCTTCATGCGGCTATTGTCTGGGTCCCAAACTGGGCCGTCAAGCACCTTGGCCTTGCGCGGCTTGCCCAATACCATGACCTCGACCTCGGTTCCCGGTGCGCAGGCTTCAACCTCCAGGTAAGCCCAGGCCAGATAGGCCCCAACGGCATAGCCAAAGCCACCCGAGGCAATCGTGCCAAGGTAGCGCTGGCCCTGCCAGATGCTCTCTGAACCCAACGGATCGGCCACGACATCAGCGGTTTCCTCCAGTTGCAGCAGGGCGACTTTCCACCGCGTCGCGGGCTGCATAGAGGCCTTAGCCCCCTGAAAGCCGCCGTCCTTGCGGGTAAAGCGCAGCAAGTCCGCCTCGGTCAAGGTCACTTCGTTGGTGATCTCGTGGCCCGACTTATAGGCCTTTTCCATGCGCACCGCGTTCAGCATAGCAGATCCAGCGTGGACCATGCCCAAGGGCTCGCCCGCCGCGACAAGCGCGTCATAGACCGCGCGCATGCCAGACATGGGAACGTGCAGCTCCCAGCCCAGCTCACCCGTGTAGGTGACCCGCAGAGCGCGCACGTTTGCCACGCCCGCCACCTCGATGTGCTGGCAGGTCAACCACTTGAAAGCGGTTTTGCTCAGATCGGCAGGCGTCGCTTGGCTCAGGATGTCGCGCGCTCTGGGGCCAGCGAGCATGATCACGCCGCGCTGCTCTGAGACATTGGTGAAGGTCACCGCTTCACCCGGCAGGGCTTGCCCTTGTAACCAGTCGAACAAGCTGGCTTCCTTGGCTGCCGCGTAGACCAGGTAAAAGGTCGCCTCGCCCAGCGTCACGATCGAGGTCTCGCCTTCAAGGCGGCCGTTGCCATTCACCAGGTAGGTCAGACCCGCCGAGCCCACCTTGGTCGGCACACGGTTTGAGCTGACGCGCTCCAGGTAGGCTCTGGCATCCGCACCGGTGACCTCGATCTTGGCAAAGGCCGATAGGTCGGCGATAGCTGCGGCTTCGCGCAGGCCTTTGACCTCTGCACCGATTACATCATGCAAAGCCGAGCGGCGAAAAGCGTGGACGTGCGCGGGCGCCATGCCTGCGGGCGCGTACCAATACGGCCGCTCCCAGCCGAACACGTCCTGATAGACCGCGCCCTTGTCCTTCAACACCTCATACAGCGGCGTAGTCTTGGAGTGCGAAGGACGGCAGGCTGGACGGTCCAAATGCGGGAAGGGAATCTCGTGCCGCAAGCAATAGTCTTCTTTGGCCTTGTCCAGGCGATAGCGGTCGTCGATCTTGGCTCCGAAGCGGCGCGGATCAAAGCTGGCCATAGAGATATCAGCCGCGCCGTGTACCATCCACTGTGCCAGATATTTGCCCGCTCCTGGCCCCCAAGCGATGCCCACTTGCGAACCACAGCAGAGCCAGAAGTTTTCAACCCCCGACGGCCCCAACATCATGTTGCCATCAGGCGGATGGGTAATAGCACCATGCACGACACGCTTGATGCCCAGATCAGCTAGGATCGGCATGCGATTAAAGGCGTTTTCCAGCCAGGGCATGATGCGGTCATAGTCCGGGTCGAACAGCTCGTTTTCCGCAGCCCAAGGCGTGCCCTCGTCCCAAATGGTTGTTGCGCCCTCCTTCTCATAGATGCCGATCAAGCCTGACTTCTGCTCCATACGGATATAGCCCGACACCTCACGGTCATCGCGCACCACCGGCAGTTCTTTTTCCAAATCCAAAAATTCCGGCACGGTCTCGGTGATAAGGTAGTGGTGCAGCAGGTTGGCAATCGGCAGGTCCAAGCCCACCCAAGCGCCAATCTGGCGTGCGTAGGTACCGCCTGCGTTAACCACAATCTCACAGCGAATCTCGCCCTGCTCGGTTTCTACGATCCACTCAGCTTTATCGCGCCGAATGTTGGTAGCGCGGTTGTGGCGCAGCACTTCGACTCCCTGCTGGCGCGCGCCGGCGGCCAGCGCAAAACTGACCCCTGCCGGATCGACGTGGCCGTCATGCGGCGTGTGCAGCGCGGCCTTGATGCCGTCGGTGTTATAGAAGGGATGCAGCGCCTTGATTTGCTCTGGGCCGATGATGTGCATCTCATGCCCCAGGCCGACGCCGATCGAGCGCGTATAATGCAGCCAATCAACCTCGGCATCCTCATAGGCCACGCGCAGCGAGCCGCAGCCGTGCCAGGTGGCGGACTGGCCAGTCTCGGCCTCCAATTGCGGGTAGAGCTGCGTGCCGTAGGCGGCCATTTTGGCCAATCCATAGTGGCTCACCGAGTGGGTAATCTGCCCCGCTGCGTGCCAAGTCGATCCCGACGTTAGCTCGGCCTTTTCCAATAACACGGTGTCGTGCCATCCCTCCTTAGCCAGGTGGTAGGCCAGGGAGCAGCCCATGACGCCCCCTCCGATAATGACAACTTTGGCTTGGTTGCGCATGTGTGCTGCTGCCTTCTGTTTGCGAGCGTGTGGTGGGCTCCAGTGGTGGCACGCTTGAGCCACCCCGCGCGATCACAAGACCGACCTTGCGCCGCAAGGTTCGCGCCATCGTTCCATTTTCGGTAAGTTGGCAAGAGCTAAGAAAATTGCGCAAGTCGCAAGCGGACGCGTGCTCTGCCGCACTTGTTCGAGCAGCCAGCGAAAATTTCTGTCACACAGACGCCTTATCGCTCGCGCGCCATAGCAGGAAGCTCGCCCATGACCCACCGCCCCTCCCAAGACCAAGCACCGATTCGCAGCTTGGACCCGAAGTATTACCTGGACCCGACCATCCATGACCTGGTGCGCGACAAGCTCTATTACCGGACCTGGCAGTACGCTTGCCATCAGAGCCAAATTCCAGAGCCCGGCTGCTATCTGTCCTTCGATATTATGGATGAGGGCTTGTTCATCGCCCGCCAGCGCGACGGCTCTGTGCGCTGCTTCTATAATGTCTGCCAGCACCGCGCACACACCATGGTCAGCGGCAGCGGCAAGACCAGCGTCATCTCCTGCCCCTACCACGCCTGGACCTATGAGCTGGACGGTCGTTTACGCGCAGCACCTGGCACCAAGTCCATGTCCAATTTCGACAAGTCGGACATCTGCCTGAGCGAGGTCAAGGTCGAGAATTTCTTGGGCTTCCTATTCGTCAATTTGGACCCCGACAGCGCCAGCATGGACCAGACCTTCCCTGGCCTACGCGACGATATCCTGGCCCATTGCCCGGACATCGAGCAGCGCGTCTTTGCCCACGAGCACACCGCCCCAGAATTCTGCAACTGGATGATTGCGGTCGAAAACTATAACGAATGCTATCACTGCAAGGTGGTTCACCCCACCTTTGCCTCAGGCGTGATCGACCCCAGTTCCTATAACATCCACGCCGACGAGCAAGGCGCGCGGGTGCTGCGGCACACTGCCGACGCCAATCGCGGCGAAAGCGCCTGGTACGACACCTCTGGCGCGGGCTATAAATCCTTTTTCTTTTGGCCTGCCTTCAGCTTGCAGTGCTATCCCTCGGGCCTGGTCAACACCTATCACTGGCGGCCTGAGGACGTGAATAACACGACAGTTCACCGCGGCTGGTTTTCACGCGATGGCTTGATCGACGACAGCCTGCAAAAGGTCATCGACCTGGATCGCGACACCACCTTTGCCGAAGACTTAGTGCTGGTCAAACAGGTTCACAGAGGCCTGGGATCGCGCGGCTATCGCCCCGGACCTTTGGTGCTCAATCCAGCCGAAGGCATCGATTCAGAGCACTCGATCGCCGCCCTGCATACCTGGCTCAAAGCGGCGGTGGAGGCATGACCCAGACGATGCGCGGGGTCCAATTGGTCGGTCATGGCGGCCTTGACAAGCTGATCTATCGCGTAAATCTGCCAAAGCCGGTTGCAGGACCGGGTGAAGCGCTGATCCGAGTGGCTGCCTGCGGGCTCAACAACACGGATGTCAACACCCGCACCGCCTGGTATTCCAAGGGCAATGTCGAGGCCACCAGCGGCCAAGAGAACACGGACGCCGAGGAGCAAGACGCCACCTGGGGCGGAGCTGCCATCGCCTTCCCACGCATCCAAGGCGCAGACGTGTGCGGCACGGTCGAGGCCGTGGGCCAAGGCGGCGATCCGGCGCTGGTCGGGCGGCGAGTGCTGATCGATACCTGGCTGCGCGATTGGGACGATCCGCTCAACCTGGCTAAGACGGGCTATTTTGGCTCCGAGATGGACGGCGGCTTTGCCGACTACACCAAGGCACCGCTGACCAACGTCTATCCGATTGACAGCGCCCTGAGCGACGCTGAGCTTGCGACCTTCGCCACTTCCTATATCACCGCCGAGAACATGTTGAACCGCGCGCAGGTCGGCGCTGGCGACGTGGTGCTGATCCCCGGAGCCTCTGGGGGCGTCGGCTCCGCTCTAATCCAGCTCGCAAACCGCCGCGGGGCTCAGACCGTCGCCATGGCCTCGCCGTCCAAGCACGCCGACCTGGCGGGCGCTCGTCCCACCGCTTTGCTGCCCCGCTCTGTACCAGACCTGGCGGCGGCATTGCAGCAAGCGATCGGGCGTCCCAATGTGACGGTGTTGGCCGATGTCGTGGGCGGCCCAGACTGGCCCGCTTGGCTCGAGGTAATCGAACGTGGCGGGCGCCTGACCTGCGCGGGGGCCATCGCCGGCCCCCTGGTGCCATTCGACCTGCGCAGTTTTTACTTGCGCGACCTAACTTTTACCGGCGCAACCGTCGTGCCGCCGGGCATGTTTGCCGATTTGGTCGGCTATATCGAGCGGGGCGAAATCCGACCCATGCTGGCCGCCACCTACCCCCTGGCTGAGCTGCGAGCGGCTCAGCTAGCCTTCATCGACAAACAGCACGTTGGCAATATCGTTGTGATTACGGAATCTGACCGTGTTTAGTGGCCCCAATGACCCGGAAACCATGCAGATGATCTTGCTGGACACGGCGCTTGACTGCATGAGGCAGCACTTTCCTGAAGCCCATGCCCTTCTGCCGGCAGCCTGGCAGAAACTGACCGACCCGCCAGAGCCCCACGGCGTCCTCCCGCGCGTCTCGTACCGCGTTGGACCACCCCAGGCATTGCCCCTGCTGGGCGAGCTCGCCGCCTGCCGGGATCTGGCCTGTGAGGCCACCCAGCCCTTGGTTGACACGCTGGTTGCTTGCCGCCACGGCCTGAGCTGGCAGCAGTCCTATACGGCCAAGCATGGCTTTGATCGCTCCTATTTGGACCACTACGGCTGGATCAATCTGATCTCCACCGAAGGCCCATTTTTTGACGACAGCCTGCGGCTGACCATCGGCTATTGGGGTGCGGGTCTGCACTATCCGCAACACAAGCATGAGCCCGAAGAGACCTATTGCATCCTCGCGGGTCAAGCGGTGTTCCATTCCGAAGGGCTCGCGCCACGCTTGGTCGGCCCTGGCGACTGGGTGCATCATCGCAGCTTTCAACTCCACGCCATCGACATGCAGCCCGGACCTTTGCTGGCTCTGGTGCCCTGGCGTGGCAACAACCTCGACACCATCTCTAGCTTCGCGGTGGGCTAGCCCAAGGTTTCAGGCTGAGGGCGCACAAGCTGGATCATCGACAGAAGCCCCAGCAGGGCGACGGGCAGGCAAGCTGCGTAAACGACGCGGGCGACGTGAGACGCCTCAGCTACGGTCTGCATGGTGGCAAAACCAGAGGCATTGGCGACAATTGCCACATAGGCTGCGCCCAAAGCTATGCCCAAGCGCTGCACCGTCGGAAATGCCCCCGCGATGCGCTCGCGGTCCTTGGGGTCGGCCAAAGCGGTCGTGCGCCGCAACAAGAAGGTCCAAGCCATTCCGAACCCTGCTCCGTCTAACGCTGAACACAGCGCGATGAGCCAAACCGGTCCGCGAGGCAGCGCGTAGTAAAAGCCGATGACGCTCGCTACGATCATTAGGACTCCGATGGTGATCAGTGTGCTGTCGCGACGCTCGGGCGACCCGCTAACCAAGATGGCCATCAAGGTCCAGGAAATGGAAGCACAAGCGACGACGTAGCCTATCGTCAGAGCTGAGGCCCCGTGAATCTGCGATATCAGCAAGGGCATAAATGAGGAAATGGCCACGGTCGCCAGCGACAACAGCAGATTCATTGTCAAAGCTGCCCCCGTCGGACGCCGCATGTCAAAAGCGCGACGCGGCAACAAGCGCTGCTTGCCCGCTTGCTCATCAAGCCACAAGAACAACGCCAAGCTCGCCAGGCCCAGTACGACACAGCCACTGGTGACAAACAGCTCAATACGAACGCTGGCATAGGAGACCGCAACCACCGCAAGGCTCAACAGAGCCAGGCGCAGCAAGGGAAAACCGCGCCCGGTGTCGGACGGCTGGTGCTCAGTGGTTTGACGGGCAGCACCACGAAGCACAATCCAAGCGGCCAAACCAAAGGCCTGCAAACCGAAAAACGCCATGCCCCAACGCCAGGTAGCGTATTCGACAAAGATGCTGCCAACCAGCGGCCCCAAAAAGGCGGACATGCCCCAGCAGGTCGAAACCGTCGCGATTGCGCGCGCCGTATAGCGGCTGGGAAAAATGACGCTCACGGCGACGAAGCTCATGGAAACCAAACCGCCACCGCCCAGCCCTTGGAACAGGCGTCCGGCCAACACCACCGGCATGCTAGGCGCAAGCGCGCTCAAAAGACAGCCGAGGCCGAACATGACCGCTGCCAAGCTCATGGGAGCGCGAAGGCCAAAGCGCATGGTCAGAAGCGCGCTGGCCGCCCCAGCGACCAAGGAGGCGGTGCCATACAGTGAAACGTTCCAGCCGACCAGATGTGCGCCGCCGATCTCTGCCACCATCGAGGGCATCATGGTCGCAACGATCAGAGAATCTGCTGCATGCAGCCACACAGCCAGGCAGACCAGCGCCAGCGACGCTGCGTAGGGGCTGGTCAAAAACTCGCGCCACGAGACAAAATCAGTCTGGCCGACAGGGCGGGTTGGTGTGGCTGTCGTCATTTGAAGCTCCTTGACAGCTGAGAGGACAGCCCCCTTCATAGGTCCTCAACTTAAGTTGAGGTCAAGAGGAAATCCTATGTCCGATCCACTTTTGTCGGTTGGCCAACTCGCAGAACGCAGCGGCCTGCCGGTCTCAACGCTGCATTTTTATGAACGCAAAGGGTTGATTGCCTCGTCGCGCAATGCTGCCAACCACCGGGTGTATCGGCGCGACACCCTGCGCCGTGTGACCATAATCAAGGTTGCTCAAAGCGCGGGCGTGCCGCTGGCGACCATCGCCCTGGCGCTGTCGAGTTTGCCGGGGCAATCGGTGCCCGACGCCCACGACTGGGCGCGCATGTCTGAAGTCTGGCGCGATGACTTGAGCGAGAGGATCGAAGCCCTTACCGCGCTGCGTGACAAGATGGACGACTGCATCGGCTGCGGCTGTTTGAGCATGAAACGCTGCCCGCTGGTCAATGACGACGACCACCTGGCGGCTCAAGGCTCCGGCCCGCACCTGCTTTAACGTGGCGGTGGCAGCCTCGCGAATGCGCGCCGATGTCCACCCGCGTCACGCCTTGTGGGGGCGCTGCGACAGTGGTGCGACTAGCGATATCAATAGGTTAAGCAACCAGGGCAGTCTGAGCCAGAAGCTGGCGCGCTTGCTGGCAGTCGTCCGCGATTTGCGCCTTCAAAGCCTCCAGCCCATCCAGCGCCTTGTCGCCGCGCAAATGTGCGATCAAGGCAACGCGAAGCTGTTGGTCATAAAGGTCCCCTTCGAAGTCCAACAAATGCACCTCAAAGCGCTCTTGCTGTCCGTCAAGGCTCGGTCGATAGCCGTAGTAGGCTGCGGCTGGCAGGGTCGGCACATCCTCGCCGATTCCAACGCGCGCCGCATAGATCCCAATCGGTGGGCGCAAATAACCGCCCATTGACAGATTTGCCGTCGGAAAGCCAATCGTGCGGCCGATTTGATCACCCCGCTCAACCTGACTGGTCAGCGTCCAAGGCGCACCCATGAGCGCTGCGACTTGCCCGAAATCAGCATCGCGAATGGCCTGGCGGATGCGCGAAGAGCCATAAGACTGCCCGCTGGCATCGCCGACTTTGGCCAGGCCCTCGACCTGAAATCCGGCTGCGCGCAGGGTGCCCAGCGATCCGCCGCGCTTCTTGCCATAGTGGAAGTCTTGGCCGGTCACCAGCAAGCGTGGCGCCAAAGGCTGTAAAACGGCTTGGTGAAATGCCTCAGCCTCCATCCCGGCAAAGTCCCAGGTGAAGGGCAACTCGACATAGACATCCAGGCCCAAAGCACGGGCCTGGCGGTGCTTGTCTTCGCGGCTCATCAGGCGTTGTGGTGGGCCATCGGGGTTAAACAGACGGCGCGGATGCGGTTCAAAGGTGATCAAGCCGCTGAGCCCAGGCTCGCGCTGCACCCGCTCGATCAAGGCGCGGTGGCCCAAATGAAAGCCGTCAAAATTGCCGATGGCGTAGGTCGCACCGCTGGGCGCCTGGCTGAGCGCCTCCAATGAGCTGATGATCTTCACGCCGTGCTCCTAATCCGCTTGATTGTGCTGCTGGCGGTCAAGTTCGCGCGCCTGGTCTTCGATCAACTCCACCATGCGATCGACCATGGCTTCTGTCGAGACCTTGTGATCCGGCTGCCCGCCGATATAGATCAGGTGATTGCCATTGCCGCCGCCGGTCAAGCCGATCTGGGTTTCGCGCGCTTCGCCGGGGCCGTTGACCACACAGCCAATGACCGAGACCGACATGGAGGTCTTGATATGCTGCACGCGTTGTTCGAGCTGCTCAACGATGTCGATCACCGGGAACTGTTGGCGTGCGCAGGAGGGGCAGGAGATGACAGTCACGCCCTTTTGGCGCAGTTGCAAGGACTTGAGGATATCAAAGCCCACGCGCACTTCTTCCACCGGATCAGCGGACAAGGACACGCGCAGGGTATCGCCGATGCCCGACCACAACAGCATACCAAGGCCAATCGAGGATTTGACCGTGCCCAGGCGTTGAGGCCCGGCTTCGGTAATCCCCAGGTGCAAAGGATAGTCGCAAGCGTCGGCCAGACCGCTGTAGGCGGCGACGGCCAAGAAAACATCCGAGGCTTTAACCGAAATCTTGAATTGATCGAAGTTTGCAGCTTCGAGCATGCGCACGTTATCCATGGCGCTTTCAACCAGCGCCTCTGGGCAAGGCTCGCCGTACTTTTCCAGCAAGTGCTTTTCCAGGCTGCCGCCGTTGACGCCGATACGCATGGAACAGCCGTTCGCCTTGGCAGCGCGTACAACCTCGTTGACGCGATCTTGGTTCCCGATGTTTCCAGGGTTGATGCGCAGGCAGGCCGCGCCGTTATCGGCTGCTTCCAGCGCACGCTTGTAGTGGAAGTGTATGTCCGCGACCACCGGCACCTGAACCTGATCCACGATACTGCGAAGCGCCGCCGAGCTTTCAGGGTCCGGGCATGAGACGCGCACGATATCAACCCCCGCCTCTTGCATGGCGTGGATCTGCGCCACGGTGGCGTCAATGTCGGTCGTCAAGGTGTTGGTCATGGACTGCACGCTGATCGGCGCACCGCCGCCAACGGGCACATCGCCAACCATGATTTGCTTGCTAACGCGTCGGTCAATATCGCGCCAAGGACGAACGGAGGACATGAGTTCACCACCAGTTTAGGATCAGTGCCCGGCCAAACGGCCGCCCGGCACGCAAACAGAAAAGACGGAACATCTGCTTGCATGCTCCGCGACACGATGCACGCCAGGACCATTACAGCCAGCGCTAGCGGCTTAGCGCTTTGCTGGTCGGATTACAACCGCCAGGCCCTTGCTAGGCCCTAGGCTTTCAGAAAATCTGTTCACCACGTGCCAATTTCGCACAACTTCAAGACGGCTGGCGGTCGGCAGTGCCCCCACTGAGATAGTGACAATATGGCTGGCATTGCCAGCGTTCTTGTGGATAATCTTAGAAATGCCACAGTCTTTGGTCGGCAATTGGCATGCCAAGGCCTCATTGCTTGAAATTCTGGTACCACCAGCAACACTAGTGGCTTGCCTGCCCAGGGCGCGAAGGTTTGGCACACGCCGCCCCTAGCCGCCAGGGCAAAAGACCTGTAGAACTTGCGCTTTAGTATCCGCTTCGTATCCGCCTAGACGCAAAATTTGGACCTGTCATGACCGCACACTCGCCGGCCGCATCTCATGTATCCCGCTCAGCCTTTCGTTCGCGCCTGACGCGCTGCTGTGTCGGCAGCCTCGCACCCTTGACGGCAGTCATAATGTTGAGCTTGGCGGGCTGTAGTTTTCAGGCCTCAGGGCTCGGCAAAAACACTCAGTCCGCACAGCCATCCAACTACGCACCGCTTCCCCAATCCGGCGCGCAGTCGGCAACAGCATCGGCCCCTCGCCTAGCCGCCTTCCCTAGCTCCAACATCCAAAGCCAGCCCATCGCAGGGCAAACCGCCGCGCCCAACAATCAATACGCCAGCGTAAACCCACCTGCGGCTGGGCAACCCCACGTGGCCGGGGCGAACCCCTTCGTTTCGCCTCAGGCTGCGACAGCCTACAACGCGCCTTACGCTGGCGGCCAGGCGTCGACCCAATACGTAGGCGGCAATGGTCAATCGATGCTGGCTATGCTGCTGCCGCTGAGCGGCGAGCTGGCGCGCTTTGGGGAGGAGATGAACAACGCCGTTCAGATGGCCCAAAATGAAGTTGCCAGCGGTCTGCGCATTCAAGTCTTCGATACGCAAAGCACACCGCAGGGCGCGCAAATGGCCGCCCAACAAGCCCTGAATGCTGGCGCTGGCATGATCTTCGGCCCTCTGCGCGGCGCATCGGTTCCCGCAGTGGTTCAGGCCGCCACCTACCGATCTGTGCCGGTCGTCACTTTCTCAAATGACATGGCCCAATTGCAGGCGGGCGGCGTGATCGGCGGCCTTACCCCTGCCAATGCGGTAAGCCAGATCTTGGCCTACTCAGCCCAACGCGGCCACGCCCGCGTTGCGGTTTTAGCCCCCAGCAACACCTATGGCTACGCGGCGGCACAGGCGGCGGTGCAATCCGGCCCACAAGTGGGCGCAGCGATCATCGAGACGCGGTTTTACGACGCGGGCCGCGATGCCAGCGACCGGACGCAAGCCACCAAGGACTTGGCGGAGTTGTCCGACAACTTCGACGCCATTTTGATCGCTGACGGATCCGCACGCCTGAAGGAAGTCGCCGCCCTGCTGAATTATCACCGGGTGGATCTAAAACGCGTCAAGCTGCTGGGCACCGATATTTGGGACGGAACCAACTTGGGCGACGAGCGCTCCTTGACCGGCGCATGGTTCGCGGCCCCCGCGAACCCGCAGATCAGCCAGTTCAAGCAACGCTATCGCAGCCAATTCGGCGGCGGCCCTTCTGAGCCCGCAATTCTTGCCTACGAAGCCGCTCAAATTGCGCAACAGATGCAACGCTTTGGCGGCTTTAGTTCGGCGGCTCTGCAATCGGGCAGCTTCAACACGATCTACGGCGTCGTCCGTTTCCAAAACGGTCAGGTCGCCAAGCGCAATCTGGCAATTAAGCAAGTGGGGCGCAGCAATTCCATTGTTGCCCAAGCCGCTCCAGATGTCCCGTTGCCGGTCTTCATTCCTCGCGCTTACGCTAGTGCTGCGCCTGGTGGGCAGGCGGTTCCCGGCGCTCAGCAGCAGGCAGTGTATGGTCAACCGACCTACGGCCAGCCGGTTCAAGGTTATCAGCAGGGCTATCAGCAGCAGTCCTCGGGCTATGGCCAGCCGACTTACAGCCCGCAACCGGTCCAGCCTGCGCAGGGGTATTCCAATCAAACCTTCCAGGCTTATTGAGGGCGCAAACGGGCCTGCTACTCCAACGCAAGTCGCAGGGGCAAAGGTTTGCGGTCCAACCCGACGACCTGCGAGAGCAAAGAACATACAGCTCTGCTGCGGCCTCCTGCGCTTGGTACGCTAGCGCAAAGCCCGAGCAGGCGCCCTCGATTGCGCCAAAGCATCCAGCGACGCGTTGGCGGCAAAACCAAAGAGGCACAGCGCGCCGAGTGACTTGTATCCAACCAAACGGGCTCTAGCAGCAAGGATGCCCCCATGACGCTTGATACCGTTTTGCCGATCGCTCCTTCCCGCCGCCCACTCACCCCCTTTGAGTGCCATGTCAGTGGCGAAACGCTGCGCCATATTCTAAGCCGTGTGGCCGAGTTCCCTTGGCATGAGATGCCTGACGATGGCGGCTGGGACTACGGTTCCAACCTTGACTATATGAAGGAGCTTTGCGCCTATTGGGTCAAAGACTTCGACTGGCACGCTCAGCAGGCGCGGCTCAACGCATTTCCGCAATTCCGAGCGACCGTTGATGGCATCGATCTGCACTTCATCTATGAGCTCGGCAGCGGGCCCACCCCTAGACCTTTGTTGATCAGCCATGGCTGGCCGGGGTCGGTCGCAGAGTTCCTGAACATCATTGAGCCTCTTGCGCACCCCGAGCGCTTCGGCGGCAGTGTCGAGGATGCCTTCACTGTCATTGCGCCCTCGCTGCCGGGCTTCGCTTTCTCCGGACGACCGCCGCGCCCCTATGGCCCACGCAAAATGGCTGCTGTTCTAAACGCCCTCATGACAGAGACACTTGGCTTTGACCGCTACCTCGCGCAGGGAGGCGACTGGGGCGGTGCCATCTGCTCTTGGCTCGGTTTTGATCACGCCTCAGCCTGTCGCGCGATCCACATCAATGTTCTCACGATGCGTCATCCCGACGAGCCGCAGACCCCCGAAGAGCGAGCTTGGGCCCAGCAGTTCGATGCGGATCAAATCATGCAAGACGGATATCGCACCCAACAAGCCACCCGACCGCAAACGCTCAGCTATGCCATGATGGACAGTCCGGTCGGCCTCGCTGCCTGGCTGATAGAGAAATTTCACGACTGGTCTGATGTGCCAGTCGGTCGGATCGAGGACGCCCACAGCAAAGACGATTTGCTGACCAACATCATGATCTACATCATCACGCGCAGCTTCAACACCGCCTCGTGGATCTATTACGGGCGGCGTGAAGAAGGCGGGCGCATCCTATCGCCTGAGGGTCATCGAGTTGAAGTGCCGACCGGTTGCGCTGTCTTCCCTGCCGAAATGCTACGTTGGCCGCCACGCTCCTATGCCGAGCGCATCTACAACATTACCCACTGGACCGAAATGCCTCGTGGCGGGCATTTCGCAGCGATGGAAGAACCCGAATTGCTGATCGAGGATGTGCGCCGTTTCGCGCGCAGCCTTTAGCGCGCCGTCGACCGGTGTAAGAACGGCCACAGTCCGGGCGCGCATTGCCTTCCACGCAAAAACGTCTTGAAAAGCGCCCCGCCGCGGTGACGCCCCCCCCCTGACAGGCGCGCGCAAAACCCGTAACGATCCGGCTTTGCGATGGTTAGAGCGAAGCGCGATTTCTGGTCTTAGTCAGTCACGAACTCAATAATGACCTGATCGACCTGCAAGCTGTCGCCAACGCCAGCTTTGATCGCTCCGATGGTCGCTGGCTTCTCAGAACGCAGGATGTTCTCCATCTTCATGGCTTCCATGCGGCATAGCTCTTGTCCAGCTTGGACCTCATCGCCTTCTTTAACCGCCAAAGAAACCAGCAGGCCCGGCATGGGCGCCAGCAAGACCTTGGAGCTGTCCAGGCCGACCTTCTCAGGCATGTGCGACCACAGCTCGGCCTCGCGCGGATTGAGAACCAACAAGCGCATGACCCTGCCCGCATGGCTCAGGGTCCAAGCGACGCCGTCCTTAGCGATCTGGAAGGTCATGGCTTGGCCGTCCAAAGTGAGGCGCAAGCGCTTTTGGCCCGGTCGCCAGTCAAAGCTGACTTCACGGGTTGAGCGCATGATGTCCAAAGTCTTGGTACCCGGCGCATCGCTGAGAACGCCAAAGTCGTAGAGATTTTGCCCCTCAGCAGCGGTCCAGTTGCCCTCACCCAATTGCGCGACGACGGCCAGGGCCGCCAAGAAGGCGTCGACCGACGCAGGGCGAAGGTGATCGAGCGTGAAGCCGTCCGGGTATTCTTCGGCGATAAAGTTGGTCGACAGATTGCCATCTACAAAGCGCGGGTGCTGCATGATCTGGCTCAGGAAGGCCCCATTGTGATTGACGCCCGCCACCAAATAGTCGTCCAGCGCCCCAATCATCGAATCGATGGCTGAGTTTCGGTCTGGGCCATAGGTGACCAGCTTGGCGATCATGGGATCATAGTGCATGGAGACTTCGTCGCCTTCGCGAACGCCCGAATCAACGCGTACGGCATCGTTCTCATCCGGTTGCTGGTAGTCCGACAGCAGGCCGATCGAGGGCAAGAAGCCGCGCAGCGGATCTTCGGCGTACAAGCGGCACTCCATGGCCCAGCCGTTCAGCTTGACCTGCTCTTGGCTCAGGCTCAGCTTTTCGCCCGCAGCGACGCGAATCATTTGCTCAACCAGGTCCAAGCCTGTGATCTTCTCGGTCACCGGATGCTCGACCTGCAAGCGGGTGTTCATCTCCAAGAAATAGAAGTTGCGGTCCTTATCGACGATGAACTCCACCGTGCCTGCCGAGCAATAGTCGACCGCCTTTGACAGCGCGACGGACTGCTCGCCCATAGCTTTGCGGGTGGCTTCGTCCAAAAAGGGGCTGGGTGCTTCTTCAACCACCTTTTGGTGGCGACGCTGAATCGAGCACTCTCGCTCGCCCAGGTAAAGGCAGGTGCCGTGCTTATCCGCCAGCACCTGAATTTCGATGTGGCGTGGCTGCTCGATGAATTTTTCAATAAAGATGCGGTCATCGCCGAAGGAAGAGCTGGCCTCGTGCTTGGCGCTGGAGAAGGCGTCGTGGACCTCGGCCGAAGAGTAGGCCACGCGCATGCCCTTGCCGCCCCCGCCTGCTGAGGCCTTGATCATCACCGGATAGCCGATCTCTTCAGAGATGCGCACCGCGTGATCGGCATCATCAATCAGCCCCATATAGCCTGGGACGGTCGAAACCCCTGCCTCTGCGGCGAGTTTCTTAGAGGTGATCTTGTCGCCCATGGCCTCAATGGCGCCTTTGGGTGGGCCGATAAACTCGATGCCTGCATCGGCCAAGGCCTGAGCGAAGGCCGCATTCTCCGACACGAATCCAAAACCAGGGTGCACGGCCTGGGCACCGGATTCTTTACAAACCTCGATCAGCTTGTCGATCTTCAGGTAAGATTCGGAAGACGCCGCGCCGCCAATCAGATACGCCTCGTCCGCCATCTGCACGTGCTTCGAGCCCGCATCGGCGCTAGAGTAGACGGCTACGCATTTAATCCCCATCGCCTGTGCGGTTTTGATGATACGGCAAGCAATCTCGCCACGGTTGGCGATCAGGATTTTGTCAAACATGGTTCACTCATTTATATGCAGGTATATGCAGGGTCAAACGGCCTCAAAAGCCGACGCACGACAACAGGTTCGATTTATGAGACTTTGGTCATACCTTAGTAGCCAGATTGATGACAACGCCTTTTCGTCCTGGTGGGGCAGCATGTTTGGCGCTAGTGAAAAAAACAAGATGGCGACTTTTACAATGGCGATTATCGCCTTGAGCGCCAAACTGGCCAAAGCTGACGGTCGGGTGACGCGCGATGAGGTCGCCGTTTTCAAGCGACTCTTTACAATCGAACCCGAAGATGAAGCCAAAGTTGGTCGCCTGTTTAATATGGCGCGTAAGGATACCGCGGGCTTTGAGTCCTACGCACGGCAGATCGGCCGCCAGTTCGCAAAAGAGCCCGAAGCACTGCGCGATCTACTAACCGGTCTGCTGATGATCGCAGCGGCCGATGGAGAAATTGACCGCGCCGAGCACGACTTCCTGGCCAAAGTCGCAGACTGCTTTGGCATTCCGAACAGCGAGTTCATGAGCCTGGCGTCCGCGCACGGCGACAGCCACTCCTTTGATCCCTATGCGGTGCTTGGCCTGCCCCGCGATGCCGAACAAGCCGCAATCCGCGCCGCCTATGTGGAGCTGGTCAAACGCTATCACCCCGATGTCTGGGCCCACGATTGCGGTATGGATCAAAACTGCCGCCAAATCGCTGAGGAACGCAGCGCCCTAATCAACCGGGCCTATGAGACCTTGCGCCAAACGGTGAATTGAGCGCGTTTCGCGGTTCTGGGCGGGATTTTCCTAGACAGAGCCCGCCAGAGCCACTAGCTGCAGTCTTGCATCAGGCGACCAGGCGGCAGCGGTCCTTCCTTTGGGGGGATCGAGGAAAGTCCGGGCTCCACGGAAGAATGCTGCTGGCTAACGGCCAGCGGGGGCGACCCCAGGGAAAGTGCCACAGAAAGCAAACCGCCAAGGCTCGGCAACGGGACCGGTAAGGGTGAAAGGGTGCGGTAAGAGCGCACCGCGGGATTGGCAACAAGACCGGCATGGTAAACCCCAGCAGGAGCAAGACTAAATAGGGAGCGAGCGGCGTGCTGCCACCCCTCAGGGGGCACAGTATGTCAAGTGCCTTCCGCGCTATCGCTCCGGGTCAGTTGCGTGAGTCGCGCTGGCAACAGCCGACCCAGATGAATTGTCGCTCCACCCTTGGTTCAGTGAACCGAGTGGTGACAGAACCCGGCTTACCGGTCGCCTGATGCAAATTGCGAATTAAAGATTCATCTTGAGAGCGAGTGATCTCTCATAATGCACAGCCTCAAGCTCCAAGACTCTAGCAAGACTCGCCACAATCTGAAAGTTATCCACAAATTTGAGCAAGTTTTGCACAAAGTTTGGATCATACTCTGCCGCATAGCAGTCACGCTTCACATGCAGGGCAATCAAGCCTTGATACAGGCGCACAGAAACTTCTTCAACTCAAGGTTTGCGAACCAAGCTGGAACACAAATTTCGACACTATTTTTTACGAATGCGTGAGCTGATCTAGGCCGACCAACTTTCTGCACATTTTTTGCAGATTTATCCACATGAGACACTAGATGTAGTGGTCCAAGGCCGCGAATCGAAATGTTCTCCTCTAGGGCTTGTATCTTTTTTTTGTTTTCAGCCCGGCCGGAAAGCGGCGATATGTAAATCAACAAGCCGGAGCTCAGGCGGTCCTCAAGACCCCGCCACAAGCGAACAGCAACCGGCGCCCCATTTTACGCTCCAGCCCGGAGCACTTTGATTTTTGAGGTATTTGACGTGGGATCCGCTCGTCGCATTTTGGAGCAGAGCAGCAAGCTTGTGACCCTTGGGGTCCAAGCTCAGCATGCAAGCCGCGGCGGCACCAAGACGGGAGGCCGCGCATGATGACCGCCGCAGCCTCAACGCCAACCACGCCGTCTCCCCCAGCGCCTGCAAGCACGCCAAAGCACGCCAAAGGCTCACACGAGCCAGTCATGCTCAAAGAAGTGCTGGAGTCCTTGGCTGTCAAAGACGGTGGTCTCTACGTTGATTGTACCTTCGGTGCCGGCGGTTACAGCAAGGCCATTTTGGCCAACGCCGACTGCCAGGTGATCGGCATCGACCAAGACCCCAGTGCCATTGCCGCTGGTCGCAATTTGGCAGAACAGCCTGAATTTGCAGGCTTGACGCTGGTGCAGGGCAACTTCAAAGACATGGCCGAGCTGATCGAGCCCATCGTCGGTGACCGCAAGGTCGATGGCGTGGTCTTCGATCTGGGCGTCTCCTCCATGCAAATCGACCAGGCCGAGCGCGGCTTCAGCTTCCGTTTCGACGGCCCGTTGGATATGCGCATGAGCCAATCCGGGCCGTCGGCCGCCGATCTGGTCAACACCGCTGAGCAAGACGACTTGGCCAATATCATCTACGAATTTGGGGAAGAGCGCCGTTCGCGCGCTGTTGCGCGTGCCATTGTCGCCGCGCGCGCCAAAGCCCCCATTACCCGAACATCAGAGTTGGCGGATATCGTCCGCTCTGTTGTCCGCAGATCGCCGTCCGGGGGAATTGATCCCGCTACACGGACATTTCAAGGTCTGCGTGTTTACCTCAACGCCGAACTTGGGGCTCTCGAAAGCGGATTAGCTGCTGGCGAGCGCATTTTAAACCCAGGTGGGCGCCTGGTGGTCGTGAGCTTTCACTCTCTTGAAGACCGCCTTGTCAAAACCTTTTTAAGCACAAGGTCTGGACGCACTGGCTCTGGTCAGTCGCGCTATTTTCCAGATTCTGCCCTTTCTGCTCAACGCCAGCCGACTTTCTCGGTACCGAGCGGGCGCACACTCAAGCCTCGGCTTGAGGAGGAAAATTTCAATCCTCGCGCCCGTTCAGCTCGCCTTCGTTACGCTTTGCGGACAGAGGCGCTGGCTTGGGACGAGCAATCAACCTTAGAGCAGGGCAAGAGCAGGTAAATTTCAGCCGCCCTCTGGGCAAACATTCCAAGGAACCCTAAATAATAACAGTCATTTAGACCGAATTTTTTCAGACCGGCCATTTTTTTTCGGCCAACACACATTGCGATATGAGCTATGGCGCGATTTTTTACTCTCGTTTGGGTTGTCCTTTTGGTCGGCCTGACCGTCGGACTATTCAAGATTAAATATTCAGTCCAGCAGATTGAATCTGACATCAAGCAGGCGAACCAACGCATCGCCATGCTGCAGGATGAGTATGAGGTGCTGGAAGCCGAATGGCAGCACCAAAACCGCCCCGAACGTTTGGAGCGGCTTGCGAAAGCTTACTTGGATATAAAGTCCGACCGTGGAACCTTGGTGACAAGCCTGCGTGGCTTGCCCGAGCGACCAGCGGCGCTTGATATCGAGCCTGCTACTCAAGTCCCCGCTATCGCCACTGCCCCGCAAAAACTGGTTGAGCAATTCCAATCGCGCACGCCCGTTCTACTGGATCAATACGGCCAAGACGGCGGCGCCTCCAAAACGGACCCATTGGGCTCCTTTATTTTGGGATTGGAGGACTGAGCCATGCAAACGCACCCACTCAATCCTGCCCTCAGCCCGCGCCTGGCTGGTCAAGCCCAGCACTTTACCAGCCCAGCGCTTGCCGCGCGACTGGAGCGCAGCGCCACCCCCTACAGCGCCCAGCCCACCCCATCTTCGGGTGGTTTGGTGAGCCAAGATTTGAAAATTGGCCGCAAGCGTTTGGTCTATTTCGCGCTGCTGTTCTTGTGCGGCTACCTGCTGCTGGGTGCACGCCTGATCGGTCTGTCTGACTTGGAGGGGACACGCGTTGCGCAGGTGGCTACGCCGCCGGCCCCACTGTCCCACAAGCGCGCCGACATCTTGGACCGCAATGGCGCGGTTTTGGCTCGAACGCTCAACCGCCCTGCTTTGGTGGTTCATCCGCGCAAAATCCGCGATATCGATGAGGCCTTTCGCGCCATCACAGAAGTGCTGCCCGACTTGGAGCCAGCCGCCCTGTTGGCGCGCCTGTCGAACACCGACCGCTATGAGATTCAGATCAAGCGCAACCTGACCCCAGACCAGGTTCGTCGGCTAAACGCCAAAGGCATCGTTGGATTGGACTACCCCAAGCTGCCCAGTCGCGAGTACACCCAAGGCGATTTGTTCGCTCACCCGATTGGCTACACGGACATTGACACCAACGGCATGGCTGGCATGGAGCACGTCTTCGAGGGCCAACTGGCAGACCTCAATCAGACGCTAAAAACTAGCCTAGATGTGGGCATTCAGCATATCGTCCGATCAGAGGTCCAGGCTCAAATGACGGCCTTTGAAGCCAAGCGTGCCTCGGCGGTCCTGATGAACGTAAACAGCGGTGAAATCCTGAGCATGGTCTCCTTGCCCAGTTTTGACCCCGACAATGTTGGCGCGTCGCCCAAAATCGCACGGATCAACGCTGCCACACAAGGCGCAATCGAACTGGGATCGACCTTCAAGCTGTTCACCGTGGCGGCCGCGCTTGACCGCGGCGTGATCGGCCCAAACGACACCTTTGATGTCTCGCGCCCTTTGCATGTCTATGATCGAGTGATTAGCGACTACCACCCGTTGCCTGGTCGCATGGATGCCAAGCATATTCTTCAGGAATCCTCCAACATCGGAGCCGCGCAAATCGGCCTGCGGTTGGGCGGCAAGGAATTGCTGCGTTTCCTGGACGATTTGGGCATGCTGTCGATCTCTCAGATTGAAGTGCTCGAGACCGACACCCCGACATTTCCTGCTCGCATGACGGACGTCAGCACGGCGACCGTTTCCTTTGGTCATGGTATTGCGGTCTCGCCGCTGCACGTTGCCACCGGCGTCGCTGCTTTGGCAAACGGCGGTATCCGCATCCAGCCAACCCTGCTGAAGTCCAATGAGCCCAGCCAGCGCCCCCAGGGCCCGCGCGTGATCAGCCAAGAAACCTCGCACATCATGCTGGATTACATGCGAAACATTGTTGCCAATGGCACAGGCTCTAAGGCCCAGGTCGAATCGGTGGCCATCGGCGGAAAAACGGGAACAGCAGATAAGTACGGCAGCAATGAAGTTGTGTCCTCCTTTGTGTCCGTCTTCCCGATCGACAATCCGCAATACGTGCTCTACGTGGTGTTTGACGAACCTAAGGGTCAAAAAGAGAGCTTCAATTACGCCACAGCCGGCTGGGTCGCAGCGCCCGTGACCTGTCGCATTATCAATCGCTTGATTTCTCCCTTGGGAATTATGCCGGTTCGCAATACTGATGATCTGTGGCAAATGATGCAAAAGAATGCAGACCGCCAAGACCAGACCATCAACGAGCCGACCTCATGCAGTTAAGCGACCTTGTATCCATTGCCGGACTTACCGATTTGTCCTATGACCCCGCCGCCTTGGATCAAATTGAGGTCTGCGGCTTAGAGATTGATTCGCGGAGAGTCGTTGCTGGAAGCTTGTTTTGTGGCTTGCCAGGCAGCCAAATGGACGGCGCACGTTTCGCTCAGGCCGCGGTCGAAGCCGGTGCAGCGGCCGTTTTGGTTGGACAAGACTCTCATCTTCCCGACTTGGGCGAACGGATCGCAGTCTTGCGTAGCCCCCAACCTCGCCGCGCTACTGCGCGCCTGGCCTCCAGCTTCTATCGCCCGCAGCCTAGCCTATGCCTGGCGGTGACTGGTACCAACGGCAAAACGTCTGTGGCCAGTTTTGCCCAGCAAATGCTGAATAGTTTGGGACACAAGGCAGTGTCGGTGGGTACCTTGGGCCTCCAGCCGGAAGGCATAGCAGACCTGCCGCAGCTGACGACGCCCGACGTCATCTCCCTACACAAAGCGCTGCAAGCCGCGAGCCTACAGGGCTACGATGCCTTGGTGATCGAAGCCTCCAGTCACGGCTTAGATCAGCGCCGCCTCGAGGGCCTGCGATTTCAGGCCGCCGCTTTCACCAACATCAGCCGCGACCACCTGGATTATCATCCCGACATGCAGAGCTATTTCGACGCCAAGTCGCGTCTGTTTAGCGAGCTTTTGACCCCAGATGGCACCGCCGTCTTGAATGCCGATGTACCCGAGATTGCTGCCTTGCGCCAGGTCGCGCCAAACAGCTTGAGGTTCGGCAACAAAGCGCCAGATATCAAGCTGTTCGAGCAGCACGCAACGCCACAAGGCCAGCATTTAGAAATAGCAATGGCGGGCCAACTGCTCAAGCTCGACCTGCCGCTGATCGGTGACTTTCAGGCCACGAACGTGCTGGCCGCTGTTGGCTTGTTGTTTGCCTGCGGGATCGAAGCTGAAGCGCTGCAAGACGCCGCGCGCCAGCTCAAAGGCGTGGCGGGGCGCATGCAAACCGTTGATTGTGACTCTCCTCATACCAACGTTCTGGTTGACTACGCGCACACCGCAGACGCGCTTGAAACCGTTTTGAAGGCCGCACGCCCGCATGCGCGCGGGAGGCTGATCTGTGTCTTTGGCGCAGGCGGCGATCGCGATACTGGCAAGCGCCCACTGATGGGTAAGGCTGCCATGACCTATGCTGATCTTGCGATTGTCACCGACGATAATCCACGCAGCGAAGACCCCGCACAGATTCGCGCTCAAGTTCTGGCAGGAATGGATCAAGATGCGCTGGAAATCGGCGATCGTCGCGAGGCCATCAACTTTGCAGTGGCTCAAGCTGGCCCCGATGATCTGGTGGTTATCGCGGGCAAGGGACACGAGCAAGGCCAGATAATAGGTCAAGAAATCCTGCCCTTTAGCGATGTCGAGGTGGCACGCGAAGCGCTTGTGCGCGGCCCGTCTTAGCGCATGCCGCACGCTTGGAGGCCTGCGGGCCGCCAAATGCGTCATTGCCATCAGGCCCCAGGATTGCTAGGCGAAGCAAAGCCTCCGATCTTTCTTACCTTCCAGCGACTGGCGGCCGATTGGTCCCTTCGCGCTGCAAAGAGTCAGCATGTTTCCTTTCTTGTTCACGCCCTGGGCGGACAACTACGCCTTTTTTAACCTGTTCAACTACATCACCTTCCGCGCAGGCGGAGCCTTGATGACCGCGCTGCTAATCTGCTTTTTGGTGGGTGAGCCCATCATTCGGTGGCTCAAGTCGCGGCAGGGTGCGGGCCAACCCATCCGCGAAGACGGCCCTGAAAGCCATCTGTTGACCAAGCAAGGCACCCCCACTATGGGCGGTTCGATGATGCTGTTGTCGCTTGGCGTTGCGACCTTGCTGTGGTCCGATCTCAGCGAAGACTATGTTTGGTGTGTCATGCTCGTCGTAACGGGTTTCGGCCTGCTGGGCTTCGTCGATGACTACCGCAAGCTGATCAAGCGCAGCTCAGACGGTCTTAGCAGCAAACAAAAGCTGGTGTTTCAATTTGCGATTGCCCTGGGCGCTTCGGCGATGATCATGCTCAACACGCAAGACGACATGGCCTCGATCTTGACCTTTCCGGTCTTAAAAGATTTCTCAATCAATTTGGGTCTGTTCTACGCCGTCTTTGCTTCCTTCGTGATTGTTGGCTCCAGCAATGCTGTAAACCTAACAGATGGCCTAGACGGTCTGGCCATTGTGCCCATCATGATCGCCTCGATTTCCTTTGCGATCATTGCCTACGTCGTTGGCCGATCTGATTTTACCACCTACCTCCAGCTTTTTTACGTCAAGGGCGCAGCGGAGCTGGCGATTGTCTGTGCCGCGATTGTCGGCGCGGGCATGGGCTTTTTGTGGTTCAATGCGCCGCCTGCAAAGGTCTTTATGGGTGACACCGGGTCCCTGTCCCTGGGCGGAGCCATTGGCACCATCGCTGTCATTACCAAGCACGAGCTGGTCATGATCATCATTGGCGGCTTGTTCGTCGTCGAAGCTTTATCGGTAATTATTCAAGTGGTCTCTTTCAAATTGACCGGCAAGCGGGTCTTCTTGATGGCCCCGATCCACCACCACTTTGAAAAGCTCGGCTGGAAAGAACCCACGATCGTCATTCGCTTTTGGATCATCGCAGCGGTCTTGGCCTTGGTTGGTCTGGCGACTTTGAAAATCCGCTGAGCCAGATCCTGAGCAAAGAGCAGGACAGCATGAGCGCCGAACTCCAAAGCGTCGATCTTTACGCAGGCCGCAAGGTCGCGGTACTGGGGCTCGGGCGCTCGGGCCACACGGCGGCCATGGCTTTGCACCAAGGCGGCGCTGAGGTCATGGCTTGGGATGACGGCAAGCGCTTGCAGAATGCGCCCTATCCCTTGGTTGATCTCAACACAGCCGACCTCGGCGACGTTGCCGCGCTGGTGATTTCACCGGGCATCCCTTGGAGCTTCCCCAAACCCAACCGGGTCGCACAGCGCGCGCTTGAGGCAGGCATTCCCCTCATTTGCGATGTCGAGCTGTTGGTGCGCGCCAATCCGCAAGCCCGCTTTATCGGCATTACTGGAACCAATGGAAAATCGACCTGCACGGCCTTGACCGCACATTTGCTGGGCTCGGCGGGTGTTCCCATGGCGATGGGGGGCAATATCGGCGTGCCAGCCTTGGCGTTGCCGGTCCTGCCCGAAGGCGGCGTTTATGTGCTGGAGCTATCGTCTTACCAGCTTGAGCTGATGCAAACGCCCGCGCTTGATGCGGCTTTGCTGCTCAATATCAGCCCCGACCATCTTGAGCGGCACGGCGGCCTGCAAGGCTATATCGACGCCAAAATGCGCATCTTTGATACGTTGCTCGCACCGCAGGGCACAGCGGTTTTGGGGCTCGATGATACCAACACGCGCGCGCTTGTTGGTCGCCTTACGCGCCTTTGCCCCATCTCAGGCAACCGATACCTGGACAAAGGGTTCTGCCGGCAAGATCACGCCCTTCTGGAGAACGGGCACCAGGTGGCCGACCTGACCCAGGCCGACAGCCTGCCAGGCGACCATAACGGTCAGAACGCCGCGGGAGCCTTTGCGCTTTGCCGTGCCTTAGGCTTGCCGGCCGAGCAGATCGCGCCGCATTTGGCCAGTTTTCCGGGATTGGTCCACCGGCAAGAGCGGGTCGCGACCTGCAATAACCTCACCATCATCAACGATTCCAAAGCGACAAACGCCGAAGCCAGCCTCCACGCCCTGCGCGCTTTTCCCAACATGTTTTGGCTCTTGGGCGGTCTGGCCAAAGAAGAGGGCATCGCGCCTTTGTTGGGCGACGTGGCAGGTGTGCGGCAAGCCTACACATTTGGCCAAGCGGCAGCCGAATTTACGGCTCAATTGTCGCCCATCATAGCGACACGTCAATTTGACACCCTTGAGCAAGCTTTGCCCTTGGCCGTTGAAGATGCCCTGAATTGGGCCGAGCAGCACCCTTTAGAACAAGCGACCCTCGTCTTGTCTCCAGCCTGTGCCTCGTTCGATCAGTTCAGCTCTTTTGAGGCTCGCGGCGACGCCTTCAAAGCGCTTGTAGGGCAAGCCTTGGCCGCGCGGTAAGCGGGCTTGGTCCAAGTTTTACAAATAGCCTCGCTGTATTTAAGAGGAAGTTGCAATGTTCAAATCGGTCTCTCGAGCCGATGACTCGGTGCTTGGTCGTTGGCTCTGGTCTGTCGATCTCACTACCTTGGTCTTGGTTAGCTGCTTGATCGTCATTGGCTTGTTCATGTCGATAACAGCATCACCTGCTGTGACACAGCACACCTCAAGGGACATGTTCACCTTCCTGCAAAAGCACCTGTTGTTTTTGCCCATCGCTGTCACGCTTATGCTGGGCGTGTCCATGCTGAGCGTGCGCCGCGTGCGCCTGCTGGCCTTTGTGGCCATGGTTGGCTGCCTTGGGCTTTTGCTCGCGGTCTTGATGGTCGGCAGCGAATTTAACGGCTCGCGCCGCTGGCTCGACTTTGGTGCCTTCACCTTGCAACCGACCGAGCTGGCAAAGCCCTGCTTTGCGGTCGTGTCGGCCTGGCTGTTATCGCGTCAACGCAGCCATCCAGAGACCTATGGTGCTCTGGTCGCCTTCTCGCTCTACGGCCTAATCATGGTGCTGTTGCTCCTACAGACCGACCTCAGTCAATCTGGGTTGGTGTCAGTCATCTTTTTCGCTCAGCTCTTCTTGGCAGGTGTGTCTTTGTGGTGGTTCGTTGTCCTGGTGCCTGCTGGTCTCTCAGTTGTGGGCATGGCCTATCTGATGGTGCCCTATGTTCATCAGCGGGTGAACAATTTCTTGTGGGGCGACGATGCCGCGAACTTTCAGGTCTTGCAGTCGATCCGCACACTGAAGAATGGGGCCTGGTTCGGTCGCGGCCCAGGAGAGGGCATTCGTAAGGACGCTCTGCCCGACGCGCACACAGACTTTATCTTTGCCGTGGTCGGTGAAGAGTTCGGTCTGTTCGCCTGCTTGTTTGTAGTCGCAATCTTCTCAGTCATCATCATGCGCGGCGTGGTGCGCGCCTCCCATGCCCGCAGCCTGTTCATCTTGTTGGCGATAGGCGGCCTGCTGACCCAATTTGGAACTCAGGCCTTTATCAACATCGCCTCGACCTTGCGCATGATCATTCCCACCGGCATGACCCTGCCCTTCATTTCCTATGGCGGCTCGTCTTTGATCGGCATGGGCTTGACCTTCGGGTTCCTGCTCGCTTTGAGCCGCCGCGGCGCTTGGGAAAACGACAGCCGCCACTAAGCCTCCCCACCGCCACTGTTTGGCCCACGGCTTTGCGCGGGCTTTCCACTAGCCAGGCCGGGGGTCTTTCTCCTAAGGTGGCGCATTCCCTGACCTTCTGCGACGTGCCATGCCTGCCTTAGCCTCCGACACTGCTCCCGCTGCTCCCCTGATTGCCCTGGCGTCTGGAGGCACCGGCGGCCATCTGTTCCCGGCTTTCGCGCTTGCCGAGGAGCTGGCAACCCGAGGTTATGCCTCTGCGCTGTTGACCGACGAGCGCGGGCTGTCGTTCGGCCAAGACTACCACAACGTCAGCCGTCACCTCATCCCCTCTATGGGCTTGTTCCGCACCAGCCGCATGCAGCAGGTCAAGGGCTTGCTCGCTATGGCGCGCGGCTATCTGAAAGCGCGGCGGCTGTTGCATCAGTTGCGGCCGCAAGCGGTGGTGGGCTTTGGCGGCTATGCCAGTGCGCCCAGCATGCTGGCCGCCCAGCACTTGGGCATTCCAACCTTGATCCACGAGCAAAATTCGGTTTTTGGACGCGCCAACCGATTTCTGGCCCGCAAGGCCGACTTGGTTTGCACCTCATTTCAGCCGACCAAGGGCCTCAGCGGTTTGCCCGCCAGTCGCCTGCGCCACGTCAGCAATCCTGTGCGCCAGGTCTTCGCCCAGGTCGCGGACTATCAGCCCGCGAAGCCGAACGAGCAATTTTGCATTCTGGTCTATGGCGGCAGTCAGGGTGCGCGCTATTTCTCTGACTTCATGCCACAGGTCATGGCCGCGCTCAGCGCCAACGAGCGCGCGCGCTTTCGCTTGATCCAGCAGGCCCGCCCCGAAGACGTCGCGCAACTGCGCTCAGCTTACGAGGCGCTGGGCATCCAGGCCGAAATCTCCAGCTTCTTTGACGACATGGCCGGGCTCTATGGTCATGCGCACTTGGTCATCTGTCGATCTGGTGCCTCGAGTGTCGCGGAAATTGCGACGGTTGGCAGGCCCGCTGCCTTTGTTCCCCTGCCCACCGCCGTTGACGATCAACAGACCCTGAACGCTCGCGCGTTGGTCGATCATGGCGCGGCCTGGCTCTGGCCGCAGAGCAAAAATGAGCCCGAGGCGCGCGCTCATGACCTGCGCCACTACCTGACAGAGCCCTTGACTTTGGCCCAGGTGGCCGCCAAAGCAAGGGCGCAATCCCACGCCAGCGCGGCGCGCAATCTGGCTGATGCCCTGTTTGCCGTGATCGGCGACCGCTAAAGCGGCCGCGCCAACCGCCGCAGCCCGCTGACCGAAGACCAACCAAAAGCAAAGCGATCCCCATGACCCAGCTCAACCAAGATATCGGTGTTTTCCATTTCGTCGGCATAGGCGGAATCGGCATGTCAGGGATCGCGGAAATCTTGCATCACCAGGGCTTCAAGGTCCAAGGCAGCGACATGGCCTTTAACCCCAACGTCAAGCGCTTGCAGGACATGGGCATCCATGTTGATATCGGCCACCGCGAGGAAAACGCCGACAATGCGGCTGTGGTGATCATCTCCTCAGCGGTCAAGGCCGACAATCCCGAGGTCGCCTTGGCGCGCCGCAAGCACATTCCGGTTATTCGCCGCGCGGAAATGCTGGCTGAAGTCATGCGCCTGAAGCAGTCCATCGCCATCGCCGGCACCCACGGCAAGACCACCACGACAACCATGGTCGCCACCATGCTGGAAGCCGGAGAGCTGGATCCGACCGTCATTAATGGCGGCATCATCAACCAGTACGGCACCAACGCCAAAATCGGCTCGGGCGCTTGGCTGGTCGCCGAAGCGGACGAGAGCGACGGCTCCTTCACTCGCCTGCCCGCCGCCATTGCTGTTGTGACCAACATCGACCCCGAGCACATGGACCACTACGAGACCGAAGACCGCCTGTATCGCGCCTTCGACCGCTTCGTAGCGCAAGTGCCCTTCTATGGCTTTGCGGTCATCTGTATCGACGATCCCAAGTGCCAGGAGCTGATTGCCCGTACCCAAGATAAGCGCCTGGTGACCTACGGCTTTTCGCCCCAAGCCGATGTGCGCGGCATGCGTGTGAAACAAGATGCAGGCAGCATGTGCTTTGAGGTGCGCATCGACCGACGCGGCCAGACCCCGCGCCATATCGACAAGCTGCGCCTACCGACCCTAGGCGAACACAACGTCTCGAACTCTCTGGCTGCCGTCGCCATCGCAGCGGAGCTGGGGATGAGCGACACGCAAATCCGCGAGGGCTTGGCCACTTTCTCTGGCGTCAAGCGCCGCTTTACCCTGACCGGTGAAGCCAACGGCGTTCGGGTGATCGACGACTACGGCCACCACCCGCGCGAGATCAAGGCGGTATTAAAAACCGCACGCCAGGCGGTGGGTGACCACAAGGTCATCGCGATCATGCAACCGCACCGATATTCGCGCCTGGACCACTTGTTCGACGAGTTTTCGACCTGCTTCAACGACGCCGACCACGTGCTGATTGCTGATGTCTATGCCGCTGGCGAGAGCGAGATCGAAGGCCGCAACAAAGAGGCCTTGGCCCAAGCCATATCGGCGCGCGGGCACCGTTCGGCGCGCCCCTTGGACGACCCCGACCAACTGGCTCAGATCGTAGGGCCTCTGGTGTCCAGCGGCGATATTGTCGTCTGTCTGGGCGCGGGCAACATCACCCAATGGGCCCACAAGTTGCCCGAGGAACTGGCTCAAGCCTAGCGCCCCAAACCGGAGAGATCGCCATGGACCTGATCGACACCCTGCCCCCCGTTCGCGGCGCGCTGACTGCCCAAGCACGCTTGTCCGACCGCTCCTGGTTCGGCGTCGGCGGTCCTGCCGAGGTCTTGTTCCTGCCCGCCGATGTTGAGGACTTGCAGAGCTTTCTTGCAAACCTGGCCCCTGATGTGCCGGTCATGGTCTTGGGCCGCGGCTCGAACATGCTGATCCGTGACGGCGGGGTTAAGGGCGTGGTCATCAAGCTGGAAGGTCCAGGATTTGAGGCCATCACGGTGGAGGGAAACCGCATTACGGCAGGCGCAGGCGCGGCCGATTTGTCGGTGGCCATTGCGGCGCGTAAGGCGGGCATTGACGGCATGACCTTTTTGGTCGGCGTACCGGGCACGATTGGCGGCGCGCTTCGCATGAATGCGGGCATTGGCCCGGGCAAAGAAATGCGCAACGCGCTGGTCGCCGCCACCGCGGTTAATCGCCAGGGCGAAAAGCGGCGCTTTGCCCTGGACGAGCTGGCTTACAGCTATCGCCATTGTGACCTGGGGCCAGAGTGGATCTTTGTCGAAGCCGAACTTGCAGGCCCCTTTGGTGACAAAGAGGCCATCGCTGCGGCCATGAAAGACCATCAAGACTACCGTCGCAAGAACCAGCCCATTAATAAGAAGACCGGCGGCTCGACCTTCAAAAACCCTGAGGGCCACTCGGCCTGGCGTCTGGTCGATGAGGCTGGCGGGCGCGGCTATCGCGTCGGCGGTGCCAGCATGTCAGAACTTCACTGCAACTTCATGATCAACGACGGCAGCGCGACCGCCGCAGACCTGGAAACGCTGGGCGAGACCATGCGCGCCAAGGTCAAGGCGACCAGCGGGATCGAGCTTCAGTGGGAGATCAAACGCATCGGCGAGCCCGTCTAGCCACGCTGGTCCGCCGCAATCCGAAGGTTCGCAACTTTAAAGCGACCCAAGATTGAACCTTTCGCGTCTCAAAGCTGCCCCAAGTGCCAGGCACACCATCTTGAGTAGCGCTGCCATATTTGAAGCGCTCTTAGATATTTGTGACCTATTTGAGTGACGCGACGCTGGCATGCCCCGTTTGATCGACATCTTCCCCGAACACGATTTTGAGCACGATCCAGCGGACCAACCGCATGACAGAGAAGGACGGGGTGCCCAAGCCGCCGCCCGTGGTCTGGCGGAGTTCAAGAAGCACCCGACCCTGGTCACTAGCATTCTGGGCTTTTGTGCCTTCTTGCTGTTCGTCCTCAGCGTGGTTGTCATCTGGTATATCAACACTGGGCGCATGGATGTCATGATGCTGCGGCTGACCAACCTGGGCCACGCCATCAGCGCGCAGGCTGGGGTCAAGCTGGTTGAGATCGACATCAAAGGGGCCGAACGCAGCCGACCGCAAGATATTCGAGACCTGTTGGACATTCACAACGGCCAATCCTTACTGTCGCTCAAGCCTGCAATCTTGGAATCCCACCTGGAGGCCAACCTGCCTTGGGTCCGCTCTGCGCGCGTCGAGCGCGCTTTTCCGCAAAAACTCATCATTCATGTTGACGAAAAGGTGCCTGCGGCCATCTGGAAGCGCGACCAAAAATTCGTCTTGATTGATCGCAATGGAACCACAATTGAAGGCGCCCCGGTCGATAAATACGCCAATTTGATCCTTATGGATGGAGATAAGGTTCCTGAACAAGCGACGACATTTTTTAACGCGCTAGATCAAGAGCCTGATCTTAAGCCTCTGGTTCAAGCTGCTGTCCTTATTTCAGGGCGCAGGTGGGACATACGCTTGGGGTCGAGCATTACGGCCAAGTTGCCCGACCAAGGCCTAGCGGCTGCTTTCAGTACGCTAGCGCGGACCGACGAAGCCAACGATCTGTTGTCCAAGGATGTCGAATTAATCGACTTGCGCCTGGAAGACCGATTGATCTTGAGACTGCGAGAGGCAGAAGCCTCGCGGGTCTTGCTTAACCGCAAGGGTTCAGCGGCCTAATGAACCCCGCCCCGTTTTGGGGATGTAAGAATTACCAAGCGCAAGCTTGGACTCAGGGTTTCATTGAGGTCTGATCGCGGTTAGCGGCCAACCTCTTACATTGATTTGGAAGTTGACCGTGGCGCCTATTTCGATGCCAAACGCACTGTCTGTCTCCTCAACGCGCCTGATTTCAGCGCTGGATATAGGCTCGTCGCGCATCACCTGCATGATTGCTGAAGTAACCGACACCGGCGGCCTAGAGGTCATCGGCATTGGCAGCTATCGCGCCAAAGGCATTCGCGCAGGCCAGATCACCGACATGGACCTGGTGCGCTACTGCATCTTACAAGCCGTCAGCGCTGCTGAGAAAAAGGCCGAAACACAGATCAAAGAAGTGCATGTCAGCCTGTCATCTAGCCAGGTGCGCTCGACCCTTCTGCCTGTTGAGATGCCCTTGCGCGGAGAGACCATTGAAGCGCGCCACATCCAACAGCTCACCGCGTTTGCGCGCAAAGCTGTGCTCGGCCAGGTTCAGCCCAATCCAAATCCAAATTTGCCCTCATCGCTGCACGTCATGAACGCGATTCCCCTAGAATTCGTGGTCGATGGCGAAGGCGGCATCAGCGACCCTTGTGGCATGGTCGGCGCGACCTTGGGTACGCCCTGCCACGTGATCAGCACCAGCTTGTCGTCCTTTACCAATCTGGCCCGATGTCTTGAAAACTGTCATTTGGTGATGCGCAGCGCCTCCATCGCCTCGCTGGCCGCTGCAGATGCCTGCCTGACCAACGATGAGCGCGAGCTGGGCACCACTCTGATTGATCTGGGCGGCGGCACCACGAGTATGGTGGTCTATGGCGGCAACAAGCCTTGCTATACTGAGGTTTTGCCCTTGGGCGGACGTAACATCACCAGCGACATTGCCAATGTGCTGCCGACCACTCTGGTCCACGCCGAGCGGCTTAAGCTGTCGTTTGGCCGCGCATTCATCCAGCCGGGCGACGAACGCAGCATCATCGAGGCCCCCACCTCCGGCGATCCGCAGACCGCCGAACAACGCAAGATCTCTGTCAGCTTCTTGAATCAAATCATTCAGGCGCGCGTCGAAGAAATCTTTGAGCTGGTCGCCCAACGGCTCGAAAACCCACAGATCGCGCGCTACGCCGGACGCCGTGTGGTTTTGACCGGTGGCGGAGCGCTGCTGCCCGGTATCAAAGACGAAGCCTGCCGCGTGCTGCAAAAAGAAGTGCGCATCGGACGCCCCTTCAACATGGGCGGCATTCTAGAGAGCGCGGGGCCTGAATGGGCCACCGCCGCGGGCTTGCTCAAAGCCGGCCTGCCCAAACACCGCAGTCCTAAGGCCCCACCCTTGGCCGAACCCATTATGAACGAGCCAGCAAACCGATCGGCCTGGCACCCCATTCGCAAACTCTTCGGCATCTAATTTTAAGCCGACCCACTCAATTTTTGAGATCCTTAATTTCAAGGAGATTTCCCATGAGCATTTCCGTCTCGCTTCCCCAAGAACAGGCTTCCTTCCGCCCACGCATTGTGGTTATGGGCGTTGGCGGCGCGGGTGGAAACGCCGTCCACAACATGATCCGCTCTCAGTTGGAGGGCGTGGATTTCATGTTGGCCAACACCGACGCCCAAGCCATGCAGCTGATCCCCTGTGACGTGCGCATCCAGCTTGGCCGCCAGTTGACCGCCGGTCTGGGTGCAGGTTCAGATCCTAACGTCGGGCACAAAGCGGCTGAGGAAAGCGCTGAGGAAGTCGCAGCAGCGCTGGCTGGCTCGCACATGGTCTTTATTACCGCAGGCATGGGCGGCGGCACCGGCACCGGTGCGGCGCCTGTCATCGCGCAGATCGCACGCAGCATGGGCATTTTGACCGTCGGCATCACCACCAAGCCCTTTACCTTTGAAGGCCAGCGCCGCCAACGTTTGGCTGACGAAGGCATCGAACAAATGGCCAAGCACGTAGACACTCTGTTGGTCATTCCTAACCAGAACCTGTTCCGCGTGGCCAACGATCAAACAACCTTTGCCGACGCCTTTCGCATGGCCGACGAGATCCTCTATACCGGCGTGCGGTCGATTTCTGACCTTATGACCCGTCCCGGGCTGGTCAATTTGGACTTCGCAGACGTGCGCTCGTTGATGACCATGGCTGGCAAGGCCATGCTGGGTGCAGGCGAAGCCAGCGGCGAAAGCCGAGCGATTGAGGCCGCAGAAGCTGCGATCTTCAACCCCCTGTTGGACGACGTGTCGATCAACGGCGCGAACGGGGCTTTGATCAACATTGCAGGCGGTAGCGACATGTCACTGTTCGAGGTGGATGCAGCAGCATCGCGCATCAAGAACGTGCTGGCACCCGACGCCAACGTGATCTTTGGCGCCTCTCAGTCCAGTGAGTTGGACGGCAAGATCCGCGTGTCTTTGGTCGCGACAGGGATCCAAGAAGGCGCGAGCGCGCAAACCGAGCCCCAAGCTCCCAGCCTGGCGGGCTTGGAAGCCATGAGCAGCGGTCCTCGCCTGGCCTCGTCCATGGCTGCAACTGAGATTTCGCGCACTGCTGCTGCGCCCGCTGTCGGCGATGAGAGCCCGTCATTTCAACCTCAGCCAGTGCAAATGCAAGCACCATCGCAACCCCAGCTCGCAAGCGATGACGAACTGGGCCTCGCGGGCAACCCCTTCGCCGCCTTCTCCGTGAGCAGGCGCTCAAGCGCGCAGCCCCAAGCCCAGCCATTCGAGGCCGCAAGCGATTACAGCTATGACCCCGAAGATCAGCACGACGACGACTTGATGAACCTGCCGGGCATGGGGCCGCAGCCAAGCATTGCAGAAGCCTATGAGCCCATCGCCGTTGGCCAGTCCCACGGTGCAGGCGAACCCAACCTCTACGCGCAAACGCACGCCTATCCGGCTGACGCCAGCCAGCCGAGCCTGCCCGCGTCCTATGATCATGCGCCGCAAGCCGCTATGGGATCTGGCTTTGGCGGTCCAACCACAGGCTCCGACACTCATCAGCCAAGCGGAAGCAGCCATACTTACGCGGACCAACGGCAAGCTCCGCGCGGGCAACCAGCCCAAATCCATCGCTGGGCGCAGCCCGGCGCAGAGCAACCGCACATTGGGCAAGAAGAAGCCGAGGCATGGGTCAACCAGCAGCCCTACGACGTGACACCCGATCAGCCCAATCCGCTGCGCGCCGACGGTCAAAGTGACTCTATGGTGAACAAATCGCGGCCACACCCACAACAAGGGGCGCAAAAGGCGCGTGGTTTGGGTGGCTTTGCCGCGCGCATGATGCCGTTTGGCAACGGCCAATCGCAGGCATCCCAGCCGACCGGGCGTTCGCCCCATAGCCAACCTTCACAGCAGTTTGCCCCCTCACATCAGCCCCATCAGGCCCACGGCGCCGCCCACAACGAACCGTCCCAGCCCGAAGCCTGGCCTGGTTTGGTGGTCGATAACAACGACCTCTCGCGCATGGACGAGGAGCTGATCGACATTCCCGCATTCCTTCGTCGCCAAGCCAACTAGGTCGCGTCGCAAGGGTCCGTCTCCTGCTTACAGGGGAACTCTGTGCGTTGGTTCCACCTGCGCACTCAACTTGAAGGGAGGGCTTGCCCCTCCCTTTTTTTGTGCGGTGAAGAGGCGTGGTTCTACCGGCTATGCCGTTGACGAGTCTTTCGGCCCTAAGCCTCCAATCAACTGCAAAATGCAAGATTTCGTGCAACCGATTTCGTGGTTCAATGTCTACTGCTCGCATGAAATCCATCGTTTAGGCCCGCCGCTGCGCGACTTGGGGCTGCAATCCGTTACATAAGGTAACAATGATTGATTCGTTGGCCACATTTTGGCCGCCTATAAGGAAGCAACAAGACACAACTGTTAGCAACAATACAGCGTGCAATCCAAAGGGCTGGTAAGGCCTGTTTCGAATTGAGCAGACAAAAAAGCGGTCGCTCTCAAGGAGTTAAACGAGGGGATTATGGTTACAGTATCAAACTGCGCTGAGCAACAGCCCTTAGTGATGCAACACACTCTTGCATCTGAAGTCAGCTGTATGGGCGTTGGCCTGCACTCTGGGGCCTCTGTAACATTGACCTTGAAGCCAGCGGCAGCGAACAGCGGCATTCGCTTCGTCCGCACCGACCTGGAGGCGGGCAAGAACGAGATCCTCGCCGAATACCAAAATGTTTGCGACACGCTGCTCTGCACCAAGATTTCCAACGAACACGGCGCGAGCGTTGGCACGATCGAACACCTAATGGCCGCTATCAGCGCACTTGAAATCGACAACCTGCTGGTCGAAATCAACGGCCCGGAAGTGCCGGTCATGGACGGCAGCTCTGCACCCTTCGTGTTCTTGATCGAGTCCGTTGGCCTCAAAGAACAAGACGCCCCGCGCCGCTACATCGAAGTGTTGAAGGACGTGAGCCTAGAGCTGGATGGCAAGGCCGTTCGCTTATCGCCAGCTGAGTCGTTCGTTATTGATTTTTCCATTGAATTCGCAAGCGAGGCCATCGGCAAGCAGCGCATCAGCTTCGATGTCAGCGCCAGCGGCTTCAAGCATCGCTACAGCAAAGCGCGGACCTTTGGTTTCCTGCATGAAGTTGAGCATCTGCGCAGCATGGGCCTGGCCCGTGGCGGCAGCTTGGACAACGCCGTAGTTGTGGACGGCGACCGGGTTTTGAACGAAACCGGCCTTCGGTACTCAGATGAGTTCGTGCGCCACAAGGTGTTGGACGCCGTCGGTGATCTTTACTTGGCGGGCGGTCGCCTGCTGGGCCGCTTCACCGCCGACAAGGCCGGTCATCAGCTCAACAATATGATCCTGCACAGCTTGCTGGAAGACCAGACAGCCTGGCGCTGGGCCTATAAGGCAGCCCCAGCAAAGCAAGAATCCAACGTCATCGCCTTCCCCAGCAAGCGCTCGCGTCATGCCGCTAGCTACGATGTCGCCGCCGCTGACGTTGCTCTAGCGACCGCTACTCCAGCAGAATAGAACCTGCCGTCCCGGCGGCAGGCTCAGCAACATCTCAACCTCCCTGGCTTGCTAATAAACAAACGGGCTTGCGGGCCGATAAAGTGCTGCGCCTAGGCGCGCATCGGAGCCGCTGTTGCTTGGGCAAGAATGAGACTTGTCCCCAAATCACCTTGACCAAATCTGACTGCCCGCTTGTCTGCTGGGCCCAAGCGTTCTATTTATAGCCAGCTCCTCAAATCCGTAATGCGCATACCAGCGACTGCGGTTGACCGAGCATGTTTGATTGTTTCGTAGAGTTGCCCGTGCAGCGGCCACGCCCTTGCTCGACCTTTACATTAGAACCGGATCGTTGATCGTGACGCTGCGCAGTGCGCCCTTGATTGTACTTTGTTTGCTCGGCCTTTTGAGCGGCTGTGGTGATCGCACCTTCAGCGAAGTCCTGGGCACCGACAATACGCAAAAAAATATTGAAAAGCTGTCCGCTGAGGAGATCTTCCAGCGCGCACAACGCAAGGCACGTATTAACCAGCCCGAAGAAGCGGCCACGCTCTACCTCGAGATCGAGCGCTTGCACCCTTATTCCGCTTTGGCGCGCGATGCCCAATTGCTGGCAGCCAAGCAGTTCTATGACATCGAGTCCTACGACGAGGCTGAAAACGCGGCTGACCGCTTCATCCAACTGCACCCCAGCGACGAGCGCATCGCCTACGCTTATTACATCAAGGCCCTGTCGCTTTTCGATCAGATTGCCGAAACCGACCTTGACCAAGCCAAGACCTTGCGCGCCAAGGCGGCCTTGCAGGATCTGGTGAACCGGTTCCCGCGCAGCAAATATGGGCTGGATTCAGCGATCAAGCTCGATCTTGTCAACGAGCAGTTGGCCGGCAAAGAGATGGAAGTCGCCCGCTTCTACCACAAGCGCGACCGCCTGCTAGCAGCGGCCAATCGCTATAAAGTCGTGATCGACGAATACGAGACCACGAGCCACATCGAAGAAGCCTTGCACCGACTGGTTGAAGTCTATTTGGCGTTGGGACTGAAGAAAGACGCCTCGCGCGCCGCGGAGATCCTGGGCCACAACTACCCCAGCAGTCGGTGGTACGCCAAGACCTATCGCCTCATGAGCGGAGATAGCCAGCGCTCTGACAAGCGCAAGTTCCTCTTCTTCTGACCCGCCACAGCACGAGAGGTCTCAGCGGTCATGCTCTTGCGCCTGGTCATTAAAGATGTTGTCATTATCAGCCACTTAGAGCTGGATTTCTCCAAAGGCCTCTCAACCCTAACCGGCGAGACCGGCGCTGGAAAGTCGATCCTGCTCGACAGTTTACAGCTCGCGCTTGGCGGGCGCGCGGATGCCAGTTTGATCCGCAGCGGCCAAAGCCAAGCCAGCGTTACCGCCGTCTTTCACCCGCGTGGCTTGGCCGAACAGCTCGACGCTCTGGGCTTGATCCCCGACGACGACGACGAGCTGCGCCTTCGCCGCGTCCTCAACGCTGACGGCAAGTCGCGCGCCTACATCAATGACACGCCCGTGTCTGCGCGCGTCCTGCGCGATCTGGGCAGCGAGCTGGTCGAGATTCAGGGCCAATTCGAGCAGCATGGCTTGCTGGCTCCCAGCCGCCACCGCGCGGTGCTTGACAGTTTCGCGCAACTCGAGCCCCTCGCCTCCACCGTCGCCAAGGCCTACGACGAGTGGAAAGACAGTGCGCAGCGCTTACAAGACGCACAAACCAAGCTGGAGCGCGATCGCCAAGAACAAGACTACCTGCAACACGTTGCCAGTGAATTGGCCGAGGCGGCCCCCGACGACGGCGAGCACGATGCCTTGGCAGACCAGCGCCAGCGCTTGCAGCAGGCCGATAAGATGGCGGAGTTTTTGCAAGAAAGCCTCAGCGTTTTGCAGGCCGACACGGGGATCGAGCGGCTGTTGCACCAAGCCTTGCGCTTGCTGGGGCGGGCACCCAGTTTGCTGGAGCAACAAATCGCTCCCAGCATAACAGCCCTGGAGCAAGCGGCCGACCTGATCGGCGAAGCTGTGAACCAAATCGAAACGCTGGCAAGCGAGCAGAACGGCGATCCATATGAACTAGAGCGCGTAGCAGAGCGCTTATTCTTGCTCAAAGACCTGGCGCGCAAGCACGACTGCGACCCCAACGATTTGCCCCAGGTGCAAGCACAGCTTGAAGCCCAGCTCACCGCTATCGAGCAAGCCGACGAGACCCTCCAGCGGCTGAGCGAAGAGGTTGGTAGCTTGCGCCAACGCTACGACGATTTGGCCGACCAACTCGGCAGCAAGCGTCGCAAGGCCGCGGCCAAGTTGGATAAGGCCCTGAAGGCTGAGCTGGCTCCGTTAAAGCTAGAACGCGCGCAGGTCGAGACCCGCGTTCAAGAGCTGGCCGAAGATGCCTGGGGCCCGCAAGGCAAACAAAGCGTGCAATTCCTGGTGGCCATGAACCAGGGCGAGGCTCTTGGGCCGATTGGCAAGGTGGCCTCGGGCGGTGAGCTGTCGCGCTTCTTGCTGGCGCTCAAGGTGGTGTTGGCGGGCGTCAACCCGGTGCCAACTTTGGTGTTTGACGAGGTCGATTCTGGCCTTGGTGGTGCGACGGCTGACGCGGTAGGCGAACGCCTGGACCGCCTGGCAGACCACCTGCAGCTCTTGACCATCACCCACTCGCCGCAGGTGGCCGCGCGGGCCTCGACCCACTATCATGTGGCCAAAGCCGCTAAGAAGGGCAAGACCGAGACCCAAGTGCGCCTGCTGGACAAAGCCGAGCGTGTCGAGGAAATCGCCCGCATGCTGTCAGGCTCGAAAATCACAGACGAGGCCCGCGCGGCCGCCCAAGCGTTGCTGGAGCACGTTGGCTAGAGCGTCGGCCTCTTGCTGACCACCCGCCCCTCACGCTGGACCCGCCTGCCTTGCTGGCGTAAAAAGCTACACCTTTCACGCGGCTCGCTCGCCGCTGGCTTTCCTTGACCAACCCGCTCGAGTTCCTATGACCGATCCGCGCCCCGTTGACGAGCTCTCTAGCCTTGAAGCTGCCCAAGAATTGGCGCGGCTTGCCACTGCCATCGCCGAGCATGACAAGCGCTATTATCAAGACGATGCGCCCAGCATCAGCGACGCAGACTATGACGCTTTGCGCCAGCGAAACGACGCCATCGAGGCGCGTTTTCCCAAGCTAGTGCGCCGCGACAGCCCCAACAAGCGGGTTGGCGCAACCCCGCGCTCGGGCTTTAAAAAAGTGCGCCATGCGGTGCCCATGCTGTCGCTGACCAACGCCTTCGACGCCGAGGATGTGCAAGATTTCTATGACCGTATTTGCCGCTTTTTGAGCTTGAAGGACGGCCAGCAACCAACGATCATCGCCGAACCCAAAATCGACGGGCTGTCAGCGACCTTGCGCTATGAACAGGGTCAGCTTGCCCAAGCGGCCACGCGCGGCGACGGCCAAGAAGGCGAGGACATCACCGCCAACATCATGACCCTGCCCGACGTGCCCAAATCGCTTGGCGACACGGCCCCTGCCTTGGTCGAGGTTCGCGGCGAGGTCTATATCCGCGGCGATGACTTTGCAGCCATGAACGCGGGGCTACGCGACGCTGGCAAGCCCGAGTTCGCCAACCCGCGCAATGCGGCTGCGGGCTCGCTTCGCCAGCTCGACCCACAGATCACAGCCCAGCGCCCCTTGCGCTTCTTTGCCTATTCGCACGGCGCGCTTGAGGGCTTGGACATCACCTCGCACGCGGCGTTATTGGACCAACTGAGCGCCTGGGGCTTTAGCGTCAATCCCCTGACCCGAGCTTGCAAGGATGTGCCTGAGCTGCTGGCGGTCTATGCCCAAATCCAGGACCAGCGCGCCACCTTGGGCTATGATATTGATGGTGTGGTCTACAAGGTCGACGACTACGGCTTTCAGGAGCGCCTGGGCTTCGTGGCGCGCGCACCGCGCTGGGCCATCGCGCACAAATTCCCCGCCGAACGCGCCGTCACCCGCCTGAACGAGATCACGGTACAGGTTGGCCGCACCGGTGCCATTACCCCGGTCGCAAACCTGGAGCCCATCACCGTTGGCGGCGTTGTGGTCTCCAGAGCCACCTTGCACAATGAAGACGAAATTCGGCGTAAGGACATCCGCCCTGGCGATTGGGTGGTAATCCAGCGCGCCGGTGACGTGATCCCACAGGTGGTGGAAGTGCTGCTGGACAAACGCGCTGAGAATAGCCAGCCCTTTGACTTTCCCCAGACTTGCCCGGTCTGTGACAGCCCCGTCGAACGCCCCAAGGGCGAGGTCGTTGCGCGCTGTAGCGGCGGACTGATTTGCACCGCCCAGCGTGTCGAACGGCTCAAGCACTTCGTGTCGCGCGATGCGCTGGACATTGACGGCTTTGGCGATAAGAACGTCGAGCTATTCGCGGGCCTGGGCTGGCTGCATTCGCCAGCCGATGTCTTCGCCGTGCCCCAGCGTGCTGAGGAGCTGCGGGCGATGGATGGCTGGGGCGCCACCTCGGTCGCCAAACTCTCTGCCGCCATTGACGCTGCGCGCCGCGCGCCGCTGGATCGCATGATCTTTGGCCTAGGAATCCGTCAAGTCGGGCAAGCTTCGGCCAAACTGTTGGCCCGCTACTACACCAGCTTTGAGCCCTGGCAGACGGCCATGAGCAAGCTGGCGGACGGCGATGAAGCGGTGCGCGCCGAGCTGCTCAACATCGACAGTTTCGGGGAAGCCGTGGTGGACGAACTCCAGGCCTTCTTCGCCAACGAAGGCAATCGGGCTGTTGTTGCCGCGTTGGGCGCGACAATGGACATACAAGATGTCGAGGTGCCGACAGCCAATGCCTCGCCCTTTGCTGGCAAAACCTTGGTCTTTACCGGCAGTTTGGATACCATGAGCC
Source organism: Alphaproteobacteria bacterium (assembly GCA_030428255.1). GTDB lineage: Bacteria > Pseudomonadota > Alphaproteobacteria > UBA7985 > JAUIBT01 > JAUIBT01. Next base: position 37,285 of record JAUIBT010000006.1, on the reverse strand, counting down.
GACCCGAGGCCAAGGCCTGGGCCGAACGCCTGGGTGCCAAGGTTTCAAACTCGGTCTCCAAGAAGACCGGCTTTGTGGTGATCGGTGCCGATGCTGGTTCCAAGGCGACGAAAGCCCGCGAATTGGGCGTGGCAATTTTGAGCGAAGTACAATTCCGTGCCATGGCTGAAGGCGAAGCACTTGCCTCCTCGCAGCCCGCACCCTCACCTTCTGAATCGGAGCAAAGCGCATGAGCCGCAAAGCCCGCCGCACAGGCGGCAAACAACAGGTGGTGAGCATCACCAGCATTGGAGCGCGCGGCGACGGCCTTGCCAACGATGAGGCCACGGGCCAACCCATTTTCGTGCCCTTCAGTCTGCCAGGCGAAGTCATGTCGGTCAAAATTCTGCAAGCCAAGGCAGCCGGCAGCGAGGCCCAACCCCTAGAGTTGATCGAAGCGTCACCCCAGCGCGCCGATCCGACGTGCCCGCACTTTGGGCTCTGCGGCGGATGCCAACTCCAGCACTGGCAAAGCGACGCTTATACCGCCTGGAAGCAAGACCGGCTGCGTGCTTGCTTGGAGCGCGCCGGGTTTAGCGAACCCAACCTGCGTCCTTTGGTTCAAGCGCCCGAACGCTCGCGCCGCCGTGCCAGCCTGAGCGCAGAAAAAAGCCGCTCTGGGGCGCTGAGTCTCGGCTTTCGCGCCCGTGCCTCCAGCCAGTTGGTCGATATCCAGTCGTGTGACATCCTGCGCCCGCGCCTGTTCGACAGCCTGCCTGCACTGCGCCTCTTCGCCCATGCGATATTGGCACCGGGCGGGAGTGCCAAGTTTCAGATCTGCGAGACCGAATCTGGTGTTGATTTGCAAGTTCTAACCGCGCGGGGAAGCGATGCCAAAGACATGCTGGCGGTCTCCGAGTTGGTCGATGCCTGTGATCTTGCACGTTTGGTCTGGAACGACGAGCCTGTTTTGACGCGTCGCGAGCCCGTCTTGCGCCTGGGTGAAGGCAGTGCCACAGCCCAGGTCAGCGTGCCGCCAGGAGCCTTCTTGCAAGCCAGCGCGGACATCCAGAACGCCATGGCGGCAGCCCTGCTAGAGGCCATCGGCGCACCGATTGATCTGGCCATCGACCTCTACAGCGGGCTCGGCAGCTTCAGCTTGCCGTTGCTTGCCAAAGCGCGCCGCGTACACGCGGTCGAAGGCGACGACCCGGTCCTGGACGCCCTTGAAAACGCCGTCAAACGCAGCCAGCTTGCCGACCGCGTCACTATCGAGCGCCGCGACTTGGAAGCCTGGCCACTGCAAGGCAAGGAGTTGTCGCGCTGCCAAGCGCTGGTGTTTGACCCGCCGCGCGCCGGTGCCAAGACCCAAGCGCCGCAGATCGCAGCGGCGCGGGTGCCGTTGGTGGTGGCCGTGTCCTGCAATCCAGCCACCCTCCAGCGCGACCTTCTGGCCTTCGCACAAGCAGGCTACCGCCTGGATTGGGCGCAGGGCTTCGATCAGTTCCTGTGGTCAGCGCACGTCGAAGCTATGGCCGTCCTTCGCCTGGAGGACGCTCCCGCCGCCTAGGTCAACGCCGAGGCCTAATCTTGCTGTGCGACCGAGGTCATCCACCCGACCACGCCACCACCCGGTTGGGCCAAGATCGCGATTGTGCCGATGCCAGGAACCTCAAAGGGCGCTTTGATGATGCTTGCGCCTGCTGCTTCGGCCTGCTTGCAGCGCGCGATCACATCGTCAACTTCCAAATAGGGCAGCCAGTGATCGGGCACATGCTCAAGGCGCGGGTCGTCGCTGGGCATGGCCATAACGCCAGCCACCATCTCGTCGCCAACTTTGGCAACCCAATAGGTTCCGTCTGGCATGGGCATACCTTCAAAGACCCAGCCAACGACGCCTTCATAAAAGGCTTTGGTCGCCTCGACATCGCGGGTCATATACTCGTTCCAGACAAACACGCCGTGTTTCATTGATTTATCCTCTATTGGTTTCAGTGGCTGCCAGCCAAGCCTTAGATCAGCCAGGCGCTCAGTCTAACACAAACTCGGCCTGAAGGCTTGCTCATGCTGCGGCATCGTGGTTAGCGGCATGCTTCGCCCGGAGCTCGCTTTTGCGGGCTTGGCCCTGCTAGGCTGAATGACCTGCTAGGCTGAATCACCAGCTTGCTGGCTTGACCTCAGCGACTTCCTGGCTACCTCACTAAACAGAGCCTCGTCATGCCTCACCTTTGGATCGTCACCGCTGCTGCCTTTGCGACTGCACTTGCTACTGGATTGGGGGCCTTGCCTTTTTACCTGCGCAAGGACCTCAGCAAAACCCAGCAAGGCCTTGCGAATGCTTTGGCGGCCGGCCTGATGATTGGCGCGTCGGTGCTGTTGATCCAGGCAGGCAACAAGGCGGCGCTTTGGCCGACACTTGGCGGGCTCACGCTGGGAATCGTCCTGGCCTATGCCATCCATATTGGTTTGGCGTACAAGGAGCCGAGCAGCATGATCGCAGAGCGCCCGCGCACGGCATTGAGCAGGCGCGGTATGATGATTGTCCTAATCATGACCCTGCATTCGGGCGCGGAGGGTATCTCAATCGGCGTTGCCTTCGGCCCGGGCGACGAGCTTGGTTTCTTGGTGACTTTGGCCATGGCACTGCAAAATATTCCCGAGGGCCTGGCGATAGCCTTGGTGCTGGTGCCGAGCGGGGTCAGCGTGGGACAAGCAACGCTCTGGGCGATTGTCTCCAGCCTGCCGCAACCGCTGTTGGCGCTGCCCGCCTACTTCGCCGTCCTGTCTTTCGAACCCCTGATGCCCTGGGGGCTGGGACTAGCTGCTGGAGCCATGATATGGATGTGCCTTGCCGATCTGCTGCCCGAATCGTTTAAAAGCTGCAACGCCGCGACCGCCGGCACCATTGCCACGTTCGGACTGGCAGCCATGATGTTGCTGGATGCCGCTCTATGAAACATACAAAGCTATCGCGTCTAAATCCGCGCAACTGGAACCCACGCTTGATCGTGTTGATTTTGGCGGGCGCGCTGGGGCTGTGGTGGGCCTATGGCGAGCGCTGGCAATCCCTACCATCGCTGGAACTCGCCCCAGATGCGCCAAGCCTGACCCAGGTCCAAGAACGGCCTGACAAATTGATATTGGACACTTTGCGCCAGATTTACGCTGCCTTTGACCTGCGCGAGCCCGAAGAAATCTACGACGCCCTGGCGGAGGCGACCGCGCCCCAGGTGCTCGAAGATCTTTACTTGCAAAAGCAAGCCACCTTGCAGTCCGGCCTAGATCCCGCCAGCCAAACCCTGCACTCGATAGAGCTGCGCGCTCTGGACTACGCCTGGCTGCCGAACAGCTATACGCTGGACTATGATGCCCGCTGGGCGGTGATCGGGCTGGTGGGCCATGGCGTCCACCAACATATCCGCGGCAATGTTTATAGCGCGCGCCTAACCATGGCTCCCTGGCAAGGTCGCTGGCGGATTGTCGCTTTCGAGTTGCAGGACGTAGACCGCAGCGATGCTGGACAGCCGATTGGGCAAGCCACGCCACAGGAGGCACAGCCATGAGCGAAACCGCAAGCCTAGCGATGATCAGCGTACAGGACCTGGCATTTTCCTATCCCAAAGCGAACTTTCGACTTCAGGTCCCTGGCCTCAAGCTGGCGGCGCGCGAGAAAGTCGCCATCGTTGGCCCGTCAGGCACCGGCAAGACTACTCTGCTTAATCTATTGGCGGGCTTGCTGATCCCCCAGCACGGCAAGATCGTCATTGATGACAGCCCTATGACCGGCCTGCGCGATGCTGCCCGTCGCCGCCTGCGCCGCCGCAAGCTTGGCTTTGTGTTTCAAGACTTCCAGCTCATTCCCTACCTGACCGCCTATGACAACATCCTGCACCCCTACCGCCTCGACCCAGACGCGCGCCTGACCGCCGAGGTCCGACAGCGTGCCGCCGCTTTGGCCGAAGCTGTCGGGGTCAGCGATCGCTTGAAGCAATTGCCCCGCGCACTGTCGCAGGGGGAGAAACAGCGGGTTGCCATCTGCCGAGCCCTCATCCGCAGCCCGCGCCTATTGCTCGCCGACGAGGCGACCGGCAATCTGGATCCGGAGAATAAGACCCTGATTTTGGAGCTGCTGTTTCGGCGCGTTGAGGACGATGGCGCGGCGTTGTTAGCGGTCACACACGACCACGGCTTGCTGGATCGATTTGATCGCGTGATCGACTTCGCTGATTTCCGTCACAGCCTGAACACCACAAGCGAGGCCCAACATGCCTAGCCTCTACCTCGCGCTTGCCTATCTGCGCTACCACTGGCTCAAGAGCCTGGTGATGGTGTTGGCCACTGGTTTGATCTTGGCAGTTCCCCTGGTCACCCAAAGCCTATTGACCCGCAGCCAAGAGCTGATGACCGCGCGCGCGCAGACCACGCCCCTGCTGCTCGGCCGCCAGGGGTCAGCCATGGATCTGGCGATTAAAGCGCTGTATTTTCAGGGACAAGCGCCCCAGCCCGCCAGCATGGCCACGGTCGATCAGCTTTGGGACACCGGATATGCCGACATTATTCCGCTGCACATCCGCTATCGCGCGGGCGGCGCGGCGGTTGTTGGCACCAGCTTGGACTATCTGGACTTTCGCGACTTTCAGTATCAGTCGGGCCGCGCCTTTTCACTGATCGGCGAGGTGGTGCTGGGGTCTGAGGTCGCGCGCAAGCTGGAACTGGCGCCCGGGCAGTCTTTGGTCTCGCAGCCGGAAAATCTGTTCGATCTGACCGCCAGCTACCCCCTTCAACTCGATGTGGTCGGGGTGCTTGAGCCCACCGGTAGCCCGGACGACGGGGCCATCTTTACGGATATCAAGACCTCGTGGATTATCCAGGGCATCGGACACGGGCACGACGATGTGATCGCCGCCGGGGTGACGCCAGACGGTGTGATCGTGGCCAACGCCGCCCAGCGCCAGTTCGCACGCATTACCGACGAAAACCGCGCGAGCTTCCACTTTCACGGCGATCCCGAGGGCTACCCAGTCACCGCTGTCATCGCCCTGCCCTATGATCATAAGTCCAAGACCATTTTGCGCGGCCTGTTCCAAAGCCCTGACAGCTCCATACAAGCCATCCAACCGGCCCCACTCATCGGTCAGTTGATGGAAAGCTTGTTTCGCTTCAAGGCCGTGCTGGATGCCGTGGTCGCAGTGGTCGCGCTCGCGGCACTCTTCGCCTTGGGTCTGGCGGTTTTCTTATCCTTGCAATTGCGCCAGGCAGAGATGCGCACCAACTATCAATTGGGTGCTGATCGCTGGTTCAGCTTGCGGCTTGTCAGTTTGGAGCTGTTGCTTTTGCTGACTGGCGGTGTTGCATTAGCAGCGCTTGCCTGGCTCACCGCCGATGCTTTGGTCGGCGAGCTGGTGGTGTTGCTGATTGCACCCGTCCTATAAAGCTCGCCCCCTCTAAAGATCGCATTATCAGGTGCGGTTTCTCACCGCTGCTCGCCAAAAGGAGTCCCTCCCATGCGCCTTACAGTTTCCGTCTTCATTCTCCTGTTCGGAGCTCTTGCCAGCTCAGCTATTGCCAAGCCCCTGGTGGTCGCGGTGAATTCCCCCCTGGCCTATTTTGCGCAGCGCTTGGCCGGAGATGCGGTTGAGGTCGTCATGCCTGCGCCAGAGGGTGAAGACCCTGCCTTCTGGCAACCGGGCAGCCAAGACATCGCCCAGATCCAAGCCGCCGACTTGGTGCTGCTCAACGGCGCCGGATTTGCCACCTGGCTCCCGCAGGTTTCCTTGCGCCGCTCGCGCCTGGTTGACACCTCGGCCAAGGCCAAAGACCGCTATTTGCGGGGCGATTCACTTGCCCACACCCACGGCGGCGACAGCCACGAACACGGCAATTTTGCCTCGGTGACTTGGCTGGATTTCTCGATCGCCAGCTTGCAGGCAGAAGCCATTGCCACCGCATTTAAGCGCAAGCTCAAGCTGGAGGGCGACGCGGTCGACGCCGCCTTGGCCTCCTTACAGGCTGACCTGGCTGAACTTGATGCCGCTGCCACGGCTGCTGGGGCAGCCCTGCAAGGCCAAGCGTTTGCCGGCTCGCATCCGGTCTATCACTATTTCGCCGCCGCCTATGGCCTTGATATGCGCTACCTGCATTGGGAAGCGGCGGAAACCATCACCGCTGAAAACGAGGCTGATCTCGCCGCGCTGCAAGGCGAGCGCAAAGCCGATATCATGCTGTTTGAGTTCCCGCCCAGCACCTCGGCCGTTGAGGCAGCCGAACGGGGCGGATTGCGCTATTTGGTGCTCGATCCGCTGGTGAATACTGACGCCGACTTTGTTGAGACCATGCGCCAAGCCCTGGCCGCGCTGCGGCCCTGAGCGCAAAGGCCGTGCGCTATGGCGCCAAACACTTGGCCCGGCAAGGCCAGGCTTTACATCCTGATGCGTTAAACGCAGACTGCTGCACATCTTAGTTTTGCGAAGGCTCTATGCCGCGTTTCATCGTGCCGCTGCTGCTTGTGTTGACCTTGGTAGCTTTGGGGCTGCCAGGCCATGGCGCTTGGGCGGGCGATAAACCTCTTCCCTTGCCCATCGCCGGGCCAGCGCCAGCGAGCGAGCCCGTCACCGAGGCCCCCCTCGTTGCGTCCGAACCCCAGAGCGATTCCAAGGGCGACTCTCAGGGCGTTTCTCAGAGAGACTCCCAGGGCGACCTTCAGGGCGGCTCCCAGAACGAGCCGCAGATCACGCCCCAAATTAAGCCCCCTTCTCTATCAGTGGGCGCCCAAACCGAGACCGCAAAGCAAACCGAGAGCGCGCAGCAAGCGCGCAGCCCCGTTTGGGTCGCACCGAGCAGCGTCGGCAAGCCTTGGCCGCGTGCCAGAGCCAAAGGACTGTTGGCCTTTCGCGGCAATCCAACCCGTAGCTACTACGGCAAGGGCCCCTTGCCCGACCGCCCGGCCATTGCCTGGCGACGCGGCCCCTATTGCGGTGTCTCAAGCGTCGGTCAGGAAACCAAAAGCTGGTGCGGTTCGGGCTGGACAGGTCAGCCCGTGGTTTGGCAGCGTGAGGAACGCACCGAGGTAATCCAGGGCGCCTACGATCACGCGGTGCATTTTTTTGATTCGGTTAGCGGCCAGGACCTGCGGCCACCGCTGGCGACTGACGACATCATCAAAGGCTCAGTCAGCTTAGACCCGGATGGCTACCCGCTGATCTATTTCGGCAGCCGAGACAATTTCTTGCGCATTGCTGCGCTGGATGGCGAAAGCGCACGCGTCCTTTGGAAATTGCCGGGCCGCACCGCAGGAGCCGTTTGGAACAACGATTGGGACGGCAACCCTTTGATCATTAACGATTACATGCTGGTTGGCGGCGAGAACAGCCTCTTCTACATCGTCAAGCTAAACCGCCATTGGCTCAACGGCAGCGTCAACGTCAACCCCAAGATCGTCTCCAAGATCAAAGGCTATACGCCCGAGCTTTTCCGTCTGGTGCGCGACCGGATGGTCTCTATCGAAGCCTCGGTGGCGGTGTGGCAAGATCGGGTCTACTTCAGCAATTCTGGCGGCTTGGTACAAGGCTACGACATCGGCAAACTTATCGGCGGCGCCAGCCGCGATGAGGCTCAGGTCTTCGAGTTTTGGACCGGCGACGACACCGACGCGACCCTGGTCATTGATCAGGCTGGCATGATCTACGTCGCCTCAGAAAAGGAGCGCCCGGACAATGCGGGCCATGCGCGTGCGGGCCAGCTTGCGCGCCTCAACCCCTTCCGGCCTGATCAACCCGTGGACTGGAAGCTCGACTTCCCCAAGGCGGGCGAGAAATACGGGCTTTGGGCCACGCCCGCGCTGTATGAAGGTTATCTTTATGTGGTGGCGCACACCGGTGATTTTTGGGTCGTTGACAGCGCTACCGGCGAAGTGACCTTTCGCGAGAAGCTCAGCTACCATTCTTGGTCGTCGCCTGTGGTGGTCGAGGATCAATTGCTGGTCGCCGATTGCCGGGGCCGTCTTGCGCGCTATGACCTGAGCCAGCCTGCCAACCCGCGCCTGGTTTGGCGGATGCAAATTCCGTCGGGCGGCTGTATCGAGTCCACCCCAGCCGTCTGGGACGGCGGCATCTACGTCGGCAATCGCGACGGCTATATTTACGCAATCAAGGAGGCGCAAGCGGGCCAGACCCCCTTGGCAGGCCCCGTTGGCAGCCCCGCAGGCAGCCCTGGCGCACCCACGCGTGCCGAGGACAAGCCGCTCATTATTCCCGAGTTTCTATGACCAGCAGGTATCGCCCCACTCTGCCGCTAGTACGGCCAGCGAAGAACAACCGACCCTGGCTGCTGGCCTGGGCGCTATGCGCAAGCCTTGCCGTGCCAGCGAGCGCTTTCGAGCGCCCCGACTATTGCGCTGATCAAGACCGCATCTCTGTTTTGGGCGTAGGCGACGTGCTGTTGCACCGCAAACTCCAGCTCAAAGCCTACAGCGATCCAGACAGCGCGCGCGCTTTGTGGAAGGAGGCCGAGCCTCTCATTCAGGCCGCCGATATCGCTTACGCCAATTTGGAAGGCCCGACCGCCGCAGGCCTGGCGCGCGGCGGGCGCAAGACCAAAGATCCCGGCAAACGCTATGACGACAAGGTCTACACGACCTTTCCTTCCTTCAACTACCACCCTTCGCTGGTCGATGACTTGAAGCAGGCCGGCTTTGACATCGTTTCAACGGCCAACAACCACGCGCTGGACCGCTGGGCTCCTGGCGTTGACGCTACCATTGATACGCTGGAGGCCGCAGGGCTGGCCTATACAGGCACGCGGCGCGCAGGCAGCAGCGCGCCCTTCCATCGACTGACACAGGTCAAGGGCGCGACCATTGCTTGGCTGGCCTGCACTTACTCCACCAACGGAATACCGGACCGCAAGAACCAGGTGCTCGGCTGCTATAGCCACCGCCAAGAGGTGCTGGACAGCATCGCTGCTCTGAAGGCCGATCCGCAGGTCGATGCGGTAATCGTTACGCCTCACTGGGGGGTGGAGTACGCGCACCAAATTAACGGACGGGACCGCCGCTTGGGCCAAGACATGATCAAAGCCGGGGCAAGCCTGGTGCTGGGCACCCACCCGCACGTGGTCCAACCGCTGTATGAGGAAACGACGCCCGAAGGACGTCAAACCTTGATCGTCGCTTCGACCGGGAATTTTGTCTCCAACATGCGCATTCTTCCGCGCCGCGCGGGCCTCATTATGCACTTGGAGTTTTGCCGCGCCAAACCCCTCGCCCAGGAAAGCAAAGCCCCCCTGGTGCTTTCAAGAGCGCGCTACACGCCGACCTTGATGGTGTTCGACGCCAAGGGTCCACGGCTGACACTAAACCACTCAGGACTTGGCGGAGCGCACAAGGTCAGTCGCAAGCACACCGCCGGGTTGGTCGGCATTGAACGCCTGCTGGAAGCCTCGCCACAAAGCCTGCGCGCGCTGAATTCGCCCGAGCAGATCCGCCGCCATAAGCCGCTGCAAGTTCTCAACGATGCCAAGCGGCAGCCGCGCAAACGATCATTGGTGGCCCATGCGCCCGAAGGAAGACGCCCTTGGTACGCCCTGAACCCCTGATGCAAGAAACCTACGTTGCCCCCGCCCCGAGATGCGCCGCGACGCGCTCCGACGAGACTGTGACAATGCCGCCATCTGATCAAAACCTTCTGGCTACTGGACCCGCGCCCATGCCCATCACCTTGCCCCGTCTTTCTGCTCAAGCGCTCCTCGCTCCGGTCTCGGCGCTGATCTTGGCTCTGATTTTGGGAATCGGGCTGCTTGCCCCACAATCCTGGGCGCAAGAGGCGGCGTCGAGCACGCCTGAGACAAGCCAAGCCACTGGCGAGGCTCAGCCCAAGGCGACGGGCGCTCAAGCCGCCTTGCCATCAGCGGATGTGGAGGCACCGACGCCGACGGCTCTGGCAGAAGGCGACGCCGGACAGGACCAAGCTGCTGGAGCAGACGGCAACCCAGCGCAGACCAGCGAGCAAGCGTCAGCCACCGGCGGCACACCTGCGGAGCCCCAAGCTTCCCTAGCATCCGACCCTGGGTCCGACCCCGTGCAAGCTCCCGAAGTGGCCCCAGTGCCCGCACCAGTCGCTGCGGCATCCGCGCTAACGCTGCACCAACAGGCCAGTCTCGACGGCTGCTTACAGCAGGCCGCGCCCCAGCAATACGGCGGCCCAGCCTTTGCCGATCTGCAACCCGATCTGGCCCTGGCTGCCTGTGAGCTGGCCTGGCAGGTCGTGCCGAGCAAGCTGGGGGCTATCTCTGCTTACATTGGCCGCATCATGGAGGCTCAGGGCGAAACCAAGGCCGCCTATTGGCTTTATCGCCGCGCTGTGGCGGACGATCTGCCAGTTGGCTATGGTCTTTTGGCCTACCGCCTCATGCGCCAAGGCGACGATGACGCCAAGGCTGCCCTGCTGGCTGAAACCGGCCACGCTTTAGGCGACTGGAACGCCTCCAACGTCCTGGCGACGCTCTATGCGCAAAACCGCGTACCCGGCAAGGGGCCCAGCGAAGCCCTGGCGCTGATCGAGTACGTTGCCGAGCAAGGCAGCCCCTTTGCTCAGTATCTCACTGCTTGGCTCTACGAGACCCACGAGCAAGCCCCAGACAAAGCTTTGGCTTGGTATGAAAAGGCCGTCGCCAACGGCGAGCAGGCCGCAGCGGCGTTCTTGGCGGACTTGCTAGAGCGCGGTGTTGCTGCCCGTGAAGAAGGTGACGCGGGCCAAGCAGTTGCTGCGATTGAGCCCAACTTTCCGCGCGCCGCTGCGCTCTATTGGCAGGCCTTACAGCGGGGCGATGCTTGGGCAGCACAGCAGTTTATCGAGCGGGGAAAAGAACGCCCTGGCGCGATCATGCTCGAGATCCAAAAGCAATTGGCCGCTGAAGGCTTTGCTGTCGGAGAGCCCGATGGCGTTTTTGGTCGCCGCACTGAGCAGGCTTTACGCGATCTGCTGGCCCGCGCCGCGAATTAGATCGACCGGGCCGCGCCACGCTTTATTCAGCGCTCAAGGTTGGGTGCGCGCTCGCAAGCGGCCCAGATAGATTTCGCCGCGCTCCCCGACAAAGCGCAGGCGACGCTCGTCTGTGGCCTCGCGTTCCAGCAGATAGCAGACCCAAGGACCACTGGGCGACCACTGCGAACAATAGCGATTGGCTTGCGCGCGCCACTGCCCGACCTCCAAAGGACCAGCTTCTTCAGCGTAGTAGGTGCGCCCAGACGCGCGGAATTCCTGACGCGCTCCGTCGTCGTAGTCGATGGTAGCATTGGTCAAAGCCGCTTCAATCTGCTCTGAATCCAGGCGGCCCCAGACCGCCGCCTCTTGCGCCATGCTCGCGGAGGCCCAAGCGAAGAGCAAAGCAAGCAGAAAAGGCAGGTGAATGGACTTGACTTTTTGCATGAGTTTCGACATGGGCGCGACCTCCGTATCGGATCAAAACAGGCCACCAGCTTAGCAAGTCCTAGGACGCGCGGATATCAAGGCTGCGTGACCGGGCACGCAGAGGCCCTGTGGGGAGAGCGAGGCTAAGCACGAAATCCCGCCCAAGCAATGAAGCCTTCGTTGAAATAGTCAGGCTTGCCATAGCCAAAGGGCGCGCGCGCATCGGTGGTCGTGACGTGGCCACCTGCGGCCGCCAAGACCGCGTGCCCGGCTGCTGTGTCCCACTCCATGGTCGGTGCAAAGCGCGGGTAGACGTCGGCCTCTCCGGCGGCCAGCAAACAGAACTTCAGCGACGAACCAATCGAGACCGTCTCGCTGATCCCGTGGCGCTCGAGCCAGGCATTGGTGGTCGCGTCCCGGTGGGATTTCGAGGCCACCGCGACAGCGCCGCTGGCGGGCAAACCACGAATGCGGATCGCCTGTCCGTCCTCTTCTGCGCCTTGCCCCAGACAGCCCGTGAACATGCGGTCCAGCGCCGGAGCAAAGACCACGCCCAAACTTGGCTGACCGTCTTCAACCAGCGCGATATTGACGGTGAAGGCACCGTCCTTTTCGCTGCGGATGAATTCCTTAGTGCCGTCCAACGGGTCCACGAGCCAAAAGCGCTTCGGCGGTGCCAAGGAGTGGCTGGCCGCGTTTTCTTCTGACACCACGGGGATATCTGGCGTCAGGCGCGCTAGCACCGGCAAAATCACGGCCTCGGCGGCCGTGTCCGCCAAGGTCACCGGCGAGCCGTCGCCCTTCAGCTCAGCCCCCTTGTCCTTTTGGGCATAGATGGCCATGATGGCGTCGCCTGCACGGCGCGCGCAATCGGTGAGATCTGGCAAGAGGTCAGGGCGGGACATAGGGGAGCCTTCAGGTTTCGCGTTGATCACCCAGGCCTAGCCAGCGCGCTGGCCTGCTGGCAAGAAAAAAGCGGGCCGCAACGGCGATTAGGGGAAAGCTTTCCATGAAAATTGCAATAGTTGGTTGCGGCGTTGGTGGCTTGGCGGCGGCTCTGTTCCTGCACCGCCAGGGCCATGACTTGCAAATCTTCGAAGCCTTTGAAGCGCCGCGTCCCGTGGGGTCCGGCCTGATGATCCAGCCGACCGGACAGTCGGTTTTACAGCGTCTGGGGCTGTTGGAGCTGGCTCGGCAGCGCTCTGCCCAGGTGGTTGGTTTGGATGGCCGTGATCGGTCGGGCGCACGTCCGCTGGACCTCCTGTACGCCGATTGGCAGCCGCAAGCTTTCGGGCTCGGTATGCACCGTGCAGAGCTGTTTGGACTGTTGCACGATGCGGTCCAGGCCTCGGGCCCCGCGCCACGTACAGCCCACCGCCTCACCGCCAGCCGAAACGAGCCAGCAGGGCGCTGGCTGGCTTTTGAACATCCCGACGGCTCATGCTCAGAACAGGGCCCGTTTGATCTTGTGGTCGATGCCAGCGGCGCGCACTCGCCCTTGCGCGGCGGGTTGCTCCTGCGCGACCGGCCGTTTCCTTTCGGGGCGATTTGGTCCTGTGTTCACAGCCAGACGCTGACCAGTGATCGCCTGCATCAGCGCTTTGATGGCGCGCGGGTGATGATGGGGGCCCTGCCCTTGGGCGATAACCTGCCTCACCTGACTAAAGACGGGACCTCGCAGCCCACATTTGCTGTCTTCTGGTCCCTGCCGCGTTCGGGCTTGCAGGCCTGGCGCCAGTCCTATGGGGCGTGGTTGGAAAGCCTTCAGGCCTTTTGGCCCGAACTCGCGCCCGCCGTTGCCGGCTTGCCCGGCCCTGAGGCCTTCAGCGCGGCCTGGTACAACGACACTTGCCTCAAGCGATTTGTGGACCCGCGTTTGGCCCTGATTGGCGATGCGGCGCACACCACCTCCCCCCAGTTGGGGCAAGGCGGCAACCTGGCCTTGTTGGATGCTGCCGCGCTGGCCGATGCCCTGGCCGCGCACAGCGATCTGAGCCAAGCCCTTATGGCCTATGACGCCAAGCGACGCCCCCACGTACGGCTCTACCAGAACCTCAGCCGCTGGATAACGCCCCTGTTTCAAAGCAACACCCGCGCCTGGGGCTGGCTGCGCAACATAGCTATGCCGCTGGCCGGGCGCATCCCCTATCTGGCGCGCACGCAAACCCGGGTCATGGCAGGTGTGCAAACCGGACTGCTACCCTGGCAGCACAGCAGCGCCGAAACGCTGGCTGGCCTCGCTGCGCTTGGAGATGATTGCAGCTCCTAAAGCCCGATTTGGTCCAAGGCCGCACTGATTTTATCAATGGCCGCCTTGGGATCATAGAGCTTGTCGAGGCCAAACAGGCCCAGGCGGAAAGTCTTGAAGCTGTCGGGCTCGTTACACGCCAGCGGCACACCCGCGGCAATCTGCATGCCGAGCGCTGCGAACTTGGCACCTTTGTGAACACCGTCGTCTTGGGTGTAGGACACCACCACGCCCGGAGCCTCGAAACTGGGTGCCGCGACGCTGGCGATACCGCGCTGCGCCAGCATCTGCCGCACACCCAGGCCCAAGGCCGCCTGGCGCTGGCGGAGCTTGTCAAAGCCGTAGGCCTTGGATTCCAACATGGCATCGCGGAAGCCGCGCAGAGCATCAGTCGGCATCGTCGCGTGATAGGCATGGCCACCGGTGACATAGGCCTGCATGATGCCGTGCCACTTGGCCAGATCCAGAGCGAAAGAGCTGGTCTTGGTGTCAGCCATGCGGTCCAGCGCGGTTTGGTTCAGCATCACGATGCCCGCCGATGGCGAGGCGCTCCAGCCCTTTTGCGGCGCTGAGATCAACACATCAACGCCTACCGCTTTCATATCAACCCACATGGCACCAGACGCGATGCAGTCCAAGACCAGCAGGCCGCCGACGCTGTGGACCGCCTCCGCCAGCTTGGCGATGTAGTCGTCGGGCAAAATCAAACCGGCGGAGGTCTCAACGTGGGGTGCGAATACCACGCCTGGCTTTGTCTCTAAGATGCTGGCCACCACCTCTTCAATCGGGGCCGGAGCCCAAGGCGCTTGCGCCTCATCGCCCGATGGTCGGGCCATACAGACCGTTTCCGATTTAGCGATACCTGAGGCTTCGAAAATCTGGCTCCAACGGTAAGAGAACCAGCCGTTGCGCACGATCAGCACGTCTTGGCCGTCGGCGAACTGGCGAGCCACCGACTCCATGGCGTAGGTGCCGCCGCCGGGCACCAGGACACAAGCGCTGGCCGCGTAGACCTCCGTCAACGTGGCGTAAATGTCGCGCATGACCTGCTGGAAGGTCTGGGACATGTGGTTCAATGAGCGGTCTGTGAAGACCACCGAGAATTCCATCAACTCGTCGCTAAGGGGCGTTTGGGCCACGGGGCATTCCTCTGGTTCGAAATGGGTATGTCATGGGGCGCAGCAGGTGAAACCGTGCGACCTGTGTAAGTCTTGGCAACTAGGGTCACCAGCAACAGGGTGTATGCAAGCCAAATTCAATCCAAGATGGGCGAACAGGCCGTTTTTCGCCACCACTTTTCATCAGGTGGGATGGCCGCGCTCGACGCTAGGTTGCAAACCACCTGTCGGTAGCCGGGATCAAGTGAAGCCAAAAGCAGCAATTCTTTACAGTTCACACAGCAGTTCGACCCAGGCAAAATAAAACATGGGCAAGCTGGTCGCATTGTTGCTAAGCAGCCGTTAGGATACTCACAGTCGTATATTGACGCGTCATGCCGCAGAGCCCGCCCGTCAAGGTGTCGGTTCAGGGCCATGGACGCGCGCACATTGCGTGCTATGTCAGTCAAAGATTTACAAAGCCGAACGGCGGTCCTGCGCCCGAGGCTCCAATGAATAAGAAAGCGAGACAAAGGATGGCCGACACCCAATCGCAAGAGGACAAGAGACCTCTTTCCCCTCACCTGCAAGTCTACCGCCTGCCCATGCTGGCAGTGGTGTCCATTCTAAACCGCGCTGCGGGCGTCGCCCTTTCAGGCGTTTTGGTGCTGCTGGTGGCTTGGTTGGTAGCTTTGGCCAGCGGCCCTGGGGCCTTTGGCTTGGTCAATGGATTTGCAGGCTCGCTGATCGGCAAGCTGATGATGATCGCTGCTGCATTTGGCCTCGGCTGGCACGGCGCCAACGGCGTGCGTCACCTGTTTTGGGATGCGGGCAAGGGCTTCAGCATTCCGGCCGCCGAGACCAGTGCCTATCTGGTCATTCTCTTCGCTCTGGCTACTGGCCTGGGCGCCGCGGCGCTGTTGTTCCTGGGAGGCTTCTAATATGTCACGTTCATTCGAAAGCCAGGTGCGCGGCTTGGGCACTGCCCACGAGGGCCTGCATCATTGGACCGCTCAGCGTCTAACCGCGCTGGCCAATCTGCCGTTGATCACTGTCAGCCTGCTGCTGTTGTGCCAAGCCAGTAAGGGCGGTTATGAGGGCGCGGCGAGCTTTATCGGCCAGCCCCTGGTGGCTGCTTGGTTCGGCCTCACTCTAATCGTTGCATTCTACCACGCCGCCCTGGGTTTGCAGGTGGTGATTGAAGACTACGTTTCGGCTAAGGGCAGCAAAATTGCGCTCTTGTTCTTGGTCCGCTTTTTGGCTGCGCTCTGCGCGGTTGCGGGCTTGGCTTCCCTGATTTCATTGCTCTAGGACCACGCCTCCATGATACAAGCATACAACATTATCGACCATACCTTTGATGTGGTTGTGGTCGGCGCAGGTGGCTCTGGCCTGCGCGCCACCGTGGCCTGCGTTGAATCGGGCCTCTCCACGGCCTGTATTTCTAAGGTCTTCCCGACCCGCTCGCACACCGTTGCGGCACAGGGCGGCATCGCCAGCTCGCTGGGCAACATGGGCCCCGACGATTGGCGTTGGCACATGTACGACACTGTCAAGGGCTCGGATTGGCTGGGCGACCAAGACGCGATCGAATACATGGTGCGCGAAGCCGTGCCTTCGATCATCGAGCTGGAGCACTACGGCGTGCCCTTCTCTCGCACCGAAGACGGCAAAATCTACCAGCGCCCCTTTGGCGGCATGACCACCGAGTTTGGTAAGGGCCCGGCAGCGCAACGCACCTGTGCTGCGGCGGACTCCACCGGTCACGCCATTTTGCACACCCTCTATCAGCAGTCGCTGAAGCACAAGGCTCAGTTCTTTGTCGAATACTTCGCGCTGGATTTGATCATGGACGAGGAAGGCGCCTGCCGTGGTGTGGTCGCCTGGAACCTGGCAGACGGCACTATTCACCGCTTCCGCGCACAGCGGGTTATTTTGGCGACTGGCGGTTATGGCCGCGCCTACTTCTCTTGCACCGCAGCCCACACCTGCACCGGCGACGGCAATGCCATGACCCTGCGCGCGGGCCTGCCGACGCAAGACATGGAGTTCGTTCAGTTCCACCCCACCGGCATTTATGGCGCGGGCGTGCTGATCACCGAGGGCGTGCGCGGCGAAGGCGGTATCTTGCGCAACAATTCCGGCGAACGCTTCATGGAGCGCTATGCGCCGACCTACAAGGACCTGGCGTCTCGTGACGAGGTGTCTCGCTCCATGACCATGGAGATCCGCGAAGGACGCGGCGTCGGCGAAAAGGGCGATCACATCCACTTGGATCTGACCCACCTGGACCCCAACGTCATCAACAAGCGCCTGCCAGGCATTGCCAAACACGCCAAGGTCTTTGCTGGCGTTGACGTGACCAAGCAGCCAATCCCCGTCATACCGACCTGCCACTACAACATGGGCGGCGTTCAGACCAACTTCCATGGCGAGGTGGTCACCATGAAGGGCGACGATCCGCACAGCCCCGTGCCCGGCCTGATGGCTGTTGGCGAGGCGGCCTGTGTGTCGGTCCATGGCGCGAACCGCCTGGGCTCGAACTCGCTGTTGGATTTGGTGGTGTTCGGCCGCGCCGCTGGCCTGCGCTGCGGGGCAGAGTTGGTGGCTGGCGCGACCCAGCCTGAGCTGCCGGCAACCGGCAACGACCGCGCCCTGGAGCGTTTGGATCGCACGCGCCACGCCAAAGGCTCGATTGCCCCGGCCGCCCTGCGCGACGAGATGCAGCGCACCATGCAGGATTGCGCCGCGGTCTTCCGCACCGGCGAGTCGCTGGAAGAAGGCGTCCAGCGCCTTGACGCCATGTGGGAGAAGAAGTCAGACATTGGTCTGGCGGATCGCTCGCTGGTCTGGAACTCAGAACTGATGGAAGCCCTGGAGTTCGACAACCTCTCTTATCAGGCCGTGGCGACCATGAAAGGCGCGCGCAACCGCACTGAGAGCCGCGGCGCACACAGCCGCGAGGACCACGTCTCTCGCGATGACCAAAACTGGCTGAAGCACTCGCTGATCTGGGTCAACGATGAGGGCAAGGCCAAGATCGACTACCGCCCGGTGAAGCTTGAGACCATGACCGACGATGTCGAGGTCTTCCCGCCGCAAAAACGCGTGTACTAAGGACGAAGAGACATGGTTGAATTTTCGCTACCTCGCAATTCCCAGGTCGTCAAAGGCAAGGAACACCTGAAGCCCAAAGACGCCAAGCGCACCAAGACCTTTAAGATCTACCGTTGGGACCCGGACAAGTCCGCGAACCCGCGCCTGGACACCTACCACGTGGACTTGGACAAGTGCGGTCCCATGGTCTTGGACGCTCTGCAAAAAATCAAGACCGAGCAGGACACCACCTTGACCTATCGCCGCTCCTGCCGCGAGGGCGTGTGTGGCTCTTGTGCCATGAACATCGATGGGCGCAATACCTTGGCTTGCACCAAGCCGATCGAAGACATTAGGGGTGATGTCAAAATCTATCCTCTACCGCACATGCCGGTGGTCAAAGATTTGGTGCCCGATCTGAACGTGCCCTATGCTCAGTATGCGATGATCGAGCCTTGGATGAAGACCGAGAGCCGCATGCCCGAGCGCGAGCGTCCCCAAACGCCAGAGGAGCGCGAGCAGCTCGACGGTCTGTGGGAGTGCATTTTGTGCTTCTGCTGTCAGACCTCCTGCCCGTCATACTGGTGGAACGGCGACCGCTATTTGGGCCCAGCCGTGCTGCTGCAAGCCTATCGCTGGATCGCCGACAGCCGCGACGAGGCGACGGGTGAGCGCCTGGATGCGCTGGAAGACCCCTTCCGCCTCTACCGCTGCCACACCATCATGAGCTGTACCAAGACCTGTCCTAAGGGATTGAACCCGGCGTTAGCGATTGCTGAGATCAAAAAGAAAATGGTTGAGCGCACGATCTAAGGCAAAAGCGCGATCAATCAGGCAGCAAGCCTTTGCATCATGGCCCCGTCGAGCGCTGAATTTTCAGCGGTTCTGCGGGGCTTTTGCTTGCGCGTTTGGCCAAGCTTCAAACACACCTGGAAGCACGCCATCGAGGCCAGCCTGGCGCGGCTGGCAGCGCCCCTGGTGTCGGCTGGCTACTACTAAAGCCGCGTCGTCCCATCCATTGGCACGCCATAATTTTACTTGTTTTTCAGCGCATTATCTTCTCGCAGAACGGCCACTGTGGCGCGGCGTTCGCATAAGGTATGATCTTGAACCAAGAGCGCGCCACGACCCAGGGCTCTATGCATCGCTTGGTCTAGGGCTGTGGCGAGATGGACGGCGCCGGTGCCAGTGACGCAACGCTGGGCCTGTCGCCCTAGAGCGCGGCCCTTATTCTGATGCAGGCGGATCTGGCCAGCGGCTCCAGGGCCTGCTGCCTTGCCAGTCGCGGACCTCTTTGATCCGCCAACCAGCATCCTGGCGATAGACGCTGATAGCCCCGCCGTGGCGGATCCGCTGATAGTCGATCAGCGCCGCAGCGCAGCCCTGTATCGACGCCCGCAAAGAGATGACCAGGCTGGCCGCATGGCAATCCTGGATCAGACTTTCAAAGTCTTGGCTTATAGCGATGGGTTTGGGGCCAGCGGTCACGCATGCCAGCTCGTCACAGCGCAGCAAACCTTGGGCTACGGCTTGCTTAAGGCTCAGGGTCGGCTGCCAGCCTTGCGCTTGCGCCCATTGATCCGCAGTAAACGAGCCAGCACGGGCGCGGTACAAAATCAGCCCCTGCGGGCTCGACAGGGCCACCGAGCGGGCATTGGGCGCAATAAAGGCCACCGCACGCTCGCCGGTCATAGGGCCAAGGAAGCTCACCGCCAGCATCCCCGCTGCAACCAAACGCAAGGAGCCACGCGTAAGGAGCGACAGCCAGAGCGCCAAGCCCGTCAGTGCGGTCCAAGCCCCGGCAAAACTCGGCAGATAGATCAACCCCAGATCGAGGGCCGAAATCCACCGCGCCCATTCAAGCAACAGCGCCACGCCCCAGCTCATGGGCACAAAGCCCAAGTCACCCAATCCCAGCGGCGAAAGCGCCAGGCCGAGCATACCCCAAGGCAAGATCCAAAGACCCGTCAGCGGCACCGCGAGCAGATTTGACACCAATCCTGCCAAGGCCAAGCGGTGGAAGGTGGCCAGCACAAAGGGCGCAGTCGCGAAAGTGGCGATGGCTGAGGTGGTCATGAGCCCACCCGCTTTAGCTCCAAACACTTGCCAGGCGGCGCGCTCCTGCCCCTCCGCACTGAAGAAACTTTGGTTGAGCCAGCGTTGCCAGAGCGGCGCGAAGGCGATCAGCGCCGACACGGCCGCAAATGACATCTGAAAGCTGGGCGTCAGCAAGGTGTCAGGGCGCAGCAACAAGATCGCTAAGGCGGCCCAGCCGACCAAGCGCGGCGAAAAAGCCTGGCGGTCAAAGGCAACCGCAGCCAAGACCAACGCCAGCATCAAGAAGGCCCTCTGAGCCGGGATGGCAGCGCCTGATATCGCGAGATATCCCAACCCCACCAGCAAGCTGAGCAAGGCGGCGACCTTCTTGGCGTGAAGGTGCAGGCCCAGGCCGCCCAAACCCAACAAAGCAAAGCGAAAGCAGAAGAAGGCGAAGCCTGCCACAATGCCCATATGCAGGCCCGAGATCGCGAAGAGGTGCGCCAGGCCCGACTTGCGGATGGCCTCCTTGCTGGCCTCCGAAATGCCCTGACTCGTCCCGACCACAAGCGCGGCCATAGCCTGCCCCAGATCGCCGCTAAACCGCTGACGCAGATGACTGGCCAGGCGCTCGCGCCACAGCTCGATCAGGGCCGAGGGTCCCGCGCGGGGAGCGGCCGCGATCAGCTCGGGAGCCTCCATGAAGCGCCCATAGCCACCGATGCCCTGGAAATAGGCCAGTCGCTGGACATCCAGCCCACCTGGGCGCACCGGGGCTGCGGGCGTAAAGGCCTGCACTCGCCCCGACAGCAGCGCACCAACTTGCAGCTTTTGCGGGTCCAGGTCTTCCGTGGCTGCCAAGCGCAGCCGCAACAAACGCGGGAGCTTGGCCTCAGCCGGCCAGCCATCTACGGACTGCGGGGCAAGCCAAATGCGCCAAGCCTCTGCCTCTGCTTCACTGCGCACGACCTGCCCGGAAACCGTCTTGGCGAAGATTGGCCGCTCCAGGCTGGGCGTTGCCAGCCAAGCCGTGCGAACGCTGGCTGCCGTCACCCCAAGGCTCGCCATAACCAGGCCGGCGACCAGCAAGAGAACCAGTGAGGACACCGGCCCATGGCGCGCGCTGAGCGCCGAAGCCTTCCGCCAGCGCTGGACCGTTGCAAACAGCAACAAGCTCATGGCCAGGCCAAGCGCACCCAGCCAGAGTGGCGGCTCGCTGGGCAAGGCAAAATAGATCAAAATGCCCGCAGGTAGGCCGGTCAAAGCCAGCAAGGGCCAGTTCGCCAGTGCCAAAGCTGCGTCGCGCGCTACACGCCCCAGCAAAGCGCGCAGCAAGCGCCGCCAAGCTGTCAGCCAGTCCTGCTCACGGCTTGCGATTGCTGGAGTCTCCACCCAAGGATGGCCTGGCCGCGTCAAGTCGCCTTCAGCGCTTTGCGCGACCGCCACCAACCAGGCTGGCTGTGGACGCCAGCCCCGCCAAAGGCGCTGGTGAAGGGAGGGGCGTTTTGACACTCTTTACCTCGAAAACAGACCAAGCACGCAGCCGCTTGGATCGCGTGGCTGCCTATGCTATGCAGGCGCAAACTATAGCAAAACCTCCGCACTTGATAAGTGATCCACACATAAATGACGATCGTTACGCGATTTGCGCCTTCGCCAACCGGCTTCCTGCACATCGGTGGAGCCCGCACGGCTCTGTTCAACTGGTTGCTGGCGCGCCATCACCAAGGCCGCTTCTTGCTGCGCATTGAGGACACGGACCGCGCGCGTTCAACCCAGGCGGCCATCGACGCCATCATCCACGGCATGCGCTGGATGGGCCTGGAGCACGACGGCGACATTGTTTTTCAATCGCAAAATCTGGAGCGCCATCAGGCCGTCGCCCACGAGCTGTTGGCGCAGGGCAAAGCCTATAAGTGCTACACCAGCCAGGAAGAGCTAGCGGCTCTGCGCGCCGATGCTGAGGCGAAGAAGCAGGGCTTTAAGTTCCAAAGCCCTTGGCGCGATCGCGACCCGAGCGAGGCTCCGGCGGGCTCACCCTATGTCGTGCGTATCAAAGCGCCGCAAACGGGCGAAATGACCATCAACGATCAGGTTCAGGGCGCGGTCACCAAACCCGCCGATGACCTGGATGATTTGGTCATGCTGCGCGCGGATGGAACACCGACCTATATGTTGGCGGTGGTGGTGGATGATCACGACATGGGCGTCACCCACGTCATTCGCGGTGACGATCACCTGAACAACGCTTTTCGGCAAAAGGTGATCTTTGACGCTCTGGGCTGGGCGTTTCCGGTTCAGGCCCACATCCCGCTGATCCACGGTCCAGACGGTGCCAAGCTGTCGAAGCGTCACGGCGCCCTGGGCGTCGAGTGGTACGAAGAGGCAGGCTTCCTGCCCGAAGCCATGCGCAACTATCTGCTGCGCTTGGGCTGGAGCCACGGCGATGAAGAAATCATTCCCACCGACAAAGCCATTGAATGGTTTGAGCTGGACGCGGTCGGCAAGAGCCCCTCGCGTTTTGACATAGAAAAACTCAAGCACGTCAATGCGCACTACATGAAGACCGCGGAGCCTGAGGCCTTGCTCGCCCTGCTGTGGCCGCGTCTGGCAGACCAGGGCATTGACCCAAGCCCAGAACAGCGCGCTTGGATCACCGCGGGCCTGGCGAGCTTGGTCGAGCGCTCCAAAACGCTGCCTGAATTGGTTGAGCAGGCTGGCATCTACTGCCGCCCCTTGCCCCTGCCGCTGGATGACAAAGCCGCCAAGGCCCTGGACGAAGACGGCCTGGCGCTATTGGTCGCGGTAAAAGAGTTTGCCCAGGACCTGCCAGACTGGCAAGAAGAGGCGCTAACGTCTGCTTTGAAACAATTTGCGGCGCAAAGAGACTTAAAGATCGGCAAGGTCTTCCAACCTCTGCGCGCGGCCTTGACCGGGACCATGAGCTCACCTGGCGTTAGCGAGGTTATGGCGGTCCTTGGCAAGCAAGAGACCCTACGACGAATTGAGAGCCGCCTAGTCCAATAGGCGCGCGCCGATTGTTTGAGGTCCGAACAGATGCCCGACTTGTCAAAAAGTCAAAACAAAGGGAAACAGAATTATGAGTGTCCTACACAAGATACTCGGAAATATTGTCGGTCGCAAGAATCCTATAGCCGACACCGCTCAGGCACTGCCCAATAACACAAAGGAAGACTCCATGGATACATCGACCACGCAATCCTTCACCCTCCGCAACAACGAAGACGGCAGCGAGTTTACGCTTCCCGTCCTGAAGGGCTCTGTTGGACCGAGTGTGATTGATGTCCGCGCGCTGTATAAGCAAACCGGCATGTTCACATATGATCCAGGTTTCACTTCAACTGGCTCGACGGATTCCGCCATCACCTATATTGATGGCGATCAAGGCATATTGCTGCACCGTGGCTATTCCATCGAGGACCTGGCGTCCAAGTCGGACTTCATGGAGACCTGTTACCTGCTGTGGTACGGGGAGCTGCCCAACAAGCAGCAAAAAGAAGAGTTCGTTAACACCGTAACGAACCACACCATGTTGCACGATCAGATCACCTACTTCTTCCGTGGTTTCCGGCGCGACGCGCACCCCATGGCCATCATGGTTGGTGTTGTTGGCGCGCTGTCAGCCTTCTATCACGACTCGACCGACATCACTGATCCCAAGCAGCGCCAAATCGCGGCGATGCGCTTGATTGCTAAGATGCCGACCATTGCGGCTTGGACCTATAAGTATTCCATCGGCCAGCCCTTCGTGTACCCGAAGAACAGCCTTTCCTATTCAGGTAACTTCCTGCAAATGGTTTTTGGCGTTCCAACAGAAGACTATGTTGTGAACCCGATCCTTGAACGCGCTATGGATCGTATCTTCATCCTGCACGCTGACCACGAGCAGAACGCCTCGACCTCGACCGTGCGCATTGCAGGTTCGTCGGGTGCCAACCCCTTTGCCTGTATTTCTGCGGGCATTGCGTCGCTGTGGGGCCCGGCGCATGGCGGTGCGAACGAAGCCGTTTTGGAGATGCTGGAGCAAATCGGCCACAAGGACAACATCCCCGAGTACGTAGCGCGTGCTAAGGACAAGGACGACCCCTTCCGTCTGATGGGCTTTGGTCACCGCGTTTACAAGAACTTCGACCCGCGTGCCAAGATCATGCGTGAAGAAGCACACAAGGTTTTGGGCGAACTGGGCGTCAACGATCCTAAGCTGGAGCTGGCGATGGAGCTGGAGCAGATCGCTCTGAATGACCCCTACTTCGTCGAGCGCAAACTGTATCCGAACGTCGATTTCTACTCAGGCATTATCCTGTCGGCCATGGGCTTCCCGACTTCCATGTTCACCGTGCTGTTCGCTTTGGCGCGCACCGTGGGCTGGATTACCCAATGGGAAGAAATGATCGAAGATCCGTCACAAAAGATCTCTCGCCCGCGTCAGCTCTACGTTGGTCACGACCAGCGTCCCTACACCGACCTCGCCTCGCGCTAATCGGTCGATTTTGCGGAGTCGCGATGAGCAGCCGGTGCATTTGCACTTGAATTTCATCGCGACATGGTCTTTAAACAGGCCAAATTTACCGGGCACTTCTGACGAGGTGCCCGCTTTTGTCTGAGACACTCACAGCCCTTGGGGGGACGGCCTTTCGTCCATCCATGCGGAGGAGCGCCAGACCCTGAAAGGACAAAAACATGGCAACCAAAAAGGCTGGCGGTAGCTCGAAGAACGGCCGCGATTCAGAATCCAAACGCCTGGGCGTGAAGAAGTACGGCGGCGAAGCTGTACTGGCTGGAAACATCCTGGTGCGCCAGCGTGGCACAAAGTTCCACCCCGGCGTCAACGTCGGCATGGGCAAGGACCACACTCTGTTTGCACTGACCGAGGGCAAGGTGAAGTTCCACTCTGGTCAGCGCGGCAAGTCACTGATTTCAGTTGAGCCTGCCAACGATCAAGCCGCACAGGCCAAAGCCGCCGAGTAACTCGGACCGGCAACTTAGCACTTAGGCCGGGCCCCTTCGGGGTGCCCGGCTTTTGCGTGTGGGCATGACGGCAGGCGCTTTCGCCGGGCATGATGGCAGGCGCTTTCGCCTGGCGTGCGCGATGAAGGACGCCCCCTGACCAGAAGCCAAATCCTCACTCTAAAGATCCTGAAGGGCTACATCTTTTCGCAGGTAGAGAGGATGGCCGGGCTCGCCCGCCTTGGTTTTGGGAAAGCAGCGCAGCCCCTGGAAATCAGCCAGCAACTCGCGCAAATGGTCCGAGCGGCCAAGGTGCGCACCGTGATTGCCCCAGCCGCAGACCAGGCGTCCGCCCAAGGCCTGCACCACTGGCAGGGTCGCAAGCAGCGTCGCGTCGTTCTCAGGGCCCACAGGGTCACTCTGGGCGCGCATGTCTTTAGGATCGGTCGCGCGGTAGGCAAAGGCATTGAGAACAATCACCTCACCAAAACCCCAGGCCACTGCATAGCGCCGACAGCGGGCCACGGTGGGGTCATCCTTGCGCTCGTCGGCGGTCGAGGGATTGAGCAAAAGAAAGGCGATCGGCGGGCGCTGCATGTCGTCCGCGCCAGCCTCGGCAAAGCCTTGGTCCAATTGCTCGCACCACGGTCGCCGCAAGAAGTAACGATAGCGCCGATCCGGCGACCAGGTGGTGTTCTGGCCTGCAAACAGCCGGTCTTGGGTCGTTAGCCCTGCCACGTTTAGCCCCCCAGGTAACGGCTTTGCAGATGCGCCTTGAAGGCAGCGGCGCACAGCGGTTTGCCGGTGGCTTCGCGTAAGATGTCCTGGGTCGAAAGGCTTGAGGCCTTGCCGTGCACAGCCCGGCGCAGCCACTCCAGAACCGGGGCCAAGTCGCCCTGGGCGAGCAAGTCGTCGAAATCTGGCACCGCAGCACGCGCCGCTTCGGCCAGTTGCGCAGCAGCCATGGCTCCCAGCGAATAGGTCGGGAAATAGCCAATGGCGCCCATGTACCAGTGAATATCCTGCAAGCAGCCCAAGCCATCGTGCGGCGGCTGCACGCCCAAGGCCTCCTGCATGCCCTGGTTCCAGGCCCCCGGCAGATCGGCCAGCGCCAAATCACCGGCCAGCACTGCGCGCTCCAAGCGATAACGCAAGATGACGTGGGCTGGATAGGTGACCTCATCCGCCTCGACGCGGATCAAACTGCGCTCGACCTTGGAATAGAGCCGCTTGAGGTTTTCCAGGCTCCAGGCCTCGCCGCTGCCGCCAAAGGCTTCGGTCAGCATGGGCCGCAGGTAGGAAAGAAAGGCCGGCGAGCGACCGACTTGCATCTCCATGAACAGCGATTGGCTTTCGTGCATAACCATGCCGCGCGCTTTGCCCACTGGCTGCTTGCGCCAGGTCAGGGGCAAGCCCTGTTCATAGAGGCCGTGGCCGGTCTCGTGGATCACCCCCATCAGCGCTGAGGTGAAATCAGCCTCATCATAGCGCGTGGTCATCCGCACATCCGCGGGCGTACCGCCGCAAAACGGGTGGGTGGAAACATCCAAGCGGCCGTTTTCAAAATTAAAGCCCAAAACGCCCATTACCCGCTCGCCCAAAGCGCGCTGATCTTGGATCGAAAATGGCCCGCTTGGAGCCTGGAATGCTCCTTGTGCACTTTGTTTGGACAGAACCGCTTCCAAGAAATCCGGCAAGAACGCGCTGTAGTCTTCGAACAAGGCGTCAATGTCGGCCGCCCGCCCATCGGGCTCGTACAGATCCAGCAGAGCGTCGTAAAGCGACAGACCACTGGCCTCAGACAAGATCTCCGCTTCCTGCCGAGTGAGGTTCCAGACCTCGGTCAATTCAGGCAGCACGGATGAGAAGTCGGCGTCCGCGCGGGCCTGGCGCCAGCGGGTCTCGCAGCGGGTCATGGCTTTGGACTTGGCTTCGACCAGATCGGCAGGGATTGCAGTCGCCTGGCGATAGCTGCGCTCTATCTCACGCAGGTTGGCGCGCTGCCAGAATGCTTCTTCTTCGTCAGCCGCATCCAGCTTTCCCTCGGCCTCTGCCAGCCAGTCACCAACGCGGGCGTCTTGGCGGCGCTCGTGGCTCAACTTGGCCAACAGCGCCAAATGCTCAGCGCGGTTTTCGCTCGCGCCGTTGGGCAGCATGACCGCGTAGTCCCAATTCAAAATCGAGGCAGCCTCGTCGATAACGGATATCTCTTGATAGTGGGTTTCAAGCTGGCGATAGGCGGTCATTGGGAGTGTCCTAATTTTCAGGCATTATTCGAAGGCTTAATCATAGCTGGGCGCGGCTTGCGCGCCACCACCAATAGGCCTCAGAGCAAGGCTGAGAGCAACTAGATTTCGCCGCGTCCGCGTTCCAGGCTCAAGATGCCATAGATACCCAGCAAGGCCGCAGCCAGGGCCAGCCAGGTGAGCGCATATCCCAGGTGATTGTTGTGCAAACTGACCTTCGGCAAGTGACCCAAGGGAACCTGGTCATTGTGCGGGCTAAAGCCCTGCTCGCTGTCGCGCAAGGGATAAGCGACAGGCTCCAAGATCTGCTCTACGCCCCAGGCCTTCGCCAATTGATCGGGCACAGCGTAGACCCAAATGTCACGCTCAGGCACATTGGCGTTTGCCGGATCGAACCCGCGCGTGCCTTCGACCTTACGCAAAATAACCCGCGCTTCAAACGGCCTGGGGCTCAAATCGGGGTCTTGCCAGTTCTGGGGCACCCAGCCGCGATTGAGCGCCAGGTGACGGCCGTCTTCCAGCACCAACAAGCTGACCCGATGGGCCCCAGTGACGCCCATGACGCGATGGCCATAGAGGTTGATAGATTGGGCGGGCCTCAGCTCACCGCGTACAATGTAGGGCTTGAGCGGGTCAGGGTCTTGCCCGCTTTCGTAGAGCACGGCGGGTTGTGAAAGCCCGGACTGAGCCTCGGCGATCAGACGCGATTTCCATCCAAGGCGCTGAAACTGCCAAACCGCGAGGCCCATCAAGACCAGCAGCGCTGGGACAACGACCAGAGTCAGCAGAGGACGGAATCGGAAACTCGACAGCATCAGGGCTGGTTGGTCCCATCTTGCTCGCGGCCAGACTGATCGGCCTCATTTGCCTCATCGTCGTCCGCGAAGCTTTCTTCCGCCTCACTGGCCTTAAAGCGGTACTGCAGAGCGATCAACAACGATTTTGCGGGCCGCAAGGTGCCGATCGTTAGCGCCAAGATCAGTGGCAGCCACAGCAAGGCATGGTGCCAAACTGGTGGCTCGAAGGTAAATTCATACCAAAGCGCAGGCGGCATAACCAGCACGCCTACCAGCATGGTCAAAAAGGGTGCCGGACCGTCGCCGGCATCCTCTTGCGCCAGGTCCAGCCCGCAGTGACTGCAAGCAGGGCGAACCTTGGCGATCCCTTGATAAAGCGATCCAACGCCGCAGCGCGGGCAGCGGCATCTAAAACCAGACTGCCAAACGCTGGACCATAAGGAGCGCGCCTCGCGCCCCTTCTCTATCGTATAGGGCATAAGGCCTCGTCTGCTCTACGCGACTGAAAGCTGGGTGAAGAGGTTCCAGTAGACAGCGATGTAGAGGAACAACCACACTACGTCCACGAAGTGCCAGTACCAAGCCGCTGCTTCAAAGCCGAAGTGCTGCTTCTCAGTGAAATGGCCCGATGCACCGCGCAGCCAGTTTACCGCCAAGAAAATGGTGCCAATGATCACGTGTGCGCCGTGAAAACCGGTGGCCATAAAGAAGGTTGACGGATAGGCGCCTTCGGTGAAAGCAAACGCTGCTTCGATATACTCCAAAGCCTGAAGTCCGGTGAACGACAGCCCCAAGATCACGGTCAAGCCCAAGCCCCACATGAAGGCGCGGCGGTTGCCCTCTAACAAAGCGTGGTGCGCCCAGGTCACAGTCGTACCAGACAGCAGCAGCACCAGGGTGTTCAGCAAGGGAACGCCCAGCGGATCGAAGGTGTGAATACCAACCGGTGGCCAAACGCCACGCGCGTTCATATCAGCCACTTCCGAGAAGTCGCCGACCAAAGGCGCAATGGCGGTCACCGCACGCGGAAACAGGCTGAAATCAAAGAAAGCCCAAAAGAAGGCCACGAAGAACATCACTTCAGAGATGATGAACAGGATCACACCGTAACGCAGGCCAAGCTGAACAACCGGCTTGTGGTCGCCGCCGTGGGCTTCGCGGATGACATCGCGCCACCACATGAACATGGTCAGCAGCACGCCGATGAAGCCGACGGCCAAGAGCCACCAAGCGGGCAGGCCCATCCACAGGCTTTCACCGTTCTTGTTCAAATTAAAAAAGTTGGCCGCCCCAAAGGTCATCAAGCCAGCCGAGATGGCTCCGACCATCGGCCAAGGACTTGGGTTCACCAAGTGGTAATCGTGTCTAGCGCTCATGTTCTCTCCTTTGGCCCGCATTATCAAGCGGGTCCGCGGTTGGTATCTTTTCTGTGCCTTGCCAGCCCCACCGTCGCGATGCGCTACTGGGCTTCATCCGGCCACTCCTCTTTGGGAATGGGGAAGAAGGTGTAGGACAAGGTGATTGTGGTCACGTCTTGCAGATAGGGATCGTCTTCCAGCTCAGGATCAATATAAAATGCCACGGGCATGTCAACGGACTCACCTGCGGCTAATTTTTGCGCCTCGAAGCAGAAGCAATCTGTTTTGACAAAATAGCTTCCAGCTTCTAGCGGCGTCACGTTAAAAGTAGCAGTCCCCCAGGTATCTTGGTCTGAGCGATTTGTCGCTTCATAGAATGCCAGGGAGGATTCGCCAACAATCACCTCTGTGCTGGCCTGCGCGGCCTTGAATTGCCACGCTAGGTCGCTGTTGGTGTTGGCATCAAAGCGAATCGTCATGCGCCGTGATTCGTCCGTATGGCCAGGTGCCGCCGCCGCAACTCCTGTCGTACCGCCGTATCCGGTCACCTGACAAAAGATGCGATACAGCGGCACCGCTGCAAAGGAGAGCCCCAGCATACCAACGACAAGGCCAACCAGCACGATCGGGAGCCATGTTTTTGATGTCATAAGCGATCTGTCCTTCAAGAATTCAACCTCGGCCAAGCTTTGCCAGAGGCCCTAACCACGCACCAATTGGCCCATCTGAACCATGGCCACGACATAAACCAAGACGACAAAAGCAATCAGCAACCCAAAGATCACCCAAGATCGTTGTTGGCGAATGCGTTTTGGCCCCGCCTCTCCACCTTGGATCGGCATCATGGCAAGAACGATCAAGCCGATGAACCAGGTCACCGCGCCAATCGCCGCCCACAGCAGGCGGTTCTGTCCCTTTAGCCCCGCGACAACGGAGCAAAGAAACGCAAACAACACCGCTGCTCCGGCGGCACTGATGTAGAGAAAAGAAATTCCGAAGGTTTCAGCCAACATGTCAGGTCAATTCCGGTAAGAACAGGGTTGCGAGCAGCTTATCGACCATCAAGGCCGCGAAGATGCCGGTCAGATATAGCAGCGAAAAGCGAAACATGGTCTTGGCAGCGCTGTGATCCTCGTCGGGCGCCTGTAACACCAGCACCGCCATGGCGATGAAGGTGAGCGACAAGAAGCCCGCAGTCATGCCGTAGTACCAAGAGCTGACACCCATGAACATGGGCACCATGGACACAGGCAAAAGCACAAGTGTATAGATCAGCATCTGCCATTTTGTGGCGCGCGCGCCTGCCACATTGGGCAGCATGGGAACCTTGGCAGCGCCATAGTCGCCCTCGTGGAACAGAGCCAGCGCCCAGAAGTGCGGCGGCGTCCACAAAAAGATGATTAAGAACATGGCGATGGGGGTCCAGGTCACGTCGCCGGTCACGGCTGCCCAGCCAATCATGGGCGGAAATGCACCAGCGGCGCCACCAATGACGATGTTTTGCGGCGTGCGGCGCTTCAGCCACATGGTGTAAATCACCACGTAGAACAGGTTGGCCCCTGCCAGCAGCCCAGCCGCGAGCCAATTGGTCGCCAGCCCCATGACCATGACGCTGGCAATTGACAAGAAAATGCCAAGCGCAAGCGCTTCGTCGGCAACGATCCGGCCTGAAGGAATGGGGCGCTTGACCGTCCGCTTCATGACCGCATCAATATCGCGATCATACCACATGTTGATGGCACCCGCCGCGCCCGCGCTGACCGCGATGCACAAAATGCCGACAACCGCCAGCACCGGATGCAAGAAGCCCGGAGCCACCAACATACCAGCGATACCGGTGAAGACCACCAGTGTCATGACGCGTGGCTTTAGCAGTTGATAGTAGTCGCGCGCCGTGGCCTCGCGTGGACCTGCGTCGGAGGCGTCGTGCGCCCTGGCTTGGCTGCCCGCATCGCCTTCATCTGAATTGCTTTGAGCCTGATCAAGCACTGACATGCCTGGTCCCCCTTGCCTCATGGCTGTTACATCGAACCGCTGGCCGCGCCAGCTCCCTACCCGCGCCTTGCACCGGCCGCTTGGAGCGCGTCTCACCTAGGCCTGACATAGTGCCCCAACTGCAAAGCGCAAAGTGCGCGCATCATCGCAGCGTCTCCTTCGCCCACAGCCTATTCCTAACCCTGTCCAGGCCTGGACCAAAGAAAAGGGCCCGCTCCGACACAGAGCAGGCCCAATCTTCTACACGGCTTTGAACAGCCTAACGCTCGACCTTAGTGGTTCGGATCTTTTTCGATCACCGGCAGGTCTTCGAAGGTGTGGAACGGCGGCGGAGAGCTGACGGTCCATTCCAGTGTGGTCGCACCCTCACCCCAGTAGTTGTCGCCAACGCGACGGCCAAACATGATGGTATAGAACACGATGAAGACGAACAGGATGGCAGACGCAAAGGTCAGGTAGGAGCCAAGAGACGAGATGTAGTGGAAACCTGCATAAGCGTCGTTGTAGTCTGGATAGCGGCGCGGCATGCCCTGCATTCCCAAGAAGTGCTGCGGGAAGAAGATCAAGTTTACGCCGATGAAGAAAGTCCAGAACTGGATGTGAGAGATCACGCTGGGATACTGGCGTCCCGACATCTTACCGATCCAGTGGTAGAAGGCTCCGATGATGCCGAAGACTGCGCCCATAGACAGAGTGTAGTGGAAGTGTGCCACCACGTAGTAAGTGTCGTGAACAGCGAAATCGAAGGTTGCGTTTGCCAAAGCCACGCCGGTCACGCCGCCGATGGTGAACAAAATCAACAGCGCGATTGCATAGAGCATCGGCACGGTGAAGCGAATGGAGCCGCCCCACATGGTCGCAATCCAAGAGAAGATCTTAATGCCAGTCGGCACGGCAATGACCATGGTCGCCAGCAAGAAGTACCACTCAACATTAACACCCATGCCAACGGTGAACATGTGGTGCGCCCAAACAACGAAGCCAACAACACCGATACCAACCATGGCGTAAGCCATGCCCAGGTAGCCGAAAATCGGCTTCTTGGAGTGGGTTGAGATGATGTGAGATATCAAACCGAAGGACGGCAGAATCATGATGTAAACTTCAGGGTGGCCAAAGAACCAGAACAGGTGCTGGAACAGAACCGGGTCGCCGCCACCAGCAGGATCAAAGAAGGTGGTGCCGAAGTTGCGGTCGGTCAGCAGCATGGTGATGCCACCACCCAGAACCGGAACGGCCAACAGCAGCAAGAAGGCCGTGACCAGCATGGCCCAGGCGAACAAAGGCATGCGGTGCAGGGTCATACCGGGCGCGCGCATGTTGAAGATGGTTGTGATGAAGTTCACCGCACCCAAGATCGATGACGCACCGGCCAAGTGCAGCGAGAAGATCGCCAGATCCATCGCGATGCCGGAATGGTTCGGGTCACTCACCGACAGCGGTGGATAGACCGTCCAGCCAGTACCAACACCGGTGTCAACGATTGCAGACAGGATCAGCAGCAGGATTGAAGGCACCAGCAACCAGAACGAAATGTTGTTCAGGCGCGGGAAAGCCATGTCCGGCGCACCGATCATCAGCGGCAGCAGGTAATTACCAAAGCCCCCGATCAGTGCCGGCATGACGAAGAAGAAGACCATGATCACGCCGTGGGCGGTAATCAGGACGTTCCACACGTGCCCCGGAGCCGCGTCGATCGGCAGGTTTTGAATGATTTGCAGGCCGGGGTATTGCAACTCCATGCGCATCAGCAGGGAGACAAAGCCGCCAATCAGGCCCATGATACCGGCGTACCACAGGTACAAAATTCCGATATCTTTGTGGTTGGTTGACATGAACCAGCGCGCGAAAAAGCCTGGCGCGTGATCATGATCGTGATGGTCAGCACTCGCTGTTGCCATAACTCAGATCCTCTCTTTCACAAATTTCGTTTAGCGCGTGACGGGTTGGTCAGAGACCAACGTGTCAGCCGTCAGCGCAGCAGTGTCAATTGTCACCGCACTGGGCTCCAGGCCCTGGATGGTCGCAACAACGTCGTTTGCAGGCGCATCAACTTCTGAGGCTGCGACCCAAGCGTTGAACTGATCTTGAGGAACGGCCTTGATCGCGATGGGCATATAGCCGTGGTCCAAGCCACAGATCTCAGAACACTGGCCGAAGTAGATGCCAGGCTTTTCGATCCGCGTCCAAGTCTCGTTCAAACGACCGGGCATGGCGTCCTTCTTCAGCCCCAGAGCAGGGATCGCAAAAGAGTGAATAACGTCGCGCGCCGCAACTTGAATGCGGATGTTGGTTTCGGTCGGCACCACAACGAAGTTGTCAGTCTCCAACAAGCGCCACGCGGGATTGGTCAGCTCGCTAGGGTCATCGCGACCGATCAGATAGGCGTCAAATGCAATATCTTCGCCGTCTTTGCCCTTGATGCCCGGATATTGGTAGTTCCAGGCCCACTGGAAACCGGTCACCTTCAGCGTGAAGTTGGTATCGGCCGGCGTGACTTGCTGTTTGAACAGCAAACGAGTCGAGGGAACCGACAGCACGACCAAGATCAAGACCGGAATGGCGGTCCACACCACTTCCAGCGCTTGGTTGTGTGTCACCTTGCTGGGCACAGGGTTAGCCTTTTCGCGGAAACGGATCATCACGTAACCGATCAAAGCGATCACAAATACTGAGATGCCCAGCATGACCGGCATAAGGTAGAAGTCGTGGAAATTTTGAATTTCCTGGAAAACCTGGCTTGCGGCCTCTTGGTAGGTCAGGCCCCAGGGCTTGGCAATTCCGGCTGCTTCTTGCGCGAAGGCCGAAGGTGCCACAACCAAGGCCGCCAAAAGCGTTGCAAAGGTGGTTAGGCATTTACGCATGAGTCTCAATCTTTCCCGCTCAATTATTCTAAAGCTACGCAGAGCGCTCGAGGCAGCGTCGGTCCCCAAAGCCCAGCTGGCTTCATTGTGTATCTCGGTGCTCCAAATCTAGCTTTTGGCACGGCATAGGATAGCGTGCGAAAGGTCGCGGAGCCAAGAAGCACCATAACTGCCAGGAAATTGCGTTTGTGCAAGTCTTCGCCCGTAACATTACGGCTCCATTTTGCCGCAGCGTGCCTGCTCCCCCTTCCATTGGTCTGGACGTTGGTGCTTGCGACTCGCCTGAAACCGGCCGATTTTCTCCATCCGAGCACAAAAAAGGCGGCCAACTCTGCAAGACACAGAGCTCACCGCCTTAACCAGTACAGCGCGCGCGCTCGATCCCTAGCGCGGCTCCCACCAAGCTCCGCCGATGCGCACGGGCTCGCGAGCGGGCAGTTTGGGCAGCGAGATCGGACGGTAATAGACCGGGGTCGTCGGCGCGCTATAGCTCTGCGGGTAGCGGTAGTAAGGCTGGGTCGGCACCAGGTAGTTAACGCTATAGCCGGGGTCAACCACCTGCTGGGTCACCACCTGCTCTTCGACCCTCTTGGCATGGAAGTTCAAGTAGCGCTGGTGGCTCCAGCCTTCTTGTCCCTTGTAGCGAATCTTGCACCAGTTGCCCTTGCAATCTAGCAGCTCAGCGGTTTGACCTTTGGGCAGGTGCCCGCAACCTTGATAGGATTTGCCAGGCCCCTTGCGAATCATCACGTCCACGCGCGCGCTCACATGAGATTCTTGCGTGCTAACGGTGGTCGGCACAGAAATCGTGCGCACCTGGGGATCAACCTGCACCGTTTGAACGGCATAGACCTGTTGAGGCACCTCAACAGGCGCTGTGGGCGCATAGCAGCCCGCAAGGCTCAAGACAGAAAGAAGAACCAGAGGTGAGAAAGCGAGTCTGGGCATGGTGAGATGTCTCCTGCGTATTGGCCGGGCGAACAATCGCGTTTCGCAAGGCACGGCTATCAAGGCCGCGCCGTGCACCACACAGTCGCCATTGCACCACTTGAAATCGCCCGACGCCGGCGGTTTTGTCAACCCAAGGCAGCAAAGCAAGCGCACCGGAGGCGCAGGGCTCGCAATTTGCATGCAAATCAGGGCATCGGCCCCGCATCAAACGGCGACGGACGGTGATCTACCAGTCTTC
Organism: Alphaproteobacteria bacterium; assembly: GCA_030428255.1. Lineage (GTDB taxonomy): Bacteria > Pseudomonadota > Alphaproteobacteria > UBA7985 > JAUIBT01 > JAUIBT01. The sequence continues at coordinate 2,006 of JAUIBT010000006.1, read as the reverse complement.
ACTCGCTGCCAAGCCAGACCGATCTAGGCTAGAGTCGGCGCAAGCGGCCCTCCGCGAAACAAAGAAAAGGCGTTGCAACATGATCCTGCCGCAACGCCCTTGCTATCTTGTTGGACCGCCAGTGGCGACCGCGCTCCTTAGTCCTTGAAGAAGTTCAAGAAACGCGCTGATGAGTAACCCGTCTTGCCTTGTACAGTAACCTTGCACCACTTGCCTTCGCAGAACTGCACCTGAGCGACCTCACCGCGTTTGATCACGCCTTGGGTTGGGTAGGACTTGCCAGGACCGCTACGCATAAAGACATCTCCAGTCGCACGCGCTTTTTCTCGCGTTTCTTTGCCCGCCGTAATGGTCTGCTGGCTGCTGGAGTTGCTCGCCAAATCAGGTTCGTTCGACACGTCGGTGATTTGGTAAACCGCGCCCGTCGGACGCACAAACTGCGAGTAGGACCCCAAAGGCATGCCAGCATTGGCGGTCAGTGCTGGGCCGGTTGGATAATTGACGCTCGGCACGTTACTATAATTGGCAGCCTGGGGCATGCCTGCCATTTGGCGATTGAAGTTCGGCTGACCCGCTCGTGAAGCCAAAGGCGAGTTAGGCCCAATGCCCTGTGCTGCTGGCACAAATGGGCTGCCAGTACCCATCATAGGATTGCTCAGGGTGGCAGCCGACATCATGGGTGACGGCATCATGGGAGGCATTTGGGGCGGCATCAACATCGCGCCCGGCATGGGTGAGCCCATCATAGGGACCATCAGTGGCGCGGGCATCATCATGCCGTTCGGTCCGGGGAAGGCACCGGCGCCGGGAATTCCGTTTGCAGAAGCGGTCTGGTTGGAAGAACCGCCGTCGCCATCGTCTGCTGCAGCGTTCGTGCGCGCTGAGCCACCATCGCCCTCTGCGGCCGTTCGTTTGAATTTGGTTGCCCCGCCCGAACCGCTCTGGGCTTTCTGTGGCAGCAAAAGAGTAAGACGATTTGCAGGTGTCGCTGGATCGTCGGCGATAGCGGTGGGTTTGACGCACCCTGTCGCGAACAAAAGGCTCGCGCAGCCCGCAAATACCAGGGCTTTTGACTTGATCATATGAAAAATCCCAATTTTTTAAATGTCATGGTCCAGCGCCTGCGACGCGTAGACTGCCAAGCTCCAGAAATGGAACCAAAGGGCAGACCACGGACCGAAAACCACCGGCTTATAGATCTTTTATGGTCAATGAAGTGCTCGCAAAATGTGTCAAGCCTGGGAAAGAAGTGAGGAATTTTCGCTGCAACCCGCCTGCCCGAAGTCGGCGCGAGCGCGAACAGCAGGCGTACATGACGAAATGCGCTGCTTGTACCCTGCCCTCGCTCGCTTGGTCTCAGCTTAGGCCGTAGGGATCGCCCGCCTCGATGGCGTAGGCTTGATCCTGGTCCTCTTCCAGTACGAAAATCCGCGAGACAGGAAGCTGACCGATAGAATTGTCGCCGTCGATGTCTGCGCCAAAGGTGGCTTCGACGGCCTTGACATCGTTGACTGGCTCGCTGGCCACAAAGGCCCCAGAACTGTTCAAGGTCCAAATGGCATAGCTGCCATCCACGTTCTTCCAAAGGACCTTATAGTTCGCCCCTTCGACCTCAGCTTGTATGATTTGCCAGCCTGCATAGCGCGATGGCCCCACGGCTGTCCCACCTGATGTGATGCCCACGTCGCCGCTCCCATCATTGACGAAATACTGGCTGGGAGTGGATTTCAGCGTCACCTTGAGGTTGCTCTCTATCGTGGTCATGGCCACGCCGATGGCATTGTCGCCATCAATGTCTGCGCCAAAGGTGTCTTCGACGATCTGCACGTTTCCTACAGGCTCACTGCTCACAAAGGCCCCAGAGCTGTTCAAGGTCCATATGGCGTAGCTGCCGCTCGAATTCATCCACAAGACCTTGTAATTCGAGCCGTCGGCTTCGGCCTGAATGATCTGCCAGCCTGCATAGCGCGATGGCCCCACGGCTGTCCCACCCGAGGTGATGCCCA